>JBNKGB010000024.1:0-48999 GCA_050289605.1 Roseibium sp. | reverse complement strand
CGGTTGCCTCGGCTTTTTTCCTTGGACATTGGTCTTCCCTTTTCGCGTGAGATTCCGGACGGCTGATGCCGTTCGGTCCGGTGCTCAGGGGGGTGTCAGGGGAGCCTGACCCTTGGGGTGGTCAGGGCGATGATCCCGATGGGCAGCAGGGGGCTTTTGCCTTGCCTGCGAGGGGAAATCTAACGCGGGTTTTGCAGGTCGCAAGGGGGGTGTGAGGGTCGTGAGCGGAAAACGACTTGTCGGTGATTTGAAGGAGCCCCCCACCCCCATCCCCTCCCCACGAGGGGGAGGGGGGTCATGCCCTGCCAGCCGAAATGCCATGGCTCAATTTGAGTCCGCTGATTTTCCAGAGTGAAACTGGCTGGCAAGGCTCCGTCCCCTTCCCCCTTGTGGGGAAGGGTTAGGGAAGGGGGTGAACGGCGGAGCCGTAACGCAGTTGAGAGCGATCCGGGATCGGAGAGCCGGGGCCGCCAAAGCAAAGCTCATGAACAGGCGAAAGCCTTTGGCCTCACCGCCTGGCCATCAGCCGCGCCATGTCGATCATGCGCGCCGAAAATCCCCATTCATTGTCGTACCAGCCGAAGATGCGAACCTGGTGATCGTTCGCCTCCAGTGTTTCGGGCATGTGGATCACAAGCGATTCCGGGCGCGCGCGCATGTCGGTGGAAACGACGCGGTCGCGGACGAAGCCGATGACCGGGTTGCCGTGAAAAATTTCCTGCAGCCGGTTGTTGAACGGCGTCTCGACAGGCTGTGACAAGGTCAGCGTCAGGTCGACGGCGGAGACGCTGATCGCCGGCACGCGCACGGCTGCGCCGCTGATCTTGCCGGCGAGCTGCGGCAGGACTTTTCCGACGAGTTTGGTGGCGCTTGTGGTGGTCGGCACCATGGAGACTCCACCGGCACGGCTGCGTTCCAGCGGCCCGCGCGGAGCGTCCACCATCGGTTGACTGCCCGTATAGCAGTGTATGGTGGTCATGTGCCCGCTCTTGATGCCGATGGCATCGTCGATGCCGCGCAGGAGCGGTGCCAGAGCGTTGGTGGTGCAGGAACCGTTGGAGACGATCCGGTGCCCGTCGAGTTCGGTCTCGTTCGCGCCCATCACCAGGGTGATGTCGGCGGCCGGGGAGGGGCCGGAGATGAGCACGTTGGCCGCTCCGGCCCTCAGGCCCCGTTCCGCGACCTCGCGGCTGTCGGCCCTGCCGGTGCATTCCATGACCACATCGACGCCCGACAGGTCGAGCGTGGAGATATCGGGTTCGGCCGAAAACGGAATGACGCGGCCGCCGATGGTCACGGTGTCCTCGCCCGCCTCGACCGCTTCCGGCCAGGGGCCGAACACGCTGTCGTATTTGAAAAGATAGGCGCAGGTCTCAAGCGGGGCGATGTCGTTGATCCGCACCACTTCCACTGCTTCGCTTTCGGGCAGGCTCAGCACCTGACGCAAAACGGTCCGGCCGATACGGCCGAACCCGTTGATGACGATCCGCATTCCTGACGATCCGGGTTTAGAAATCCACTTCGATCGCGACGCCCTTCCGGAGGGCCAGTTCGACTGCCGCCGAAGCGACCGCAAGATCCTGAAGGCCGACGCCGGTGCCGTCGAACAGCGTGATTTCGTCGTCCGAGGTCCTGCCAGGATGGGTACCATTAATTACGGCGCCGATCTCATTTATATTGTCCCTAGAGACAATTCCCCTGGCGACCGCGTGCTGGCATTCGCCGATGGTGGCGGCCTGCTCCACCTCGTCGGTGAAGAGGGTCGCGCTGGCGACCAGCTCGGCATCAACCTCCTGCTTGCCCTTTGTGTCTGTGCCCATGCAGGCGATATGGGTACCGGGCGTTACCTGATGCGCCATCAGGATCGGATCGAAGCTGGAGGTGATCGAGATGATCACGTCGGCTTCCGCGCCCATCCGGTCGAGATCGACGGATTCGAAAGGCAGGCCAAGTTCCGCGGCGGTTTCCTCCAGACGCGACAGCATTTCCGGATGAAGGTTCCAACCCAGCACCTTTTCGAAATCACGCTGTTCGGCGGCAGCCCGCATCTGGAAGGCGGACTGATGGCCGGCGCCGATCATGCCGAGCACCTTGGCGTCCTTGCGGGCCAGATGTTTGATGGAAACGGCGGAGGCGGCCGCTGTTCTGAGGGCGGTCAGCAGATTGCCGCCGACAAGCGCCTTGGCCTGGCCGGTATCGGCATCGAACAGCACCACGGTCGACTGGTGGTTGGTCAGGCCCTTGGCAGCGTTACCGGGCCAGTAACCGCCTGACTTCAGGCCGAGTGCCAGCGAGGTGCGGTCGAAGCCGGACTTGAAACCATAGAGCGCGTCGGCGTGACCGATGGCCTCGCGAATGACCGGAAAATTGTAGGCCGCGCCGCTCGACATGGCGGCAAAGACGTTCTCGACGGCCCCGAAGGCCTCGACCCTGCCGATCAGTCCGGCGATTTCATTTTCAGGAACGATGATCATGTTGGATCTCCCATGAAGAGACTGGAGACGGATTATCCGCGCCCGAAGCCGGGAAGAGCAGCGGGGTCCCGAAGGACTGGCGACGATTTCTGCGTTCGCCGCCCGTCCTTCGAGACCCGCGCTCCCCTCCTCCGGACGACGGTGCCCGGGATCTCCTGTTCAAATGGGCAGCACCTCGGCGCTTGCCCGAATTCCGTTCAATCGGATTTCTTGCCGTCCCGTTCAGGCGAGGCGAGGACCGGAACCGGAGCGCCGAAGCTTTCGAGACCGGGCTTTAGGACGAAGGTCCCCGGTGCTCCGGTTCCGGATCTGTGCGACGCCATGTCCGGGACGGCGTTGGAGGGTTTCCCCTCCGCTACCGGATCAGTAGGCCTTGCCGCGGGCGGATACCGGCCAGACGGTTTCCACCTTGCCGTTCCGGACGCCGACATACCAGTCGTGGACGTTGGCGGTCGGGTCGCAGTGGCCAGGCACCAGCTTCAGCTTCTCGCCGACCTTCAGAACGCCGTTCGGATCTGAAATGACGCCGTGTTCGTCGGAGCACTTGATGTATTCCACATCCGTCCGGCCGTAGATGAAGGGCAGGCCGCTGTCGACGGACTGGGCTTTCAGGCCCGCGTCGCAGATCGCCTTGTCCGTCTTGGCGTGGCTCATCACCTGGGTCAGGATGAAGAAGGAGTTCTCCCATTCGCCCTGGTCGATGCGCTTGCCGTTTTGATCGAGAATCCGGCCGTAGTCGGCATCCATGAAGGCATAGGATCCGCACTGCAGCTCGTTGTAGACGCCGGAATTGGATTCGAAATAGTAGGAGCCGGTGCCGCCGCCGGAAACGAGTTCCGGCTCGAGGCCGGCCGCCTTCAGGCCCTCGACCGCGTCCTTCACCATGGCAATGGCGATGTCGAGCTTTTCCTTGCGTGCTTCGTAGCTGTCGAGGTGCTGCATGGCGCCCTGGTAGGCCTGGATGCCGGTGAACTTGAGGTTCGCGGCAGCATCCACGGCCTTGGCGATGGCAACGACGTCTTCCGTCGTGGTGACGCCGCAGCGGCCGGCGCCGCAGTCGATCTCGACGAAGACCTCCAGCGTCGTGCCGTGCTTGACGGCGGCAGCGGAAAGATCGGCGACATTGTCGATGTCATCGACGCAGACGATGGTACGGCAGCCGTATTTCGGCAGCTGCGCCAGACGGTCGATCTTTTTCGGGTCGCGCACCTGGTTGGAAACGAGGATGTCCTTGATGCCGCCGCGGGCGAAGACTTCCGCTTCGCTCACCTTCTGGCAGCAAACGCCGACGGCGCCGCCCAGGCGTTCCTGGAGTTTTGCGACGTCGACGGACTTGTGCATCTTGCCGTGCACCCGATGGCGCATGCCGTGAGCCTTGGCGTAGTCGCCCATCTTCTTGATGTTGCGCTCCAGGGCGTCGAGATCGAGCACCAGGCAGGGGGTCTGGATGTCGGCTTCGTCCATGCCGGGAACGGCGGGAATGTCGAAACCAACGTCGAGTTTTTCAAAACCGGTTTGTGCGTTCATGGGTCAATCTCCCGAAATCGCTTGAATTGGTACGGATCAACCGGCTTTCCCTTCATGCGGGAAAGCCAAAGTCGTTGATCGACGAGAAAGGTCTGGAGCGTCCTCGCGTCAGGCGTTCCAGGGCAGCTTGCCGAGATCGACATTGCCGCCGGTGATGATCACGCCGACGCGCTTGCCCGCGAAAACGTCCTTGTTTTTCAGAATGGTCGCCAGCGGCACGGCCGAGGACGGCTCCATCACGATCTTCATGCGTGCCCAGATGAGCCGCATCGCATCGATGATTTCCTGTTCGCTCGCCGTCAGGATGTCGGTGACGTGGTTGGAGACGAAGTGCCAGGTCAGTTCCATCAGCGGCACCTTCAGCCCGTCGGCAACGGTGTTGGGCGCGTCGTCGGCGATGATGTGGCCGGCCCTGAAGCTGCGGGCGGCATCGTCAGCCTGCTCTGGCTCAGCGGCATAGATCTTCACGTCCGGCGCGAGGTTCGACAGGGTCAGGCAGGTGCCCGACACCATGCCGCCGCCGCCGATCGGGGCGATCACCGCATCGAGGCCATCCGTCTGCTCCAGAAGTTCCTTGGAACAGGTGCCCTGGCCGGCGATGACGCGCGGGTCGTTATAGGGATGAACGAATTCCGCGCCGGTCCGGGCCTCGACCTCGGCGAAGACGGCTTCGCGGCTGGAGGTGGACGGTTCGCACTCGGTGATGATGCCGCCGTAGCCGCGCACGGCGTCTTTCTTGGCCTG
The DNA here is from genome assembly GCA_050289605.1 of Roseibium sp. GTDB lineage: Bacteria > Pseudomonadota > Alphaproteobacteria > Rhizobiales > Stappiaceae > Roseibium. Next base: position 44,254 of record JBNKGB010000024.1, on the reverse strand, counting down.
CGGTGCCGTTCTCGGCATCACCACGTGGCAGGGAATGCCCCGACGGCCGGCCGCATAGGACAGGCTGAGCGCGTGGTTGCCGGAGGAGTGCGTGGCGACGCCCGCCCTGGCGGTTTCCTCGTCGAGGCCGAAGACCGCGTTGGAAGCACCGCGCACCTTGAAGGCGCCGGCCTTCTGGAAGTTCTCGCACTTGAAGAACAGCTGTGCTCCGGTCAGTTGGTTCAGGAACGACGACGTCAGCACCGGTGTTCGATGGATATAGGGCTTGATCCGCTCGTGCGCGACCAGCATGTCCTCGAGGGTCGGGATATACATGTTCATGGCGTCGGTTTTCATGCTGCTTCCTTGGAAGAAATGGCGCTTGCGCCGCGGTAGTATTCCTGGGCGGCCGCGACCCCGGAGCCGAGCTTGATGTCGAGGCCGAGATCGGCCATGACCATTTCGGCGGTCGCCAGGCCCGACAGCGTCATGACGTCGGTCAGGCTGCCCAGGTGGCCGATACGGAAGACCTTGCCGGCGACTTCGCCAAGGCCGACCCCGAAGGCGACACCGTATTTCTGGGCCGCATGGGTGACGATGCTGGTGGCGTTGAAGCCTTCCGGCGTGCGGATCGCGCTGACCGTGTCGGAATAGACGTCTGGCGTCTGCGCACAGAGTTCCAGACCCCAGGCCCGAACGGCCGCACGCACACCTTCGGCGATGCGGTGATGGCGGACAAAGACGTTTTCCAGGCCTTCGCCCAGCAGCATGTCGCAGCTCTGCTTCAACCCGTTTAGCAGGCCGACCGCCGGCGTATAGGGATAGGCATTGGAGGCATAGGCCTTGGTCATGTCGCGGACGTCGAAGAAGGTGCGCGGCAGACTGGCGGATTCGATCGCGGCCTGCGCCTTCGGCGACAGGGCGACGATCGCAAGGCCGGCAGGCAGCATGAAGCCCTTCTGCGAGCCGGTGACAGCGGCATCGACGCCCCATTCGTCCATGCGGAAATCCATGGAGGCGATGGAGCTGACGCCGTCGACCAGCAGCAGGGCCGGGTGCCGGGCGGCATTGAGCGCGCGGCGGACGGCGGCGATGTCGGACCTCACACCGGTAGCCGTTTCGTTGTGGGTCGCCAGAACCGCCTTGATCTCGTGGTTCTTGTCCGCGGTCAGGATCTCTTCATAGCGGTCCGCCGGCAGACCCGTTCCCCACGGAGCCTCGACGATCTCGACCTTGAGACCGTGACGCTGGCACATGTCGATCCAGCGGTGGGAGAACATGCCGTTGCGTGCAGCCAGGATCTTGTCGCCCGGGCTCAAGCAGTTGGTGATGACGGTCTCCCAGCCACCCGTGCCGGTGGAGGGAAAGATGAAGACTTCGGACTGCTCCGTCTTCAGGACCTTTTTGACGCCCGCCAGGGCTGGTTGGAGTATCTGTCCAAACAGCGGGGAGCGGTGATCCAGGGTCGGCATGTCGCACGCCTTGCGGAGGGACTCCGGCATGTTGGTCGGACCTGGAATGAAAACAGGATTTTGAAAGCTCATGGCTGTTTCCTCGCGCATTTTTCAGAAGTTTAGCGACCACCGGCACCAGTTCGCAATTTTTTTAAAATAATTTTTCAAAAATGTGTTTTTCGTAAAAGATTAGTGTTGTCAATGGTTTGCATTTTTCATATGATGAATACGTTTTTCAAAACACGAAAGTTTGCTCCATGGCAGAGATGAAATCCGACCCTTCGGGAGCTCGTCGCGCACGTGGCAGGCCACGCGCATGGGACGACAAGAGCGAGCAGAACACCATCAAGTCGCTCGACCGGGCGATGGCGGTGTTCGAGCACCTTAGCACCCGGTCGGGGGTGTCGCTCTCGGCCCTGTCGGACCAGCTCGGCGAAAGCACGGCGACGCTCTACCGGATCCTGTTCACGCTCGAGACACGCGGCCTGGTGGAGTTCGACCAGGGGCAACAGCTCTGGCACATCGGCCCCGGCGCCTTCATCATCGGGGCGCGGTTTTTAAGGCGCACGAGCCTTGTCGAACGGGCGCGGCCGATCCTCAGGAAACTTATGGAAGAAACCGGCGAGACTGCAAACCTCGGCGTTGCGCAGGGCGATCAGGTGCTTTTCGTCAGCCAGGTCGAGACCCATGCGAATATCCGTGCCTTCTTCCCGCCGGGATCCCTTTCGCCGCTTCATGCCTCCGGCATCGGCAAGGCCCTGCTTGCCTTCATGGACCCGGACCAGTGCGATCGTATCCTGTCGCAAAACGCGCGGGAAAGATTTACCGAACACACCCTGTGCCAAGCGGACCTCCTGAAGGCGGACCTGGCGTTGACGCGGGAGCGCGGTTATTCCATCGACGGCGAGGAAAAGAACCTCGGCATGCGCTGCATCGCCGCGCCCGTCTTCAACAATTACGGCGAGGCGGTGGCAGGCCTGTCGGTCTCGGGGCCGACAAGCCGTGTGTCTCCGGACATGGTCGCGGATCTCGCGGAGGCGGTGCGGCAAGCTGCCGCCGCACTCACCTCCGCTCTGGGCGGAGAAGTTCCACCGCAAAGTCCGTCCTCGTCCTGAGGAACCAACTGCAACCTCCACATCATCTTGAGGAGGACCGTAAGGCCCGTCTCGAAAGATGGGCCGCATACTCCTGGAGCAAGGAGCCCATCCTTGGAGACAGGCCGTCGGCCTTCCTCGGGATGAGGGGGAGTGGGCTCACTTCTCGTCGACTATTCCGCCGCCGCCTTGAACGATCCCTGTGCGCCGGCCTCGAAGCCGGAGGCGGCTCGGAGCTTCATGTGCCGGTTGACGTCCTTGTAGAGAAGGTACCGGAACGGACCCGGTCCGCCGGCGTAGCAGGCCTGCGGGCAGAAGGCGCGCAGCCACATGTAGTCGCCGGCCTCGACCTCGACCCAGTCCTGGTTCAGCCGATAGACGGCCTTGCCCTGCAGCACGTAGAGCCCGTGCTCCATGACATGGGTTTCGGCGAAGGGGATGACGGCGCCGGGCTGGAAGGTGACGATGTTGACGTGCATGTCATGGCGCAGGTCGGCAGGGTCCACGAAACGGGTCGTCGCCCATTTGCCGTCGGTGCCGGGCATGGCCGCAGGCTCGATGTCGCTTTCGTGGGTAACGAACAGCTCCGGCCAGTCGAGGCCGTCGACGGCCTCGTAGGCCTTGCGAACCCAGTGGAAACGAACGGCCTCTGTGGAGACGTTCCTGATGGTCCAGTCGAGCTGCGGCGGCAGGAAAGCATAGCTGCCCGCACGCAGGTCATAGGTCTTGCCCTCGGCGGTCAGAACGGCCTCGCCCTCGACCACGAACAGCACTCCCTCGGCCGTCGGATCCGTCTCGGGCCGGTCCGAGCCGCCCTGCGGAGCCACCTCGACGATATACTGCGAAAAGGTCTCGGCGAAGCCTGACAGCGGCCGGGACAGAACCCAGACGCGTGTTCCCGTCCAGAAGGGCAGGGCGCTGGTCACGATGTCCCGCATGGTACCGCGCGGGATCACCGCATAGGCATCGGTGAACATCGCACGATCGGTCAGGAGCGTTTCCTGGCCCGGGTGTCCACCTTTGGGCGCGTAATAGGTCTGGCGGTCAGTGGTATGGGGCACGGGCAGCCTTTCTGTTTTTCATTCCAAGTTGCCTCGGACTATGCCGCCCTCCGGTCCCGGGAACCATCTGCGAAGTGAAAAGAGATCCTTTCGGATTTTCAAGAAAATGGCCGCTTGATTTTTTGCTTCTTCCAGCCAATCGGGGGTTGGGGGAGGGCTCTGCCGGAATTCGGTGCGCCAGACTCCGGTTCAAACCGCTCTAGATCCCGACGCGGTCCCGCATCCGGTAGACGGCGACGGAGGGCGCGAGGAACCAGGGGTCGCCCTTGTAGAGCGGCCGGGTCTTGAACGGGATCCGTTCGAAGGTAGACGGTGTCTTCTCAAGGCCCGCAACCTTGCGGCCGATGCGCATGCCGAGATAACTCGCCATGCCGACGCCGGAACCGCAATAACCGCCGGCGAAATACAGACCCTTGTCCTCGCCGCAATGGGCGAGCGTGTCGAAGGTGTAGCCGACGAAGCCCATCCAGGAATGTGAAATCCGCACTTCCGACAATTCCGGAAAGAGCGCACTCATGTCCTGGTGAAGTTTCTGCGCGCTGCTGCGCGGGTCGGTCTCGTTGAGCGACACGCGGCCGCCGAAGAGCACGCGTTTGCGGTCCGGCGACAGGCGGTAGTAATAGACGAGCTTGCGCGTGTCGGAGAGGACCCGGTCCGTCGGAAACAGGCGGTCGATGATCTGCCGGGGGATTTCTTCCGTGGCGATGACATAGGAGCCGATCGGAATGATGCGGCGTTGGTGCCAGGGCGATATCGGGCCCGTATAGCCATTTGTTGCCAGAACGACCTTGCCCGCTTTCACCGGGCCGTGACTGGTCCTGACCTTGAAGCCCGTCCCCAGCCGCTCGATGGAAACGACGCGGCAGTTCTCCTTGACCATCGCCCCCATTCTCAGGGCCATTTCCAGCAGGGACGGGTGATACCTGGAAACGTCGATGCTGCAGTGATGGGGATAGACGATCCCGCCGTGATAGGCGTCCGTTGCCAGCTCCGACGGCATCTCCGACTTGGGCACCATATAGGCGTCCGTTTTCCAGACCGGATGTCCGGCCTCGCAGTCCTTGGCCAGTCTGTCGTAGAGATGAGGCTTGTGCGCACCGTGAAAGCGGCCGACCTCGCGCAGGCCCATGTCGATGCCGTCCACCTTGGAGAGCGCGTGCATGTAGTCCAGGGAGGCCTGTGCCTCACGGCACAGATTGGTGGCGATTTCCTCGCCGTAGCGGCCCTTGAGCGTTGCAAAGGATGGCTTGATGCTCGTCGAGAGCTGACCGCCGTTCCGGAGGCTGCAGCCCCAGCCCAAGTGCTCCGCGTCGACGACAAGCGTGCCGAGGCCTTCACGCGCCGCCGGAAGCGCGGCGCTAAGGCCGGTGTAGCCGCCGCCGATGATCAGGACGTCGATCTCGTCCGGCAGACCGGTTTCAGGCAGCGGAACCTTCGGGGCGATGTCAGCCCAGTAGGGTTTCGTTTTAAAAGATTTTGTAAAAAGGTCCTGACGCATCCGGTGGTATTACGCTCTCGGGTCATACATCTTTCAGGATCAGGTCGGCGCCCTTTTCACCCACCATGATGGCCGGTGCATTGGTGTTGCCGGACGTTACCGTAGGAAAGATTGAAGCGTCTACCACGCGAAGGCCGCGTGTGCCATAGACTTTCAGGCTTGCGTCGACGACATTTTCTTGGGCACCGGACCCCATCCGGCAGGTGCTGACCGGGTGGAACACGGTCGAACAGCGCTCGCGCACGTCCGCCAGCATGTCGTCGTCGCTCCGGATCTTCGGCCCCGGCAGGATCTCTTCCTCGATCACCGCCTGCATCGAGGGCGACTGCGCGATCCTGCGCAGCAGCCGGCTGCCCTCGATCATCTCCCGGCAATCCTTGTCGGTGCTGAGCGAGTTCGGGTGGATTTCCGGCGTGTCGAAAGGGTCGTTCGAGCGCAGGCCGATGTGGCCGCGGCTGGTCGGGCGGGTCGGTTGCATGCCGAGCAGGAAGCCGGGGAAGGGGTCCGGGTTCATCAGCGGCCGCTTGCCCTTCGGCGCCTTGGTGTAGCTCACGGGCGAGAAATAGAGCTGCATGTCGGGCCGCGCGCTTTCCGCTCCCGTCTTCACGAATCCGCCCGCCTGGTTGACGCTGAGCGACAGTGGCCCGCGCCGGGTCAGCACATAGCGGACGCCCTGCAGGAGCTTGCCCCACCAGGGATATAGCTGCTGGTTCAGCGTCGGCACGCGCGAGCGGTAGAGATAGTCGAGGCCGAGATGATCCTGCAGGTTCCGGCCGACCGCAGGACTGTGAACGGTTGTCTGGATGCCCTTTGCCTGAAGCTGTGCCCCGTCACCGATGCCCGACAGCATCAGGATCTGGGGCGAATTCACGGCCCCGGCGCTCAGGATCACCTCCCGGCGCGCGGTCACTGTGTGGTCCTCACCGCCGCGGCGGAAGGCCACGCCGACGGCGCGGCTGTCCTCCAGAACAAGCCGGGTGGTGTGTGCCCCCGTCAGGACGCTGACGTTCTGCCGCTTGCGCGCCCGGGACAGATAGGCCCGGGCGGTGGACATGCGAAAGCCGTCCTTGGCTGTGATCTGGTAAAGGCCGACGCCTTCCTGGGAAGCGCCGTTGAAATCCGGGTTGCGCCGGAACCCGGCTTCCTCGCAGGCGGTCAGGAAGGTTTCGCACAGGGGGTGGACGTCCTTGTCCATCGAGGAAACGTAAAGCGGCCCGTCGCCGCCGCGAAAGGCGTCCGGCCCGTTGCAATTGGTTTCCGAGCGCTTGAAATAGGGCAGCACGTCGTCCCAGCCCCAGCCGGGATTGCCCATCGCCTTCCAGTCGTCGAAGTCCGCATGCTGGCCGCGGATATAGACCATCGCGTTGATCGAGCTCGAGCCGCCAAGTACCTTGCCGCGCGGCCAGTAGCCGGTGCGGTTGTTGAGGCCGGGGTCCGGTTCCGTCCGGTACATCCAGTTGATGCGGGGATGATAGAACGCCTTGCCGTAGCCGATCGGCATCCAGATCCAGAAATTCAGATCCGAGCCGCCGGCCTCCAGGACGCAAACGGAATATCTGCCGCTTTCCGACAGCCGGTCGGCGAGAACAGAGCCGGCGGAGCCTGCGCCGACAATGACGAAGTCGAATTCCGTCATCAGGTCACCTATCGGGCGGACTTGTCGCGCTGGATGAGAATGGACAGCAACGCCAGCAGTCCGGAGCCGACCATCAGGCAGAAGGAGACGGCGTTGAGCACCGGTGTCGAGCCGGACTTGGCCATCCGGTCGTACATGGTGATCGTCAACGGCGACTCCGATCCGACCAGAAACAGCGTCGTGTTGAAGTTTTCGAAGGACACCAGGAAGGCAACGATGCCTGCGGCGATCATGGCCGGCCGCAGGAAGGGCAGCGTGATCGTGCGCAGCACCCGTGCCCGGCTGGCGCCGAGGTTGTAGGCAGCTTCCTCCATGGTGGCGTCGAACTTCTTCAAGCGCGCGGTGATCACCAGCGAGGTGATGGTGGCGATAAAGGAGAACTGGCCGAGGACCACGAGGATGAGGCCCGGCCGCAGGAACTCCAGTTCAAGATCGAACCGGTTTTCGAGGAGGTTCGCCGTGTCGCTGGCGAGCACCAGAATGGAAATACCGAGGATCACGCCCGGAATGACCAGCGGCAGCACCATCAGGATATAGAAGAAGTTCTTTGCCGGAAACTCGCCTCGAATGAACAGAAACGCGTTGGTGGTGCCGACGAAGACCGAGAGCACAGACACGAAACCGGCGATGACGAAGGAATAATAAAGCCCCTGCAACAGCCGGCGGTCATGGAACATGCCGAGCTTCGGCTCCGTGCCGCTGAAGAACCAGTCGAGCGTGAAGCCCTGCCAGGGCAGCGCCGGGAACAGGCTGTCGTTGAAGGCAAAGGCCCCGGCGGAAATCAGCGGTGCTGCCAGGAAGATGAAGAAGGCGGCGACATAGAGCCTGTAGCCGAGAAGGAACGGCGTCGTCTTGTTCGATGCAAGCATGATCGTCCTCCTCAGCTCCTGGCGACGGTGTTGGCAAGCGTCTGGCCGGAAAGCTTGAGGCCGAGCCAGATGACAATGGAGGTGAACAGAAGCAGCAGCATGCCGAAGGCCGCGCCCCCCTCCCAGTTGAAGCGGGTGATGAACTGGTTGTAGATCTGCTCGGTGAACCAGCTCGAATTCTTGCCGCCCAGAAGCACCGGCGTCAGATAGGCCCCGGCCGTCAGCATGAAGGTGACGATGCAGCCGGCGACGATGCCGGGCATGGCATAAGGGATGATGATCCGGCGCAGCACGGTGAAGCCGCTGCCGCCGAGATTGTAGCCTGCCTCGATCATGGAATCGTCCATGCCGTCGAGGGTCGAGGCAAGCGGGACGATCATGAACAGGATCACCGTGTAGACGAGACCGACAATGACGGCGGCATCGTTATAGAGCAGCTCGACCGGGGAACTGGCGAGGCCCGTCCATTGCAGGACGTTGGAAATGATACCGGTCTCGCGCAGGAGCAGGATCCAGCCGAACGACCGGATCAGGTCGCTCACCCAAAGCGGGATCAGACAGAGCAGGAACAGCCCGCCGCGCGCACGGGGGCCGGCGACCTTGGCAATGTAGTAGGCGATCGGAAAGCCGATCAGCAGCGCCAGTGCCGTCACCAGCAGCGACATCGACCCGGTTCGGATCAGCGTGTTCCAGTAGATCGGTTCGTTGATGAAATCGAGATAGTTGGCAAAACTGTATTCATAGACGCGCGGGGCGACCTTTTCCCGGAACGACAGCACCACCATGCCGATATGCGGCAGGACGATCAGGAGCAGGATCCAGAGCGCGAAGGGGGCGAACAGCAGGATCAGGAACAGGCGCTTGATGTCCTTGTTGTGCATCACGCGTGCTCCTGCCGGGCAAAGCACATGGCCTGCCTCGACGACCATGTCAGCCGGACGGCTTCACCGGGCCTGAGGTCGTTGTCGCCGGTCAGCGTGACGTCGGATTCAACGAGTGCGCCGCTGCCGGTGCGCACCAGAACCCGGCTGTTGGCGCCGTTGAAAAGCAGGCTGTCGACCACGCCCTCCATCCGGTTGTCGCCTTCCGGCTGCTGTGAATTTGCGTCGGCCGACCGTATGGTACGGATGAATTCCGGGCGGACGAAAATCTCGACCTTGGCCCCTTCCGAAATCGTCTGGCCGTTGGCAGCGCTAAAGCTCATCGGCAGGCCGTGGTCGGTCTCCACCTGTCCGCCGGTTCCGTCCGATGACTTCACGGTACCGGTCCAGCGGTTGCTGTCACCGACAAAGCCGGCGACGAAGGAGGTTTGCGGGCGGTGGTAGAGTTCCTGCGGCGTGCCGATCTGCTCGAACCGGCCCTGGTTCATGATGGCGACGTGATCGGACATCACCAGGGCTTCGGACTGGTCGTGGGTGATGTAGACGAAGGTGGTGTTGAACTGGTGCTGAAGGAGCTTCAGCTCGATCTTCATCGCCTCGCGCAGCTTCAGATCAAGTGCGCCGAGCGGCTCGTCGAGGAGAAGCACATCCGGGTCGAGCACCATGCAGCGGGCGATGGCGATGCGCTGCTTCTGGCCGCCGGAGAGCTGATGGATCTCGCGCTCGCCGACATCGGGAAGAGCGATGCGCTCCAGGACGCCCTGCACCTTGCGCCTGATTTCAGCAGTGCCGACGCCGGCGCACCTGAGGCCGTAGGCGATGTTCTCGAACACATTCATCATCGGGAACAGCGCCAGGTGCTGGAACACCATCTTGACGTTGCGCCGGTTGGGCGGGGTCCCGAGCACCGATTTGCCCTTGATGCGGATGTCGCCGGCCGTCGGTTCCTCGAAGCCTGCGATCATGCGCATCAGGGTCGTCTTGCCGCAACCGGAGGGACCCAAAATGGAAAAGAAGGAGCCGCTTGGAATGTTGAAGGAGACGCCTTTGACGGCACGGACGGGACCGAAATTCTTGGCGATGTCGAGGCATTCGAGGTCGTAGGCCGGAGTATCTGTCATGAAGGGCGCCAACTGGAAGGATCAGAGAAGTTGGGGGGACGCCGGTTGTCCTCGGCGTCCCCCAATCACGGGTTTTCTTGAACTCTCTGCTGAACGGCCTGCCGGGAGGGGCCCCGGCAAGGCTCAGGGGCAGACCGTCGGGAATTAGCCGCCCGTGGCTGCCTTGATTTTCTCAAGGGTCTTGCCTTCCATGTCCTCCACGCCCGGAGGAATGTTGGCGAAGAACTTCAGATTGTCGATGTCTGCCTGGGAAAAGGCCGCGTTGACGGCTGCCTTCTTGTCCGGCGGCAGAAGGTCCATGGCGCCCTTGACCGCGGCAATCGCTCCCGAGCTGCCGGAAATCACGGTGACGTTTTCCGGCCGCATCACAAAGTTGATCCACTTGTAGGCGGCATCATCCGCCTTGCCCTTGCGTGGCAGGGCGAAGGTGTCGATCCAGGCCAGCGCGCCTGTTTCCGGCGGAACGAAGACGATGTTCGGATTCTCGCCGTAAAGCTTGTAGGCGGTGGAATCCCAGGTCTCGGACGCAACGATCTCACCGGAAAGCATCATGGCGGAGAGGTCGTCGCCGGCCTTCCAGTAGGCCTTGATGTTGTCCTTGCAGGCGATCAGCTTGTCGGCGACCTTGTCCAGAAGGGCCTGGTACTTTTCCAGGTCCGAGTAGGCTTCGAACGGGTCTTCTCCCATGGCGTAGGCGGTACCGAGCAGGATGGTGCGCTTCAGGCGCATCGAGGTCTTGCCCTTGTATTGCGGATCGCACAGATCCCCCCAGCTCTTCAGATCCGGCGCCTTGGTCTTGTCGGCCATCAGGCCGGAGGTGCCCCACAAATGCGGAACCGCGTAGACCCCGCCTTCCATGGTGGTGTTTGCCTTCACGCCATCCAGAAGCTTTGCTTCCATGACGCTGGTATCGATCTTGGAAAGATCGAGGGGCTTATAGATGTCGTATTCCAGCTGGGCGGCGTAGATACGGTCATGGCTCGGCTGCGCAAGGTCGAAACCGGCACCGCCGGTCGCGCGCAGTTTTGCGATCATTTCCTCGTTGTTCGACAAGGTCACCTCGACATCGATGTCGGGGTATTCCGCTTCGAATTTCTGGATCAATTCGTCCGGGGCGTAATTTCCCCAGGTTAACAGGCGCAGGGTTTCCGCCTGCGCGGGTCCCGCGCCGGCAAGCATGGTCGCGGCCAAGAGACCCGCGAGCGTTATCTTGAAATGCATGACTTCCTCCCTGAATACACACAACAAACAATCCGGCGGAAGCCTAGGGTCGAATTGGCCTGCCAAATATATCCATTGCAGATAATTTAGCAGACCAATTGCCGGTCGGGCCATCTAGGCTGCGCCGCTGTCCGGCAGGACGGATTTCAGGATCTGGACGCCCTTGCGGATTTCCTCCGGCGCAGTGCAGCCGAAGCCGAGCACGATGCCGCGCTGGGGAACGGGGGCGAGCGTGTAGCGGGAGAGCGGCACGATCGCGATGCCCTTTTGCGCGGCCTTCCGCACGACAAGGTCCTCGTCCAGCGAGGGCGCAAGCAGGCCGGTGGTGTGAAAGCCGCTGGTGGTCGGCTTCAGGTCGATCTGACCGGCAAGGCTGCGCGCCTCGTTCATCAGGGCGTCGTGGCGCTCCTTGTAGAGGTGGCGCATGGTGCGGATATGGGTGGCGAACATGCCTTCGTCCATGAACTCGGCGACGATGGCCTGGGTCACCGTCGGCACGCCGCTGAGCCAGGTCTGGCATACCCGCTCGAAGCTTTCCACCAGGCCCTCGGGCACCAGCACGAAGCCTAACCTGAGGGCGGGGAAAAGCGACTTTGAAAAGGTGCCGACATAGATCACGCGGCCATGGGTATCGATGCTCTTCAGCGTCGGCAGCGGACGGTCGCCGAAGTGGAATTCGCCGTCGTAGTCGTCTTCCACGATGATGGCATCGGCATCGTTGGCCGCTTTCAGGAGGGCAAGCCGCCGCGAAAGGCTCATCACATGGCCGAGCGGCTGCTGATGCGAAGGCGTGACGAAGGCAAGCCGGAAATGCGGTGCCTTCTCAAGGCCGTCTTCCACGTCGAGGCCTTCCTCGTCGACCCGGACCGGAACCGGGTTGGCGCCGATGGCAATGAAGGCGTTGCGGGCGCCGATCGCCCCGGGGTTTTCGAACCAGATCGGCTCGCCGGGGTTCACCAGCAATCCGCCGACCAGGGAGAAGGCGCGCTGGGCGCCGTTGGTGATGAAGATCTGCTCCGGAGCGCATTGGATTCCCCTTGAGGCGTTGAGCTGACGGGCGATCGCCCGGCGGAGAGGCGTATAGCCGAAGGGCTCGCCGTAACCGGTAACGGCGTCGCGGTCCTTGCGCCAGTGGCGTGCCGACAGTTTCGCCCATTGCGCCATGGGAAAGGCGTCAAGGGCAGGAAGCGCCGTCGTGAAAGCCTGAGACTTGTGCGGCAGGCGCGAACGGGGCGCGAAGTCCGGGATCGCATGGCGCGAGGCATGCGACAGCCGCGGCACCATCTTCACGGCGTTGTTCTCGATGGACAGGGGTCTGGTCGACGGCCGGGCGGTCAGCGCCTCGCTGACGAAGGTGCCGGCACCCACACGCGCTTCCAGGAGGCCTTCGGAGATCAGCCGGTCGACCGCGTCGATCACGGTCGTGCGCGAGACGCCGATCTCCCGGGCAAGCGTGCGTGTTGCCGGCAGTCGCGCACCGGGCGCAAGGGCGCCAGCCAGCAGCAGGTCCCGCAAGGCCATGTAAAGCTGGATGGAAATTTTCCGTTCGGCGGTTTTGTCGATCGTGATCGAGGACAGGACCGCGCCCGCATGCCGTTTCATGGCGCCTCCCAATTGGTATGAGAGTTTGCGCAAAACGGACCTTCTATCAAGACCAATTCCAAGTAGGTTCGTCCCGAAAGCGGCTTATCCGCTCTCCGGAAACGACCCTCAAGGGACCGGGTGAAGAAATGAAAATACAATCAATTGAAACATTTACCAATGAGTTTGTGTGTTTCGTCCGGGTAACGGCGGACAGCGGCGCCACCGGCTGGGGGCAGGTCGCGCCCTATTGCGCGGACATCACCGCGGAAGTGGTTCATCGGCAGGTGGCTCCCTATTCCCTCGGTCAGGACGCTTTCGACGTCGAGCATCTGATGGACATCATCCCGGAGCGCGAGCACAAGTTTCCGGGCGCCTACCTGTGCCGGGCAATGGGCGGACTCGACACGGCCCTGTTCGACCTGCGCGGCAAGCTGGAAGGCAAGCCGGTGTGCGAATTGCTCGGCGGAACACCCGGCAAGGTCAGAGCCTACGGCTCGTCGATGAAGCGCGACATCACGCCGAAAGACGAGGCGGACCGCTTGAAGCGGCAGCAGGATCTTTACGGCTTCGATGCCTTCAAGTTCCGCATCGGCGCCGAATGCGGACGCGACCGCGACGAATGGCCAGGCCGCACGGAGGAAATCGTGCCGACCATGCGCCGTGCCTTCGACGACGGCACCGCGCTGCTCGTCGACGCCAATTCCTGCTATTCGCCGGCAAAGGCCATCGAGGTCGGAAAATTCCTGCAGGATCACGGCATCTCCCACTACGAGGAACCTTGCCTCTACTGGCATTACGACCAGACCAAGCAGGTGACGGACGCACTCGACATCGACGTGACCGGCGGCGAACAGGATTGCTCGCTGGTCGACTGGAAGCGCATGATCGACGGCCGCATCGTCGACGTGATCCAGCCGGACATCTGCTATCTCGGCGGCATGGTGCGCACCATGAAGGTTGCCCGGATGGCGCATGAAGCCGGAATCCCCTGCACACCGCATGCCGCCAACTGGTCGCTGGTGACGCTGTTCACTATGCATCTGCTGCGGGCGATACCGAACCCGGGCAAATACCTGGAATTCTCCATCGAGGAGGCGGATTACTACCCTTGGCAGTACGGCCTCTTCACCTCCTCGCCCTACGGCATTGTCGATGGCCATGCGACGGTGACCGACACACCCGGCTGGGGCGTCGAGATCCATCCGGAATGGCTGGCGAAGTCCGCCTACAAGATCAGTTCCCTGGATGGCTGAGAACGGCGCCCAGGTGAACGGTTCGCTACAAGAATTGCCTGACTGACACGGCGCAGTCCGCGATGGTCTGCGGCCACTTCAGCCAAGCCGCGCGCCTGCCTGTGCGAGAACGGCAATCCGGCTGGTGCCGATCCAGGCCGGAAAGCTCTCCTTAAGTTCGAAGCCGGACTTGAGGACACGCTGCCACGCCGGCTGGAGGTTCACCCGAAGGAGGGTTTCTGACGGTGCAGGCGGAGAAAACCGGTGAAGGGGCGAAAGGCCGTCTAGACCGTTTCCCGCGCCGCGCTGCCCGTGTTATGTCCTTAGCCCTTGCCCGCGATGAAGAAGGCGCGGCGAGGGGGAAGGACATTGAACGCATGCAGTTGAGCCTGGGCGAGCCAGAGACCGCCGCCGGTTTCCTGACCGAAGGGCCGTCGACAGGAAAAGACAGCCTGATCACGGCGGATCGCGCCGCGCTCTGGTGGCTGCCGCTCGACCGGATCGGCGGAGCCGATTGGGCGGGTCTGGAAACGCTGCTGAGCGAGGAGGAACGGACCCGCGCAAAGCGGTTCCGTTTCGGGCGCGACCGGGAGGTCTATATCGCCGCCCATGCGATCTGCCGCGGCTTGCTGACCTATTGCACCGGCGGCGCGCCGGGGAACTGGCGGTTTTCAGTCGAGGACCACGGCAAGCCTGAGGTACAGTCACCGCCCGGTGGGCCCCGCCTCAGGGCGAATATTTCCCACACGCGGGGGCTCGCCGCCGTCGCCCTGACCGTCGATCACGATATCGGGGTCGACGTGGAATGGCTGCAGCGCGAAGCGCCGACGGAAAAACTGGCCAGGCGCGTCTTTGCGGCGCGCGAGCAGGAGACGCTCGCGGCGGCGCCGGACGACCGCAAGATCGACACCTTCCTTTCCTTCTGGACGCTGAAGGAAGCGTACGTGAAGGCCATCGGCAAGGGCCTGTCGCAGCCGCTCGGAGCCTTTTCCTTCGACCTCGACAGCCTCCGGATCCATTTCGACGACCATCTTGTCGACGATCCGGCCCACTGGCATTTCGAACGCTACCGGCTCGGTCCGGACCATCTCATGGCCCTTGCGGTCAAGCATCCGGAAGCGGCGCGGTTGAAGGTTGGCGCAATGGAGGCGCCGCTCCACTGGCTGCGGCAACTGGCGGAGGTATAGGCCCGTTCGAAAAAGGGGTTCCGGCAAGCCTGCAATCGAACGAAACGCTTGATCGCAGAAGGGTTCCCCCGCACACTCAGGCCGGAAAGAGGAGGAAGATAATGGCTACATATCGCTGCAGTGTCTGCAACATGGGCGTAAACGCAAGCTGTGCCGACTGCAATGAACCGCTGGTCAACGACACGCTCAAGCTGGACGACGGCCGCGAGGTCCAGATCTCGCGCTGCCCGAAATGCGGCGGCAAGATCAAGTCGCCCATGTGTTGTGGGCAGGACATGGTCTGCGAGGCCTGACGCCTTCCAAGTTTCGAAGCATATCTACTCGGCAAGACCGGCCCGGCGTAGCCCGTCCTCGTAGGCGGACCGGTAGCCGGTATCCTTGAAGATCGGGTTGGCTGCAAGCGCGGCCCGGATGGTGGCGGGTGCGCCCAAAGCGCTCGCCTCTTCGATCTGCCATTGCGCGTCGTCGTTCCGGTCTGCCCGGGCATAAGCGGCGGCAAGCCACAGGCGGGTGAAGGAGGCGGTCGGGTTCTTTTCGGCGGCGCGCTCGAAATCGGATATCGCGGCGCCCATGTCCCCTTCCATATAGGCAATGATGCCGCGGTTCTGCACATACCAGGAGGGAGCATCCGGGTTCAGCCGGAAGGCCGTCTCGATGGCTTGCCGGGCATCCGTCGACCGTCCGCTGCCGATGTAGAGGAGGCTTATGAAGGCATAGGCATCCGCGTTTCTCGGATCGAGTTCGATGGCCCGGCTGACCGACGCGAGTGCCTGCGAAAGGGCTTCGGGCCCTGCATCCTCCTGGCGCGACTGAATCCGCCCGAGGGTCCAGTGGGCGAATGGATTTTGCGGCGCCACGCTTACCGCCTGCTCCGCCGTCGCCAGGGCCAGCTTCCGGTCGATTTCGCCGCTGTCCTCCCAGCCGAAGCGGGCCGCGAAATCATACATGTTTGCAAGTCTCGCATAGGCATCGCCGTAGCGGGGATCGACCGCGATCGCCTGCTTGTAAAAGAAGATCGCCCGCGCGACACCTTCCCTGCTGAGCGCCGCTTCCTCGTGGCGTCCCTTCAGCAGCAGATCGTAGGCGGAAACCTCGCTGGTGTTTCCCGACGCGATGCGGTCTTCCTCGCCCGGGACAAGCCTGACCGCCAAGGCCGTGATGATCTTGTGCCGGACATCGTCCTGGATTTCGAAGAGATCCCCCAGCTCGCGGTCATAGCGTTCGGCCCACAGGCTGGCTCCCGTTTTGGCGTCAACCAGTTGCACGCTGATCCGAAGCCGTCCGCCTTCCCGCCTGACGCTGCCGTCGATCAGGTGGCTTGCGCCCAGCTTCGCCGCAATGTCGCGCGGGTTTTCCCGTTCCTGCCGGTAGGCGAATGTCGCCGTCCTGGAAAGCACGGTCATCGCGTTGATCTTTGACAGGTCCGTCAACAGGTCCTCGGCAAGGCCGGTCGAGAAATAGTCCTGTCCGGCGTCTCCGCTCATGTTGACGAAGGGGAGCACCGCGACGGTTTTCCGGCTGTCGGCGGAGCGATCCTCCAGGAGCCAGGCGACCGACAGCAAAACCGCGGCCACGGCCAGAAAGGCCACCGCGATCCAGGGTCGTCCCGGGACGATATCGGGCCAGACCATTCTTCGACGCGTTCGATTGCCGGCCGACGACAGCAGGTAGCCCTGCCTGGGAACGGTCTTGAGGAGCCTGCTGTTGGCCGGTCCCAGGGCTTTGCGTATCTCCGAAATGCACTGGACGAGGCTGTCGTCGGTGACATGGGTGTCCGGCCAGACCGCACTCATGAGGTCGTCCTTCAACACCATTTCGCCTTGTCGGGACAGCAGCACGGACAAGACCTGCAGGCTCTGCGCGCGCAGCCGCACCGGTTGTCCGGACCCGTCCCGCAGCTCTCCGCTCTCTGCGTCATATGTGAAGGTTCCGACGCTCTGCATGTCAGATTTCGTGAGGTTTCGGAGGCGATTTCGTGACTTTCGTCGTCATTCTGCAGCTCCCTTGGGCAATGGCACGCCTGTTTCACAACAGCGCCGGTGAACACAGCCTTGGAGGGCATTATGACAAGAAATGCATTCATTGCCACAATCGCAGCGGTGGCTCTCGGAACGTTTTCAACTCTTTCTGCATCCTGGGCCGATGAAACGCCGGCAAGCGCGTCCGATGCAAACGGCAATGGATTGCTGAGCCAGTCTGCCCGTACCGGGAACCCGGAGACCGAACTTCGCCTCGCGGACCTGCGGGCCTACGGACACCGGTTCGAGAAGGCGATCCGCCTTATCGAACAGGAGGCAGCCAAACCGGACTGGAGCTGGGGCGACGACTGACGTCGCTGCTGCCGGAAGCGCCGTCAGAAGCATCGTCTCACTTGCCGGACTTTTCATCCGGATTTACGGGAGCCGAGGGCAGGAGATCCGTCGGCAGCGGAAAGACGATCGTGTTGGTCCTGTCGTTGGCGA
This sequence comes from Roseibium sp., assembly GCA_050289605.1. GTDB lineage: Bacteria > Pseudomonadota > Alphaproteobacteria > Rhizobiales > Stappiaceae > Roseibium. The sequence continues at coordinate 26,975 of JBNKGB010000024.1, read as the reverse complement.
TGTCGCCGAGCGCCGTGAAATACCGCAGTTTCATGGCGTTGGGCTGCCTGGAGAGCATCTCGCCGGCCTCGACCAGCTTGGCGGCGGCCTGCTGTTCGCCTTCCGCGTTGATGACGCGGGCCCGACGCAGCCGTTCGGCCTCCGCCTGTTTGGCGATCGCCCGGACCATGCTTTCGTCGATGTCCACATGCTTGATCTCGACATTGGCCACCTTGATGCCCCAGGCATCGGTCTGGCGGTCAAGGATTTCCTGGATGTCGGCATTCAGCTTGTCGCGCTCGGCCAGCATCTCGTCGAGCTCGTGCTTGCCGAGGACCGAACGCAGGGTCGTCTGAGACAATTGGCTGACGGCAGCGCCGTAATCGGCGACATTGATGATGGCCCGCTGCGGGTCGACAATCCGGAAATAGATCACCGCATTGACCTTCACCGAAACGTTGTCCCGGCTGATGACGTCCTGGCTGGGAACGTCCTCGACGATCATGCGCAAGTCCGTGCGCACCACCTGTTGAACGAAGGGGATCAGGAGCACGAAGCCGGGGCCGCTGACACGGGTGAACCGCCCGAGCGTGAAGACGACGCCCCGTTCGTATTCGCGGAAGACATAGATGGCGTAATAGAGAACGAAGACGACGAACGCCACCAGGATCAGCGGGACGGCTGAACCGAAAAGCGGGATTTCCATGGCTAGAGCCTTTCCGATTGCACGTTGGAAGCAGCATCTACGATCAGCGTGAGCCCATCGACATTGTGTACCTGTACTTTCTGGCCGGCGCTCAGGCCCCGGGCGCCCATTGCATGCCACCTCTCACCCTCGGCCCAGACGAACCCTTCATTGCCGTTCCACTCGATGACGCTGGCCGGCGCACCGATCATCCGGGCGCGCCCGCTGACCGGCACGCGCCGGTAGCTGCGGATCGTAAAGCCCAGAACCAGGATCAGGACAGCGCCGCTGAGGCCTGCCATTGTACCGATCAGCCACCAGGAGACCTGGAAGCCCGGCGCGTCGGTTTCCATCAGCATCGATGCGCCGAGCACGAAGGCCAGAAGCCCGCCGATACCGATGATGCCGATGGAAGGCGTCAGCGCCTCCACCACCATGAAGGCGATTCCGAGCCCGATCAGGGCAAGACCCGCATAGCTGAAGGGAAGCATGTTGAGCGCATAGAGGCCGAGCGTGAGGCTGATCGCGCCGACAACACCCGGGACCACCGCGCCCGGGTTCCAGAACTCGAAGATCAGTCCGTAGACACCGATCATCATCAGGATCAGGGCCACGTTGGGGTTCGAGAGCACGCTCAACAGCCGCGTAAGCGCATCCATCTCGACCGTTTCGACCGGCAGGCCGGCTACAGTGATCGTCCACTTGGTCCGGCCGACCTCGACAGTCCGGCCGTCCGCGGCCGTCAGAAGCTCTTCCACGTCCCGGGCGACGATGTCGATGACATTCATCTCGAGCGCCTTCGAGGATGTGAGGCTCGAGGCCTCACGGACTGCCTGTTCGGCCCAATCGGCATTGCGGCCGTGCATGTCGGCGAGGCCCCGGATCAGGGCAACGGCATCATTGGTCACCTTGGCCGTCATGGCATCCTCGGGCGCCAGCGAGGGGGGAGCTCCTTCGGCGTCCTCTGCGGTCTTGTCCTTGTTCGCTTTTCCTGTCTCCCTCTCCTTGCCGTCGCTGCCGGGAAGGCTGCCCGGAAATCCGCCCAGTTGAACCGGCGTGGCCGCGCCGAGATTGGTGGCAGGCGCCATGGCCGCGACGTGGGTCGCGTAGAGAATATAGGTCCCCGCACTTGCCGCATGCGCCCCTGCCGGGGCGACATAGCCGATCACCGGAACCGGGGAGGCGATGATGTCGGAAATGATCTCCCGCATGGAGTCCGCCAGGCCGCCCGGCGTGTTGATACGCAGCACCAGGGCAGGAGCCTTCCGATCGCCGGCAAGCGCGAGGACGTGCCTGACGTGCCTGACCGTCGCCGGCCCGATCGGGCCATCGATCGCGGTCAGGAGCACGGACGAGCCGGCGTTCGTGGTGTCGTTGGTCTGCGCCGCCGCAGGGAGCAAGGCCGCAGCCAGGGCTGAAGCCGCTGCGATGAGAAGACGCAATCGTTTGAAAACTCTCACATTCATCTCCCTGCAATCATTATAGGGCCGGAGCAGCTGTTCAACAACGGACCGGAGGCCGGAACCGTGCCATCAGGAATTCACCCGGCCTGACAAGCCGTCTTGCATGTGTCACGATCAATGAACGCCGCTGCCCCGGACTGGGAGCTTGCCCCGGAGGCAATCGCCACGCACAGGCGCGCGAATGCTCCCCGGTCCGTCCGGGAGAGGCGCACGGTACGTCGACTTTCAAGGGAGAGGAAAATGGATCACGTCTACCCGGTAACAGAAGTCTACGGCTCTTCGCCGGAGTCGATCGACCAGGCAGTGAAGAATGCCATCAGCGCCGCCAGCAAGAGCATCCGGAACCTGGAATGGTTCGAGGTGACGGAAATCCGCGGCCATGTGAACAGCGACGGCTCGGTCGGCCATTTCCAGGTCGGCGTCAAGCTCGGCTTCCGGCTCGACAGGAGCGAATAGGAACGTTCAGGCGGAGCATCGTCGTATTGGCCGAACGCCGGGCAGTGCCCGCTGAAGGGGCGCGGGCCGCGGTGTGACATTGGCGCCTTTCTCAGGAGGGCCTGCCCTCGACTTGCCTTGCGTAGTCCTCGGCATCGAACCAGCCCTGTGAGGCGATCACCTTCAGATCGTCTCCGAGGTCCCATTCTTCCCAGCCCCGGATCTTGAGCGGATTGTCGGTCTTTGCGTCGTGGCCGGTAAATGTCCAGACATAGACGGCATGAGTGCCGGACAGACGAATGTCGTCGCACGTTAGCGAGAGATCCGGAACGTCGGCATAAAATCCCGCCGCCATTTCCTCGACCCGTGCCCGGCCAGACCATGGATCGCCGCGATTAATAACGATCTCACCGTCTTCCGCGTAAAACGATGCAACCCGTGCTGCGGATTTCGAGTTCCACGCTGCCGTGTATTCCTCGGCCATCTTTGCAACTGCTTCAACACTGAGAGACATATCCTGTTTCCTTCCTGTCTGGCGCGGGATGAGTTCTTCATGCTTGAGGTATGCGCGATTTGACCAAAAAATCGGGAGGCCAGTCAACGCAGGCCGGTTCTTGCGAGGCCGGGAACCGAAATCTCGCAACTGCCGTGAATTTCAGACAGGCAAAATATCCCGCAAATAGAAGGCCATGCCCTTCGCCTGGTCCCATTGGCGTGGATAGCCGAGAGAGACTTCCTCGAAGCGGGCGCCGTCGCGCCAGTCGGTGCGCCGCGTATGAAGATGTCCGGAAATGACGACGCTGGCGTTGAAGCGCTGATGCCAGTCTTCGGTCCGGCGCGTGCCGCACCAGGGGGTGAAACGGGGTGCGCGCGGAATATGGATCAGATCGCGGCGCAGGGGATAGTGATTGACCAGTACGGTCTTCGTGCCCTCGGGCAAGGCCGCCAGGCGCCGTTCGGTTTCCTCCAGCCGGCCCGCACACCAGTCCTCGCGGGTGTCGAAAGGTGCGGGGCTCAGAAAATACTCGTCCGCGCAGACAGCGCCCTCTTCACGGGCCCAGGCGACAACGTCCTCCCGTTCCACGTGATCGGGCCGGAAACTGTAGTCGTAGAGCAGGAAGAGCGGCGCGATGACATGAGGCCCGCCCGGCCCCTCAAAGGTCTCGAACGGATCCTCGGGGGTCACCACACCGAATTCCCGGGCGCAGTCGACCAGCGCTCTGTAGCGGGCCTCACCGGAAAGCACCGGCGCTCCGGAACTGTCCGGCAGCGACCAAAGGTCGTGATTGCCGGGAACCCAGAAGACCTTGGCGAATTTTCCCGTCAGCGTTTCGAAGGCCTGGCGGATGCGGTCGAAGCGCTCGGCAATGTCGCCGGCGACGATGAGCCAGTCGTCCCTGTGCGGCGGCAGTGCATCAAGCGCGTCGCGATTGGGCGCGCTCGCAAGGTGCAGATCGCTGATGGCCATGAGTTTCGGCAAGCGGGAGATTTACACCTCCCACAGTCGATTTGGCGGCAGCTCTGGCATTTGCGTCGAGATCTTTGGTGGCATCGATGTGTGACCTGTTCCGGGCCGTCCCTGAATACTTGAAAATACCTACCCGAAAAGGGGTCAATTGTGCGATCTTTTCCGAAACGGCCTCCGAAGACCGCGAAACGGCTGACTACCTTAAGTAGTCAACCTGACTTTATTTTGTAGGTTGCAACGGTATTATCCAGAAATAACAATACTTTGCACGCTCCATCGAAACAAAAATGTCCCGCCGGATTGCAATCCGGCGGGATGTTTTTCGTATGCGCGCGCGTCAGGTGAGCGGTGTCCGCCCGCATCGGAGGAAGCTGCGATTTCTCCACTCCTGAGCCCCGCGAAAAAAGTGAGTTCAATTGTGGCTCCGTCTGACTCGCAGTTGTGGTAGCCTCGCCCGAGGGCAGTCTCTGTTCGCTCAAAAAGAGGATCATTCCGCCTCCGATCAACGCTGCCAATACGGGGAGATTCACTTGGAACAGACCGACCCCGCTGACGCCAGGCGCCTGATGGACAAGCTTCAGGGATTTAGAATTTCCTGCGCCATCCATTTGGCCGCAAAGCTGGAGCTGACCAGGCATCTGTCGGACGGCCCCAGGACCATCCGGGAATTGGCGGAAGTCTGTTCGGTCGCGCCGGGCCCTCTTTATCAGATCATGCGCTCCCTGGCCGCCGAGGGCATTTATCGCGAAGAAACATTTGAGGTATTCGCCAACACGAGCCTATCAAGCCAACTCGACCGCGATAGTCCGGGGCCGATCTGGAATTATGCCATTCTCGTCGGCGAATTGTATCTCTCTGCTTTTGCGAACCTTTTCCATTCGGTGAAAACCGGAGAATCCGCTTTTGCCGACCTGCACGGTCAGTCCTATTGGGATTATCTCAGCCAACACAACGAACTCGGCGCCGTCTTTGACGACTTGATGACCCGTCTTTACGACGGTGATGTGGACTATTTGCTGGAACTTTACGATTTTCCCTCGCTGGGACGCTTGCTGGACGTGGGTGGCGGGCGGGAAGTTTCGTTCGCGCCCTTATGGCGCATCACCCTGAGGTGACGTGTGGCCTTTTCGACCTGCCGGCCGTGTCCGAACGCAACAACGACGAATTCGCCCGGGACGGGTTGAGCGTCCGATGCGAAATTCTGAGCGGGTCGTTCCTTGACGCTGTCCCGTCCGGCTTCGATGCCTACCTGGTGAAAAGCGTCCTTCACAATTGGGGCGATGAAGAAGCGCTTCGTATCCTGCGCAATTGCCGTTCCGCGGGAGGAAACAAGACGCGTTTGGTGATTGTCGACTTCATCGTTCCGCCCGGCAACGAACCGTCGTTCGCCAAGGGCCTGGACCTCACCATGCTGGCGCTGTTTGGAGGCAAGGAACGATCGCTTGCCCAGTTTGAACGCCTGCTCGGTGATGCGGGATACCGGATCACGTCCGTCGTGGAAGGGGAATCGCAACACGGCCTTGGAATCATCCTTGCCGATCCGATTTCCGGCTGACCGCTGTCGGCATGAAATCCCGGTTCGCGGTGAACCACCGAAGGGTTGGAATATGCTCTAGTGGTGTATCACCCCGTTTATGGGGACGCGCCACAGTCCTCTTTCGGCACCAGGATCATTGCCTCGACGACGTTGCCATGCTCGACCGCGTTCGACAGGAGTTTCCTGATCCCCATGGTGACTTTTTCCGGATCAGGCGTGTTCAGCGCCAGCATCGCCGACAGGCGCTCCGCTTCTTCGTGCGTCTGGAATTCGAACGTTCCCCGGACGAGACGTCCGAAAGACGACGAGGAATGTGCGACGTAATTCTAGATCTCTTCGGCGTCGGGAAGGCGCATCCGGTCGAGATCGCCGACTGACGTGAGTTGTTCAATCAATGCGGAGGGAGATGTCGCAGTCATTGGCATTCGCTTCCGAATTTTCGGTTCAAATAGGTCAGGCTGAAAATGGTTGCGTCCCTGTTTGTCGTCAGATTCATGTTGAAGCCCGTTCAGAAGAGTTCGATGTCGTCGTCGTTTTCAAAGTCGTCGTCATTTGAACCGGCATTGGTGGCCGCAGCGACGCCGGATGGGGAGGCCGGTGCGATCCCGTAGCCGGGACCGGAACTTCGGACGGGATCGGCAAACAACTCACCGTCAGGCCCTGCGACCGGCGCGTCGAACAGATCCACGTCCGGATCCTCGATCACGGGTACGGCCTTGATGCCATGCAGTGCCGCCTGGCCGGGGTAGAAGCGCGCCTGAAACCGCTGCGACATTTCATTGAGGGAGAAGCTGCCGATGAAATTGTCCCTGAATTTGCCGGAATCGCCTCCGGGCGGGAAATCCTCCCAGGAGTAAGCGCTGCCCCTGGTTTCCATGACTTCCAGCGTGTTGGCGACGACGTTCAGCGCCCCGTTGACGTTCTGGAACATCTGCTTGGTTCGGTCGTGGAACTGCAGGTTGACGACCGCCATCGAAATATCGCGCGTGATTTCCCGGGAGGAGGCAACGGAATGCTGCAGGACGTCGGCGACCCGTTCGTTCTGCGAGATCAGGCAATCGACGATCTTGCCGAACCCGGCATTGATTTCCAGGTTCCGCTCCGACAGGTCCATCGTGGCGATTTCCTCCACCAGCTGGTAGGCACCGCCCAGTCCTGAGCTGATCGATCCGATCTGGGCCTTGAGGTCCGTGGACAGCGTGTCCACGGTCTTGGCCAGTTCGCGGACTTCGTCGGCAACGACGGCAAATCCGCGCCCGGCATCGCCTGCCCGGGCCGCTTCGATCTTCGCGTTCAGCGCCAGAAGGTTCGTCTGGCTGTTGATTCGCTCGATCTGGCCGATGCTGGCTTCGACATGGACAAGTTCGTCGTTGATGTCGTTGAGCTTGTAGACCATCGACATGCCGCGGGACGAAAGCTGGACGATCTTTTCGATCATGTCGGCGAGGATATTCTTAAGATCCTCGGCCAGCTCCGCCATGTTGCGCTTTTCGCCGTCAATCTCGATTTCCTGCGAGAGATCGGCAAGGTTCTGGATCTGCGTCGTCTGCTCCTGGGAGCGGCTGGCGATGTTGCCGAAGCTGGAGCTGACGCCTTCGATATTGGCATCGATCAGACCGCAGGCTCGGTCGATTTCCTCCATCAGCCCGGCCAGGGCGTTCCGCTGGTCAATGGAAAAGGTCAGCCAGTCCCGGAGCAACGCCGAGGTCTCGCTGCCGGTCACGGTGGCGTCCGGAGAAGATGACGCAGAGGATGAAGAGGTAACCTCTTCGTTCTCGCGGATTTCATTATTCAAATACGCCTTGAACATGACGAAGAACTATCACCTTAAGATTGATAACTGGTGTACGTGACTACTACTGATAAATATACGAATGCCAATTTCAGACTCGAATGGCCTTTCCTTTTTCCGACACGCAAATATCCAGTATTCGCGGGGGAATCTGGTTGAGGGAAAGCTGATCTTCCACCGCGCCGGCTTCATGGGCCACACGGGGCATGCCGTAGACGACGCAGGAGGCTTCGTTCTGTCCGAGTGTGCGGGCTCCGGCCTGGCGCATCGCCAGAAGGCCGCCGGCGCCGTCCTTGCCCATGCCGGTCAGAATGACGCCGACTGCGTTGCTGCCCGCACATTCGGCGACGGAGTGAAACAGGACGTCGACTGAAGGGCAGTGCCCGCTCACCCTGTCCTGGCCACCGACCCGGCAGATATAGTTCGCCCCGCTGCGCGCCAGCCTCAGGTGCTGGTCGCCAGGAGCGAGATAGGCGTGCCCCGGGAGAACGCGGACACCGTCCCGGGCTTCGGTGACGTTGATCGCGCACATGCCGTCGAGCCGCACCGCAAAGCTGCGCGTGAAAGAGGCGGGCATGTGCTGTGTGACCAGGATCGCCGGGCTGTCAGGCGGCAGCACCGTTAGCACGCTGGTCAGCGCTTCCACACCCCCGGTCGAGGCACCGATCGCGACGACGGTTTCGGTCGACCTGTACCCCGGCGCGGAGGAGGAGAGCATCTCGATGCGGGCCGGCCTTTCCTCCGCCCGGCTGTGGACCCGGGCCGTTGCGGCCGCTTTCACCTTGGCGACGATCTCGGCGCATTTTTCCGCCAGTCCCTGCTGAAGGTCCTGGGTCGGCTTGGCGACGTAGTCGACCGCACCGATTTCGAGAGCATGCAGCGTGGCGTCAGCCCCCTGCTGCGTCAGCGACGAAACCATGAGGACCGGCATGGGCCTCAGCTTCATGATTTTCCGCAGGAACTCGATGCCGTCCATTTTCGGCATCTCGATGTCGAGGGTGATCACGTCCGGATTGAGACTCTTGATCTTCTCCCGCGCGACATAGGGATCCTGCGCCGTTCCGAGCACCTCGATGTCCGGGTCGCTGGACAGGATCTCGGTCAGCATTTTGCGGATGAGCGCTGAATCGTCCACGATCAGGACCCGAACAGGTTTTGCCGTCATGCCACGCTCCTATCCGAACAGTTCGATCTCGCCGTCGATTTCGGCCTTGCGCAGATTCGAGATGTAGCTGCATTCCGCATTGACGACCCGTTTCTCGACGTTCTGCTTGAGCAGCAGCCGCTGGACCCTGCCCGTTGCCGGCTCGTAGTGAATACGGCGTCCCCTGGGGCCGCCGAGGTCCTCCGCTGCGATCCGCAATCCTTCCCGCTTCAGGTAGGAGCGGGCGAATTCGGCGTTTTTTTCCCCCACCAGGGCGACACCCCGATAGAGATTGGCCCCGCCGAACAGCTTGATTTCTAGGTCACACCGGTCGCAACCGGACTTCAGAACAGCATTGATCAGCGCTTCCATGGCATGGTTGCCGTAGCGCAGGGAGGAGCTGATGCCGTTCCAGTCGCCGGTATCGTGCTCGGGCAGCATGAAATGGTTCATGCCGCCGAAACCGCTGTAGGGATTGCGGATGCAGGCGGCGACGCAGGAGCCCAGGATCGTGACGATGACCTCGTCGGAAGCCGAGGTCGTGTAGGAAGTGCCCGGGAGCAGGCGAACGGCGTATTTGTGCAGCTTCCGGTCATAGGAGCGGACGGCCTGAGAGGGCTTCAACGCAGGATCGGGCTGAGGCGCTGCGGCCGTGCCCTCGGGGTCTCGTGGGGCCTTGTCCCATCCGCGCATGGCTGCTTCCGCCATCAGCTCTCTCCCCTGCGGTAGATCGTCCGGCCCATGAGCTGGAACAGTCCGCCCGCGTCGAGGAGCGTTTCGGAATGTCCGATATAGAGCCAGCCGTCGGGCTTGAGCATCCCGGCGAAGCGTTCGATCAGCCTGGTCTTGGTCGGCTCGTCGAAATAGATCATCACGTTGCGGCAGAAGATCGCGTCGAACGGCCCCTTCATTGGCCAGGGGGTCTGAAGAAGGTTGAGCTGCTTGAATGTGACGAGCGCCCGCATGGCATCGGTGGCAAGAGCGTCGTTTCCGGAAGCCACAGCGCCGAAATAGCGCGTCCTGAGCGCTTCCGGCACGTTTTCCAGGTCGCGGTCGGGATATCGGCCGGCCTTGGCACGCGCGATCATGGAAGTGTCCAGGTCGGTCGCCAGGATCTTTGCGTCCCAGGTTCCCAGCCTCGGGAACCGGCTGAGCAGCGTCATGGCAATGGAATAGGGTTCTTCGCCCGAGGAGCAGCCTGCGGACCAGATCCTGAGACGGCGCTTCCCGGTCCTCGCGGAAGCTTCGACCGCCTCGGCGAGCGCGACGTCGGCCAGGTGCTCGAAATGATGGGTTTCCCGGAAGAACTTCGTCAGATTGGTGGTGATGGAATTGATCAGGATGCCGGTTTCGGCCGATCCCTGACTGCTTTCCAGCAGCCGGCAATACTCGTTGAAGGACGTCAGGCCCAATTCGCGCAGACGGCGTGCGAGCCTGGAATAGACCATGTTGATCTTGTGATCTTTCAGGACGATGCCCGTCAGATCGTAGACCACGGCGGAAAGATACCTGAAGTCCGCGAGCGAGAGCGGAAACTCCTTTTCTTCCGTGCTCCTGGTTGCAATCGCCTTCATGGTCACAGCCCGGTCAGGGAGAAACTACGCCCGGCGAAACGCCGGGCGTATTCGTGTCGGAACGGCGCGATGCCGGTAATCAGAATTCCTTCCAGTCGTCGTCGGCATCGAAGGCGGAATGGATTTCGGCCTGCATCGACGCAACCGAGCCGCCGCCGGCGACCTTGCGCATCGCCTGCTGTGGAGCGGCGGCCTGCCGTACCGGCTTCCCCGATACGGTGGCGGAAACCGCTGCCGAATTGACGGTGAAAAAGGACATGCGCTCGTGCATGTTGCCCGCCTGGTCCTGCAGCATCCGGCAAGCCGCGGCGTTTTCTTCCACGAGCGCGGAGTTCTGCTGGGTCATCTCGTCCATCTGGCTGATGGCCTTGTTGATTTCCTCCACGCCTGTTGCCTGTTCGGTGCTGGCGGCGGCAATTTCCGAGACGATGTCGGTGACGCGCTTGACCGAGTCGACGATTTCCGTCAGCGACTTGCCCGCATCGTTGACCAGCGTGACACCGTCCTTGACCTGTGCACCGCTCTCCACGATCAGGGACTTGATGTCCTTGGCCGCTTCCGAGGAGCGCTGCGCCAGCGAGCGCACTTCCGAGGCGACGACTGCGAAGCCCTTGCCCGCATCGCCTGCGCGGGCCGCCTCGACGGCGGCGTTCAGCGCCAGCAGGTTGGTCTGGAAGGCAATCTCGTCGATGACGCCGGTGATGTCCGAGATCTTCTGCGAGGACGCCTCGATTTCGGACATGGCGGTCACGGCCTTGCTGACGACCTCGCCGCCGCTCGAGGCAACGGTGCGGGCGCTGATGGCAAGCTGGTTGGCCTGCTGGGCATTGTCCGCGTTCTGCTTGATGGTGGAGGCGATCTCCTCCATCGAGGCGGCGGTTTCCTCCAGGTTGGAAGCCTGCTGTTCCGTGCGCTGGGACAGGTCGTTGGTCCCGGTGGTGATTTCCGAAGCGGCGTTGCGCACTTCGTTTGCGCTGACGACCACCTCGGTCACGATCTCGCCCAGCCGTTCCGCCGTTTCGTTCAGCTTGTTCTTCAGGTCGTCGAAGCTGCCGGAGTAGGTCCGGGTGATGCGGGTGTTGAGATCGCCCTCGGCAATGGCGCCGAGATTTGCGTTGACGTCGTCAAGCGCTTCGCCGGTGGTCTCGCACAGCCGGTTCATTGCTTCGGCGAGATTGCGCATGAAGCCTTTCTTGCCTTCCAGCGGGATTCGTTCGGCGAAGTTGCCGTTCACCGCGGCCGAGACCATGGTGTTGATTTCGTCCTCGACGGCGCGTTCCTGCGTCACGTCCTTCCATTCGACGACGGAGCCGAGCCGGCTTCCGTTGCTGTCCATGACCGGATTGGCGATCAGTTCGAAGATGCGTCCGGCAACCTGGATGCTGGTCTGGTAGGTGGAGCTCAGGCGCTCCAGCATGGCGCGCTGGTGAGCGGGGTTCTTGTGGAAGATGTCGATGTTGGAGCCGACCAGCTTCCTGGAGTCGAACTGGGTCAGTTCCTTGCGCAGGTCCGCTTCGGCGTCGTGCATCATCTGCGTGACGCTGTCGTTCATATAGACGATGTCGAAGTTGTTGTCGGCGACCATAACGTTGGTGCTGCAGTTGTCGAGCGCGACCTTGATGCGCATGTTGTCCTCGAACGCGGTCTTCATTTCGCGGTCGCGGGCATCTTCCTTGGTCCGGTCGGCCCATTCGACGACGGTACCGATCCGCTGGTTATGTTCGTCGAAGACCGGCGTTGCGATGAGATCGAAGATCAGCGTGCCGATCCGGAGCGTTGTCTTGTAGGGCTCGCGCAGATTGTCGAGCAGTCCGCGCTGATGCGCCGGGTTCTTGTGGAAGACGTCGATATTGGCGCCCATCAGCTTCCTGGAGTTGAACTGCGGCAGTTCCTTGCGCAGTTCCTCCTCGGCCTCGCCGAGCATCTGGCCCAGGGACTGGTTCAGATAGGCGATGTCGTAGTTTTCGTCGGCAACCATGACATTGGTGGTGCAATTGTCGAGGGCGACCTTGATGCGCTCGTAGGCGGTGCCGCGCTGGTAGAGCGCATGGACGCTGCGAGCGACGTCGCCGAATTCGTCCTTGCGCTCCAGGCCCGGAACCTCGACGCGCGAACTGCCGTCGGAAAGTTTTTCGATCGCCGCGGAAAGGTCCTTCAGCGGAGTGGTGATCGACCGGACAACGGCGTAGCCGATGGCCCCGGCGACCAGAAGTTCGATTGCCAGGACGACGAGTTCACCCGCAAGGCCGGTGCCCTCGGCCCCCCCGAACATGGCCTGACCGGCCGTCGATGCCGCCAGAATGGCAGCGATTGCGCCGAAACCCAATACAAGGCGACCTTTGATCTGCATTTCCGAGAATTTGATGGACATTGTCCAATCCTCCAGTTTTAGCGGCCGGCGTGACCGGTCCGTCGCCTGTTAAGCGGCAAGTTCAGCGGCGTTTGCCACTTCTCCACGGTGAAAGAGTTTTTCGAGCGAAAGCAGGACCACCATGCTTCCCTCGACGGTGATGATGCCCGATAGGAATTCGGCAGCCGTCATGCGTTCCATGTCCGGAACGGGCCGGATCTGGTCTTCGTTGACGGTGAGAATGTCGGAAACGGCGTCGACGAGCAGCCCGATCGTCCGCTCCTGAACGCTTGCGATGATAACGACGTGATAGGGCGTCGTCTGCGTGCGGCCCATGCCGAAGCGGCATCTGAGATCGAAGGTCGGCACGATCGTGCCGCGCAGGTTGAGGACGCCGAGATTGTAGTCGGGCTGGTTGGGCAGAGGAGCCGTTTCCGTCCAGCCCTTGATTTCGCGAACCGCCATGATGTCGATCGCGAACTCCTCGTTTCCAACCTTGAAACTGATGAACTGGTGGAAGTTCCCGCGTTGCGTCAACATCGGTTCTCCCGAAATCTCCTCCTGAACGGGATGGTCGACATGGTCGTTCATAGTGTTCTCCCAGAGTGAAGGGTCATACCGTTGCCGGCACCTGCTGGCCGTCCGGATCGGTCATGGTTCCGGACATGAAGGAATGCTGTCCGTTGCCGGGTGCAGGCGTACCTGCGCCGCGTTCCCGTGATGATGCCGTTCTTGCCCGGCCTTCCGCCGGCATGGATTTGAGCTGTTCGATATCCAGGATCAGGGCGACGCGGCCGTTGCCCAGGATGGTCGCGCCGGAGACGCCCGGCACCGGATCGAAGTTTTCCTGGATACTCTTGATCACCACCTGCTGCTGGCCGATCAACTCGTCGACCAGCAGGCCGACCTTGCCGCCATTGGCGGTTTCCGTGACCACCACCAGACCCCGGCAGGGATCGGTCACGGCGCCCGGAACGTTGAAGAGGTGATGGACCCGGATCAGCCGGATGTATTCCCCGCGCATGGAGACCACTTCGCCGCCTCCTGCCAGCGCGCGGATCTGTTCGCCGACCGGGCGGAAGCTTTCCACGATGCTTGCCAGCGGCAGGATGTATTTCTCCTGTCCGATCGCGACCAGCATACCGTCGAGAACCGCGAGCGTCAGCGGAATGGTCAGGGTGAAGCAGGTGCCCTTGCCCTGAACCGACTGGACGGAAATGCGGCCGCCGAGCTTGTTGATGTTCCGCCGGACCACATCCATCCCGACGCCGCGCCCGGACACGTCCGTGACGGTCTGAGCGGTCGAAAAGCCGGGTGCGAAGATCAGTTCCTCGATCTCCTCGTCGGAAAGTTTAGCGTCCTCCGGGACGATGCCCTTCTTGATCGCCTTCTTGAGGAGGGCGTCCTTGTTGATGCCTGCGCCGTTGTCGATCACCTGGATGATGATGTTGCCGCCCGCGTGGCGCGCCGTGAGCTTGATGGCGCCCGCCGCCTTCTTGCCGGCCTTCTCGCGCTCATCGGGGCTCTCGATGCCATGATCGATCGCGTTGCGGATCATGTGGGTCAACGGATCGGCGAGTTCCTCGATGACCGTCTTGTCGACCTCTGTCTGTTCGCCTTCCGTCAGCAGCCGGACCTGCTTGTTCAGCTTCGCGGAGACCTCGCGCACGAGCCGCGGCATGCGCGAGAACACCGATTTGACCGGCTGCATACGGATGGCCATCACGCATTCCTGCAGTTCGCGGATGATCCGCGCCATGTCCTCGTGACCCTGCCCGGCAAAATGATCGTGGTTTCCCTCACGGTCGAAGGACTGCTGGGCGAACATGGACTGGGCGATCACGAGTTCGCCCACCACGTTGACCAGGCGGTCCACCCGGTCCAGATCGACCCGGATCGAACTGACGCCGTTGCCCGCGGCGACCGGCGCTGACTTGGCGGTAGCCGGTGCCTGGGCGGCGGGAGCCGTGGTGGAAGGTGCGCAGGTGGCTTCCGGCAAGATGTTTTCAGGTTCGGCGGGTGCGTCCGGCGTTTCCGTCGGAACGCCGGCGGTCTCGACGACCACGACTGCCCGGGTCTTGTCGGCATCGGGAAGGTCCGATCCGCCAAGAAGGGAAATCGACAGGTCGCAGTCGTCCTCGACAAATTCGAAGACCTCGCGGATATCGTCCTCGTGCCGGTCGGTCGTCAGGGTCAGAACCCAGCCGAAATAGGCATCTTCCGGCTCCATGGCGGCGAGGGACGGAAGCCGGTCGCTGTTACACTCGATTTCCAGGTGCCCCAGCCCCCGCAGCTCCCGGAACAGCAGCAACGGCTCGTTGGCGTGCCGGAATAGTTCATCCTTGGGGGCGAATTCGATGCGGTACTGTTTCCCGGTTCCACTGCCGGAGGCGTCATCTGCGTCTGCTTCGTCGCCGTCATCGCCGCCTGTCTGCACAATGTCCTCGTCCGTCTGCGAGGGGACGGGCGAAACCACGCACTCAAGGCCGTCGACTTCCGCGAGCAAGAGGTCGATGTCCCCGCTGACTTCCGAGGCATAGCCCTGATCGAGTTCCTGCTCGGTCTGGGCGGCCTCCACGAGGCCGGCGAGCGTGTCGCCCGCGTGGATCAGCACATCCACCACGCGGTCGGTCTGCTGCACAAGGCCGTCGCGCATGCGGTCGAGCAGGGCTTCGTATCGGTGCGCGAACTCGACGAGCTGGGTGAAGCCGAACGCTCCGGCGCCGGCCTTGATCGAATGAACCGCCCTGAAAATGGCATTCAGAGCTTCCGAATCCGCGGTCTCGCTCTGCATCTGAACAAGGCGTTCTTCCAGGTCGGCCAGAAGTTCCGCGCATTCATCGAAGAATGTCTGCTTGAACTGAGCCAAATCGTCGGCGTTGAAAGAAGACCCGGTCATTCGAATTGTCCTTGAACGCTGCTTATGGGCAGACCTTGTTGACGACCTGAACCAGCTTGTCGGGCGTGAAAGGCTTCACGATCCATCCGGTGGCGCCGGCGGCCTTGCCATCTGCCTTCTTGGCTTCGCCGCCCTCGGTGGTCAGGACCAGGATCGGAACACCCCGGTGGTTGCCGCCGCCGCGGACACGCCGGACCAGGGTGACCCCGTCCATGTTCGGCATGTTGATGTCGGTGATGATCAGGTCGACGCTTGTCTTGTCGAGTACGGACAGGGCTTGAACGCCGTCTTCGGCCTCGACGACTTCGAAACCGGCGCTGCTCAGGGTGAACCTGACCATGTCCCGCATTGTTTTTGAATCATCGACGGTCAGAATCTTCTTTGCCATCAGGATGTGCACCACTTCGAGAACTGTTCACCCAGCCCGAGGTCCGAAAAGGCGGCCCGGAACGTCTCTGAAGCATCCCCGATGAGAAGGTTCCGTCCGTCCGCCGAAAGAGCGCGGCCCGCAGCGAGAAGAACCTGCACTGCGGGCGTGCCGATGCGTTCGACCTTGCTGGCGTCGATGGAGACCGTGGTCTGGTCGGCCAGGGCGGCCACCAGTTGTTCCCGCAGCGCGTGAACCGTTCCAAGATCAAGAATTGCCGGCAGTTCAACCGGTCCCTGCAGATGTGACAAATGTGCCCCCTCAGATTCAGAAAGCCGTAAAAAGCCTCAAAGATATCTGCCCCGCTCCCCTCGAAAATTACGTTAAGGGAGCCTGAGATTATCTAATGTATGCATCGTTTATTTTTGGTTAATTTGAAGCGTGGAGTTGTGCGGTTGCTTAATGATTTGCAGCAAAGAAACAGATAAGAGCGAGTAATTATTGCATTTGTCACTGTAATTTTTATCCATAGTCATTTTTTACAGTGAAAAATTACACTTACCTCGGATTCAATTGGTTGCAACGTCGGCGCCAACAAACCCGCAAATTCCTGAGTGGAAATTGAATTTTATGTTTTTTTACAATTAGTTATAGTTTGTTTTGATGGAAATCCGGCAATGCTGCGGCCGTCGGAACCCTGCGTTGTTTTTACGATCACGTGCTGGGCAGGTCAGCCGCTTGCGCGCGTGTGAGCTGTCGAGACCTGTTTACGCTGGGTTGTAACCCTCTCCGCGGCAGAAGATTAAGATGCTGGGGTGACCGATCACCTACAACAATTTTAACGTGCCCGGGGAAAATCTTGGAGAATTTCAGTTTTTATGGCGATTTTGCAGAAAAAGTGGATTTTTCCGGACTATAGAAGAAGAAAAATACGAAGTTTAACGGATATGTTTTCTGATTATATAAGTAAACAGACGTATGGATACGGGTGAAAACGAAAAAATGACCTTCCGAGGAAAGTATTCGGATTGGATACGTAGTTATACTTAAGTCTGAAATGAGCAAGAATCTTGAAAATCCCGGGGCGGGAGGTTGCGGCAAGCGAAAGGCGCCATGGAGCATTGTCTGTCCGGCCGGCGGCCCGAAAGAGACCGTGCCTGGGACTATGCTGCCGACCGGATCGCCCACGGCAATCGAGCCGCCTCTTCAACAGGCATCTGGCTTTCGGCGCCTCCGGCCGCAGCTTGATTCTTGCCGGATCAAGTATTTCCCGGCGAGGTTTTCCAGGTCTCCCCGGCTCTCGCCGCAAGGGAGCCGTCGACCGGCTGCAGCCACTGTGACAGGTCGAGTGATGATCGGGTTCCAAGATCCGCGCCGTGGAGGGTCAGGAACTCGTCCGCCGCCTGGCGGCCTTCATCGCGCAGTTCGAGCAGAAAGGGCCAGTCGGAATTCAGCTTTGACTGACCGCTCCGGCTGTTCATGGCGGCGCTCGCGATGCGATGGAACCTGAGATCGGCAAGGGCCCCGTCCGCGGCCCTGTGTTGTTTCGCGCCTCCGTTTCCCAATCCCGAAAAGCCCGAAATCAATCCCCTTGGGCGGGCATTGTTTTCGGGCGTCGCCCGTTGCTGGAGTTCGGCAAGCAGGCGCAGTTCCTTGATCAGGGGCGCATTGAACGAGATTTCCTTTTCTCTTGAAGCGATCTGTTGCGCATTCTGCGGAATGGAATACCGCAGTGTGGGACTCGTCTGCACAAGCAGCATGTCCGAAGCTCCGGTTTCCCTCACCAGAGGCATCAGACTGGGATTTCCGGTGTATCCTCCGTCCCAGTAGAATTCGCCGTCGATGTCGATGGCGTGAAAAAGGGTTGGCAGGCAAGCCGAGGCGAGAAGCACGTCGGCACTGAAGGTTTCGTTGGAAAAGATCCGCGCCTCGCCTGTTCCCACATGCGTTGCCGTCACATAGAGCGCGATCGGAGATCGGGCGATCGCTTCAACGTCGATCGTCTCCCGGATGATGTCCCTCAGCGGATTGAACCCGGCGGGATTGAGATCATAGGGGGAAAACAGATGCAGCCCGGAGCCGAGCAATGCGGGCAGGGCGCCGGTGTCGATCCCGAGGCCTCCGAGCGCCGCCTGCACCGCGGCAAAACGGAACGGGGCGAAGCGTCCCTGGTTGGAAACGGCTTGCCAGAAGTCTTCAAGAGACTGTTGTGCCTCGCGGCGACCGCCCTGCATGAGACCGGACAACAGCGCCGCGGCGTTCATGGCACCGGCCGACGTTCCCGAAACCGCATTGAATTCGAGGGACGGCTCGTCGAGCAGGCGGTCCAGAACGCCCCAGGTGAAGGCGCCGTGCGAACCGCCGCCCTGAAGGGCCAGGTTGAGGATGGTGATCTTTCGGGTCGAAACAGGCGATCTCAAGGTCGGGTTTCCTTTCCCGTGTACGGGTCCCCGTGCCGACTGGGCCGGCATGGGACGTGCCTTGAAACGTTTTCCCTGAATTTTTTGAGTTTTTGTCGCGCATCGGGCCAATCCCGTGTCGGAGCGGATGCGGCGCTGCTTCCTGCCTTGTGCCGGCAAGCGAGACTGCGAACACGGACATGTTGCACTGCAACATGCCTAAGCGCTATTCACAAAAAGGTGAATCTCCCCCGGGGCGCAGCCGCGCGGCCGTCGGCCCGCGGGAAAAGGGAGGAGCGGGCAATGACTGCGGGTCGTTTCGGTGCCGCGAAAGCCGCATTCCGTGCTGCGGCTGTGAGGTCAGGTCGGCTGTATATGATTGAGGAGGGACTTCTTGGCCCCCTGAATATGTTCGCGGGTCAGCTTTGAAGCTAGGTCCGCGTCGCCCTTTTCGCAGGCATCGAGAATGGCGAAGTGTTCGCGGCTGGCGCGGTCCATGCCGTTGCTCATGACAAGCTGCGCACGGATCTGGCGCTCCACCCTGTCGATGGCGTTGTCCGCGATCTCGATGAAGAACTTGAGCGTGCTGGCATTGTAGAGCGTTTCGTGGAAATCCCGGTTGAGGTTGCCCCAGGTCATCGGATCGGGGGATGCGGAAAAGGCGGCGCATTTCTCGCGGGCGGTCTTCAGCATCTCGGGGGTCATGTTCGGAACCGCGTTGCGGATGATCTCCGGTTCGACCAGCGCACGCAGATCGAAGATCTCTCCGGTCTCCTCAGGCGACAGGCCTGCCACGACGGCGCCCTTGTAGCGCTTGGTCTTGACCAAGCCCTGCTCTTCCAGGCGCGAAATGGCTTCCCGCACCGGAATGCGGCTGGTGTTGAAAAGGCGGGCGATCTCGTCCTGACGCAAGGGCTCGCCTTCTTCGAGCTGCCCTTCGATTATGGCTTTTCGTAAAGCGTCGAACACGATCGACGAAGCCGACGCGGTTGCGGAAATGTCCATCGATTTCAGTTTCATAGCAACGCCTTTCCTTGTCTCACCTTTTAAGCGAACGCCTCGAAATGGTGAAGCGGAAATCATTTTGAATATCTCATATTGAATATTGGATCCAATTTGGTTTATCAATCTCCGGCCTGACGAAAATCTTCGCTATGGAAGAGGGGGAAAAATGTTCAAGAAATTCGCGGCTGCGGCCGCCATGACGCTCGCGGCAGCCCTGCCGGCAAATGCCGATACGCTCGATGACGTGGTCGACCGCGGCCAGCTTCGTTGCGGGGTCGTGCTCGACTTTCCGCCGATCGGCTACCGCGATGAAAACAACGAGCCGGCCGGCTTCGACGTTGACTACTGCAAGGACCTGGCTGCGGCTCTGGAGGTCGAGCCGATCGTCTATCCGGTCACCTGGGCCGAGCGCCTGCCGATGATCGTGACCGGCCGTGCCGACGTCGTCTTCGGTGCGACCTCCGACAGCCTGGCGCGGGCGCGCACCGTCGGCTTCACCATTCCCTACGCCATCTACTATGCCCAGGGCGTGGTCAACACCGAGAGCGGCATCAAGTCCTTCGATGACATTCGCGGCAAGCGCGTGGCCGCAGCCATAGGCACCGTGCCGGAGCAGGAATGGCTCAAGATCGCCAAGGAATGGGGTGAGGAAAGCAACTACCAGGGCTATCAGTCCGAAAACGAGGTCTTCCTGGCTGTGGCACAGGGCAAGGCCGACATCGGCCTGACCACCAACACCGCCGTCAAGCCGGTCACCGACCAGTACGAGACCCTGGAACCCGGCCCGCGCATGCCCTGGACCACGGACTATACCTCCGTCGTCGGCAAGCGCGAAGACGTCAGCTGGTTGAACTACCTCAACCTGTTCGTCACCCATCAGGTGCGCTCGGGCCGCTACGCGGAACTGTGGGGCAAATACGTCGGCGGCGAAGCGCCGGAACTCCGTATCCCGGGCGTGATGTACTGATCCGTCCTCAAGTTGGCATCCCGCCCGGTCACCGGGCGGGGGTAGCCGGAGTTTTGAGAGAATGTTCGACTATAATTTCCACTGGCGGCCGGTCCTGAAAAACCTGCCCGATCTGCTGGATGCGGGCCTGACGACACTGGAAGTCGCGTCCCTGTCCATGCTGGCTGGAATTGTCATCGGCCTGACCCTTGCGCTTGTCCGCCTTCACATGCGCGGTCCGCTCTATTGGCTGGCAACCTCCTGGGTCGAGCTGGCGCGCAATACGCCCGCCCTGTTCCAGCTTTTCTTCTTCGGCTTCGGGCTGGGAGCCTTCGGAATTCACATGAGCCCCTTTGCCATCGTGCTGACCGGCCTCAGCTTCAATTGCGCCGGTTACCTGGCAGAGAATTTCCGCGGCGGCTTCCAGGCGGTTCCGGACACCCAGCTCAGGGCCGCGCGCAGCCTCGGCATGACCTCCTGGCAGGCCTATACGCGCATCGTCATCCCGCAGGTCCTGCGCATCGTCTATCACCCGGTGACCAACCAGATGGTCTGGGCGGTCCTGATGTCGTCGCTCGGCATGCTGGTGGGCTTCCGCGAGCTCAGCGGCGAAACCCAGTTCTTCGCCAGCCGCACCTTCCGCATCTTCGAGTATTTCGCCGTCACCGCGGTGATCTATTACGGGATCGTCAAGATCATCCTGGGGGCGTCCCGTCTCCTGGCCCTGCGCCTGTTCCGGTACTGAAGGATCGGAGATGAAACAGACAATCAGTTTCTTCAGCGGTTTCAACATCCATGACTTCTGGTTTCTCGGGGAAGCCGCGCTCCGGACGCTGTGGATCTCGGCCCTGTCGATCGGCATCGGCACGCTGCTGGGCGGCCTGTTCGGATGGCTGCTCCACGAGGGCAGGTGGAAGGCGACGCTGACGCTCGGCCCCTTCCTCGATGTCTTCCGCTCTGTGCCCCTGATCATCCAGCTCGTGCTGTTCTACAATTTCGCGCCGATCGTCGGACTGGACCTGGATCCGTTTGCCTCCGGCACGGTCATCCTGACGGCCTACACCGCCGCGCTTGTCGCCAACGTGGCGAGAGGCGGCATCGAGGCGGTCGGCAAGCCGATGCGCCGCGCCGCCCGCTCGCTCGGGATGAGCTACTGGCAGGACATGCGCCATGTGGTCCTGCCCATCGGCGGGCGGGCTGTTTTCCCGGCATGGGTTGGCGTCGCACTCGGCGTCATGAAGGACAGCGCGCTGGTCTCCGTGCTCGGCTATGTCGAACTGCTGAAGGCCAGCCAGATCCTCATCACCAGGACGCAGGAACCCTTCCTGGTCCTGTCTCTCGCAGGCGCGTTCTATTTCGCGCTGTCCTTTCCGATTTCGCGCTATGCCGCAAGACTTGAACAAAGGTGGGCCCAATGATCGAGATACGTGGCCTTGAGAAATATTTCGGCGCCCTGCAGGTGCTCAAGGGCATCGATCTGGACGTCCAGAAAGGCGAGGTGCTTTCCGTCATCGGTGCCTCCGGTTCGGGCAAGTCCACCCTGCTCTATTGCATCAACGGGCTGGAGCCGATCCAGAAGGGGTCGGTGGTCGTGGACGGCACCGACGTTCACGCCAGGGACACGGACATCAACAGGCTGCGCCGGAAGCTCGGCATGGTGTTCCAGCAGTGGAACAGCTTTCCGCACCTGACCGCGCTGGAAAACGTTGCTCTGGCGCCCCGGATCGTCAAGGGCAAGAGCCGGGCCGAGGCGCGGGAGATTGCCGAAAAGCAGCTTCAGCACGTCGGCCTTGCAGACAAGCTGGATGTCTATCCGGGTGCCCTGTCGGGCGGCCAGCAGCAACGCCTGGCGATCGCACGCGCCCTGGCCATGGAGCCGGCCTATATGCTCTTCGACGAGGCGACCTCCGCGCTCGATCCCGAGCTCGTCGGAGAGGTGCTCGACACCATGCGCCTGCTGGCGGAAGAGGGCATGACCATGATCTGCGTCACCCACGAGATGGGCTTTGCCCGGGACGTCTCCGACAGGGTAGCCTTCTTCCATCAGGGCGTGATGGAGGAGATCGGACCGCCGGATCAGATCTTCGGCGAGGCCAAATCCGAGAACACCCGAAAATTTCTTGCTAACGTGCGCTGAAGCAGCGCGAATCCGATGACTTCAGGCCTGTCAGCCCCGCAGGGAGCGGGCAAGCGAAAAGCCACAGGCCGGCCCTTCAAGGAGTGAATGAGAATGTCCAATATCTTTACCGGCTGCATGCCTGCCCTGATGACCCCCTGCACGGCCGACCGCACGCCGGACTTCGATGCGCTTGTCAGAAAGGGACAGGAACTGATCGCCGCCGGCATGTCCGCAGTCGTCTATTGCGGGTCCATGGGCGACTGGCCGCTGCTCACCGACGAGCAGCGCATGGAAGGCGTCGAGCGCCTGGTGAAGGCCAGCGTGCCCGTCGTCGTCGGTACCGGCGCGGTCAACACGAAATCCGCTGTCGCCCACGCTGCCCATGCCGCAAAGGTCGGCGCGCACGGCCTCATGGTCATCCCGCGCGTCCTGTCGCGCGGCAGTTCCGTCATCGCGCAGCGCCATCACTTCAGCGCAATCCTGGCCGCTGCCCCGAACCTTCCGGCGGTTATCTACAACAGCCCCTATTACGGCTTTGCCACCCGCGCGGACCTCTTCTTCGACCTGCGTTCGGAATATCCGAACCTGATCGGCTTCAAGGAGTTCGGAGGTCTCGACGATCTGCGCTATGCGGCCGAGAACATCACCTCCAAGGACGATCAGGTGACGCTGATGGTCGGTGTCGACACCGCCGTCTACCACGGCTTCGTCAATTGCGGTGCGACCGGCGCCATCACCGGCATCGGCAATGCCATTCCGAAGGAAGTCCTGCATCTCTTTGCGCTCTGCAGGAAGGCGGCAGAAGGCCACGTGGAAGCGCGCCTGCGGGCCAAGGAACTGGAAGAAGCGCTCGGCGTGCTCTCCAGTTTCGACGAAGGCCCGGACCTGGTGCTCTACTACAAGCACCTGATGGTCCTGAACGGCGACGAGGAATACCGTCTCCACTTCAACGAAACCGATGTCCTGACGGACGCGCAGCGCAACTATGCCGAAAGCCAGTACGCGCTCTTCAAGGCCTGGTACGCGGACTGGTCGAAGCAGGGTGGAGTGATCGCTGAATGCGCGTAATCGACAGCCATACCGCGGGCGAACCGACCCGTGTCGTCCTCGACGGCGGACCTGATCTGGGATCAGGTTCGCTGGCTGAGCGGGCGGCACGGCTCGAAGCCGAGCATCTCGACTTCTGCGCTTCCGTCGTGCTGGAGCCCCGTGGCCATGACGCCATCATCGGGGCTCTGCTGGTGCCGCCGTCAGACCCGGAGTGTGTGGCCGGGGTAATCTATTTCAACAACCTGCAGAACCTCGGCATGTGCGGCCACGCCACCATTGGGCTCGCCGTGACGCTCGCCCATCTCGGCCGGATCGGGCCGGGTCGGCACAAGTTCGAAACACCGGTCGGGGTGGTCGAAGTCGACCTTCACGACGCCAACACGGTTTCGGTTGTCAACGTCGAAAGCTACCGGCTGCACAAGGACGTTGCAGTGGAGGTCGAGGGTGTCGGCACGGTCAAGGGCGACGTCGCCTGGGGCGGAAACTGGTTCTTCCTGGTCAAGGACAGCCCGGTCGCGCTTCGGATGTCCGAGATCCGGCCCCTGACGGATCTGACCCTGCGCATAAGGGCCGCCCTCGAAGCTGCCGGCGTCACGGGAAAGGCCGGCGCGTGGATCGATCACATCGAACTGTTCGGACCTGCGGAGGATCCGGCAAACCAGAGCCGTAATTTCGTCCTCTGCCCGGGCGGCGCCTATGACCGCTCGCCCTGCGGCACGGGCTGCTCGGCGAAGCTTGCCTGCCTTGCCGCGGACGGCATTCTGGAACCGGGCGTCGACTGGGTCCAGGAAAGCGTCATCGGCAGCACCTACCGCATCAGCTATCAACCGGGGCCGCAAGAGGGCGTCATTCCGACCATCACCGGTCAGGCGTTCGTCACGTCCGATGCCAATCTGATCTTCGATCCTGCTGATCCGTATCGCGCGGGCATTCGCGGCGCCTGACGCGCCCGCTTGCCCGCACCTGAAGCATTGTCATTCCGGTCCGCGCTCCGCGTTCCGTCCCTGAGGAGGAGGTTCCCTTGAAAATCACCGCCATCAATGTGTTTCAGGTCGACCTGCCCCTCAAGGAAGGGCGCTACAATTGGTCCAACGGCAATTTCGTCGAGGTCTTCGACTCGACGGTCGTCGAAATCGTCACCGATGAGGAGCTGAAGGGCTATGCGGAATGCTGCCCGCTCGGCTCGGCCTATCTGCCGAGCTATGCCCTTGGCGTGCGCTCCGGCCTTCAGGAGCTCGCCCCCCACCTGATCGGACTGGACCCGCTCAATATCGGCGAGGTCAACCGCGTCATGGACGCTGCCTTGCGCGGCCACCCCTATGCCAAGGCGCCGATCGACATCGCCTGCTGGGATCTTCTGGGCAAGGCGACCGGCCAACCGGTCTACACGCTTCTGGGCGGTGCGGCCCAGGAAGACGTCGTGCTCTACCGGGCGATCAGCCAGGAAGCGCCGGAGGAAATGGCCCGCAAGATCGAGGGCTATGCTGCCGAGGGCTACACCAAGTTCCAGCTGAAGGTGGGCGGTGATGCCAATGACGACATCGAGCGCATCCGCGCGACCCGTGCCGTGCTGAAACCGTCCGATCTTCTGGTCGCCGATGCCAATACCGGCTGGACCCGGCATGAGGCGGCCCGGGTCGTCGGCGCGATCTCGTCGCTCGACGTCTATATCGAGCAGCCTTGCCTGACCTACGAGGAAAGCCTGTCCATCCGCCGCCGCACGGCCCTGCCTTTCGTGCTCGACGAGGTCATCGACGGTCCGAACACCCTCGTGCGCGGCATTGCCGAAGACGCCATGGACTGCATCAACCTGAAGATCTCCAAGGTCGGCGGCCTGACCAGGGCAAAGCTGATGCGAGACCTGTGCGTCGCCCACGGCATTCCGATGACCATCGAGGACACATGGGGCGGCGACATCACCACCGCTGCGATTGCACATCTCGCCCGTTCCACACCGGCGGAATTCACCTTCTCGGCCACCGACTTCAACAGCTACGGCACGGTGGACATCGCCGAAGGTGCACCGAAGCGGGTCAATGGCCGCATGACGGCTTCGGACCGCCCGGGCCTCGGCGTCACCCCGATCGTCGACGCTCTCGGAGATCCCGTCGCCAGCTATTCCTGAGCCCACTCGTATCAAGGTAAGGCCATGCGCAGCAGCAAAACCATCCATGTGATCTCCTGCCATGCGGAGGGGGAGGTCGGCGACGTCATCGTCGGCGGTGTCGCGCCGCCGCCGGGCGAAACGCTCTGGGAGCAGCGCAGCTTCATAGCCAGGGACCAGACCCTGCGGAATTTCGTGCTGAACGAGCCGCGCGGTGGCGTCTTCCGGCATGTCAATCTGCTGGTGCCGCCGAAGCACCCCGAGGCCGATGCAGCCTTCATCATCATGGAGCCGGAGGACACGCCGCCGATGTCCGGTTCCAACTCGATCTGCGTCTCCACCGTGCTGCTCGATGGCGGCATCGTGCCGATGCAGGAGCCGGTCACCGAGATGGTTCTGGAAGCGCCCGGCGGGCTGGTGCGGGTCCGGGCGGACTGCCGCAATGGCAAGGCCGAACGCATCTTCGTGCAGAACGTCACGAGCTTTGCCGACAGGCTTGGGGTCCCGCTGGAAGTGGAAGGCCTCGGCACGCTGACGGTCGACACAGCCTATGGCGGCGACAGTTTTGTGGTGGTGGACGCCTCTGCCCTCGGTTTCGAAATCCGCGAGGAAGAGGCCAAGGACATTGCCCGGCTTGGCGTGCGCATCACGGATGCCGCCAACGAGCAGCTCGGTTTTTCGCATCCCGAAAACCCCGACTGGGACCACATCTCCTTCTGCGCCTTCTGCGGCCCGCTTGAACAGACGCAGACGGGCCTGAGGGGACGCTCCGCCGTCGCGATCCAGCCCGGCAAGGTCGACCGCTCGCCGACGGGAACGGCGGTCTCCGCGCGCATGGCGCTGATGGCCGCGCGGGGCCAGATGAAAGTGGGCGATACGTTCGAAGCCGTCTCCATCATCGGCTCGACCTTCACCGGCCGGATCGTCGCGGAAAAATCCGCCGGCGGACGACCGGGCATCGTTCCGGAAATAAGCGGACGCGGCTGGGTCACCGGCATCCATCAGCACATGCTGGACCCGGACGATCCCTGGCCGGAAGGGTACAAGCTGAGCGACACCTGGGGGGCTTGAGGTCTTTCATGAATTGTCTGCAGGTGCACCCCGCCGGCAAGGCCTGCCCCCCTGCGCTGTTTGAACGGGGGCGAAAATGTAATGAAGTCATGAGATTACTGGATTACTGCCTTCGCAGGGGTGACGATCTGGCATGGGGTGAGGCTATGCAATGCGGATGGAGAAGAGGCGTTTCTTTTGATCGGCTAATGCTGCGTCCTTGCCGGTGCTTTCGGGTACGCTTTGTGCAGCGTCCCCACGATTTCGTGAAAGCTTTGCCAGGGTGCCGCGAAGAAGTATATCCAATGCCGGTCTGATACTTCTCGGGTGTCGTCCCGGTTTGGCGCAGCCAAGACCGGGAACCAGTAGACCCGGTGGTGTCGCGAGCCTCGATTGCCGGTGTTTACTGGATCCCTGCCTTCGCAGGGATGACAGTGGAGCAAGCTGAGTCTCTCGATTTTGGTCACCGGCACCATCAAGAAGTTTGCCGTATGGCTTTATTTTGCTGCGCCCGGGCTCCGGATAAATCGATCAGGGCCTGCAGCATCAGGTTGGCGCCTTGTTCGATGTCGCTCCAGTCACTGTATTCAGCGGGAGCGTGCAGATGCC
>JBNKGB010000023.1:0-52941 GCA_050289605.1 Roseibium sp. | reverse complement strand
GACAGGCTGCACATCCTGATGAACAACGCCGGCACCAGCTGGGGCATGCCGCTCGGGGAATTCCCCTACACGGCCTGGGACCGGATCATGCGGGTGAACGTGACCGGCCTGTTTCAGCTGACACAAAGCCTTTTGCCGCTTCTGGAACGGGCGGCAAGCGATGATAATCCGGCGCGGGTGGTCAATGTCGGCTCGGTCATGGGCGAAACGCCCCATGGCGACCGGGCCTACAGCTATGCGGCCTCCAAGGCGGCCGTGCATCACCTGACGCGTATCCTCGCCAAGGAGCTTGCCGGAAGGCGTATCACCGTTAATGCGCTGGCACCCGGTCCCTTCGTCAGCAACATGACGGCTTTTGCAACGGCGGACGAGGACGTCAGGGCCCGGGTCGGCGCCCAGGTGCCGCTCGGCCGCGTGGGACGGCCGGGGGACATTGCCGCGGCGATGCAGTTCCTGTGCGGCTACGGCGGGTCGTATGTCACCGGAGCCATCCTGCCGGTCAGCGGCGGTATCAATGTCGAAACCGGCCCGGACCTCTTCCAGGAGGCTTATGAGTGAACGAGGAAGAGGCGCCGAGGGACCTGACGGTCTCGGAATTGAAAGCCCTGGTCGGGCAGGAAGTCGGCGTGTCTTCGTGGCATTCGATAGATCAGGTCGAGATCGTTGCCTTTGCGGAAGTGACGAAGGATCATCAGTTCATTCATGTGGACCCGGAAAGGGCTGCCGGAACGCCCTTCGGCGGTACGATCGCCCATGGCTTTCTGACGCTGTCGCTTCTGTCGGTCATGGGCGTGGAGGCGCAGCCGAAGATCAGAGGTGCCACTTTCGGCATCAATTACGGTTTCGACCGTGTCCGGTTCCTGGCGCCGGTGAAGAGTGGCTCACGGGTGCGTGGGCGGTTTCAATTGGCGGACCTGAAACAGCCCAAGCCGGGTGAGGTCGACATCACCTGGCAGGCGTCGGTGGAAATAGACGGCGGCAAGCGGCCGGCGCTGGTGGCCGACTGGCTGAACCGGTTCTACCTGGCGGAAGACGTTGAACACCCTGGAGGAATGCGTTGACGGAAGGACATATGGATCTGGGCATCACCGACAGGCTACGCCCGCTCATCGAAAAGGTCCGGCACATGGTCGAGACCGAAATCGCGCCTCTCGACGCCGAATATCACGCCGAGGTCGGCCGGCACCCGTCCGGCGACAGGTTCCGCATGACCGGCCGCCAGCTGGAGATCCTGAACGGCCTCAAGGCCAAGGCGAAAGAGCGCGGCCTGTGGAACTTCTGGCTGACGGACAGCGAAAAGGGCTTCGGCCTGACGACCGTTGAATATGCCTACCTGGCGGAGGAAATGGGCAAGGTCGGCATTGCCGCGGAAGTCTTCAACTGCAATGCGCCCGACACCGGCAACATGGAGGTGCTGGAACGCTATGGAACGGAAGCTCACAAGACACGCTGGCTGAAGCCGCTGCTGGAAGGGGAGATCCGCTCCGCCTATCTGATGACCGAGCCGGATGTGGCCTCTTCGGACGCCACCAGCATTGCCCTTTCCGCAGTGAAAGACGGTGGAGAATGGGTTCTGAACGGCGAGAAATGGTGGGCGACCGGGGCGGGTGACCCGCGCTGCAGCGTCTATATCGTCATGGCCTGCACTGATCCGCAGGCGCATAAGCACAGCCGCCATTCCATGTTCCTCGTTCCGGCGGATGCGGAAGGGATCGAGGTGCTGCGGCCGATGCAGGTTTTCGGAGCCGACGATGCGCCCCACGGGCACATGCATATCCGCTTCACCGATGTGCATGTGCCCGAAGCCGACCTGGTGCTGGGCGAGGGGCGCGGCTTTGAAGTGGCGCAGGGCCGCCTCGGGCCAGGCCGTATCCACCACTGCATGCGGGCGATCGGCCAGGCGGAAAAGGCGCTGGAGCTCCTGTGCCAGCGCGCCATGGGCCGGGAGGCCTTCGGCAAGAAGCTGGTGGAACTCGGGGCCAATTACGACATCATCGCCAATGCGCGCATGGAAATCGAAATGGCCCGGCTCCTGTGCCTCAAGGCCGCCTGGGTCATGGACACGCAAGGCACGAAGGCCGCGCAGCCCTGGATCAGCCAGATCAAGGTGGTTGCGCCGCTGATGGCGCTGAAGGTGGTCGACGAGGCGATGCAGGTTCACGGGGCCGGCGGCATCAGCCAGGACTTCCCGCTTGCCGCCATGTGGACCCACCTCAGGACTCTGCGCTTCGCCGATGGCCCGGACGCCGTCCATCGGCGCCAGGTGGCCCGGGCGGAGCTGCGCAAATACTCGAATCGGGAGCGGTAGCCGTGGAGGTTTCGTGGCCTCTCTCGCGGTCCGCCGAAATGCGGAACTCTCCCCCACAGGACCTCATCCTGAAGAGCCGCTCTAGCGGCGTCTCGAAGGATGGGCAACTTGCTCCTGCGTTTGTCGCCCATCCTTCGAGACAGCGCTTCGCGCTTCCTCAGGATGAGGTTGGGAGGGTGGTGGAGCTTGTCCCGGGGCAACTGGAAGGCCCACTGCCTGACAGGATTTCGTTCTCATGACGACGGCCGGTGCGGATATCGACGTGAAGGCCCTGACCGGTTGGCTCGAAGCCAACATGCCGGGTTTTTCCGGACCTCTGAAACTGGAAAAATTCAACCGGGGCCAGTCCAACCCGACCTTCCGGCTGTGTGCTGCCT
Organism: Roseibium sp.; assembly: GCA_050289605.1. Lineage (GTDB taxonomy): Bacteria > Pseudomonadota > Alphaproteobacteria > Rhizobiales > Stappiaceae > Roseibium. The sequence goes on along the minus strand of JBNKGB010000023.1, from coordinate 50,256 downwards.
CCGGAACCTACGTCCTGCGCCGCAAGCCGCCCGGTGTCTTGCTGAAGTCCGCCCACGCGGTTGACCGGGAATTCCGGGTGCAGAAGGCGCTTGCCGGATCGGACGTGCCGGTCGCCCGGATGCATGTCCTTTGCGAAGACGATGGTGTCATCGGTTCCGCTTTCTACGTGATGGAAGAGGTTCGGGGCCGCAATTTCGACGACCCGCGTTTGCCGAACCTCGATCCGGCGCTGCGGACCGGCATCTATGAAGACATGAACCGGGTTCTGGCGGCCATTCATTCGGTTGACCTAAAGGCCCGTGGCCTTTCGGACTTCGGTCCGGAGGGCAATTATTACCGGCGCCAGCTCGACCGCTGGACCAAGCAATACCGCGCGAGCGAGACCGGAACCATCCCGGCGATGGACGAGCTGATTGCCTGGCTGGACGGCAACCTGCCGGAGGATGACGGCAGGCGGACTCTGGTCCATGGCGACTACCGGATCGACAATCTGCTCTTTGCCGAAGACGGGTCGCGCTGCGTTGCCGTTCTCGACTGGGAGCTTTCCACCCTAGGCCATCCCTTTGCCGACCTTGCCGCCCTCATCATGCAATGGCAGCGCCCGCCGGGAGAAGAAGGCCGCGGCCTTGCCGGAGTGGACCGGAGGCCCCTTGGCATTCCGGAGGACCAGGCCTTCATCGACGCCTATTGCGCCCGCATGGGGCTTTCCGGCATTCCCGGTTTCGGCTTCTATCTCGCCTTCGCCTTTTTCCGCATGGGGGCGATTCTCCAGGGCGTCAAGAAACGCGCCCTCGAGGGCAACGCCTCCAACCCGGAACTGGGACTGAGGCTCGGCGCCAGCGTGCCGGAATATGCGAAGGGGGGGCTGGAGGTTGCCCTGCGGAGTTAGCAACTAATCGCTGATGTCTCCCCGGCTGCAGCGAAGCGAAGAGTCGGGGCCTACTCGTTTCCAGAGCTTGCAGAACCTCACTTCGATAGAGTGAGCGGCCTTTTGCGACCATTCAAAAGGTGGATGCAAGCCGACAGGTGAGTGGGCCCCGGATCTGCGCTGCGCTTGTCCGGGGTGACGCCTCTTGTGACGCTGCCTTCTTCAACCTGATTCAGCCCTTCTGGTTCATCTCACCAAACGTCCCGCCGCTCTCCGCCATCTGGCGCAGTAGTGTCGGTACCTGCCAGTAGTAGGCATCCTCTTTGGCGTATTCCTCGATCCGGCGCACCAGTTCCTTCGCGCCGATGACGTCGGCCGTATGCATCGGGCCGCCGCGGAAGCGCGGGAAGCCGTAGCCGTTGAGAAAGACGGCGTCGATGTCGATCGGACGAAGCGCGATGCCTTCCTCCAGAACGCGGGTTGATTCGGAAATCATGGCGGTCATGAACCGGCTGACGATTTCTTCCGGGGAGAAGCTGCGCGGCGTGACGCCTGCCTCGGCGCGCACCTGGTCGATGATCGCAAGCGCCGCCGGGTTCGGCCGGGAACCCTGATCGTCGTAGATATAGAAGCCCTGGCCGGTCTTGCGCCCGAACCAGCCATTTTCGCACAGGCGGTCGGCGATCGGAATGTAGCGTTCTTCCGCCGGGCGGGTGGCCGCGCGGCGCTTGTTGGCGGCCCAACTGATATCGAGACCGGCAAGGTCGGCAACCTGATAGGGCCCCATCGCAAAGCCGAAGCCGCGCATGGCGGTGTCGATCTCTTCCGGCGAAGCGCCGTCCATCATCATGTAGTCGGCCACCTTCTTGTAGAAGGTCATGATGCGGTTGCCGATGAAGCCGTCGCAAACGCCGGAGCGCACCGCGATCTTCTTCAGCCGCTTGGCCAGCGCGAAACCGGTCGCGACGACGTCGGCACCGGTCTTGTCCGCCACCACCACCTCCAGCAGCCGCATGACGTGCGCCGGCGAGAAAAAGTGCAGGCCGATGACGTTCGCCGGGCGGCTTGTCATCGCGGCAATCTCGTTGATGTCGAGATAGGAAGTGTTGGAGGCCAGCACGGCCCCGGGCTTGGCGACACGATCGAGCGTCCCGAAGATCTCCCGCTTGACGCTCATCTCCTCGAACACCGCCTCGATGATGAGGTCCGCTTCCGACAGGGCCGCAAGGTCCGTCGAGGTCTTGAGCTTTGCGGACAGGATGTCCTCGCGCGACTGGGGCGAAAGCTTGCCGCGTTTCACCGCGCCGTCGAGGTTCCTGGTGATCGCCGCGACACCGCGGTCGAGGCCGCCCTGGTCACGCTCCGTCAGGGTCACGGGCAGGCCGGAAAGCAGGGCCGCCGTCGCGATGCCGGATCCCATGGTGCCGCCGCCGATGACGCCGATGTTTTCGATCTTGCGCGGCTCGGCCGAGGCTTCCGGGATCTTCGTTACCGCCCGCTCGGAGAAGAAGGCGTGAATCAGTCCGGCGCGCTGCGGGCTTTTCATGCATTCCTCGTAGAGGTGTCGTTCTTCCTTCATGCCCGCTTCGATGGGCAGGCTGCAGGCCGCGACCGCGTCGACGCATTTGTGCGGCGAGAACAGCAGTGGCTGGGACTTCGCCAGCTTGTCGCGCATCGCCTGAAGGGCGGCATCATCCGGCACGGCCTCGATCTCGCCGGTTTTCCGGACCGTCAGATTCCCGTCGATCAGGTCCCGGGCCGCCTGGAGCGCGACCTCGCGGGGATCGCCTTCGACGATCCGGTCAACCAGCCCGTATTCCAGCGCCTCGTCGGCGTCGACGGGCTTGCCGGAGGTGATCATGTCGAGAGCCTTGGGGATGCCTGCAAGGCGCGGCGCGCGCTGGGTGCCGCCGGCGCCGGGCAGGATGCCGAGGGTGACTTCCGGCAATCCCGCCTTGGTGCCCTTCAGCGCTACGCGGGCATGGCAGGACATGGCGACCTCGAGACCGCCGCCGAGCGTCGTGCCATGCATGACACAGGCGATCGGCTTGACCGACTTTTCGATGAAATTGCACAGCTCCGGCAGCCAAGGATCGAGCGGCGGCTTGCCGAATTCGCGGATATCGGCGCCCGCGATGAAGGTCCGGCCCATACCGTAAAGCGCGATTGCCTGAATGTCCGGATCGTCCTGAAGGCTTTCGACCGCCGTCCAGAGGCCGCTCCTGAGCGCATGCGAGGCGGCGTTGACCGGTGGATTGTTGACGGCAATCAGCGCGATCGGGCCCTGCCGTTCGATGGACACGACGTCGTTGATGCCGGTCGCGCCGGTCTCCGGATTTGGCTGCATGAAATTCTCCCTTGGCCGCTTTGTGGAAGCGGTTTTGTTCCGGGATTGTCATTTCCAGGAGGCGGTTGTCAAGCTGACCCCAGGGGGTAACCGACGGACTTAGTCTTTCGGTGGCGCCTTTGGCGAGAAGGCGCACCGGTCTGGTTTCAGATCGATCAGGGGCGTGCCGTTGAGGCAGTCGAGGCCGCGCACGATGACGTTCGGGCCGTCGATCGAAACCAGCTTTGCGAGCACCGTCCCGATGGGGTTCGGCCGCATGGGCGAGCGCAGGGCGAAGGTGCCGAAGGTCCGGTCGCTGTGCCCCGGGTTCTGGACGACGAGGTCGCGCCGGCCCTTGTCCAGCCAATAGAGAACCTCGACGAATTCGTAGTCCTCGAGACCCTTGAGGGCGGCGACCCAGGGTTCGAAAATCTCCAGCCGGCATTCCGGTCCGTCCGGCTTGCCCTGGCGCGGACAATCCTTCCTGTCGTCCCACGGCGTATGGATCCTGCCGATGAAGCGCAGGCTGGCATCGTCGGGTTCGGGTGCGGTCACCGTGATTTCGTGGGGACGGAGATCGTTCATGTTTCTGGTCCGCTTTCGCCCCGGTGGATCTATGCCGACAACCAGCGAACCGAACCCAGGGCCTGAAGATCGTATCCGCCGAGCGTTTCCGCCTTTTCCCTGAAGTCCGCAGTTCGGGCAAAGGCCAGGAGCTGCTGGACCGGTGCGGTGAAAAAGGACCTGCGGTCGATCAGCAGGTCGAAGTTTTCCTCCACCAGGGGCAGGAAGGATAGCTTGTATTGACCCGCCATGGCTTCAAGACCAAGTGCCGCATCCGCTTCGCCGGCGGACACCGCGGCGGCGGCCTCGCCTTCGGTGTGGGCATGGCCTTTGATGCAGGCAAGATCGCCTTCCGCAAGGCCGGACTTTGCGAGCAGATCGGCAAACAGGATCGATGTTCCGGCCCCGGGCTGGCGCAAGGCAACCCGCTTCCCCTTGAGATCGCCGACCGACCGGATCTCGCCGGTGGTGTCAGGAGAGATCAACAGGCCTCTCCGCCGCACGGCCCAGGCAATGAGGACGCAATTGACCGCGTTCAGGCCCGTCACGGAGGCAACGTTCCAGCCGGTCTCGTCGGGGATGTGAATGCCGGCAAGTGCGGCGGCGCCTGACTTGAACCGGGTCAGTCCGTCCTGGCTGCCGTTGCAAAGCGTGGCAAGGCCGCAGCCAGAGGCGCGTATGGCCCAGTCGAGCAACGGGTCGTGGGATCCGGCGAGCACGTTCGGCCGTTCGCGCGGCATCAGCTGTCCGGACCCGTCGATCCAGGCACGGATCTCGTCGGCCGGAAACAGCAGCTTGCCGGTAATCCGCCGGTGAGGGATCTCGTCCGCGGCGGCAAGGTCGTATACCTTGCGCTCCTTGACCCGCAATAGGTCGGCCACTTCCTTGGTGGTTAGAAACATGAGAGGCGAAGAACCAGAATCGGGCAACGTGTTACCTGTTTTGCGAAGGAAACTTAATTGAGTTCCCGGAACGGCACAAGGCAACCGGTTCGCCGGCCGGTTGCCGCCGCGATTTCGAGGGCGCCGGATTTTCGTGGGCCGATTTGCTTTTTCGCGGAGGATTTTTCCGCCAAAACCGGAATTGTCGAAGAAATCTATTTTTCTGGCGTGGGTTTGGCGAGAGGAATTGTCTCCCAACGCATGCCTTGCTAATGAAAACGTTAATGAAGGCAAAAATGTCTCGTCACTGGAAGCGGCATTTGCTTCAGGGGGTAACAAAAAGAACATGGAATATTTTCTTCAGCAGCTGATCAACGGCGTGACACTGGGGTCGATCTACGGCCTCATCGCCATCGGCTATACGATGGTGTACGGCATCATCGGGATGATCAACTTCGCCCATGGCGATATCTTCATGGTCGGTTCCTTCATCGCGCTGATCTTCATCGTCGCGTTCGGGATCACGGCGTCGTTGCCGATCGCGCTTCTGATCCTGGCCTTGATCGGGGTCCTGATCCTGTCCATGGCCCTGACCGCGGTCTGGGGCTGGACGGTCGAGCGTGTGGCCTACCGGCCCTTACGCGGGTCCTTCCGCCTCGCGCCGCTGATCACTGCCATCGGGGCGTCGATTGCGCTCCAGAACTTTGTCCAGATTTCGCAAGGCGCACGCAACAAGCCGCTGCAGCCGCTGATTTCCGGCGGTTTCACGCTGAGCGAAGGCGGTGCTGACGGCAGCGGCTTCATCGTCCAGCTCTCCTACACGCAGATCCTGATCATGGTGGTCACGGTCACGCTGATGTTCGGATTCACCCAGCTCATCAACAAGACCTCGCTCGGCCGCGCGCAGCGGGCCTGCGAACAGGACCGCAAGATGGCTTCGCTGCTAGGCGTCAATGTCGACCGGACGATTTCGCTCACCTTCGTCATGGGCGCGGGTCTCGCGTCGGTCGCCGGGCTCATGTTCCTGCTCTATTATGGCGTGATCGATTTCTACATCGGCTTCCTGGCCGGCGTGAAAGCCTTCACCGCCGCGGTTCTCGGGGGCATCGGTTCCCTTCCGGGCGCCATGCTGGGCGGACTGCTGATCGGTCTGATCGAAACCTTCTGGTCCGGCTACTTCTCCGTCGAATACAAGGACGTCGCCGCCTTCTCGATCCTTGCGATCGTGCTGATCTTCATGCCCGAAGGTCTGCTCGGCAAACCGGAAGTGGAGAAGGTCTGATCCATGCCTGTGAAATCCGACAACCTCTTCATGGAGTCGCTGAAGGATGCGGCGGCCGGGGGCGTGATCGCGCTCGCGCTGTTCGGCATCCTCATCGGCATGAAGGCTGAAGTTGCCAGCGGTCTTGGCGGGCAGCTCGGCATCGAATACCGCTGGGTGGCGGTTGCCATTGCCGTTGCCGTCGTCTTCGCCGGCCGTCTGCTGCTGAACCTTTTCGTCTGGAAGTCCGAAAGACCTCTGACCAAGGCGGTCGGCCAACTGATGCCGAACGCGCAGATCTTCGCGCCCCTCGGCAAGTTCGCCGCGCCGGTGTTCCTGATCCTTGCGGTGGCCTTGCCGTTTCTGCTGATCAGTTCCTACGGCACCAGCGGGTCGCGCCAGTATCTCGACCTCGCCATCCTGGTGACCACCTACGTGATGCTGGGCTGGGGCCTGAACATCGTGGTGGGCCTGGCCGGTCTCCTCGATCTCGGTTACGTCGCCTTCTACGCGGTCGGCGCCTATTCCTACGCCCTGCTCGCGCACTACTTCGGCTTTTCCTTCTGGATCTGCCTGCCGCTCGCCGGCATCCTGGCGTCGTTCTGGGGCATCACCCTCGGCTTCCCCGTGTTGCGTCTGCGCGGCGACTATCTCGCTATCGTGACGCTGGCCTTCGGGGAAATCATTCGGGTCATCCTGCTCAACTGGTACAACTTCACCGGTGGTCCGGACGGCATTTCCGGCATTCCGCGCCCGAGCTTCTTCGGTATCGAGTTCACGCGCGGCCCCGGCGGTTTCGCGGATGTCTTCGGGCTGGAGTACAATTCCATCCACCGGATCATCTTCCTCTACTATGTCATTCTTCTGATGGCTCTGGTCACCAACTTCGTGACCATGCGCTTGAGGAGACTCCCGGTCGGCCGGGCCTGGGAGGCCCTGCGCGAGGATGAAATCGCCTGCCGGTCGCTTGGCATCAACACCACCAACACCAAGCTGACGGCTTTCGCGCTCGGCGCCATGTTCGGCGGCTTCGCCGGATCGTTCTTCGCGACCCGGCAGGGCTTCATCTCTCCGGAGAGCTTCACCTTCATCGAATCGGCCGTGGTTCTGGCGATCGTGGTTCTTGGCGGCCTCGGCAGCCAGATCGGCGTCGTCATCGCGGCTGTGGTGATGATCGGCGGCTTCGAATTCTTCCGCGATCTGCAAGAATACCGCATGCTGGTCTTCGGCCTCGTCATGGTGGGCATCATGATCTGGAAGCCGAGGGGCCTTGTGTCCACGCGTACGCCGTCCATCACCCTCAGCGGCAAGAAGGTCAAAGGCATCAGTGCCGATCTTGTGCAGGAGGGCCACGGATGAACCCCTGGGACAACAATCCTGTACTGACGATCGAACACGTGACCATGCGCTTTGGCGGTCTCGTCGCGATCGATGACCTTTCCTTCAACGTGGGGCGCGGCGACATCACCGCGCTGATCGGACCCAACGGTGCCGGCAAGACCACGGTCTTCAACTGTGTTACCGGCTTCTACAAGCCGACAGAAGGCCGGATCGTCATGCACCGCGCCAAGGGGGAGCCGTATCTTCTGGAACGCATGCCGGATTTCAGGATCTCGGCCAAGGCCAAGGTCGCCCGAACCTTCCAGAACATTCGCCTGTTCGGCGGCATGACCCTTCTGGAAAACCTCATGGTGGCCCAGCACAACCCGCTGATGCTGGCATCCGGCTATTCCGTGGCCGGCATCTTCGGTCTTTCTGCCTTCAAGAAGGCGGAACGGGACGCAGTCGGCAAGGCCCGCTACTGGCTCGACAGGATCGGCCTGATCGACCGGGCCGACGCGCCTGCCGCGGACCTGCCTTATGGCGATCAGCGCCGGCTGGAAATCGCCCGCGCCATGTGTTCCGGACCGGAGTTGCTGTGCCTTGACGAGCCGGCGGCCGGTCTGAACCCCAAGGAAAGTGCCGAGCTGAACGCGCTCCTCCAGTTTATCCGGAAGGAGCACGACACCTCGATCCTGCTGATTGAACACGACATGAGCGTTGTGATGGAAATATCGGACCACGTCGTGGTGCTGGATTATGGCGAAAAGATTTCCGACGGAACGGCCGCGCAAGTGAAGGACGATCCGAAGGTGATTGCGGCCTATCTGGGCGTTCCGGACGAAGAGGTCGCCGCGGTGGAAGAGGAGGTCGAACTGTGACATCCTCAAATCACCTGCTTGAAGTCAGGAACGTCGAAACCCACTACGGCAAGATCATCGCGCTTCGCGGCGTCGATCTGACCGTGGACAAGGGCGAGATCGTTTCCCTGATCGGCTCCAACGGTGCGGGTAAGTCGACCCTGATGATGACCATCTGTGGCACGCCCCAGGCCAGTTCCGGCCAGGTCATCTATGACGGCGAAGACATCACGCACATGCCGACGCATGAGATCATGCGCAAGTCGATCGCCCAGTCTCCGGAAGGGAGGCGGATCTTTCCGCGCATGAGCGTGATGGAAAATCTCGTCATGGGCGCGGAAATGGCCAGGAACACCGACGTGGAGGGAAGCCTCCAGCGGGCCTTCGACCTGTTCCCGCGGCTGAAGGAACGCCGCAACCAGCGTGGCGGCACCCTGTCGGGCGGCGAACAGCAGATGCTGGCGATCGCGCGGGCGCTGATGTCCAAGCCGCGCCTGCTTCTGCTGGACGAGCCGTCCCTCGGACTTGCGCCGATCATCGTGAGGCAGATTTTCGATGCGATCCGCGATCTTAATCAGAGCGACGGGCTGACCGTTTTCCTGGTGGAACAGAACGCCTATCACGCCTTGAAACTGGCGCATCGGGCCTATGTGATGGTGAACGGCAAGATCACCATGTCCGGTACCGGGAAGGAACTTCTCACGCGCGAGGATGTGCAGGCCGCATACCTCGAAGGCGGAAGACACTAAGGAGCGCGCCATGGGCATTCTCTATCAAACAAGTCTGGGCGTATTCCTGATCCTCGTGTGCGTTCTTGGCGGCGGTGCCGCCTGGATGACGGGACGCGGCTGCGCCAACACCTGGCGGCCATTGCCGGTGCTGTTGTGGTTCCTGTTCCTGCTGACGCTGGCGATCCGTTTCCTGACATTCGCCCTGTTCGACGGGACGCTTTTGTCCGTGCACTACCTGATTGTGGATTATCTGGTATTGCTGGCGATCGGGCTTGCGAGCTGGCGTTTCACGCGCACTAACCAGATGACAACGCAGTATGTTTGGCTTTACGAAAGAACAGGTCCCTTCACGTGGAGGTTGCGCGAAGGCCAGACAGACCAGTACGCTAACGTCTGACGAATTCCAGCGGTGTTGTCGAACACCGATGGGGAACCGGCCGGCACCGAACGAACAAAAGGAACAAGCGTTCGAGGGCCAGCCAAACCTGAAGCGGAAGCTTCTTTTCAACAGTGATCCGGAAAACCGGATCAAGGGGAGTTGATGATGAAGAAATATCTTTTGGCCGGCGTGTCGGCGATTGCAGGTGTGGCCATGTCCACGGCGGCATTCGCCGATATCGTCATTGCAACGGCAGGTCCGATGACCGGTCAGTATGCTTCCTTCGGTGAGCAGATGAAGGCCGGCGCCGAGCAGGCCGTGGCCGACATCAACGCTGCTGGCGGCATCAATGGCGAAAAGCTGGTTCTGGAAGTCGGCGACGATGCCTGCGACCCGAAACAGGCTGTTGCCGTTGCAAACCAGATGGTCGGCAAGGGCGTGGTCTTCATGGCCGGGCACTTCTGCTCCGGTTCCTCGATCCCTGCGTCCGCCGTCTATGCGGAAGAAGGCATCGTGCAGATTTCTCCGGCATCCACGAACCCGAAATTCACCGACGAGCGTCCGGGACCGGGCGTCTACCGCGTTTGCGGCCGTGACGACCAGCAGGGTCAGGTTGCAGGAACCTTCCTTGCCAAGGAATTCGCGGACAAGAACGTCGCCATCATCCAGGACAAGACCGCTTACGGTAAGGGCCTGGCCGATGCCACCAAGGAAGTCATGAACGGCCTTGGCAAGAAGGAAGCTCTCTACGAAGCCTACACCGCGGGTGAAAAGGACTACACCGCTCTCGTTTCCAAGCTGAAGCAGGAAAACATCGACGTCCTCTATGTCGGCGGCTACCACACCGAAGCCGGCCTCATCAAGCGCCAGATGGTCGACCAGGGCATGGACACCATCCTGGTTTCCGGTGATGCGCTCGTGACCGACGAATACTGGTCGATCACCGGCCCGGCTGGTGAAGGCACGCTGATGACCTTCTCTCCGGATCCGCGCAAGAACCCGGAAGCTGCACCGGTCGTGAAGGCTCTCGAAGATGCCGGCAAGACCGCGGAAGGCTACGCTCTCTACACCTATGCGGCGATCCAGGCCTGGGCCGACGCCGCCAAGGCTGCGGGGTCGACCGACTACGACGCCGTCGTCTCCTCGCTGAACGGCGGCAATTTCAAGACCGTTCTCGGCGACCTGTCCTTCGACGACAAGGGCGACGTCACTCTGCCGGGCTATGTCTGGTACGAGTGGAAAGACGGCAAGTACGACTACAAATAAGCCGTCCCGGTTGAGACCTCTGACATTGGTCTTCTGGCCCCGCCCGGCATCGCCCGGGCGGGGCCTTCTTTTCTCGTATGCGGCGGTGCGCGTCCCCCTGCCTGGAGCTGGGGGCGTCGATCCGCAGACTGTGACGCGGGCCGGACGGTCGGCTCCCGGATGACGCTTCGAGAGCATTTAAGGACGGTCTTCAGCGCCTGACCCGGGCGGACATGAGGGAAACTTTGTCCAAGAACAAAACAAACTCACCTGTGCGCTGGTGGAGATCGGGAACTCGGGAAAGAAGATGATTCTTTCTCCGAGCCCTTCGTGTTGAGTAGAAAAGTTCCCGAAAGGTTCTGCTGCAAAATATTAAGTCGATAGATGACTAAAAATTCTCCATTTTTTTTCATTGCCCTCTTTCAATAACGCTGCAATTTTGTTTTTCTATGCACGTCAGCGTTCAGTATGATCACTGCGGAGATGAACGTCGCCTCGGTGTTAATTGGGTTCGCTGCAAATAAAAAGAACGAACCAGACTTGGGGACACAATGGCGGATTCAGGGGGCGCTGCTGTTAAGTATGACAGCGTTCAAAAGAGCTATGACGGGGAAACCCTGGTCGTAAAAAATCTCAATCTAGATATCCCACCCGGTGAATTTCTGACCATGCTGGGACCTTCAGGGTCCGGCAAGACAACCTGCCTGATGATGCTGGCGGGGTTTGAACCGGCGACACACGGCGAAATCTATCTCAACGACCGTCCGATCAACAATGTTCCGCCCCACAAGCGCGGCATCGGCATGGTGTTCCAGAACTACGCCCTGTTTCCGCATATGACCGTGGCGGAGAACCTGGCGTTTCCGCTCCAGGTTCGCGGTGTCGGCAAGGCGGAACAGGAACAGAAGGTCAAGCGCGCCCTGGAAATGGTCGAGCTCGGCGCCTTCGGAAACCGCCGGCCGGCGCAACTCTCCGGTGGCCAGCAGCAGCGCGTGGCGGTGGCCCGCGCTCTGGTGTTCGATCCTGATCTGGTGTTGATGGACGAGCCCCTGGGGGCGCTCGACAAGCAGCTGCGCGAGCAGATGCAGTATGAGATCAAGCACATCCACGAGAATCTGGGCGTCACCGTGGTCTATGTGACCCATGACCAGACGGAAGCACTGACGATGTCCGACCGGGTGGCTGTCTTCAACGACGGTGTCATCCAGCAGCTGTCGACCCCGGACGATCTTTACGAGGATCCGCAGAATTCCTTCGTTGCCCAGTTTATCGGCGAGAACAACAAGCTGAACGGCAAGGTCGTCGAGGTCGATGGCAGCAAGTGCCTGGTCGAGCTTGGCGACGGCACGAAACTGAAGGCGGACAAGGTCAACGTCGCGTCGGTCGGCGATGCGACCACCTTGTCACTGCGCCCCGAAAGGGTCGAGTTCGATACGAACGAATCCATGGACAATCTTGTCAATGGACGCATCGAGGAACTCATCTATCTCGGTGACCACATTCGCGTACGCATGAATGTGGCGGGCAATGACGAGTTCATTGTCAAGGTTCGCAACCGCGGAGAGAAGCGCAAGCTGAACGTCGGGGAAACGGTCCAGGTCGGCTGGGCCATAAACGACTGCAAAGCGCTCGACGCAGTTGTCTGAAATCGCCTGGCGGCCGTTCCAGGCCGTCAGCGAACAAACGGACGAGCATCCGTTAAAATCCTAAAAGAGGGAGCTAGTACTGATGAAGCTCAAGACGGTAATTCTTGCAGGCACCGCTCTGGCATTCGCCGGCAGCGCAGCACTTGCCAATGACATGACGATGGTCTCCTGGGGCGGCGCTTACCAGGCGTCCCAGGTGAACGCCTACGCCAAGCCGTATATGGCCGATCATCCGGGCGTCAACATTATCTGGGACGAGTCTTCCAACGAAGCCGTCGCCAAGCTGCGCGCGATGAACGAAGCCGGCAATATCACCTGGGATCTTGTCGACGTGGTGGCATCCGATGCGATCCGCCTCTGCGACGAAGGCCTGGCGATGGAAATCGACCCGGCCACGGATCTGGCCGCGGCACCGGACGGAACGTCTGCCGCTGACGACTTCGGCGATCTTCTCGTCTCCGAGTGCTTCATCCCGCAGATCGTCTACTCCACCACCTTCGGCTACCGCTCCGACGTTGCCGAATGGAACGGCAAGGAGCCGGACGACATCTGTGATGTTTTCGACCTGGAAGCCTTCCCGGGCAAGCGTTCCCTGGAAAAGCGCCCGATCAACAATATGGAATGGGCCCTTCTGTGTGACGGCGTGCCGAAGGAGGAAGTCTACAGCGTTCTGGAAACCGAAGAAGGTCAGGAACGTGCCTTCAAGAAGCTCGACAGCATCAAGGACAGTGTTGTCTGGTGGTCGGCCGGCGCGGAGACCCCACAGCTTCTGGCCGACAAGGAAGTCGTGATTGGCTCCACCTACAATGGCCGCCTGTTTGCTCTCATCGAAGAGCAGAAACAGCCCGTGAAGATGCTCTGGGATGCCCAGGTGTTCGATCTTGACGGCTGGATCATTCCGGCAGGTCTTCCGGACGACCGTCTGGCCGCGGTGAAGGATTTCCTCATGTTCGCGACCGACACCCAGCGCCTGGCCGATCAGGCGAAGTACATCTCCTACGGCCCGGCCCGCAAGTCCTCGGCTCCGCTCGTTGGCAAGCATGCCACGCTCGGCATCGAAATGGCTCCGCACATGCCGACCGATCCGAACAACGCCAAGAACACCTTCCTCTATAACTACGAGTGGTGGGCGGATTACCGCGACGACATCGACGCCAAGTTCCAGGCGTGGCTGTCCAAGTAAGCCTTTGACGGGCATTCACCGGACCGGTGGATGCCTTGGGCCTTGGTCCGGGTGGGGCTCAGCTCCGCCCGGACGCTCCATCTTATTTGCGGAAGACTGTTTCATGAGCGAAACCACAGACGGCCAGGTCCTCACGACGCAGGACGGCAAACCGCTGAAGGCGGCGCTTGCCAAAGCGCTGAGACGGGAAAAGATCCGTGCCTTTGCGCTGATTGCCCCCTTGCTGATCTTCGTGCTGATCACCTTTGTCGCGCCCATTGTCGACATGCTGTTTCGCTCGGTCGAAAACGGAATTGTCGCCGATACGCTTCCGAAAACCGTCGTGGCGCTGCAGGTCTGGGATCCGAATTCCGGGGAGGCGCCCGATGAGGCCGTCTTCGCCGCGCTTTACGAAGACATGACCGTTGCCGTGAAGGAAAAGACCCACACACGGCTTGGCTCACGCCTGAACTACGAGGAAAGCGGCATCTCCAGCCTCTTCCGCAAGACCGGCCGCGGTATCAAGCGCATGGACGAGGCCGGCCCATTCAAGGACCAGTTCATCAAGGCCGACAAGGACTGGGGCAATGTCGAAACCTGGCAGGTCCTGCAACGCTTTTCACCGCGCTACACGGGCGGCTATTTCCTCAACGCCTTCGACGCGCACAAGACCGCCAACGGGATCGAGATGAGGCCCGAAGACGAGCGGATCTACATGTTCCTCTTCGGTCGGACGCTGTTCCTGTCGATTGTGATCACGGTTTCGTGCCTTCTGCTCGGCTATCCGATCGCCTTCCTTCTGGCTGCTCTGCCGCTGCGCACGTCAAACATCCTGATGATCCTGGTGCTCCTGCCTTTCTGGACCTCTCTTCTGGTGCGCACCTCCGCCTGGAAGGTGCTTTTGCAGCAACAGGGCGTCATCAACGACTTTCTGGTCTGGACGGGACTGATCACTGACGCCGGACGGCTGGTGATGATCAACAACCAGACGGGTACGATCATCGCGATGACCCACATTCTGCTGCCCTTCATGATCCTGCCGCTCTATTCGGTGATGAAGACCATTTCGCCTTCCTACGTGCGGGCTGCGAAGAGCCTTGGCGCCAACGACTGGATCGCCTTCTGGCGGGTCTATTTCCCGCAGTCGGTGCCGGGCATCGGTGCGGGTGCGGTGCTCGTCTTCATCCTGTCCATCGGCTACTACATCACGCCTGAACTGGTGGGCGGTACGTCCGGCATCTTCATCTCCAACCGGATCGCCTATCACATTTCCTCGTCCCTGAACTGGGGGCTTGGAGCGGCGCTTGGCACGCTGCTGCTTGTGGCCGTGCTTGTTCTCTTCGTTGTCTACGACAAGATCGTCGGCATCGATAACGTGAAACTCGGATAGGAGACGGCGAAATGAGTGCACTTCCTCCCTACGCGTCCCCTCTCCAGCGGACATGGTTCTATTCGTTCAGGATCATCTGCGGGCTGATCTTCTTCTTCCTGATCTTCCCGATCCTGGTGATCCTGCCACTCAGTTTCAACGCCCAGGACTTCTTCACCTTCACCAAGGAAATGCTGGCGTTCGATCCTGCCGGTTATTCACTGAAGCACTATCAAGACTTCTTCACCAATCCGGACTGGCAGCAGGCGCTGAAGAACTCGGTGATGATCGCGCCGTTCGCGACCATTTTGGCAACGGGGTTCGGCACCTTGGCGGCCATCGGCCTGTCCCAGTCCCATGTGCCTTTCAAGCCGGCGATCATGGCCGTCCTGATATCGCCGATGATCGTGCCGCTGATCATTTCGGCCGCAGGCATGTATTTCTTCTATTCTCGCATCGGACTGCAGGGCACCTATTGGGGCGTCGTCCTGGCCCACTCGGCACTCGGGACGCCCTTCGTGATAATCACGGTGACGGCAACGCTGGTCGGTTTCGACCGCTCGCTCGTGCGGGCCTCCGCAAGCCTCGGTGCCAATCCGGTGACAACCTTCTTCAAGGTGCAGATGCCCCTGATCATTCCGGGCGTCGTCTCCGGAGCGCTGTTCGCGTTCATCACGTCCTTCGATGAAGTCGTGGTGGTCCTGTTCCTCGGTTCGGCCGGCCAGAAGACGTTGCCATGGCAAATGTTTACAGGGTTGCGCGAACAGATATCTCCGACGATTCTGGCGGTGGCGTCCATCATGGTCGTCATTTCGGTAGCCCTTCTGACCGTCCTGGAAATGTTGCGCCGGCGGTCTGAACGACTGAGAGGTTTGAGCCCCGGCTGACCGGGGAACGGGCTGATCGCTTCCCAAGCGTTTGGCCCGGCTGCTTTCATATGAACCGGTGGCGGTACGCCAGTCGCCGGGTGGAGACGGAACGAGATCTCCCGGTAGCATGACAATTGAAAATTGGGCCTGGCGGGCCGGCTTCTGTTCAGGAAGCCGGCCCGTTTTCTGTTTCAGGCTCCGAATTGTGAGGATCGAACGAGAAAGGAGCCTTCGATGAGCGAAGACATGATCCGCATCTACGAAATGAACAACGGCGAGAAGACCTTTTCGCCGTTTTCGCCGGAGGAAATGGATGGCCGGCAGGCGCGCTTGAGAACACTCATGGCGGAGCGTCAGATCGATGCCTGCTTGTTCACCTCCTACCACAACATCTGCTACTACTCCGGCTTCCTCTACTGCTACTTCGGCCGCAAGTACGGCTTCCTGGTGACGCAGGACAAGGCGACGACCATTGCGGCCGGCATCGACGGCGGCCAGCCCTGGCGGCGGAGCCATGGCGATGCGCTGATCTATACCGACTGGCGCCGGGACAATTATTTCCACGCCATCCGGACCTTGCTGAAGATGCCCAACCCGTCCGTCCGGCGCATCGGCATCGAGTTCGACCACGTTTCCCTCGATTTCCTGAAACTCCTGGAATCCGCGCTTCCTGAAGTGGAGTTCGTGGACGTCGGGACCGATGCCATGGCCCAGAGGACGATCAAGAGCGCCGAGGAACATGTCCTCATCCGCGAAGGGGCAAGGATCTGCGACGTCGGCGGCGCAGCACTGGTGGACGCGGTTCAGGCCGGCGTTCCCGAACACGAGGTGGCGATGGCCTCGACCAACGCCATGATCCGCGAGATCGCCAGATCCTTTCCCTTCGTGGAGTTGATGGACACATGGACGTGGTTCCAGTCGGGCATCAACACCGATGGCGCGCATAATCCGGTTACCAACAAGAAGGTGGAAGCCGGCGACATTCTGAGCCTCAATTGCTTTCCGATGATCTTCGGCTATTACACCGCGCTCGAGCGCACGCTCTTTTGCGAATATGCCTCGCTGGAGCACCTGCGGCTTTGGGAAATCAACTGCCATGTTCACCGGGAGGGGTTGAAACTCATCCGGCCGGGTGCGCGTTGCAGCGATATCGCGGCGGAACTCAACGATATCTACCGCGGCCACGATCTCCTGAAACACCGCAGCTTCGGCTACGGACATTCCTTCGGCGTGCTCTCGCACTACTACGGCCGCGAGGCTTCGGTGGAACTGCGCGAGGATGTGGACACCGTGCTGCAGCCGGGCATGGTTGTTTCCATGGAGCCGATGATCATGATCCCGGAAGGCCTTCCCGGGGCAGGGGGGTACCGGGAACACGACATCCTGATCGTGACCGAGACCGGGGCGGAAAACATCACCGGTTTCCCGTTTGGCCCGGAACACAACATCATTGCGAGGCGCTGAAGTTAGCCGGCGGCCAGGATCCCTGACCGCCGGTGTCCCTATCTGCCTATAGTCAAAATGAATGACTGCCGGCAGGGCCTCCCCGGCTTGTTGTGATCCGGTTGATCAGAAGAGAAGCGACAGGTCGTCGACGATGACGCCGCCCGCAGCCGTGATCACCACCTGGTCGACGTGATCGAAGGTGAGATCGCTCATCGAGTAAACGGATTCCTTGTTATCGCGGATCCGGAAACTTTCACTGCCGATCATCACCCCGTCTTCCCAGCCTTCGACGGTCACGGTGACGTTCTTGCCGCTGAGCGCGGTGAAGATACCCTGATCGAAGTCGAAGCTGCTGCCGTCCTGGCTGTAGAATATGAGGCTGTCGCCAACACTCTGCCCGGCGAGGGCACCTGAGGCCACACCCATGGACTGGTCGGTGGCGGTCGTGTCCATGAAAACGAAACCGTCTTCCTGGGCGAAAGCCGATCCGGGCGTTCCGCCTTCGAAGCCGATCACATGGGCGGTCGGTGCGGGCGGCGGGGTGCCGGTGCCGCTGATGTTGATGACGGCCGTTGCCGTATCCGTGCCGCCGTTTCCGTCGGAGATCTCGTAGGAGAAGCTGTCGGTGGCACTGTCACCGTTGTAGAGGCCGTCGAAAGCCCCGTTCGGATCATAGGTGAAGGATCCGTCCGCGGCGAAGGTGACGATGGCGCCGGAGGCCAGCGTGACGGTTCCGCCGGTCTGGCCGGCCACGGAAGTGACGGTCAGGGCGTCGTTGTCCGGGTCGCTGTCGTTGTCGAGCAGGTTGCCGATAACGGCAGTGCTCTCGTCGGTCGCGAAGCTGTCGTCGAGCGCCGTTGGAGCCGAATTGCCGCCAGGCAGAATATCGGAATGTGTCGTCAGGCCGATGTTGTCGACCAGGAACTGTCCGTTCGAGCTGACCACGATCTTGTCGACACTGTCGAAAGATGTGTCAAAGGTGACGGCGCTGGCGGAATTGCTATGCGTATTGACTGTCGTGGATCCTACAAGCACGCCGTCGTCATAGGCTTCGATCCGGATGCGGATACGGCCGCTGACCGCCTCCAGCAGGAGGCTGTCCAGATCGAAATCCTGGCCGTTCGTGAGAATGGTGAAACCGGAGGAAAGCCCGGAGAGAGACCCGGCCAGCGGGCTGGAATCGGTAACCTCCAGCCCGGAGAAGTTGAGGTCTCCCACGCCTGTAAAGGGCCCCGGCGCCATTCCCTCGAAATCGACGGTGATGGCCTCGCTCGTGACCGGGGGTGAAGAACCGTCGATGGTCAGCGTGACGGTGGCCGTGTCGACACCACCCTTGCCGTCGGAAACCAGGTAGACAAAGCTGTCGGTCGCCGTCTGTCCGGTTTCGAGGTAGTCGAAAGCGCCATTCGGGTTGTACGCGAAGGTGCCGTCGGCGTTGACCGTCAGTTTGGCGCCGGACGCCAGCGTGATTTCCGTACCGACGTTCGCGGCCGACCCTTCGACTTCGGAGATCGTAAGGGCATCGCCGTTGCCGTCTGTGTCGTTGGCCAGGAGCGTATCGGAAACAGTGCCGTTCTCGGCGAGGCTGAAACTGTCGTCCGCGGCTACCGGGGCCAGGTTGTCGGTCACTCCGTTGATGGTGATGGTGACGGTCGCGGGAGAGGAGGTGCCTGCACCGTCTGTCGCCGTATACGTGAAGCTGTCCGTCGCTGTCTGGCCCGTCTGCAGGGCATCGAATGCCCCGTTCTGGTCATAGGCGAAGGTGCCGTCGGCGTTGACCGTCAGGAGCGCGCCGGAGGCCAGCAGGATCTGGCTGCCGACCTTGGCGGCCGATCCGTTCACGGAAGAGACGGACAGCGGGTCGCCGTCGCCGTCCGTGTCGTTTGCCAGAAGGCTCGCGCCCGTCAGGACCGTATCCTCGTCCACCGCAAATGCGTCGGCCGCGGCCACGGGGGCGGTGTTGCCGGTCACCCCGTTGATGGTGATGGTGACCGTCGCGGGGGAGGAGTTCCCCGTGCCGTCCGTGGCAATGTAGGTGAAGCTGTCCGTCGTGGTCTGACCCGTCTGAAGGGCTTCGAAAGCGCCGTTCTGGTCGTAGGCGAAGGTGCCGTCGGCGTTGACCGTCAAAAGCGCGCCGGAGGCGAGCAGGATCTGGCTGCCGACGTTGGCGGCCTGCCCGTTCACGGCGGCGATGGCAAGGGCGTCGCCGTTTGCGTCCGTGTCGTTGGCCAGCAGGTTGCCCCCGGTCAGCAGGGCATCCTCGCCGATCGCGTAGGCATCGGCCATCGCTGTAGGCGCCGTGTTTGAAACCAGGGAATCGGCGATGGTCTGCCAGGTCAGGTTCTGGTCGGCGAAGCCGAACCATTCGACCGTGCTTTCGACTAGATCGACCACACCGTTGATCACCTGCAGGAAACTGCCGGCAACGGCAAAGGTGTAGTCTGTGAAGTTGCCGGTGAACAGGACCCAGTCGGTGCCGGTGCCGCCGAGATAGGTGTCGGCGCCCAGGCTGTCGTGGAAGGTGTCGTTGCCGCCATTGCCGGTGAAGGTGTTGTCAACGCTGTTGCCGTAGAAGGTTTCAGAACCGGACCCGCCGATGGCGTTTTCGATGATCGTGCCTTCGGCGATGGTCAGGTTGCCCACCTTGCCGCCGATGCTGGAAACGGACGGCGAGGTCGCCATCCGGTCGGACGGCGCCAGGTTGATCACCGTATTGTTGTTGTAGCCGGACAGATCCAGCGTATCGATGCCGCCGCCGTCGACGATCGTGGAAGCGGTGGTGTTGGCATAGGACGACCATTTCGCCCAGATGTCGCTGACCGCGGAAGTGACCGTGGTGTTGAAGCCCCAGACCGTGTCTTCCGTGAAGGCGTGGGAGACGCCATAGCCCTGCGAGCCGTAAAGATCGTCAAGCGCCATCCAGTCAACCGTCATCGGCGTCTGCAGATAGAGGGACGAGGCGGTGACCGTGGTGTTCTCGCCCTGGCTGAAATACGACATCATGGATTCCTGCCAGCTGTCGTTTTCAAAGGTGTTGTTGACACCGTAGGTGGCTGATCCGTTGTAGTTGCCCTGGTGGCCAAGACCGAGCGCATGGCCGATCTCGTGGAAGATGGTCTGCAGCGTGTAGTCGTTGTAGGTGGAGGTACCGCCTGACCAGGACGTGGCAATGTTCACGTAGCCGACAGCCAGCTCACCGTTGGAGTAATAGCTGTAGTTGGAATAGGCACCGGAGCTGTTGTCGGAGAAGAAGAAGTCGACCACGGAGGTGTCCGTCGACGTCGTCTCGACAAAATTGATCCCGAGCGTTTCGCCGTAGAGCTTGAAGACCTCTCGCACCAGGAACTGGCGGTCCGCGGTCAGCCCGTCCGCGTCCGACGAATAGCCGGAGATATTGTAGTAAATAACGCCATTGTTCGGATCGGCGCCGGACGTCCCGAGATTGTGGGAGAGCGTGCCGTCGGGGTTGGAGAGGGAAATACCCTTGTCGGCCCAGTAGCCGCTCGTCAGGTAATTGGCGAGGTCGGCGAGCTGTGCGGGCGCGGATGCCGAAGAGGTCGATGTGGTGCCTGTCGGCTCGCTTGTTGCCGCGTCCAGACCCGTGTCTTCCCGCGTGCCGCAGTTGGGGCAGGGACAGGACTGCTCGTCATGCAGAACGACACCGTCCTCGCCCTGTCGCGGGGCGAAGGCGGTAAAACGGGATGCTGCCGCTGCCGGTACGCTCACGCCGGAAGAACCCGCGCCTGCCGCCAGCCCGAACGGCGCATAGTGGTCCGCAGCACCTGTCGGTTGCCAGGCAAGGCCGTCATCCCCGCCGCCGTTGCCGGTCTGGAACAGGGTTTCCAGCAACGACTTCAGCAGGCTTGCATTGCCGTTGTCCGCCGAATTGCTTGTCCCAGCGAAGGACGGCATATGGGCATAACCGGCTTCCGCGGCCTCGAACCCGGCCGGCGCCTGCGGGCCGGAGCCTTCCGGAGAGGGAGCGTCATGGGCGCTTTCCGCGTCGACCCGGCTCCCGCCGGTGCCTGCAATTGCGGAAGCGTCCGTCTGCTGTGCATGGTTCTCTTGAATACCTGGCACGGTGTCCAGGAACCACCGTCCGGCCGCGAACCATGCGGAGGAAGTGGCACCGTCGAATGTCAGTGGGAAGCCTTGAGCGTTCTTTTGTCCAAAAGAATCTGCCGGATGCATGCGCCCTCTCATTGCGTGAACATGTCTGCCCGATGTATCGGGACCGAGTTGCCAATTTCGGGAGACCATGCTTTACGTGCATCGGATTCGTCCATAAACCAGTGACTGTACCGAGCGGGCGCGCAAATATTGAGTGCTTATTGTTTTAAGATGAATTCAGGCAATTTTGAGACAGTTAAGTTTTGTTAACTTTTATGGCAGGTGTTGCGAACGTGCAACGATAGCGACAAGAGGTTTTACGAAAAGGAACTTTTGCGTGTTCGCAGGTATTCCTTGGCTCGTCGGAGGTTAATTCTCATCGTCGCATGGCCAAAGTTATTAACAATTTATTAACAGCTGAAAAATATCAAAAAAAGACGGCATATCTCGAGAGTTTTCGGTAATCTCCCTACCGGAATCTGCTTCCTGAGGCCGGCCGACCGGCACGTCTGGCGGCAAATACCCGAATCAATCAGCCCGAAATCCACCGGCCTTTCTGCCGGGCAAACTCATGTCGTCGGCACCCAAGATTCTTGCAACGACGGGGCGGACCATACATTCGTTTTACGATGTCTTGAAGCATCTCCGTATCGAGAGACAGATCCCCGACAATCTTCTTCAGCAGGGCATTCTCCTGCTCCAGCTCTTGAAGTCGCTTCATCTCCGATGGCATCAGACCCGCATACTTCATGCACCAGTTGAAATAGGGCGCCTGGCTGATCCCGGCCTCACGGCAGATCTCCGCGACAGGGACACCTTCTTCCCCGCGCTTCACGGTGAACGCCTTCTGCGCGTCCGAACCGAAGGACCGCGAAGCGAAAACTTCGATGCCTTCATCAATTCCGCTCCTTCCCCAGCCAGGAAAATCGTCGTGGAAAACTCCAACCCAAATCGAGAGCATTTATCGGGGGCACATCCATTTGGCCCCAAGACATTCAGGTGCGGCGCGACATTGACGATGAGCGGGTCTTGGAACCGCGGCCGTCAAGCATCATATGTTGCCGGGATACGGGAACGGTGAGGAATTGCTTCGATCACGGACAATTCAATTGTGACCCGCCCAGGCCTTCGATAGAGAATTCGTGTTTTCCGGTTAGGTGATCCGTGCGCAACCTGCTTCAGATTTTCATTGCAGGCATCTTTCTTCTCGGAACCCTGCTTCCGGGAGCGAACTCGCGTGCCCAGGCTGACGGTGTTCACCTGGCAGCACACCAGACTGCGCATTCCATGGGGCAAATGCAGCAGGTGCAACAACCTGGCAGCCTGCTGGACAAATTGTCCGATTGTCCGGCAGCTCAGGCGAAGAAAGACGGCAAGTCCTCTTCGGAAACCTGTTGTCCTGCTTCCTGTTTTCTCGATCTTGCGATCCTGCAGGGTCCGGGGTTCTCGGGGAGGAAGTTGCTTCCGCCCTACATGCCGATGACGGCTTCGCTGACCGGGGCATCCGGCTTCCAGGTAGAGCGCCCACCCAAACTCTGATCTCGGCCCGGGTTTCTTTCCGGGCAAACCGCACGCCGCCTTTGCCGCGGCATCTTTCAGAAAATCGAGATCAGTGAGTTTCAATGAAACTAAGCGTTTTTGCAGCGCTCTCGCCGCTATTGGTCGGGGGCTGCGCATCCACGGCATCCTTGCCGAGCCTTTCAGGCGGATCCGGTCCGGAAGATCCGGGAGCAGCCATTCATGCCCTTTATCCGTCTTCGGTCACCGAAGGCTACACCGCTCGGGCACCGGTTGATCCCGGTTCCTGGCGCAAGCTCAACGATGCCCAGTCGTCCGATCAAGGAGGCGGGTCATGAGACGCTCTCTCGCCAGGTTTCTCCTTCTCGGTGCTTCCGCCGGCCTGCTGGCCGGGTGCGTATCTCCAGAGCAGGTCGCCTCCTATTCCGGGCAGAAACCCGGGTTCCAGGCAGTCTCTTCCGGAACGTCCTTGCGGACGGGCAACAAGGAAACCGTCTGGATCGAAAATGCGGACCAGTCCAGGGTCGTCTCGGATCGGGTGCG
This sequence comes from Roseibium sp., assembly GCA_050289605.1. GTDB lineage: Bacteria > Pseudomonadota > Alphaproteobacteria > Rhizobiales > Stappiaceae > Roseibium. Next base: position 27,157 of record JBNKGB010000023.1, on the reverse strand, counting down.
CGCGATGGTGTACAAGAAGACGATCAACGCGGACACCGCGGTTCAAATCGCGTTGCTGAACAACCGTGGCCTCCAGGCGTCCTACGCAACCCTCGGCATGAGTGCAGCCGAGGCCTGGCAGGAAACAATGCTGGAGAACCCCGTCGTGTCCGTCGGATTTCTGGGGATTGCTCATCCCGAGATTGGCGGGCTTCGCACGATCGAAAGCACGATTGCGGCGAACCTGCTGTCCCTTGCGACGCAAAAGCGGCGTGTCGATATTGCAGACACCAGGTTCCGTCAGGCGCAGGCCGCGGCGATCAGCGACACGCTTTCGCTAGCCGGAGAAACCAGGCGCGCGTGGATCGATGCGGTCGCGGCCTTCGAGACGGTCGCCTATCTCAATCAGGCGCAGGTTGCTGCCGACGCGGCATCGCAGCTCGCCGAGAAATTGGGTGAAACCGGGGCGATGCCCAAGGCGGGCCAGGCACGTGAACATGCCTTCTACGCCGAACTGACGGGCCAGAAGGCGGAGGCGAGACTGGCCGCGTCGCTCGCGAAGGAACGCCTCACGCGCCTGATGGGGCTGTGGGGTCAGGATGCGCAGTATTTCGTACCGGACAGCCTTCCGGCCTTGCCCGGGGCACCACGCGCCAACCCAGCGATAGAGGCCGATGCCCTTCGCAACCGGATCGACCTGCAGGTCGCAAGGCTCGAGCTCGAGGCCGTTGCCAAAAGTCACCGTCTGACGGAAGCCACCAGATACGTGAGCGACCTGGAACTGATCGCCGGCGTCGAGGCGGAACGGGAAGTCGAGACCGAATATGAGCTCCACGGCGGGGAATTGGAAGAAAAGACGAAGTCCAAAACAATCGTCACGCCTCAGGTCGAGCTGGAATTCGCCATTCCGATCTTCGACAGCGGCAAGGCCCGGCTGCGAAAGGCGGAGTATGCCTACATGCAAGCGGCCAACAAGCTTGCCGAGAAAGCCGTCAATATTCGCTCCGAAGCCCGTTCGGCCTACACCGCCTACAGGTCGTCGCACGAGATCGCCCGCCATTACCGGGACGCAGTGCTGCCGCTTCGCAAAGCGGTCGAGGACGAAAGCCTGCTGACATACAACGGCATGATCACAAACACTTTCGATCTGCTCGCGGACACGAGAGCGCGCATCGACACTCAGATTCTTGCCGTTAATGCCAGAAAGAACTTCTGGCTGGCCGAAGCAAATCTCGCTGCGGCCACCGTCGGTGGCGGGATGGATGCGGGATCAGGCAGTGCCGCGCCAATGAGAACCGCCGAAGCCGGCGGAGGAGGACACTGATGACGCCACACGAAAGGACCATGACGATGATGAACAGACGTCAGCTTCTGGGGGCGGGCGCCGGCGGTGCAGCGCTAGTTTCAACCGCGGCATGGGCAAAGACATCCAACATGGGTCTGCCGGAAGCAGCCCTCATGGATGGTCCGGCAACCCAGGCCCCAAAGGCTCCCTCGACGGGAGCACCCTATAATCCCGTCGTCACTCTGAACGGCTGGACGCTTCCCTTCCGGATGAACAACGGCGTGAAGGAATTCCACCTGGTTGCCGAACCGGTGGAACGGGAACTGGCCGATGGCATGATCGCCTACCTATGGGGATATAACGGCCAATCGATCGGACCGACCTTGGAGGCGGTCGAAGGCGATCGCGTCCGGATCTATGTAACCAACAAGCTTCCCGAGCATACGTCGGTTCATTGGCACGGTCTCATTCTGCCCTCCGGCATGGATGGTGTCGGCGGCCTGTCGCATCCCGGCATCCCGCCGGGAAAAACCTTTGTCTACGAGTTCGATCTCGTGAAGTCCGGAACTTTCATGTACCACCCGCATGCGGACGAGATGGTTCAGATGGCGATGGGCATGATGGGCTTTTTCATCGTGCATCCGAAGGATCCGTCCTTCATGCCGGTCGACCGCGACTTCCTGATCATGCTCAACGCATTCGACATTGATCCAGGCTCCTACGTGCCGAAGGTCATGACCATGACCGACTTCAATCTGTGGACGTGGAACAGCCGGATCTTCCCTGACATCGATCCGCTTGTTGTGTCGAAGAACGATCGCGTCCGGGTGCGCGTGGGCAACCTTACCATGACCAACCACCCGATCCACATGCATGGCTACGATTTCGAGGTCACCTGCACCGACGGCGGCTGGGTGCGCCCGGAAGCCCGCTGGCCGGAAGTCACCATCGACATCCCGGTCGGGGCCATGCGCGCCTATGAGTTCGATGCCGTGCATGTGGGCGACTGGGCGATCCATTGCCACAAGTCGCACCACACGATGAACGCCATGGGCCATGACGTGCCGACCTTCATCGGGGCGGACAAGTCCGCGCTCGCCCGCAAGATCCGCCTGGTCCAGCCGGAGTATATGCCCATGGGCAGCAACGGTATGGCGGAGATGGCGGAAATGTCCATGCCGATACCCGACAACACCGTTCCGATGATGGCCGGGTGGGGGCCTCACGGGCCGCTCGAAATGGGGGGCATGTTCTCGGTCGTGAAAGTGCGCGAAGGCATTTCCGCCGGCGATTACAGCGATCCCGGCTGGTACGAAAACCCGCCCGGAACCCAAGCCTGGGAATGGACCGGCGACCTGCCGGAACCCGTCCAAGCTGCACCCTCCACCGGCGTGACCACGTCAACTCCCAACGAAGCGGCGTCAGGAAACCCGCATGTCGGGCATGCCGGACATAAGTAAGCGAAAACACTTTCACAAACAGGAGAATGGAATGAACAAGCTTCTCGGTTTCTTTTTCGCGGGTGCTCTCAGCACCGTCCTCGCAACCGCTGCCTTCGCCACGGAATATACCAAAGGCACAGTGAAAAAGGTCGATCTGAAGGGCAAGAAGGTGACGATCATTCACGAGGAACTCAAGAACCTGGACATGCCTGCAATGACGATGGTCTTCCGCGTGGCCGATGATGCCATGCTGGAGAAAGTGCAGGAAGGTCAGGAAATCGAATTCTCGGCGGACCGGATCAACGGAAACCTGACGGTCGTAGAACTGAAGGAATGAATGCATCTGCGCCGGGAGGGCGTGCCGGATATTTTCTGGCAGCCAATCCCGGCGCTCAATCCTAGGCGCAATGCGCGGTGCGCAATTGAACATGCGCTGGATTTCTTGGCACGGTGTCAAAGGTGCGCAGTGCATTCGGCGACATCGCCCTTCGCTACCCACTTTCACCTCGAGATAATAGTGCGATCCCGTGCGACCGTCCGCAGGATCCCCGGGCGCCGCGTTCTTCGGCAATGCCGGGAGGATCAGGACGGTGCAATGATCTGGTCCGCGCAGCTGCCCGAGAAGTTCGGGCCATGGGCCTGCGCAGCGAAATGCTCTCGCTCAGGACCGTGGCGGAACGCCTGGATGCCTGGCTAGCACGGCATGGTTCCATGCCGCCGAAGGAGGAATGGAGCCGGAAAATTCCTCCGACAGCAGTCATTCCCCGAAGCTTTTTGACGGGAAACGACCCCGCACAGACGCTCAGTGGGCGGACTGAAGCAACAGAGCTGCAAGTAAGAACTTGCCGTTGATATGTCACAATGTCGTGTTAGAGCCCCGCGCGAACTGCTGTAGGGTTTCTTCATGAGTCGTCTTGTCAGACTGTTGGCATACATTTCCGTTCTGATGCTGGTGGTGTCGGGCGGTACGTTTGCGCATGAAGTCGCAGCACACAGCCACTCCGGTGTGATATCGGAAACGAACTCGCCTCCTCACAGGCACCTGCACGATGCTTCGAGCGAAACGGCGGCGAAGACGGATTTGCACTGCGGTGCGCCGATCTTGCAGTTGACGAAAGACTACAGGCTCTCGTTTTTCCGAAAGCAGCCGGAGATTGAAACCGGCGAAGAAAGAGTCGCGAGGATTTCCTCCCCTGCCTTGGAGCCGCCACCGCCCAAGGCGACCTCTTGATGAACAGATAAGCGGCCAGGCCGCTAGGTATCGAAATCAAGAGGAATTTCATGAAAAACACTGTCATTTTCGCCGGTTGCGCGCTTGCCATTTCCGGTCTTTCTACCATTGCGCTCGCTCATGGAGGCGCTACCGGAATCGTCAAGGAACGCATGGAAAGCATGGAGACCTTGGGCAAGGTGGTCAAAGGTCTGGCTGTCATGATGCGCGGCGAAACCGCCTATGATCCAGCGGCGGTCCGGGAAGGCGCATCCGTGATCCGTGCCCATGCGGGCGACGCCCTGACCGACCTTTTCCCGGAAGGCAGCCTTGAGAAAATGTCCGAAGCCAAACCCGACATATGGACGGACTGGCAGACATTCTCCGTTCTGGCGGGGCAGCTTGGTGTATTTGCCGAAGGCCTCGAAGCGGCAGCCGGCAACGGCCTGATGGCGGATGGCGGCGGGCACATGATGCAAAACGGCCAATCCGGAATGATGGGCGGTTCGGGCATGATGGGCGGTTCGGGCATGATGGGAGGCGGCATGATGGGAGGTGCCTCCACGATGATGGGTGGCGCAGCGGGCATGATGGACGCAGACCAGCTGGCGCGGATGCCCGCCGACGGCGTGTTCAACATGGTCACGCAAACCTGTTCGGCGTGCCACACCAAATTCCGGATTGAAAAGAACTGACTGCATGAAACGGTTGTTATTCTTTCTCATTCTCGCCGCTGTGGTCACAGCGGTGAGCGGTGCGGCCGTGATGAACCAGCCGATAAGTCTGGAGGTGAAATTTCCTCCTCTTGCCGGCGATCCCGGCCGAGGCGCTTATCTCGCCCGCATGTCAGGCTGCATCGCCTGCCACACGAACGCAGAACAAGGCGGCGCGCCCCTGGCGGGAGGCCTTGCTCTGAAGACGGATTTCGGCACGTTCTATTCACCGAATCTGACGACGGACAAGGAAAACGGCATCGGCAGCTGGTCGGTCGATGACTTCGCCAGGGCCGTGCGCCACGGTATCTCTCCGGATGGCATGCCATACTATCCGGCGTTTCCCTATCCGTTCTATGCCAGTCTCTCCGACCAGGACATTGCCGATCTATGGGCCGCGTTCCAGACCGTTCCACCGGTCGCACAGTCTTCAAGACAGCATGAGCTCGGATTGCCCTACAACATAAGAGGCGGGCTGAAGCTCTGGCGAACGGTCTACTTCGATGACACGCCATTCGTCCCGGATCCGGAAAAATCCGAGAAGTGGAACCGGGGCAAATTCATTGTACAAGGCCCCGCTCATTGCGGTGCCTGCCATACACCGCGCAATTTCGCCGGTGCCCGGCAGGCGGAACTGGCGCTGCATGGTGCGGACGGCTTGCCCGATGGAGGGAAATCACCTCCGATCACGGCGGTTGCTCTGCGCAACAAGGGATGGACGACCAAAGGTCTCGCCTACGCCCTTCGTTCCGGTGTCCTGCCGGATGGCGACGCCTTCGGCGGGTCGATGGGAGAGGTCGTGAGGGACGGAACCAGGTTCCTGCAGCAGGACGATCTCGATGCCATTGCAGCCTATCTCCTGAACGAGGACTGACAGAAATGCTCTGGACCAGGCGTGGTTTTATCAAGTCGGCTTCGGTGTTAACGCTGTCGGCAACCGTACCGGCCTTTGCCCGGCCCGTTCTTGCCGAGGACGGCTTTTTCGAAATCACGGCTGGTCCGTCAAAACAGAAACTCTTTCGGGAGGATGGTCCTTCATCGGACCTTTGGACCTACAACGGCGCTGCGCCCGGACCCGAGATCCGGGCGAAGCGTGGTGAACGGGTCAAGGTGCGCTTCATCAACAATCTGGAAGAGCCCAGTTCCATACACTGGCACGGCATCCGGATCGACAATGCAATGGACGGTGTTTCGGGGCTGACACAGCAGGCAGTTCCACCGGGCGGAAGCTTCGACTACGACTTCGTGGTGCCGGATGCGGGAACCTACTGGTACCACGCGCACAACAGGAGCTGGAACCAGGTTGCCCGCGGTCTTTACGGACCGCTGATCGTCGATGAGGAAGAACCTGCATTTGACCGGGAACACGATTTGACGCTGGTCATCGACGATTGGCGGCTGACACGCGACGGCGCCCTCGAAACGGCAAGTCTCGGCTCCCTGATGGAATGGGCGCATGGCGGCAGACTGGGCAATTGGCTGACCGTCAATGGTGCGCCGCGTCCGAGGTTTACCCTTCAAAGAGGAGAGCCTCACCGGCTCCGTCTGATCAACGCCTCCAACGCACGGATCCTCGAGCTTGATCCCAACCGCTTCGGCGGACGTATCGTTGCTTACGACGGCCAGGCGCTGGGCCGGGCCGAGACGCTGAGCTACGCGCCTTTCTTGCTCGGCCCCGCGCAAAGGGCCGATCTGATCGTCATTCCGGAAGCTGATTTCGCGCTTGAGGAACTGTCGGGAGATGATCCGTTCGAATTCGCTGCCTTCGAGGTCCGAGGCAGCGGCGCGGCTGGCGCGGATACGGTCCTGCCGGCCCCCAACGCCATTGCGGAACCGGATCTTGCCAGGGCACGCCGTGTCAGACTCGACATGACCGGCGGTGCCATGGGCAATCTGGAGAACATCACCTATCAGGGCAAGCTGCAGGAAGGCGACGACTTCCGCAGAACCGCGCAGGTCTGGGCATTTAACGGCACTGCCAATTTGGCGGAAGAACCGCTGTTTGCGGCAGGCGTCGGTGAAACCGTTCTGATCGAAGTCCTCAACAATACGAGCTGGGCCCACGCCATGCATGTGCATGGACATCATTTCCAGGTCGTCAAACGCTCAGGTGCCGCCCCGGATGCCACGTCTCCCTGGCGCGATACCTTCCTGATCGGTGCGGGGCAGACGGTAGAGATCGCCTTCGTCGCCGACAACAAGGGGAAGTGGCTTCTTCACTGCCACATGCTCGAACACGCAGCAGCCGGTATGACCAGCTGGTTCGACGTTTCCTGACCACCGCCATCCGTATTCAGTTCAATCTGGATTTTATGACGTTTCCAAGGTATTGAGCCTTCATGCGCACCTTGCTGACCGCATTGCTGATCATCCTGTTTGCAGGGGTCCACACGGCCACTGCATACACCATGACGTCGGTCGAAGCCGGTTCAATCGGGCAGGCCGCATCAATGGACCCGGACACTTCCGGTTCGCTCAAAGCCGCCTTTTCGCACCACGCCAAATGCTGTGAGACCGGGAGAAAAACGGACACGTCCGCCAAAGTTCCAGGCTGCAGCGCGGATTGTCTTGCATTTTATGTCGACCCCGCCGTCTTCCGGTTTATTGCCGAAACTGGCAGAGAATCCCGGTCACTGCCTGTGCTTAGCGCGCTGAACCCCGACCTGGGAGACCGCCCACCCACAGACCGTTGACCGTTCGCGCCGGATCGACGCCTTGCGCGCTCCGGCATTGTCAATGGTTTGAAAAAGGATGGACATTTTCCGCAAACGCCGCCCGACGGCAGGCGGGTGTTCATCCTGAAACTCAGGTGACGCATAATGCGCCTACAGCAAACTACTCCCGGAACCCAGGCTTCGGTGCCTGCGGTTCAGTCACGCGGGCCAACCGGACACTCACTCCGGAAACTCCTGAATGGACATACTCTTTTCATGATGGCCTGCTGTGCCGTCATGGTGGCCGGAACGGGCTTCCTGATCGCAGGAGTTCCGGCCGGACAGTCCCTTGCAGACACACTGCTTCTTGCCGCGCCGATGCTGGGCTGCGTCGGCATGCATTTCGTCATGCACAAATTCATGGGCAAATCGTGCCACGCCCCGTCAAAACAGGATCCTGAAAAATGATCAATCGGTCTCTTGCCCTGATCGCGCTTGGAAGCGTTCTTACCCTCTCGTCGGCAGCACTTGCCAATGGCGAGAAAACTCTCACGGTCTTCAAGTCCCCCTGGTGCGGCTGCTGCGAAGAGTGGACCAAAGCCATGAAGGCGGCCGGCTACGATATCGTCGTCGAAGACATGGAGGATCTGTCCGCCGTCAAGACGCAGGCCGGCATCCCGGATGACATGCAGGCGTGCCACACGGCGGTGATCGGAAGCGATCGAAAATACATCATCGAGGGTCATGTCCCGATCGAAGCCATCAACAAGATGATGTCTGAGCGCCCGGACATTCGCGGAATTGCCGTTCCCGGAATGCCGCAGGGCTCCCTCGGAATGGGAAATGATCCGAGCGCGCAATACACGGTCTACTCCCTGGGTTCGAAGCCGTCCGACGAACCGCAAACCTATATGACGACCGGCCAATAACCGGACCCTTCAAACCTGTCCTGAAGACTTCTTCTTGCCGGCGCGGCGAGCCCTGCCGGGCTCGCCGTCAGCGCCTGCTGCGAGCGGCTTCGGGCATGGGGCTCTACCGGGCTTTTCGGCAAAGGAAATTAGTCGCCGTGTCACGGCATCGCCGTTGCGTGCCGATTTGGTTGCCGAAGAACAGAACCGGACAGTTCGTGCCGGTCGCCGCAATCTCCAAGATATTGAGAAAAATGGCGCACCCGACAGGATTCGAACCTGTGACCTCTGCCTTCGGAGCGCGTCTGGACGGTTTTTGCCGCTGTTTCTATTTGCGCGCTGTGACACGCTAAGTCACTACGTAGATTAGATTTTTCTAGATCAACACACCGAAGTCAGTATCCAGAAACGCGTCTTGATTTCCTTCCGGGTGCTTCCGTGGTGCTTCCGAAATAGCGCCTCCGGGACCACTCTAGTTCAGGAGAAATGACGTGCCGAAACTGACCAAGCGAATTGTCGACCAGGCAGAAACGGGCAAAGCCGATTACTTCATTTGGGACGATGACCTCCAAGGCTTTGGCCTCCGGGTCTTCACCTCCGGCAGACGGAGCTATGTCGTTCAGTACCGCGCCAAGGGTCGCACCCGCCGGTTCACCATCGGCCCCCATGGTGTCTGGACGCCTGAGACTGCCCGCAAGGAAGCCCGCGTGTTGCTTGGGCGTGTCGCACAAGGCGAGAACCCGGCCGAGGAGCGTGAACTCGATCACAAGGCGATCTCTGTCAAGGAACTCTGCCAGCGATATTTAGAGGATGCCAAGGCTGGGCTCATCCTCGGAAAGAAGCGCCGCCCGAAAAAGGAATCGACGATCTACACCGACGAGGGACGGATCAAGCGTCACATTGTCCCTCTGCTTGGAACACGCCGGGTCAAGGATCTGACATCCGCGGATATCACGCGCTTCATGCGTGATGTTGCTTCCGGGAGGACGAAGATGACCGAGAAAACCGGAAAGCATGGCAAAACGATCGTGCGGGGTGGCGTCGGTACGGGTACGCGCACATTGGGTTTGCTCGGTGCCATCCTTACCTATGCGCGCGAGAATGGCATTATCGAGACCAACCCGGCACATGGAATTCGCAAGGCCGCCGACCAAAAACTCAACCGCAGGCTTTCTGAAGATGAATACAGGCTTCTTGGTCGATTGCTTTGTGATGCTGATCGGGACGATCAACTCGCGACTGCAGCTGCAATGGTTCGCGCTCTTGCGCTGACAGGCTGCCGGCGTGGGGAGATCATCAATCTCGACTGGCGGGAAGTCGATGCTGCCAATAGCTGTCTGCGGCTTCGGGACAGCAAGGAGGGAGCGTCCGTTCGACCGATCGGATTACCGATTGTGGAACTTATCGAGACGCGCCAGGCCGATGTAATTGCCGGTGCCGTGTTTGAGGGAACCGTTGAAGGAAAGCCATTCATTGGTTTCCCTAAGCACTGGCGTAAGATCCTAAGAGACTCGCCACTTGCTGATATCACGCCTCACGTGCTGCGTCACAGCTTTGCCAGCATTGCGAATGATCTCGGATTTACGGAGTCGACCATCGCGGCACTTCTGGGCCATGCGCAGGGCACTATCACTAGCCGCTACATCCACTCAGTCGATACGGCGCTGATCATGGCGGCAGACACGATTGCCGGTTACATTCAGGGTCTTCTAGACGGAGTGCAGTTCACGCGTACAACTTATGCATTGGATCGCCATGCTCGTGCAGCTGCAATGAACAGGATACTGGCGGAACGCCTTGATGGTGGTCAGGAACATACTTTCAAGGTTGCCTAACCGAATCCTCGGCCATAGGAAGCCGCTGCTTCGTTAGGGTCGACTTGTTTAATCAGTCAATCCTTCCAAGACGATAGTGGCCTTCGGCTTCATTGCTTGGAATTGAAAGGACTGTCACCCTTTGACTTGCGCTGAAGCCCGGTGGCCCGGTTCTTCAGCTTGCAGTCATATAAGCGAGTTAAGAAGAACTAGGTTCAGGACTCATTGATTGATCCAGAAGATGATGGTCGCTGCGATGCAGATCGCCGACATAAATGTATGTGCGCAACGGTCGTATCTGGTTGCAATGCGCCGCCAGTCCTTCAACCTGGCGAACATGTTTTCGATTTTGTGACGTTTCTTGTACAGCGTCTTCGAGTAGATGCACGGCGCGTTCCGGTTTGATCGGGGCGGGATACAGGCTTTAATTTTGCGTGCTTTCAGTGCATCGCGGAACTCGTCGCTATCATACCCCTTATCGCCGATCAGCACTTTGACATTCGGCATTGCCGGATAGATCAGCTTGGCTCCCACATGATCCGACAGCTGGCCCTCGCTCAAACAAAGAACGATGGGCCTTCCTTTGTCGTCACACAGCGCATGCAGCTTGGAGTTCAGGCCGCCTTTTGTTCTACCAATGCGGCGCGGAACAACCCCATTTTTGCAAGACTGCACGCAGTCCGGTGCGCCTTCAGATGCGTGGCATCAATCATGACGGTGTCAGGTTCTGGCCCGCCAGATACCAAGCCGCTGAATATTCGATCAAAGATGCCCATTCGCGACCATCTGACGAAGCGGTTATAAAGCGTCTTGTGCGATCCATAGATCTCAGGTGCATCCCGCCATCTCAGGCCATTGCGAATGACGTGAATGATCCCGCTGATAACACGGCGGTCATCGACGCGCGGCCTGCCATGGGAACGTGGGAAGTAGGGACTGATACGCTCAAGTTGCGCTTCGGTCAGCCAGTAATGATCGGACATGGGCAATTCCTCCTGCCCATTTGAATCACGAGTTGTGCAAGGGAGGAATCCCTGTCGTTGCGAATGACCGAGTTGCAGGACGAAACCGTCATCGCCTTGATGGGTATAAGCGTCCACTACGACGCGACGAAACACTTGCGGGTGACTCCAGCGCCACGCTCAAGATCAGCCGGTAAGAACAAAGGTCATACTTGCCAACCTTAAACACCTGTATTACAGGTGTCGCATGAGATCCTATGAATTCCGTTCCGGCGCGCTCTTTCTAGACTTGATCGATACCATCGCGGATCGCGACGGATCGAGTATCGATTTGATAGAAATCCCCGAGGACGTCTCCAGTTGGGCCGAGGCTTCTGGGAAATTGCCTTTCATGTCGGCTGTCGCGGCGAACGAAACTGATCTGAGACATCTCAGGACCCTGCGAGAGGCAATGTACAGGGCAGCCAGTTCCTTGATCGACGGTGGCGAGGTCGGGCCAGACGACGCTCGCGTCCTGAACGATGCAGCGGCCCGACATTCCGCCCATGCGGTTCTGACGACAGGCGGGATGGATCTTATTGCGAGGGAACCCGTGGCGGCCATGCTTGCCGAGATCGCCACGGATGCAATCAAAATCCTTGGCAGCGAACGCAGGGTACGCCTGCGGCGGTGCCAGGACTGCCGGATGTTGTTCTTTGATGCCTCGCCGCCCGGAAATCGCGTTTGGTGCTCCTCTTCCTCGGGATGCGGCAACCGAGCAAAGACCCGACGGCATCGCCAGTCTGTGAAAGAACGAAAGGACCATCCATGAAAGAATACCGTGCGGTATTCGATTTCGAGATCGACTTCAGCAATGGCGGCGGCATTCAGGGCCAGGGATTCCGACTGGATATTGATGGGAGCGACATCGAAGATGACGCGCTCGTGGCCTATATCATCCGAGACCTTCGCCTGCTGATGGTCGGGGAGGCTCGTATCCTCAACAAGCGCATCGTCGCGGAGGCGCATAAGCGCCGGGCCGCACAGTCGGGGCCGATGGAGGCGGGGCGGGTTCTGATCGACCTCAGCCACACGATTGAAAGCGGGATGGTGACCTACAAGGGCCTGCCCGCACCGCTGATCTGCGATCATCTTTCCTTTGCGGCCTCGCACGAACACTATGCCGATGGGACCGAGTTCCAGATTGGCCGGATCGACATGGTTGCTAATACGGGAACCTATGTCGATGTCCCATCCCATCGATATCGAGATGGGGACGGTCTGGCGCGCGCCCCGCTCGACCGCCTTACCGCGCTGCCGGGCGTTGTCGTCCGGGTCTCCGGCATGAGCGGCCGTGCCATCGACTGGCAGGCCTTCGCGGCGACTGACGTTGCCTCCAAGGCGGTCCTGGTTCAGACCGATTGGGACAGGTATTGGCGCACGGATCAATATTTCGAGGGGCACCCCCATTTGACTGCCGAAGCCAGCGCATATCTTCGGGATCAGGGTGCCCTTCTCGTCGGGATTGACTCGCTCAACATCGACAACACCGACAGCAATGAGCGTCCCGTGCATTCCACCCTACTGGCGGCAGGTATCCCCATCGTTGAGCATCTGACCAATTTGGGAGCCTTACCAGTCAGCGGGTTCGTATTCAATGCCGCGCCGCCGAAGGTCGTAGGGATGGGCACCTTTCCCGTTCGGGCGCATGCGGTGCTGGACCCCTGACCGAAGCCGACATTCGCTTCACCGCAGCAAGTTGGGAGGTATGGGCTCGAAGCCGTCTTTCGGCATCGTTGAGATTAATGGGTCCTGACCCTAGGAAGTCTCAGTATTTGGCACTGACTCATCGTCCAGGCTGTCGCAATGGTGCCGTTTGCCGGGTGCGCGTAAGAGCACGTGCGCGGCGACCACTCTGGAATTCTTACGCTTTCCGTTCAAACGAGATGCCCGCTGGTTGGCCAAAGCAAAGATGGTAGCGGAGGAGCGCAGCCGCCTATCCGCACACCTACCGGATATACGCTACAGGCTCTGATTGTTCTCGCGGCTGCTGGTAGCATAGTCGGTATCCCGTCTGACCGGTTTGGGGCCGTGAGGGGACGGTCGGCTCACGTGCTCCAATCATGCTTAGCTGACATTCGCCAGCCTGGTATACTCTGTCAGTTCCAGCCCGAAGCGATCATTCACCCGCTGGCATACAGCTGCGGTGCAATTCGCCGAAGCCGCCATTCGTTGCATTTGCGAACACGGTTGACCGCTAGATGCCAGCAATGCGGACAAACCGGGCTTTCGCTGCGGCTGATACGAACGTCCGCTCCGGTCGCGTGCACCTGGCGCTGCGTTTCGCATGGAGCGCTTACTCCAGTGGCATCACCCAGTTCTCCCACTTCAGATCTGGCCGCCCGCGGACAGAACGGTAGAACGCCTCGGCCCGCGCGTTGCCGTGCATCACGGTCCAAGCGACATGGTCTGCGCCGATCGCACGGGCGTGCTCGCGTACGCGCGCCATCAGCGCTCGGCCCGTGCCTCGCCCCCGCCCCGCCTCGGCGACCAACAGTTCCTTCAGGACGAGCTTCGGCCGCAACGTGTAGGTCCAGGGCACGACGTAGGTCACCGCCATTCCAACAATATCGCCCTCCGCTACCGCCACGAAGGCACGGAACAGCGCATCCGGGCCGAGCCCGTGGCGCAGCAGATCGGCCTCGGTGACAGCGAAGGCGTCGAGGTAGTCCTCGAACCGCGCGAGGTCGCGCATGAGGTCGAGGAGGCGGGGCGCGTCCCCGGCCTCGAAGTCGCGCACGACGGCGCCCGTCAACCGACCACCTTGCGATAGGCGTCCTTGAGGACCACCAATCCACCGCGCACACGGACGAGGTCGCAGCCGAGCGCGACGGTCCCATCCGACGTCTCGGTGCGCCACCGCCAGAACGCGCCGTCCGGCAGGGCGATGCGTTCGAGGATCTCGCTGACCCCCAGGTCCACTGCGAACATCGCCTCCGCGAGTGCGCGGATCGCGGCGCGCCCCTCGGCGCGCATGCCGGGGTCGGGCCCCACCGAAGAGGCGTAGACGCCGTCCGGGGCGAAGGTAGCAGCGACGCCGTCCGGGTCGCGTGCCGCCCACGCCGCCGCCAGTCTGTCCAACGCGGCCTCTATCGCCGCACGGTCGGATGCGTCCATGTCAGGCAACCGCCGTGCCGCCCTCGACCTCGGCAACGCTCGACGGGTCGTCGCCCTTAGCGAGCGCGAACCCCTCGTCGATCCAGCCGGTCACGCCCCCGATCATTTCCTTCACAGGCCGACCCATGCCCGCTAGACGGACGGCAGCCTTGTTGGCCCCGTTGCAGTGCGGGCCCGCGCAGTACACAACGAACAGCGTATCCTCGGGCCACTCGCCTATGCGCCGCTCGGTCATTTTGCCATGCGGCAGATTCAGCGCGCCGGGCACGTGGCCCTCGGCATAGAGTGCAGGCCCGCGCACGTCGAGCAGCACGAAGTCTGTTGCCTCTTTCGACAGGGCGTCATGTGTGTCCCAGCAGTCTGTTTCGAACGTCAAGCGACGGGAGAAGTGATCCAGCGCGTCGGTAGACGCGGCAGCTTTCGTTTCTGCAACGGCGGATGGCGCGGTCATTGGAGGCTCCTATTGATGTCCTTCGGACGACTTGCCACATCTAAGGGTCTTCGGCTATAGGCAGATATGTCATAGTCCGGTCGGATACTGCCAAAATGTCCAGAGTCGCAGCTTCCCTGCCTCCAACCAACCCACGCGCCGAGCCGTTGGTCTGCGCGCTGGCCTATGACGGCCTCTGCACCTTTGAGTTTGGCATCGCCGTCGAGATTTTCGGCTTGCCGCGCCCGGAGTTCGACAAATGGTATCGCTTCGCCGTGGTCGCCGCCGAGCCCGGCCGGCTGCGCGCGACCGGCGGCGTGACGGTGGAGGCGAAGCATGAGCTGTCTCTCCTGGCCGAGGCTGACCTGATCGTCGTCCCCGGCTGGAAAGGGGCGAGCGTCCCCGTGCCTGGTCCACTCTGCGAGGCCTTGCGTCGGGCTTACGACCGGGGCACGCGGGTGATGTCGATTTGCTCTGGCGTGTTCGTTCTCGCGGCCGCGGGCCTTCTCGCTGGGCGGCGGGCAACAACACACTGGCGCTACGCCGAGACTCTGGCCGCTGCCTACCCAGACGTTACGGTCGATCCGGACGTCCTTTTCGTGGAGGACGGGCAGGTGCTGACCTCGGCCGGGTCGGCGGCGGGACTCGATCTAGGGCTTCACGTCATTCGGCAGGACCACGGGGCTCGGGCTGCGTCCGCCGTCGCCCGCCGTCTCGTGCTTCCCGCGCAGCGCGATGGCGGGCAGCGGCAGTTCGTGCCGCATCCCGAGCCGCACCGGCGGACAGGGGCATGTCTGGCGAATCTTCAGGATCGCGTCCGGGCGGCCCTCGACGAAGCTTGGTCGGTGGACCGCATGGCGCGGCTCGCTGCTGTCAGCCCGCGCACGCTGGCCCGCCGGTTTGCGGACGAGGCGGGGACGACCCCGCTGGCATGGCTGACGGCCACGCGTGTCTCGCGGGCGGCAGAGCTTCTCGAGGACGGGATGCTTCCCCTCCCGGATGTCGCCGCAGCCTGCGGCTTCGGCTCGGTCGAAACGTTTCGGCGCGAGTTTCGCCGCGCGATGGGTGTCCCGCCCGTCCGCTACAGGGAACGGTTCGGGCGGCTTGGATAGGCGCATTAGGTTGCGACTTAGCGCAACGTCCGCATGAAACGCACGGGGTGCTTCAATAAGCTCGGCTCCGCACTATGAAGGAGACATATGAGCAGGCTGAAGACCCAGGTGAAACCCATTAGCTGAATGCGGTGCGCTTCTGCGAAGCCGTCATTCATCGGCCACGCAGCATCTGGCAAATTGGGCTCGTTGCGGACTTGCCGCCGTGCAGCATCTCGACCCTGACCTCGGCCGGCTGGAAAAACGTCTTTGCTCGCCATTCCATGGGGAACTCCTGAAGCTTGATCGTGACCGTTGAACAGCCGATATGAAGCCTCCACCAATCACTCGGTAATGTCACGTTTGGTCAAGATGCAATCGATCAAACCCCATTCCAACGCCTCTTCTGGTGTCATGAAGCGGTCCCGGTCCATGGCCAGTTCGAACTCCTCGTACGTCCGGTTGCAGTGCTCGGCATAAAGCCGCGTCATGCGCTGTTTTGTGCGCAGGATTTCTTCGGCGTGGATCGCCATGTCCGAGGCCTGCCCCTGGAAGCCGCCGGACGGTTGATGGATGAGAATATTGGCATTTGGCAATACCGAACGCTGGCCGGGTTCGCCAGCCATCAGCAGAAACGATCCCATCGATCTGGCCGTGCCCATGCATAGGGTGTGAACGGGTGCCTGGATGAACCGCATGGTGTCGTACATCGCAAAACCGCTGGTGACCATGCCGCCAGGTGAATTGATGTAAAGCTGGATCGGTTTCTTGGGGCTTTCCGCTTCCAGAAAAAGCAACTGCGCGCAGATGAGGGCCGACACCATGTCGTTCACCTCACCGTTGAGAAAGACGATCCTCTCGCGCAGTAGGCGGGAATAAATGTCGAAAGACCGTTCGCCACGGCTTGATTGTTCCACGACCATCGGGACGAGTTGCATCGCTTCGCGCATGGGCGAACTCCTAAGATTTGAAGATTTCAGGTGATTGAGGGGGCGGTCAGGCGGCCTGCAACAAGACCGGCTCATTGCTGTTTGCGGCCTCGGTTTTCTGCAGCGTCAGGCGGCCATCGGCAAGGCGATGCATGATCGTCAGAAGCGTTCTTCCGTTGCTGATGGGCCGAAGCTGAAATTCAACGACACTTTCCAAATACGGCGGGGCGTCATCCCGCACTCTGAAAGAAATCTCTTCGCCCGGTATCTCGGCCAACGGTTTCAACTCAGCCAAGTCCTGACCCGGCAACCATCGCTCCCTCAGTGCAGGGATCGTGATCGCGCGCCAAACCTTTTCCGGCGGTGCGTCCAGCTCATATTCCTGCACGAGATCCGCTGCCTCCGCCCTTGTCCCCATGGTGGCTTCGAATTCGGCGTCGGTCATCCGGTCGCTCATTGGTCCATGTCCTTCAGCAGTGTCTTCAACGCATCGATACGGGCCGGCCAATAGGCGCGATATTTCGCAAGCCAGCCCGCGATGAGGGCCAGTCCGTCAGGATCGACCTCATAATTCACGAATCGGCCCTGCCGTTCCTGCCGCACAAGCCTCGCCTGGCACAGGATGGCCAGATGTTGGGACATCGCCGGCTGGCTGATGTCCATGCCTTCGCGCAGCGAACTGGCATTCATTCTGCCATCAGCCAGCTTCTCGAAGATCGCGCGCCGTGTGGGATCAGCCAGTGCCTTGAATATCTCAACTTCCATCATGACAATACATAAGCACACACTTATGTATTGTGCAACCCTTGTGTGAAGAGGTCTGCAGAGGGCGGAGCGACATGCGGCAAACGCCCGGTTCCGGGAAGCCGGGTCAGAGAGAAAATCCGCGTTCGCTCTTCGACGGTACGCGCTCTGGTAGGTGCGGACGGCGAGATAGATCTCGACTGTCAATCGGCATTGAATGTTGACCCCTTATCGGCTTCCAAATCTGACCCCTTGTTTGTGAGGATCTGGCCCGATGCTGCGTAGTCTCCATTTAACGCAGCAGTGTCGGGCCAGCGGTGATTTGGTTTTCAGACCCGGTTTTTGAATCGCCAGCTCTCGTTTCCGGTTTCGACGATTTCACAGTGATGGGTGAGCCGGTCGAGAAGAGCGGTCGTCATCTTCGCGTCACCGAAGACGCTCGGCCATTCGCCAAATGCCAGGTTGGTGGTGACGATGATTGATGTGCGTTCATAGAGTTTGCTGATCAGATGGAACAGGAGCTGTCCGCCTGTCTGGGCGAATGGCAGGTAGCCCAGTTCGTCGAGGATCAGGAAATCGAGACGGGAGATCAAATCGGCGGTCCGGCCCTGCCGGTCGGCGCGCGCCTCGGCATCCAGCTTGTTGACCAGATCGACGACGTTGAAGAACCGTCCCCTGGCTCCGTTGCGGATACATGCCCGGACGATGCTGACAGCCAGATGGGTTTTGCCGGTGCCGGTGCCGCCGATCAGGACCAGATTGCGCCGGTGAGCTTCGAGGCACCGGGATACGGCGTTGTGCTTATCTCCCCGGAGGCCGTCGTCGTGCACTTTGATGAGTTACCACTTAGTCAAAGTGCACCCTCCCATGGTTGCATTAGCCGACGGATGCCAACCCGCCAATTGACGCCGTCAAGGTGTTCAGACCGATTGAACCTCCCACCCGAGCGGGGAAACCTGCCGCACAAAAGTGTGCTGATTTAAGGGGTTACGCGGGCGGAGCGATTTTTTAAAAAAAACACATTGACAAGAGCAGCTGCGTCATAATTATTTTGTAAACCGGTTTAGTAAACCGATTAACGGAGATCTCAATGGCAAGTCTGAAAGATGTTGCGAAGAATGCGGGTGTCTCAACAGCAACCGTGTCGCGCTATCTAAACCGCACTCTTGAGCTTCCAAAGGAGACAGCGGACCGGATCGAAAAATCCGTTCAGATGCTCGGCTACATGCCAAATCCTCACGCCCGCCGTTTAAGCTTGGGGAGGTCCGATACGATCGGTTTGGTGGTGCCCGAAATAGGCTCTCCGTTCTTTGCGGCTTTTGTGGCAGCGGTGGAGGAAGAGGCCGACAGACGCGGTCTCTCCCTGGCTCTTCATGCCACTTTGAACCGGCCCAATCGCGAGGTTCAGTATCTTGCGGAAATCAACCGCAACCAGATCGATGGCCTGATTTTTGTGACCAACCATCCGGAAACGGATGCGTTGCGGGATATCATGAACTCGACCGGCAAGGTCGTCATCGTTGATGAGGACGTGCCCGGGGCGCAGGCCCCGAGACTTTTCTGCGACAACAAGAATGGCGGTTTCATTGCGGGCCAGCATTTGGCGGCTGCGGGACATCGTCACGTCCTGTTCGTTGGTTGCGGCGACGACATGATGAGTGGTGCCCGCAGGTACGCGGGCTTTGAACAGGCCTTTGCCGGGCTGGATAGGGTGAACGTCGAGCGGTTCGTGGGCACCTATACCATCGAAACCGGCCGCGCCGCGGCCCGCCAGTTTCTGAACGTACCGGTCAGACCGACAGCAATTTTCGCAACCTCCGACGAAATAACCATCGGCGTGATGGAAGTCCTGCGCGAGGCCGGGGTCTCGATACCCGAAGAAGTTTCCATTGTCGGCTTCGACGATGTCGGCCCCCTGCATCTGTTTTCACCAGCCGTCACGGCGGTCCGCCAGCCCCTCCACCAGCTCGGACAGCGGGCATTGGAGATCCTGCTGCAGACCGTGGCGGCCGACGCCGAGCCCGTCCATCAAGAAGAGCTCCTGCCAGTAACACTGATCGAACGCGACTCCGTGGCATCGCCGATAAGACCATAACCAGCCACGCTACCAGAGGGACTGCACAATGACTTTTCCAGGAATTACCCGCCGCGCCATGGGCATCTTGTTGGGCGCTGGTCTCCTATCCTCGACAATGCCTGCTGCGGCTGGCGAAAAGCCGACGTTCGCGCTGATTCAGGTCAATCAGGAAGCGTTGTTCTTCAATGAAATCAATCGCGGTGCTCAGGCCGCAGCGGATGCTGCCGGTGTCGAACTTGTCATCTTCAACGCCAACAACGAGCCGTCTGCGCAGAACAGTGCGATCGAGACCTATATCCAGGAAGGTGTCGATGGATTTGCCGTTGTCGCCATTGATGTGAACGGCATCATGCCCGCCGTCGAGCAGGCAGGCGCCGCCGGTATTCCCATTGTCGCCATCGACGCGATTTTGCCCGAAGGGCCGCAGAAAGCCCAGATCGGTGTGGACAATGCCAAAGCTGGCGCTGATCTGGCAGCCTATGTCAACACGCATGATGCCGGTGGCAAAATGGGTATCGTCGGCGCGTTGAATTCCTTTATCCAGAACGTGCGTCTGGACGGGTTCAAGGAGGGACTGGCCGCGGACAAGACCGAAGTCATCGGGACTGTTGACGGTCAGAACGTTCAGAGCGTTGCATTGAGTGCGTCGGAAAACCTGATGACCGCCAACCCGGACATGAAATTGATCTATGCAACCGGCGAGCCGGCCATGGTCGGTGCGGTTGCCGCGGTTGTCAGCCAGGGGCGTCAGGCGGATGTGGCCCTTTATGGCTGGGACCTGACGGCGCAGGTCATTGATGGCATCGACGCCGGTTTCGTGAAGGCAGTGGTTCAACAGGACCCCGCCGGCATGGGCGCCGCCGCTGTAAAGGCGCTGGTCGCGTTGAACAAGGGCGAAGAGGTCGAGGCCAACATTTCCGTTCCGGTCGCCATTGTCACCAAAGAAAACGTCGACGACTTCCGTGCGATGTTCGGACAATAGGCGCGACAGTGACCGACACTCAGACAAAAACGGAAGGGGCAATGCCCCTTCCCTCGGGAGAGGCGGCAACGCCACTTCTGAGCCTTCGAAACATTCACAAGACGTTTGGTTCTCATCAGGCCCTACGCGGCGTCGATCTGGACATCTTTCCAGGTGAATGTGTCGGCCTGATCGGTGACAACGCCGCCGGTAAATCGACGTTGTCCAAGGTGATTTCGGGTACATATACCCCCGACGAAGGCAGCATCCTGATCGACGGCAAACCGGCGGATTACACAAGCCCGGCCGAAGCCCGGCAACTGAACATCGAGATGGTCTACCAGGATCTCAGCCTGTGCGATCACATCGATGTCGTCGGCAACCTGTTTCTGGGCCGTGAATTGCGGCGCGGTCCCTTTCTGGATCAGACCCGGATGCTTGCCGAAGCCGAGAAGATGCTGGCCGATCTGGAGATCCGCATCCCGCGTCTCACCGCCAAAGTCGAGAAACTCTCGGGTGGCCAGCGACAGGCCATCGCCATCGCGCGGGCTGCCAGCTTTGCACCCCGTGTGCTGATTATGGACGAACCGACATCCGCGCTCGCGGTTGCCGAGGTCGAGGCCGTGCTGGGCCTGATCAACCAGGTCAAGGCGCGCGGTGTCGGGGTGGTTCTTGTGACGCACCGGATGCAGGACCTGTTTCGTGTCTGCGACCGGATTGCGGTCATGTATGAAGGCACCAAGGTCGCCGAGCGCAATATTGGCGATACCAACCTGCAGGAACTGGTTGATCTCATCGTCGGAAAAGGAGGCGCCTGATGGTGACCTATACTGAACGGCAAAAGGGATCGCCTTTTGCGGATTTCCTGAAGGAACATGCGCAGGTTCTGTCCATCGCCCTGTTCTTTACGATCTGTGTATTGTTTTTCAGCCTGGCGACGACGACTTTCCTGAGCACGGGCAACATTCTGAACGTACTGCGCCAGGCCGCGCCCATTCTTGTGGTCGCCGTGGCCATGACCCTGGTCATCACGACAGCCGGTATCGATCTGTCCGTCGGATCCCAGGTTGCGCTGATCAACGCGCTTGTCGCTGTGACTATTGCCGCCGGGGTGCCCTGGCCAGTTGCGGTTGCCCTCATGCTCGTGGCGGGCGCGGGTGTCGGCGCGCTGCAAGGCTGGTTCGTGGCCTATCAGGGTATTCCCGCCTTTATCGTAACTCTCGCGGGCCTTTCGGTCTTGCGCGGCGTTGCCTTGCTGATGACCCAGGGGTATTCGATTCCGATCCGCGATGCTGAGGGGTTCTTCTGGCTCGGTCGAGGCATGATCGGAGACTTTCCGGTGCCGGCTCTTTTGTCGATCCTGGTGGCGATTGCCGGGTTTGTGGTGATGCAGCGCACGCGCTATGGGCGCCGGGTCATCGCCGTCGGGTCGAACATGGAAGCGGCCCGTCGCGTCGGTATGCCGGCCAAGCGCATTCTGACATCGGTCTATGTGATTTGCGGCGTTGCCAGTGCGGTTGCCGGCCTCCTGATTGCGGCCCGTCTTGGATCGGGGTCGTCCAACGCAGGGCAGGGGTTCGAACTGCAGGTAATTGCAGCCGTCGTCCTGGGAGGAACGTCCCTGATGGGCGGTAAAGCCTCGATGATCGGGACGGTCCTGGGCACGTTGACCATCGCCGTGATCGGCAACGGCCTGATCCTGATGCATATCTCGCCGTTTTTCACCCAGATCGTCACAGGCACCATCATTCTTTTGGCAATCTGGATGAACACACGCCTGTTCGACCGGAACTGGAAGCTGGGAAAAAAAGCGTCATGAGCGGCGAAAAATCGGAGGCACATGTCGCCTCGGGCCAGGTCATGACGGTTGACGGGCCTATCCCGTCCGCGGCTCTGGGCGTGACGCTGATGCATGAACATCTGCAAAACGATTGTTCGTGCTGGTGGAACCCGCCGAAAGACCCCGAGCGTCACTACCTGGCCGAAGGCCCGGTCCGGATGGAGATCCTGTCCGAACTGTCGCAAGACCCTTTTGTGAACAAGCACAATATCGCGCTCGACGATGTCGATCTGTGCATCGACGAGGTGAAATCCTTCACCGCGCTCGGCGGCAAGACCATCGTTGACCCCACTTGCCGGGGTATTGGCCGCGACCCGGTAAAACTGCGCCGCATTTCGCGGGAAACCGGTGTGCAGATCGTCATGGGCGCCGGCTATTACCTGGCCAGCTCCATGCCTGAGGAGGTCGCCGGGCTGAGTATCGACGACATTGCCGACCAGATCGTGCAGGAAGCTCTGGTTGGTGTCGACGGGACAGATGCCAGGATAGGCATGATCGGCGAAATCGGTGTTTCTTCAGAGTTCACTCCGCTGGAAGAGCGTTCCCTGAGGGGAGCGGCCCGCGCGCAACGGCGCACGGGCCTGCCGCTCATGGTGCACCTGCCCGCCTGGTTCCGCCTGGGCCACAAGGTTCTGGACATCACCGAACAGGAAGGGGTCGACCCGGCCCATACGGTGCTGTGCCACATGAACCCCTCCCACATGGACACGGACTATCAGACGTCCCTGGCAGAACGCAGGGCATTCCTCGAGTTTGACATGATTGGCATGTCCTATTTCTACGCGGATCAACAGGTGCAATGCCCGTCCGATGACGAAACAGCCCGGGCGATTATCGGGCTGGCCGAGAAAGGCCACCTGTCCCGGTTGCTGCTCAGCCATGACGTCTTCCTCAAGATGATGCTCACCCGCTATGGCGGCAACGGATACGGTTTTGTGAACCGTCATTTTCTGCCGCGGCTTCAACGGCACGGCATGAATGCAGCCGATCTTCAAACACTCATTGTTACGAACCCTCGACGGGTTTTTGACGCAACGATCTAATAACGAAAAGGAAAAACGATGACCACGAAAGTACTGCTGGTCGGTGAAAGCTGGGTCACAGCCGAGACTCATTTTAAAGGGTTCGATCAGTTCGGAAGCGTTCGGTTCGTTAGCGGTGCGAAGCCGCTCAAGGACGCGCTGGAGGGCAGTGCATTCGAACTCGATTACATGACAGCTCATGAAGCCGCGGAAGAATTCCCTTTTGAGATCGAAGGGCTGAAAAAATACGACGTCATCATTCTCTCGGATATCGGGGCGAATACGTTTCTGCTGCCCTCGGCGGTCTGGACCAGGTCCGAAACGGTGCCGAACAGGTTACGGCTGCTCAAGCAATGGGTCGCAGAAGGCGGCAACCTGCTGATGATCGGCGGATACCTCTCGTTTCAGGGGATCGACGGGCGCGCCAAATGGCGTAAGACGGCGGTCGAAGATGTACTGCCGGTCACTTGCTTGCCCTGGGACGACCGGATCGAGATCCCAGAGGGCGCGACCGCGGAACTGGTTCAACCCGATCACCCCAGCGTTGCCGGCCTGACAGGCGAATGGCCGCCGCTCCTGGGTGTGAACGAAGTCGAAGTCCGCGACGGCGCGCAGGTTATCGCGAAACTGCCGGACGATCAGGGCGGCCACCCCTTGCTCGTGCTCGGAGGCTACGGCAAAGGCCGAACCGCGGCCTGGACCTCCGACATGTCGCCGCATTGGCTTTCGCCTTCGTTCTGCGCGTGGGACGGCTATGGAAAGCTCTGGAGAAACATCCTGGAATGGCTCGTCGACCGGGACGACTGAAACCTGACTTGACCATGGCAAGCGACGGGTCAGGGCAAATGCAACACCATCCAAGAGTTCCAGGACAAACATGGCTATTTTCAATGTCGGCTCAATAAACGTCGATTGGACCTACAGCGTTCCGCGTTTTCCCCTGGACGGAGAAACGCTGTCCGCAGACAGCTGTACCCGGGATCTTGGTGGTAAAGGGGCTAATCAATCCGTGGCGGCGGTTCGTGCCGGTGCCACGGTTTACCATATCGGAGCCATTGGTGAGGACGGCGCTTGGGCGCGGGACCGGCTCGTGGCCGCAGACGTGGATGTGACCCATGTATCGGTGGTAAAGGACCGGCCGACCGGTCATGCGCTGATTTTCCTGACGCCCGACGGTGAAAACCGGATTGTGATCAATGGGGGAAGCAACGGGACCCTCGATCCCGGTTTCATCGCCATGGCACTCGAACGGGTGACCTCCAGGGACACCGTGATTTTGCAGAACGAAACCAATGCGCAACTGGCAGCGGCGCGGCATGCCCGTGACAAAGGCGCAAGGGTCGTTTATTCGGCTGCGCCTTTTTCTATGTCGGCCGTGGAAGAAATCCTGCCCTTTGTCGATCTTCTGATCGTCAACGAGATCGAAGCGGAGCAACTTTCCAAAGTCTTGAACAAGTCACTGAAGGACCTGGGAATCCCGGAGTTGCTTGTGACCAAGGGGAGCGAAGGGGCCATTTGGTTCAACATTATGGATGGTGATCAGATCGCGGTTACCGCTCCTTCGGTTCAGCCGGTCAATACCACAGGCGCTGGCGATACATTGGCCGGCTATTTCTGTGCCGCTCGAGATATGGGCGCCGGCATAGGGGAAGCACTTGAGCTGGCGGTCACCGCGGCAACGCTCAAAGTGACGCGACCGGGTACCTTCAGCGGCATACCGGTGATGGCAGAGGTGAAAGACTGGCAACAAGGGACTGTCCGGAATGATTGACCTTGATGTTTCAGTTGAACAACTGACCCGGCAGTTTCTCCGGTTCGATACGATCAACCCGCCGGGAAACGAAGCCGAATGCATCAGATTTGCAGCCCGATTCCTGGAACAGGCCGGGTTTCACTGTGATGTCATCGATCACGGCCAGGCGCGCGCCAGCCTTGTCGCGACCAGGGATCTGGGCGATGGCTTGCCGGTCTGCTTCAGCGGTCACCTCGATACCGTTCCACTCGGACAGACTTCCTGGTCGGTCGACCCGTTCGCGGGCGAGATCAAGGGCGACAAGCTCTATGGCCGCGGGTCGAGTGACATGAAAGGCGGCGTCGCGGCCTTCTTCTGTGCCGTCTTGCGCGTCGGCCGGGTCAAGGGCGGCATCGTCATCATTCTGACCGCAGGCGAAGAAACCGGCTGCGATGGCGCGCGCTGGCTGACAGAAAGGAACAGTTTGCCTGACGTGGGCGCGATGATTGTCGGCGAGTCGACAGACAATCAGGTGTACTACGGCCACAAGGGCGTGCTTTGGATCCTTGCGAGAACCCTCGGCAAAACCGCCCATGGGGCGGCGCCGGAGCTTGGCGACAACGCCATCAGGAAATCGCTTCCGCTTCTTGCAGGGCTCGCCGAATATGACCCGGCGTTTGCGCACCCTGAAATGGGCAAATCGACCGCCAATGTAGGGACTGTCCGGGGCGGGATCAACATCAATTCGGTCCCGGATGTCTGTGAAATGACCATCGATATCCGCACCGTCCCGGGGTTGAAACACGATGTCATCCGACAGCAGGTGGCGGGCATGGCCGGCAGCCTGGGTGAAACCGAAACGCTCCTGGATCTTGAACCGGTCTGGACACCACGGGATCACCCCTGGTGTTCCCGAGTGGCGGAGATTGTCTTTGATCTGACCAGAACTCAGAAAACCGGGAGCTGCGTAAACTACTTTACGGATGCGGCGGTCTTGAAGCCTGCGTTGAGCTCCCCGCCGACGGTCATCCTGGGGCCGGGCTCTCTGGATCAGCCTCATACTACGGACGAATGGGTTTCGATTTCGAAGCTGAAAGAGGCCGTAACGATTTATCAGGCGTTGCTTTCCGACTGGAGCGGCTCTCCAATGAGCGAAGCCGCCAGAGGCGCCGGGTAATTTACGGCGACGTTTGTTCCGTCGAAGCTGAAGTTGGCGCAAGGGCTGTGAAGATTCATGTCGTGCTGCTTCTGACCAATTCGCGCACCCAACAGCTACGGCCTGTCGGGCGATTGTGTGCAACAGAAGTTAAACCGCAACCCTGAGTAGGAAATGACAATGCAGCATATTTCTGGCAATAGCGGCAATGCGGTGCAAGAAATATTCGGCAGAAACAAAGCATTGATTGGAATGATCCATTGCCCGGCTTTCCGCGTTATCGCGGCAATGGGATGGACGCGATATATGACACCTGTATGCGGGACGCCTAAGCGTGCATCGCAGGTGGTCTCAATGGCTTGGTCATCGAAAACCATGGCGACATTCCGTTCTCAAAGCCTGAAGACATAGGACCAGAGACAACCGGCTTCATGTCTATAGTTACCGATCGAATTAGCCGCGCGACAGGTGTTCCTCTGGGAATCAACGTTCTCGCGAACGCTCCGATGCCTGCTTTTGCCATAGCGATGGCGGGGGGAGCAAAGTTCATTCGAGTCAATCAGTGGGCGAACGCCTACGTAGCGAACGAAGGGTTCATGGAGGGGGGCGCAGCGGAAGCGATGCGGTACAGATCAATGTTGCGGGCGGAGCACATCAAGGTCTTTGCAGATAGCCACGTCAAGCACGGATCGCATGCGATCATAGCTGATCGCACCAAAGCTGAATTGACTAGGGATCTTGAGTTTTTCGACGCGGACGGCGTCATCGCAACAGGTCAAAGAACCGGGAATACGGCCACTATCGAGGAGATTGAGGAAATCGGCGCTGCAACAAATCGGCCGATCCTCGTTGGATCTGGCGTCGATAAAGACAACATCGTCGAAATTCTTAAGCTAAAGAACGGTGTAATCGTTGCCTCTTCGCTCAAACGCGGTGGCGTCTGGTGGAACCCAGTTGACATTGAGCGCGTGCGGGTGTCAATCGGCATTGAATGTTGACCCCTTATCGGCTTCCAAATCTGACCCCTTGTTTGTGAGGATCTGGCCCGATGC
>JBNKGB010000022.1:0-53311 GCA_050289605.1 Roseibium sp. | reverse complement strand
GAGCGCAACAAGGTCGTTATCCTGGGCGGTGGCCCAAACCGTATCGGCCAGGGCATCGAGTTCGACTATTGCTGCTGCCACGCCGCTTTCTCACTCGCGGACGCCGGCTTCGAGAGCATCATGGTGAACTGCAACCCGGAGACGGTCTCGACCGACTACGACACCTCCGACCGGCTCTATTTCGAACCGCTGACCCCGAGGACGTTCTGGAAATCATCCGCAAGGAACAGGAAAACGGTACCCTGCACGGCGTCATCGTCCAGTTCGGCGGCCAGACCCCGCTCAAGCTCGCCCAGTCGCTCGTCAAGGCGCATGTGCCGATCCTCGGCACCTCGCCCGACATGATCGACCTGGCCGAGGACCGTGACCGCTTCCACAAGCTGCTGATCAAGCTCGACCTGAAGCAGCCGGAAAACGGCATCGCCTATTCCGTCGAACAGGGCCGTCTGATCGCCGGGCAGCTCGGCCTGCCGCTGGTGGTTCGCCCGTCCTACGTGCTCGGCGGCCGCGCCATGCAGATCATCCGCGACGAGGAAGCCCTCAACTCCTATCTGCTCGGCACCCTGCCGGAACTGGTTCCCGCGGAAGTCCGGGCGAAATACCCGAACGACAAGACCGGCCAGATCAACACGGTGCTCGGCACCAACCCTCTGCTCTTCGATCGCTACCTGGAAGGCGCGATCGAGGTCGACGTCGACGCGCTGTGCGACGGCAAGGACGTCTTCGTTTGCGGCATCATGGAGCATATCGAGGAAGCCGGTATCCATTCCGGCGACAGTGCATGCTCGCTGCCGCCCTTCTCCCTCAGCGAGGAGATGATCGAGGAACTCAAGCGCCAGACGACGGCCATGGCGCTCGCTCTTGAGGTAGGCGGCCTGATGAACGTGCAGTATGCCATCAAGGACGGCGAGATCTACGTTCTGGAAGTGAACCCGCGCGCCTCGCGGACCGTTCCCTTCGTCGCCAAGACCATCGGCGAACCGGTCGCCAAGATCGCCAGCCGGATCATGGCCGGTGAAAGCCTCGCCTCCTTCGGCCTGAGCGAGAAGAAGCTCGACCACATCGCGGTCAAGGAAGCCGTGTTCCCGTTTGCCCGGTTCCCCGGCGTCGATACCATTCTTGGACCGGAAATGCGTTCGACCGGCGAGGTCATGGGCCTCGACACCGCCTTCGGCACGGCCTTCGCCAAGTCCCAGCTCGGCTCGGGCACCGGCGTTCCGGACCAGGGCACCGTGTTCGTCTCCATGCGCGACCAGGACAAGGCCGGCGTCGTGGAGGCGGTCCGCAGCCTGGAAGCGGCCGGCTTCACGATCATCGCCACCAGCGGTACCCAGAAATTCCTGGAGGAAAACGGTATTGCGGTGAAGAAGATCAACAAGGTGCTTGAAGGCCGCCCGCATATCGTTGATGTTATCAAGAACGGTGAAGTCCAGCTCGTGTTCAACACCACGGAAGGCGCGCAGGCGATAGCCGACAGCCGGTCCATGCGCCGGGCAGCTCTTCTGAACAAGGTGCCGTATTACACGACGCTTGCCGGATCGGTGGCTGCAGCAAAGGGTATTGCCGCCCATAAAGCGGGAAGCCTGGAAGTAAGACCTTTACAATCCTACTTCGGCTGAGGCTAATATGAATCGTGACCGGCCGGGAAAGCACGTCTTTCCCGGCTTGGTTTGTTTTTATTAAAGCGCGGTCCCGCAAAAAGGGGGGACCCAATAATCTGAAGGTCTGAGACCAATGGAAAAAGTTCCGATGACCTCTGCCGGTTACAAAATGCTTCAGGATGAACTGAAGGAACGAACCGCAGTTGAACGTCCGCGCATTGTCGAGGCAATTGCTGAAGCGCGTGCGCATGGCGATCTGTCGGAAAACGCCGAATACCACGCCGCAAAGGAAGCCCAGAGCCTCAACGAGGGCCGGATTGCGGAGCTGGAAGACAAGCTGTCCCGTGCCGAAGTCATAGATGTGACCAAACTGTCCGGCGACGTCGTCAAGTTCGGTGCGACCGTTCTTCTGATCGATGAGGATACGGAAGAGAAAAAGAAATACATGATCGTCGGCGATGTCGAGTCCGACGTGAAACAGAGCAAGGTCTCCATTTCCTCACCGATCGCGCGTGCCCTGATCGGCAAGACCGTCGGCGACAGCGTGGAAGTGACCGCACCGGGCGGTGCCCGCTCCTACGAGATCGTCGAAGTCAAATATATCTGAGCTTCCCAGGGTCAGATACCGGCCGTTCCAGCACCACGCTTTCCCTTTGACGCCTGCCAGCCAACCGCTAGATTAGTGGGCAACCGAGACATGTCCGAACTTCGCCGGCGGAGGACAGGCAATGGTATTTGGCGTTATTGCAACGTGGTTGCTGGTGGGGGCGGTGCCGTTGTGGCTCTGCCGATGGTATCTTTATCTTGGCCTCTCGCCCCGCGAGCGGCAGATTTTCAGGAATCTCCTGCAGAACCGCTATGACAGTGCGGTCGCTTTCGCGTTCCGCGTCTTCGGGTTTCTGTTCGCCCTTGCCGTTGCCGTGCTCGCGCTCGTCTTCGGGCTTGGATTCCTGAAGCACGGCAGCCTTGAGATCAGGCCGTTCCGGGACCTGTTCAGCAGCCGCATGTACTCCGGCTACGAGCCGGTCGACCAGGCCCTGGACATGTACCACTACCACCAGCCCCTACCGGTTGCGGTGCTGACAACCATCGTGGTGTTGTCCATCGCCTTCACGCTGGTCGCCGCGGCGCTGCGGGACATTGCGCTGATAAGGCGGCTCAAGAGAAAACTGAAACGGCTCGAAAGCTGAAGGAACACCGGACACAGAAGTCGGCCGGACGCAACTCCCTCAGGTGTGCTGCAGGATATTGACGAGACGGCCGAAGGGGTCGCGCACATAAAAGCGGCGAACGCCCCAGGGCTCTTCCGCCGGGCCGTATTCCACCGTGAACCCGCCTTCCAGGGCCCTTGAAAGCACACCGTCCAGGTCGTCGACCTCTATGGAAAGATCGGGAACGGGCGTCCCCGAGCCGCCTTCCTTGGCGATACTGATCTGCGCCACCGACCGGCCGGCCCCCACATAGGTCGCTATCCAGCCGTGATCCATGCCGATGTCCATGCCCAGGACCTCGCCATAGAACTTGCGGGCCTTTCCGACATCTTCCGACGCGATGTTCGCTACAATTCTCCTTACGGCCACGGCGTCCCTTCCGGGTTCAATCGATCGGAACGACTGGCTCGTTCTTGGTACGCCGGATCGTCAGTGCGGTGCGCACGCTGTCGACGTTGGGCGCCGCGGTCAGTTCGCGGATCACGAAATTCTGGAAGGTCTGCAGGTCCGGCGAAACGCATTTCAGCAGGAAATCGACTTCGCCTGAGAGCATGTAGCTTTCCCGCACCAGCTGCCATTTCTGAACGGTATCCTCGAAGGCGATCAGATCCGCCTCGGTCTGGCTGTGCAGGCCGACCATGGCGAAAGCGGTGACATCGTAGCCGAGCTGCTTCTCGTCCAGCAGGGTACGGTAACCCTGGATCAGGCCGGCTTCCTCGAGCGCGCGGACCCGGCGCAGGCACGGCGGAGCGGATATGCCGACCCGTCTGGCCAGCTCTACATTGGTCATCCGGCCGTCGTCCTGCAATTCCTTCAGGATCTGCCAGTCAATGGCATCAAGGCGCGCTTTCAAACCAGTCTCCTTCGAGCTTCGCCCCGGCTCATGGGGTGGGGGTCACAATGTGGGTAGGTGCCACCGAACCGGGTCCGGCGTCTTGCGGGACCGGAAAATCCCGCTTAGGTATCAGTTAGTGCCGAATTATGATTTTTTGCGCGTATGTGCAAGACTATAACAAATTTGCGCACGATTTCGAAAGATTACGATAGAGGCAAGCCTCCACACATGCTCAGACAGCCGGAGACCTCCTCTACCTCCGCTCCTTCCTCCATTTGGGTGCTGACAGACGGAAAGGCCGGGGATCTGGTGCAATGCGTCGGTGTCGCCGATGCGCTCGGCTGCCCATACGAGACCCGGCAGGTCGCGCCGCGGCCGCCCTTTTCCTGGTTTCTGCCCCATGGCCCGATCGACCCGCGCGAAAGGGAAGACCGGCCCGGCAGCCCGATCGCCCCGCCCTATCCGGATATCGCTATCGCTTCGGGACGGAGAGCGGCAGCCTATCTTCGCCGGATCAAGCGGCTTTCCGGGGGAAGGACCTTCACCGTGTTCCTGAAGGATCCCAGAACCGGGTCCGGCGCAGCCGATCTGATCTGGGTTCCCGAACATGACAGCCTGCGCGGACCCAACGTCCTCGTCACGCCGACGTCGCCGCATCGTTTTTCAGCAGCCACGCTGGCGGAGCTGAGGGCCGAGAGCGCCCCGGAAATCGACGCCCTTCCCACCCCGCGTATCGCCGTTCTGGTCGGAGGAAACAGCCGCCATCATACCTTTGCCGAGGACGATCAGAAGCGCCTGCTCGGCGGCCTGCGCCAGCTTTTCAAGGAGGAAGGCGCCGGTCTCATGATCACCGCCTCCAGGCGAACGCCCGCCGGCCTCGCCGAGGGCCTTGCGAACCTTGCAGGCGACGGCGGCCACCTTTTCTGGACCGGCGAGGGCCCCAATCCGCTCGGACATTATCTTGCAAAAGCAGACGCGATCGTCGCGACGGCGGATTCGACCAACATGATCGGCGAGGCGGCCGCGACCGGAAAACCGGTGCATGTGTTTCATCCCACCGGCGGGCACGGCAAGATAACGCGGTTTTTGGGGACTTTGCAGGCGATGGGTGTCGTTCACCCCTTTCCAGGTCCGTTGAAAACCACTACCTACGAGCCGATAGATTCAACGCCCGCGATCGCAGAACGGATCTTGACCGACTATGCGGCCATGAGGCAGCAAGAAACAAAGGGCCCGGCAGGCGCGGCATGACCTGCCGGTCCGCAACGGCTACGACACGCAAACAGGATAGGGTGCGCTCCATGAGCACGGAACACAGCAAGCTTTTGATCATCGGCTCCGGCCCCGCCGGTTACACGGCGGCAATTTACGCGGCCCGCGCGATGATCGAACCGACGCTGGTAGCCGGAATTCAGCCGGGCGGTCAGCTGACCATCACCACCGATGTCGAGAACTATCCGGGCTTTGCCGACCCCATCATGGGACCGTGGCTGATGGAGCAGATGCAGAAACAGGCCGAGAACGTCGGCACCAAGATCGTCTACGACACGATCGTCAAGGCTGACCTGTCGCAGCGCCCCTTCCGCCTGGAGGCCGACAGCGGCACGGTCTATACGACCGATACCCTCGTGATCGCCACCGGAGCCCAGGCCCGGTGGCTCGGCCTGCCGTCCGAAAACGATTTCATGGGCGCCGGGGTTTCGGCCTGCGCCACCTGTGACGGCTTCTTCTACCGCAACAAGGAAGTCGTCGTTGTCGGCGGCGGCAACACGGCCGTCGAGGAAGCGCTGTACCTTGCCAATCTCGCCAGCAAGGTGACGCTTGTTCACCGCCGCGGCAGCCTGCGGTCGGAAAAGATCCTCCAGGACCGGCTCTTCCAGAACCCGAAGATCGAAGTGATCTGGGACAGCCAGGTCGACGAGATCCTGGGCGGCGGCCAGCCGAAGGCGGTAACCGGTGTGCGCCTGAAGAACACCAAGACCGGCGAACTGCAGGAAATTTCGACCGATGGCGTCTTCATCGCGATCGGGCACGCGCCATCCGTCGAACTCTTCAAGGATCAGCTCAAACTCAAGGCCAACGGCTATCTGGACACGGCTCCCGATTCCACCAAGACCTCCATTCCGGGTGTCTTCGCCGCCGGTGACGTGACTGACGACGTCTACCGTCAGGCGGTAACCGCGGCCGGCATGGGCTGCATGGCAGCTCTTGAAGCCGAGAAGTTTCTGGCTGAACATGAAGCCGATTCCACACGGCAGGCAGCGGAATAACGCTGCCTGGCCGTCCTGCGCAGGGGGCACGCATGGATTGGGACAAGTTACGCATCTTTCATGCGGCCGCTCAGGCCGGCAGTTTCACACATGCCGGTGACAGCCTGCACATGAGCCAGTCGGCCGTCAGCCGGCAGGTCAGCGCGCTGGAACACGACCTGGGCGTCTCCCTGTTCCACCGGCATGCGCGCGGCCTGCTCCTGACCGAACAGGGCGAACTTCTCTATCGCACGGCCAACGACGTGCTCATGAAGCTGGAGGCCGTGCAGTCCAGCCTGACCGACAGCAAGGAGAAGCCTTCAGGCCTCCTGAAGGTGACCACCACCGTCGGCCTCGGCTCGACCTGGCTGACGGCCCGCATCCGGAATTTCATAGATCTTTATCCGGATGTGGACCTGCGGCTGATCTTCGACGATGACGAACTCGACCTCGGCATGCGCGAGGCGGATGTCGCCATCCGCCTGCGCCAGCCGACGCAACCGGACCTGGTCCAGCGCAAGCTGTTCACCGTGCATTTCCATGTCTTCGCCAATCCCGAATATCTGCAGCGTTTCGGAACGCCGACCACGATCGAGGATCTGGACAAGCACCGTATCGTCACGTTCGGAGAACAGGCCCCGGCTTACCTGCGTTCCATGAACTGGCTTGAAACGGCCGGGCGGTCGGAAGGAAATCCGCGCCGCTCCGTTCTGAAGGCCAACAATCTGGTGGCCATCAAGCGCGCCGTGCAGACCGGCGTCGGCATCGCCATGCTGCCGGACTACATCATCGACAAGGCCTCCAGCATCATTCCGGTCATGATGGATCTGGAAGACAAGGTGCCTTCCTTCGACACCTATTTCGTCTATCCGTCGGAACTCAGGAATACGGCCCGCGTGACGGCCTTCCGCGAGTTTCTGCTGGCCAACGCGCAAAGCTGGGTTTTCTGATCCGGCCCTCGCAACGCGGCACGACGGCGCTTTTCCGCGTTCCCCCGTGGGGCATCCGGCTGTTGGCGATTTGCAAGACTCACCGGGAAAAGGTCTGATTTCCTGCTAGGCACTGTCACTGCTGATTCTGCTGCCAAAATCCGCAAATTTCCGGCTGACCACCAATTCTTTTCCTATGAAAAAATCAATTCCGGCCACAAGACACGCCTAGCCACATCGATTTAACACTTTGTAAATAAAGAAAAAAATCATCTTCCCCGTCATCTTTTTCAAAGACCTGCGTTTTTTGCATAGCAGATCTGCACCCCTGCCTCTTGTTTATGCAGCTTGTGCACCGCATATAAGCATCACTGTTGGTCACCGGGACGTCACGTCCTCCTCCCAGTGATGTCCTGACCAGCTGTTCCCCTCTGGAAGGTGATTCCACTGTTTTCAGTGAATCAATTCAAACTGCCGGGTCCTTAACGACCCGGCATTTTTTTTGCCCAGAGATTATTGCATTGCAGCAATCCGTCACCGTCACGCAAGCTACGTCACATGTACAGGGCTTCGCCAGCCATGTCTTTATAGAGAGGGGCGACCTGTTCCGCGTAGCCGTTGAACAGCAGTGTGTCGCGACGCTCGTTCGTGCCCAGCACCGCCTCGGAAGACTGCGGCCAGCGCCTGTGCGGTACCTTCGGGTTCACATTGGCCCAGAAACCGTATTCCTGCGGCTGGATCTCTTCCCAGAAGGTAACCGGCCGCTGGTCCGTGAAAGTGATCTTCACGATGGACTTGATCGACTTGAAGCCATATTTCCACGGCGTCGCGAGCCGGATCGGCGCACCGAACTGCTTGGCAAGCGGCTTGCCGTAGACGCCGGTCACCATGAAGGCGAGCTCATTCGTCGCCTCTGCCAGCGTCAGGCCTTCCACATAGGGCCAGGGATACCAGCTCTGCTTCTGCCCGCTTGCGACCGAGGGATCGTGGAAGGTTTCGAAGCGCAGGTATTTCACCCCGGTCTTCGGCCCCGCCAGTTTGACGAGATCGGCCAGCGGGAAGCCGGACCAGGGCACCGCCATGGACCAGGCCTCGACGCAACGGTGACGGTACAGCCGCTCCTCGAGCTGCATTTTGGCCAGAAGGTCATCGATCCCGATCGTCTGCGGATTGTCGATCATCCCGTCGAGAGTGACGGTCCACGGCCTGATCTGGAGGCTTTGCGCCGCCGGCCAGATCTGCTTGTGCGAACCGAACTCATAGAAATTGTTGTATTTGGAGGCGATCTCCTCCTGGGTCAGATCCCGGTCCAGCTTGTAGGCCTCGTTGCGCGCCACCGGATAAAGTCCCGCGCTCGGATCTTCCTCGGCCCTTGCCGGACGAATGCCGAGACCACTGCCCAGAAGCGCGCCGCTTCCGGCCAGTCCCGCCAGGATCTGCCGGCGGTTCATGAAGACGTGCTCCGACGTTGCTTCCCGTTCCGCAATTTCCCAGCTTCGCTTCTTAAGAATATTCATGGTTCTTCTCCCGTTCGCAGACGAGAAAACCGGAATCGCCACTCAATGGCAAATAACGCCCTGGTGACCAAATCCACGAAACATGTGATCGGCGGTCCTGATCGCGCAGCGGCGCAGAAAAGGGGCCTGATCGGCCCCCTTTCAAATTGTACCGGACAGCCAAGGTCCGCTTCAGGCCGCCTGCTGCTTGCCCGACCGCTGCAGGGCCAGTTCCGCGGCCTTGCCGGAAAGCTCGGCCATATGGTCGAATTCAGCCGTATA
Organism: Roseibium sp.; assembly: GCA_050289605.1. GTDB lineage: Bacteria > Pseudomonadota > Alphaproteobacteria > Rhizobiales > Stappiaceae > Roseibium. The sequence continues at coordinate 44,708 of JBNKGB010000022.1, read as the reverse complement.
GCTGGCAACACCTGCCGTTGCGGAACGCAGTTCGATGATCAGGTCGCCGATCTCCGCTTCGGGCATCAGGGCCTGGACCTCGTCCCAGCCTGGCCAGTTCGGCCGGGCGTCGAAACCGAGCAACTGGCCGCGCCTTGCCGAAACGATCGCGTTCACCTTCGCGGTGGCATCGCTCGGACAGGAGATGACGACCTTGTGGATCGGCTCTAGAAGAACCGGCTTGCACTCCGGCAGGCCATCGCGGATGGCAAGGATGCCCGCCATCTTGAACGCCTGGTCGGAGCTGTCCACCGAGTGGTAGGAGCCGTCCGTCAGGCAGACAGCGATGTCCACGACCGGGAAACCGAGCGGCCCGTTGCGCAAGGCCTCCAGCACGCCGTCGCGGACCGAAGGAATATACTGTTTCGGAACGACGCCGCCGGTGATCCTGTCGGTGAACTGGATGCCTTCGCCGCGCGGCAGCGGCGAGATTTCCAGAACGACATCGCCGAACTGACCGTGTCCACCGGACTGCTTCTTGTGCCGTCCGCGCAACTTGGTGCTTCCACGGATGGTTTCGGCATAGGGCACATGGGCCGTGCGCACCGACACGTCGAGGCCGTATTTCCCGGCCAGCCGCTCCTGGGCGACCCGCAGGTGCATTTCCCCCTGTCCCGCCAGCAGCGTTTCCGCCGTGGTCTGGTTCTGGCTGACGGTCAGCGAGCGGTCTTCCTCGATCAGCTTTGCCAGGGCGGCCGACAGGCGGACTTCATCCTTGCGCTGGGTTGCGGCAATCGCCGTCGACAGTGCCGGCGGGCGCTGTTCGAGCTCGTAGAGGCTCACGATTTCGCCGGAGCTGAAGCCGAGCAGATCACCGGTCTGGACATTTTCCAGCCGCCCGAGGGCGACAAGATCGCCCTTGCCGGCGGTCGCGACCTTGGCCGCCTGCTGGCCGAAGACAGAAAACAGGCCGGACACCTTTACTTCCTCGTCGCCGTTGAGGAACAGGGCATCGCCATCGGACACCTGACCGTCCAGGACCCGGGCTATGGAGAGCTTGCCGCCGTGCTGGGTGTGAAGAGTCTTGACCACCTGCAGGGCTTCACGGTTCTCGCCGCCGAGGATCCGGCGGCCAAGCAGGTCGACGCTCGGCACTTCGTGCCGCAGGGCCTTCAACAGCCTGCCGACGCCATTGCCATGTTCGGCGGAACCGAAGAAGACCGGGCAGATCAATCCGTCCTGCATCTCGTTGACCAGATCGGCGAAGACCTGGTCCCTGTCCGGAGCGATGTCTTCCAGAAGCGCTTCCATGAGATCGTCGTCATGGTCTGCAAGAAGCTCCAGCATGGTGAAACGGGCTTCGTGCTCACGCTTGAGGTCCTCGTCGGACATGTCGATCTGCGTGCTTTCTTCCTTCTCGTGATAGACGTGCGCCCTTTCCAGGGCCAGGTCGATAAAGCCGGTCGCCTGCCCGCCTTCCCAGATGGGGATCTGCCGAAGGACGAGCGGCACGGCGGAAGCCGGCTGGAGAACGTCCAGAACATCGCGAACCCGGCGGGTGCTCTTGTCGATCTTGTTCAAAAACAAAACCCGCGGAATGGCGCGGGCTTCGAGCGATTTCAGAATGAGCTGCAAGGCAGGGACCTTGCGCTCGTCGTCCTCCGCAACCACGACGGCCAGATCGACGCCGCTGAGAGCTCCATCCATTTCGCTCAAAAATTCCACCGAACCCGGGCAGTCGATAAAGACGAACCGGTCGCCCAGATAGTCGACATCGGCAATGTTGAGTTCCACGCTCATTCCGTGCGAACGGGCCTCCGGCGAGGCATCGCCCACCGTGTTGCCGTCCATGACTGTTCCCTGACGGGCGATCTTGTCCGTTCGCGCCAGCAGAGCCTCCAGAAGGCTGGTCTTTCCGCTGCCGAACGGACCGACTAGGGCGATGCAGCGCGGCGTACCGCCCGCAGCAGCTCCCTTTCCCTTTGTATTGATTGCCATATTGAGCCTCCCGTGTGTTCGAGGATGTCCTCTTGAACAGCGCGGCAAGGCCAACGAAGAAGGACGCGAGCCTGCCGCGTCTCGCCCGGATGGGATCGAAGGCTGTCAGGCCCGGCGCTCACGCGCCTGAGGCCCTTCTTCCGCAGCCCATCGACCAGGGGCGGTCAACCATCGTCGCGCCGATGGCGGCTTCAACGCAAGGGAAAGTTACGCGGCAGCGCAGCATTTGCTGACCGAAAGCCGTTAGGTCCTGCCGCGATTGTCCGCTATTCTTGTGGTTGCGCAACCGGATAAACGGTTTGACCGAAACGGGTGTGACAGGAGAGGCAAATGCGGATGCGGAAACCGGGCCGGCGAAGACAGGGTTGCCTCATCGCGCGGTTTGCCGCCGCGGCGCTTCTGATCGTCGCGGCCTTTCCCGGCCTTTCGTTTGCCCAGTCGACACAGTTGCGCGGCCTGCCCCAGTCCGGCACCTCCCGCCTGCCCTCGGCCCAACAGCAGCTCAACCAGAACCTCAACCGGCAGCAATCGGATTTTTCGACCAGGCAACTGATCGACAGCAACAACCGGCGGAACCGGACCGACCAGATCAACCGTCAGATCATGCAACCTGAAACGACACCGAGCGATTGTCCGGGAGGCAACGAAGCCTGCCAGGGCGCCAGATAGCCCGGTTTTCTATCTCGGTTGGAAGGGCCAGCGAAAGGCAGCCCCTCACGGCGGTTACAATCGAAACTGCAATCCGGGAAGCAATTCCCGCCTCATGTTCGGTGCGTCCGGCCTGCGCGGCGACCCGCCACGCTGCGACTTTCGGCCACAACTTTCCTCCGGCAGAACCAGTCCGTTTCAGAGCTCTCGCCAAAATTCATCGCCGCACGTTCGTGGACATACGTATATACTCTAGGTAAGTTTGAAGTATGTTGAACCGATTACACACAATGTCTGAATGACTGATCCAAAATCAGCTTTATTTCACCCGAACCAGACGGAAAAGCCAGCGAACTCAAATCGATACAGGGCGTGAACGATTTCGGTTCACTTCCCCGACTTCCGCAAGAAGCACACACGTCGCCTCGGACCGGCAACCTTCCAAACCGGTCCGCGCCCTGCGCCGCGAATGAATGCTCGCTCCGAGAGTGTCGCCGTTCCGGCTTTTCCCACGTCGGCTTGGGAAACAGGGAGCTTTCACATGCGTTCAATTCCCGTTTTTTCCGCTGCACTGATCGGCCTTGCCCTCAGTATCCTTCCGACCGGCCAGGCCGAAGCCCAGGGCACCTCCGGTGCGCCGAATGCCACCACGACCCTGAACGGGCTGCAACTGCCACCACCGCCGCAACCGTTCGGCGGCGAAATCGACACGCTTGCGGACGACTCCGCCCCATGGTGGCCTCCCCGTATCGTTCCGCCCGATGAAGCACCGAACGTTCTGCTCATCATCACCGACGATTCCGGCTGGGGCATTCCCAGCACGTTCGGCGGCGTCGTCCCGCATCCGACCATGGACGCGCTCGCAGCCGATGGCCTCAGCTTCACCAGCATACACTCCACCTCCCTGTGTTCGCCCACACGCGCGGCGCTCATCACCGGGCGCAACCACCACAATGTCGGTTTCGGGGTGATCTCCGAGCAGGCGACAGGTTATCCCGGTTACAACAGCATCATCACGGAAGACAAGGCGACCGTCGGCCGGATCCTGCTCGACAACGGCTACAACACGTCGTGGTTCGGCAAGGACCACAACACGCCTGCATTCGAGGCCAGCCAGAGCGGCCCGTTCGATCAGTGGCCGACCGGAATGGGCTTTGAGTATTTCTACGGTTTCGTCGGCGGCGATGCCAACCAGTGGCAACCCAACCTTTTCCGCAACACGACGCAGATCTACCCCTTTGACGGCAAGCCCGGCTGGAACCTCATGACCGCGATGGCGGACGACGCCATCGACTGGATCACGCGGATGCACCAGATCAACCCGTCGAAGCCCTTCTTCGTGAAATTCGCCCCCGGCGCGACCCACGCTCCGCACCACCCGACCAAGGAATGGGTCGACCGGATCAGCGCCATGCACCTCTTCGACGACGGCTGGAACAAGCTGCAGGAGACCATCTTCGAGAACCAGAAGAAGATGGGCTTCTTCCCTCAGGACGCGAAGATCACGCCCTGGCCCACCGACTACATCAAGACCTGGGACCAGTTGACGGATGTCGAGAAGAAACTCTTCATCCGCCAGGTCGACGTCTTTGCCGCCTATTCGGCCTATATGGACGACGAGATCGGCCGCGTGGTCCAGGCCCTGAAGGATATCGGCGAATACGAGAATACGCTGATCATCTATATCAACGGCGACAACGGCACGAGTGCCGAAGGGGGCGTGCTCGGCACCCCCAACGAAGTTGCCTACTTCAATGGAATTAACGAGATCCCCGTCGAAGATCAGATGAAATGGTACGACGTCTGGGGAACCGAAGCGACCTACAACCATATGGCCGTCGGCTGGACCTGGGCTTTCGACACGCCTTATCCCTGGATGAAGCAGATCGCCTCGCAGCTCGGGGGCGTCCGGCAGAACATGACGGTTACCTGGCCGGCCAAAATCGCGGACAAGGGCGGCAGGCGCGACCAGTTCCTGCACGTCATAGACGTCGTGCCGACAATTCTCGAGGCCGCAGGCATCACGCCGCCGCAGACCGTTGACGGCATCACCCAAAGTCCGATGGATGGCAAGAGCTTCGCCTATCTCTTCGACAAGGCGAATGCGAAGGCCCCGCCACCGCGCCACACGCAGTATTTCGAGATGTTCGGGCAGTGGGCGCTGTGGCACGACGGCTGGTTCCTCGCAACCAAGGTTAACCGCCCGCCGTGGGATGCTTTCGGCCCCACCAACAATGATCCGCTCAACAACCAGGTGTTACAGCTTTTTGATCTGAAAACCGATCCGACCCAGGCCACGGACATCGCGGCTGACCATCCGGACATCGTGCAGAAGCTGCGGGAAACCTTCATCCGCGAGGCAACAAAGTACCAGGTCTTCCCGCTCGACGCCTCGGTCGGGCCGCGCGTGGCGGCGCCCCGGCCTAACATCACGGCCGGGCGGGACGAGTTCGTCTATACACGCGCCATGACGGGTCTGCCGCAGGGCGACTCGCCGGGTATCCTCAACAGTTCCTACACGATCACAGCCGAACTGGATGTCCCTGACGGCGGCGGCGAAGGCATGATCCTGACCTCGGGAGGCCGTTTCGCCGGCTACGGCTTCTATCTGCTCAAGGGCAAGCCTGTGTTCCTGTGGAACCTCGTCGACCTCAAACGGATCAAATGGGAAGGTCCGGAGGCGCTGGCTCCGGGCAAGCACACGGTCGAATTCGACTTCAAGTATGACGGTCTCGGCGCCGGTACGCTCGCCTTCAACGACATGAGTGGTGTCGGGCGCTCCGGAACCGGAACACTCAAGGTCGATGGCAAGGTGGTCGATACCAAGAAGATGGACAAGACGCTTCCGATCATCCTGCAGTGGGACGAAGCCTTCGATATCGGCTCGGATACACTGACCGGGGTCAATGACGCCGACTACAAGCCGCCGTTCCCCCTGACCGCCAAGCTCGACAAATTGACGATCAAGGTCGATCGTCCCGAGCTTTCGGCGGCGGACAAGGCCAAGCTCGAGGAAGCTCTGAAAAAGGCGAGCGACTAGAGGACGCGCCGGCGGCGTCAGCCGTCGGGACATGAAGGGCGAGCGAACAGCCGGAGGAGTTTTCCTGCCGGCTCTTTGCTCGGCTCAAGACCGCGTGATCCCGCCAAACGTCTTTCAGGCCTAGTTGATGTGCTCAAGCGTCAGCTTGCTGACGCCAAGCGTCACGTTGGTGCCGGTCTGGCTTTCCAGGCTGATCGGATTGAGCGCAATCGAGCGGTCGAGCCCGCCGAGCAATGCGTTGGCCTTGAGGCCGGCCCCCAGGCTCACCCCGGCGGTCACCCCGCCGTAGGTTCCGGCCAGCATGCCCGGTTTCCTGTTCGCGGAAGGAGCCAGTACGCCCCAGACCAGCGTTGCCGACTTGGTCTGGCCGATATCGAGGCCGTAGTCCTTGACCTCGCCCTTGTAGTTCTCGACCGCACTGCCGTCGACGGCGGAAAAGCTGCAGCCGAGCTGCGCGGAAGATCCGACAATGAAACTATGTTCGCCTTCGACGAGGCAACGCAACGTGCCGACCTTCACGGTCGGACTGTTTTCGTCCGCAAAAGCCGGGACGGAAATGCCCAGGGCCGCAGCGACCAGAACCACCTTCGAAATGTTCATCTGAAAAATCTCCCAAGGATAAGGAATACCCGCAGCATGCCGGCTGATCCGGCGTGCTTCCCTGATATGGCGCCGGGAACGTGTCAAAATCGGGGAGATGACGGATGACGCCTTCCGCAGGCGAAGCGAGGTCTTCCGAATGCAAACAAAAAGGGCGGCCGGAGCCGCCCCTGATCCTGATCCGTATCGTTCCCGGACGTTATTTCAGGTTGCCGCAGAAGCGCTGAATGCGGGTGCAGGCTTCTTCCAGGGCCTCGGTCGAGGTCGCGTAGGAAATGCGGAAGTTCGGGCCGAGGCCGAAAGCCGAGCCGTGGACCACGGCGACGCCTTCGGTTTCCAGAAGCTCGGTGACGAAATCGGCGTCGTTCTCGATGACCTTGCCGGACGGCGCCGTCTTGCCGATGGTGCCGGCGCAGGACGGGAACACGTAGAACGCTCCTTCCGGAACCGGGCAGGAAAGGCCCTTGGCCTGGTTGAGCATCGACACCACCAGGTCGCGGCGGGCCTTGAAGATCTCGTTGTTCTTCGGAATGAAGTCCTGGGTGCCGGAGAGCGCTTCGACCGCCGCCCACTGCGCGATGGAGCAGGGGTTGGAGGTCGACTGGGACTGTACCTTGGCCATCGCCTTGATCAGCTCGACCGGGCCGCCGGCATAACCGATACGCCAGCCGGTCATGGCGTAGGCCTTGGACACGCCGTTGACCGTCAGGGTGCGCTCATAAAGCGCCGGCTCGACCTGGGCCGGGGTGGTGAACCTGAAATCATCGTAGACCAGATGCTCGTACATGTCGTCGGTCATGACCCAGACATGGGAATGCTTCATCAGGACATCGGTCAGCGCCTTCAGCTCCGCTTCCGTATAGGCCGCGCCGGACGGATTGGACGGCGAGTTGAAGATCAGCCATTTGGTACGGGACGTGATCGCGGCTTCCAGCGCGTCCGCCGTGATCTTGAAGGTGGACTTGTCGGCTTCCACGATGACCGGCGAACCGCCCGCGAGCAGCACCATGTCCGGGTAGCTCACCCAGTACGGCGTCGGGATGATGACTTCGTCGCCCGAGTTCAGCGTGGCGACCAGGGCATTGTACAGCACCTGCTTGCCGCCGGTGCCGACAGTGATCTGATTGGTTTCGTAGTTAAGCCCGTTTTCCCGCTTGAACTTCTCGACGATTGCCGCCTTCAGCTCCGGAATGCCGTCGACGGCGGTGTATTTGGTCTTGCCTTCGTTGATCGCCTTGATGGCAGCCGCCTTGATGTTTTCCGGGGTATCGAAGTCCGGCTCGCCAGCACCGAGGCCGATGACGTCGCGGCCTGCAGCTTTCAGCTCGCGCGCCTTGTTGGTGACGGCGATGGTCGCAGAAGGTTGAACACGCGCCAATGCGTCAGCAAGAAAACCCATAATGTCCTCCAGGGGGAAACGGGAAATAACAGCGCGCGGACCCTAGATCCGCGCGCCCTGGAAGACAAGTCCTAATCAGCGGCTTTCCGGGAGGAATTCAGGCTCGAAGAGCCCGATTGGCGGGTCATCGGCGCCAGGCGGTCGGCATGCGCCCGGATCGCATCCGCTCCCAGCGGGCCGCCGTGCCCCAGGTAGAACCGGTCAGCCCCGCGCGCGAGCAGCCGTCTCAGCGATGCGGCCACCTCCACCGGCGCTTCCTCGAAGGGAGGCTGTTTTGGCCTGTCCAGGAACGCGATTCCGCCGAGTAGGATGCCGGAGGCCGCAAGATCTCCCGCAAAGACGGTGCCGCCGTTCAAGAGCAGCGAGGGCGAACCGGGAGTATGACCGGGTGTCGGCAGAACGAATCCGTCGACGCAAAAGTCGGCAAGCTCGATTTCCTGTCCGTCCGCAAGGACGATGTCCGGCTCGAAATGCGGGAACGGGACCTCGATCGCACCGGTCAGCCTGAAGAGACGTCCGAACGACCCCGTCGGCCGCAGAAGCGGCGCCTCGCCCTGGCAATAGGCGATGTCGGCCTCATGCATCAGGATGGGAGCGCCGCTGAGTTCCCTAATTGTCCTGGCATCACCGGCATGGTCGATATGTCCGTGCGTGACGACGATCAGCCTGATGTCCTTGAGGCCAAGCCCTGCTCCCGCGAGCGCCGCTCCGATCTTTCGGGCAGAGCCGGGCAGTCCCGCGTCGACGAGAACGGCGCCTTCCGCGGTCCTCAGCAGGAAGGCGTTTACCATGCCGAAGGGCAGGATCGGGATTGGGATGATGTCAGGCCGTGTCATGTTTGCAGCCGCTCCGTCTGAAATGCTAGGATCCAACCGGCCTAGACGGGTGCGGCGACGCGTTCAATTAGGCACTTTCTTGTAACCTCTTGCGGGAAGACGACATGACCGACGCGGCTTCAAGACCCTGGGTCCTTCCCGGGACGGACGACTGCCCCGTTGCCGACACGCTCAGGAGCATCGGCGGCAAGAACACGCCAAAAATCCTCCATTGCCTAGCGACCCGCGACCATCACTTCCTGGAACTTCAACGCACCCTGTCGCCGATCAGCCGCAAGGTGCTGACGGAGGAACTGCGCCACCTGGAAGAAATCGGTCTCGTCATCAGGACCGAACTCGACGACGCCCGCCGCCGGGTCCGCTACGGGCTTTCCCACAAGGGGCGCGGGCTCGCGGATATTCTCGGCCAGGTGTTTTTGTGGGCTATGGAACACCGGGACGAAGGAGACCGAAGCAGCACCGGTCCGGATATGCCAGCCCGGCGTTCTCCGGAACGCGTGCGGGCGGTTTCCTAGACCACATCCCTCAAATGTTGGGTCATTTGATGACGGAAAGCAGGCTATTCGGCAAGGCCTGTCGCACAGCGCGATGCGGTGCATCGGGCAAGCGGCGGAACGCCGCCGATGGGCTGCTTTCCGTCACCCGAAGGGCCGGCCGCTTTCGCCCTCTGACTGCGTTGGTTCGCACTTGAGGTGGAGCCACACCGCGGCGCGCAAACCGCCTTGTCAGCAAACCAAACTGCTCCGGTCAAATGATCCAACATTTGAGGGAAGTGCTCTAGCCCCAGCCCAGCTTCGCGATCAGCAGCGTCAGACCCAGCAGAAGAACGATCATCGCCCCGGCGATTTCGATCGTACGGTGAATGCGTCCCGCCATCGGGCTGCCTTCGCCGAATAGCCTGACCGCCAGGTCCTTCGCTCCGACGGCAAGGCCCGCGAGCAACGACACCGTGATACCGGTGCCGACCGCCATGGCAAGCGTCGAGACAATGCCGGCGGCAATCATGCCCTGGGACAGCGCGAATACCAGCACCACCAGCGCCCCCGTGCAGGGCCGCAGGCCGACGGCGAGCACGATGGAAGCAGCCCGCGCCAGCGTGATTCTGCCCTGAAGCATGTCCGGCGTCGGGGCATGGGCATGCCCGCAGGTTGAACAGACCCCGTCCTCGCCGATGTCATGATGATGATGGTGATACCCCTCATGCCCATGGTGGTGATCATGGCCGTGATGCGCGTGATCGTGAGAATGGCCTTGGCCATGTGCCCCGGCATAGGCCAGCTGCCCGCCGGAAAGGTTCCTGGAAGCCGCGGCAAGCAGCGGGCGCCCGGTCTTTTGCCAGAGCAGCCAGCCACCCAGCCCGGCAATCAGCGCGTAGGAGCCGATCTCCAGGCCATCCGCCGTGTCCTGGATGGCAAGACTGGTGAGGCCGAACAGCACCGCCAGCCCCCCGACCAGGACGATCGCCGTCACCGCCTGGGCAAAGGCGGAGGCGAAGGACAGGACAATCCCCTTTTTCAAGGTCTCGTTGTTGGCAATGACGTAGGACGTGATGATTGCCTTGCCGTGGCCGGGACCTGCGGCATGAAAGATGCCGTAGGCGAAGGAGAGGCCGATCATCAGCCACATGGCGTTCGGATTGGCGCGGAACGCCCTGAGGCTTGCTACGAGTGCCTGGTAGAACTCTTTCTGCTTGGCGGCAATGGTGCCGAATACCCGGTCCAGAACACCCGGCTGAACCGCGCCCGGGGCGGACGCTCCGGATGGCGACTTGACCGTCGGAGCAGGCTCGCTCGCTTCGGAGGCTCCCGGTCCGGCAGCGTCCGTAGCAGCATTCGCCTGGGTCTGAAGCGAGTTCTGGACGGGTTTCGAAAGGGCTTCGGCAATCGCCTTCTGGCCGTCCTCGGGAACGCTCGCCGCAGCTGGGGCAGCAGGCGCTCCGGTGCAGTCAACGATCATCTGGTTGACCTGGGTGTCCGCGGCTGCCTGCAGCTCCGGCGGCAGGTCGCGCTGGTCGGCGCCGATCTGTGCAAGGGCATAGGCCGTGGCATCGTCGAGCGGCGGCGGTTCCTTGCGCGTCACCCGGCAGACACCGGGCGCGTTGACGGTGCCGATGGCGGTTTCCTCCCGCCCGAAGCGGAAGTCGACATAATAGGTCGGATCATAAACATCGAGCGTGATGACGTTCCTTGCGTCGCTCGCATCTTTCAGCGGCAGCGTGAAATGCAGTTCCAGAAGTTCCACGCTCTCCGGCATCGTGCTGCCGTTCATGCGGGCGTCTTCTTCCATCGCCTCGATGTCTTCCGGCTTCATCGCCCAATAGTCCTTGAGCGGCACGGTGCTGAGTTCCAGCCAGTAATCCGTCGGCGTTTTGAAATCGAATTCCACACGGGTGTTGTCGCCGAATGTGAAATAGCCGTAGTCGCCCATGCTCTCCACGTTGACCTTGGCCAGCTCGCCCAGTTCCTCGCGGGAATAGGCACCGTCCCCGTTCGTATCGAATCCCTGGACGGCGAAGGCTGAAAAGGCATCGTCGAAGCGGAAAACCTGCTCGACGGCGATCGCCATGCCGCTGTCGTCGAACACAAGCTTCGAACGGGCTTCGACGAAGACATGGGGGTGAGCTGTCACTGACAACGTCCCCGTCAGGAAGAGCAAAACCGCAATGCCCGCGCGGAGAATGCCGACGGAGGTAATCGCAAGGATCAGGCTTCGGAGAAAGCGCACCGGAATCACGCCTTTCGCAATTGTTCGATTGTCAGATGACACGCTTTGCGTTCCTTGGCCACAGAAGACGGCAGCAAGATGGCCGGAACGGCTCCGCGACAGGTTTTGCATCGCAATATCAAAGAGAAAAGAAATTCACAAAATTCGAGAAGCTTGGGAACATACGTTCCGGTTGATCCGCTGAACTTAGGAGAATAAACACATTATTCCTTCCTGTGGGCGTAAAATATTCACAATAATAACCACTTCACCGAGCCAGACATGAACGCCCTGCACAAAACATTTCACCACAGTGCCGTTTTCGACCATCCGGAACTGGGAAGCCACGAAGACATCGTCTTCGTCCAGGACAAGGCCACCGGCCTTCGCGCGATCATCGCCGTCCACGACACGACCCTTGGCCCCGCACTCGGCGGCTGCCGCGTATGGCCCTACGAAAACCCGTCCGACGCCCTGACGGATGCACTGCGCCTTTCCCGCGGCATGACCTACAAGAACGCTCTGGCCGGGCTCGACCTTGGCGGCGGCAAGGCCGTGATCATCGCGGATCCGCGCAAGGACAAGACACCGGAAATGATGGAAGCTTTCGGGCGGCATGTGGACCGCCTGTCTGGCACGTATATCACCGCAGAAGATGTCGGCGTCTCGCCGGAGGACATGGAAGCGGTAGCCCGGCAAACGGCTCACGTACGCGGCACGAAGGCCACCGGTCTCGGCGACCCCTCCCCTTATACTGCACTCGGCGTCTTTGAAGGCATCAAGGCATCGGCGAAACATGTCTTCGGCAGCAGCGACCTGGAAGGCAAGGTCGTATCCGTCCAGGGTCTCGGCCATGTGGGCTACGACGTCGCCAGACAGCTTTACCATGCAGGCGCAAAGCTGATTGTTTCCGATATCCATGCCCCGGCCGTGCTCAAGGCCATCGAGACTTTCGGCGCAACGGCCGTCGACCCGGGCGAGGCCCACATGGTCGAAGCGGACATCTTCACGCCTTGCGCTCTCGGCGCCGGCCTCAACGCCCGGACGATCCCGCACATCCGTGCAAAGATCGTTGCCGGTGCGGCCAACAACCAGCTCCAGACCCCGGCCGACGGCGACGCGCTGAAGAAGCGCGGCATCCTTTATGCGCCTGACTATGCGATCAATGCCGGCGGTGTGATCTCGATCGCCATCGCGGCGCCGGGCAGCGGCGATGCGATGGTCCGGGAAAAGACCATAGCAATCGGAGAGACACTCGCCGCGATTTATGAAAGGGCCGACAGGGAAGGCACGACGCCGGAACGGGTGGCCGATGCCATGGCCGAAGAACGCCTGGCGAAGGGCCGATAAGACACCGGATCCCCGAATCGGGCAGACCATGGAACCGGCGGCGAAAGCCGCCGTTTTCTTGTGCCCGGCGGTTTGCGGATAACCACCGATCTGTTTTGAGGTGCCCGTGCATCTTCCTGGGTTCGCCAGAACACCGATGCCCTAGGACAGGTGCTCCGCATTGGCGGCCTTGAACATCTGGCGGACCAGACGCTTGGCGTCTTCGACGCTTTGGTCGCCGAGTTCCGCGTAGCTGGCCGTGACCCCTTCGTGCAGCAGATAAAGCGAGGAGGCGAAAGCTTCCCGGCCGCTGAGCTCTCCGAAAAATTTCAGCAGCTCGCTCTTGTGCCTGAGGACAGTCGCCGCGATTTCCTTGCTGTCCGGGTTTGCAGCCAATGCCTGGCGGAACATGCATTCCTTGCCGGCCGTCAGCCGCATCCAGCCGCCGAGCTTGTCGAACAGCTGCTCCGCAGCCGCCAGGCCCGGTTCGGTAACGCCCGCACGGACATACTTGAGATACCGTCTGTGGCGGTACTCCAGCGCTCCGAGCACCATGGCTTCCCGCGAGGGGAAATGGCGGTACAGCGTCCGCATGCTCACGCCGACACCCGCGCGAAGTTCCGGCACGCTCGGCTCGGCGAACCCCCTGCTCCAGAACACCTGTTCGAGAGCCGCTGCGATTTGTTCCTGAGCCTCGTTCATAGAACAAATATTCCAATGCATACGCGATACGTTCAAGTTAAAGTTTCCAAAACACAGAATAATTCGTAGCAATACCTAAATTAACGCAGAAAAAATTAATCGAATTCTGGTTATGTTAAATTCAGCCGATCGACATGAGCTCGGAACACTCCTGCTGGCGGTCCGCGAACCAAGCCACCAGGAAGTCGACAAAGGCCCGCACCTTGCCGCTCAGGTGCCGCCGGTGCGGGTAGACCGCATATATGCCGAGCATGGGTTCCTCGAAGTCCTTGAGCACCACCGACAGATCGCCGTTCGCGACGTCGCCGGACACAAAGAATGCGGGCGTCCGGACGAAACCGAGGTCGCACAGGGCCGCTTCGCGCGCGGCCGCCGCGCTATTGACTTCCAGACGTCCCTTGACGGTTACGGACATCCGCTCGCCGTCCTGGTAGAAAGCCCAGTTCTGCTTGAAGCGGTAGTTGGTGTCGATGATACAGGGCCGGGAGGCGAGATCGGCCGGAACCACCGGTGCGCCGTAGGTTTCGAGGACCTTGGGACTTGCGCAGACCACTGTGCGGAACGTTGCGATCTTGCGGGCGATCAGGCTGGAATCCTCCAGTTGCGTCACGCGGACCGCAAGGTCGAAACCCTCCTCGACCAGGTCGACGAAACGGTCTTCCAGACGGAGGTCCAGATAGACGTCCGGATATTCGACCAGAAACTGCATGATGGCGGTTTTCAGGGTGTGGTCCCCCATGGAACGGGGGGCGGACACGCGCAGCCTGCCGCGTACTTCCCGATGCGAGGACTGGACCGAAACCTGCAGGTCGTCGATGCGCTGCAGGATCTCCACCGCCTCCTTGTAATAGGCGGCGCCGACTTCCGTCAGCGAGACCTGCCGAGTCGTCCGATTGAGCAGGCGCACGCCCAGCTCGTCTTCAAGCTCGCCGACATATTTGGAGACGAGCGCCTTTGAGCGGCCCATTTCCCGCGCCGCGGCGGAAAATCCGTTTGAATCGACAACTTGAATGAAGCAGCGCATCCGTGTGATTGCGTCCATCCGGTTTCCTTCCGCGTCGGCAAGATCGGAATTCTGCTTAGCGCATTTTGCATGGTGGTCAAAGGCGTTCACGCAGGCGCAAGGTGCGAATGTCCCGTTGCCCTGCCAGGACGCCGCATCGATCAGGTTCAATCCTGGAGATTGACGATCCCCGCCTCGCCGGCCTCCGTTCCGAAGGCAAGCCGGACGCCTTCCCCGTCCCATTCCATGGACGAGACCGGTCCCTTGCCCGGGCGCCGCAACAGGACCTCGGCATTGTCGGCGAAGCGGCACATCAGAATCATGCCGTCCTGGTAGCCGACCGCGCATACGTCCTCCACCGGATGACAGGCGACCGCCGCAACCAGGTTGTCGCCGCGCGTGCCGAGCTGCAGCGGCGCCTGTCCCATCGGGCCGGTCTTGCCGAAGAAGGGCCACAGGATTGCGGCATTGGCACCGGAAGAAGCGAGATACTTGCCCTTCACCGACCAGCTCAGGGACTTCACCTTGGCCGGGTAGCCGGTCATGCGCATGTCCTGGCTATCGGCCAGCCGCCAGCCATGAAGGGCGTTTTCCTGCATGGCGGTGACGAGATACTTGCCGTCCGGCGAGAAGGTGACGCCGAGATGCGCCCCTTTCCAGGCCAGCTCCACCGGCGCCCCCTCGGTGCCCGCCCACCAGAGCGTGGCTCCGTCGTAGCGCGCAACGGCAAGCCGCAGGCCCTTCGGCGCGAAGGCGAGCCCGCCGACCGCCCGCTCGTGGGAAAATTCCTTTTCCCGCCCGTCGGCGAGCCGCACCCAGGCGGTCCTGCCGCTGGCAAAGGCAATCGCGCCGGACGGTCCGACGGCTATCAGGTCGATCCACTTGCGCGGCCTTTCCGCCGCAAGCTCGCAAGAGCCGTCCGCCGCGTTCCGGTAGATGCAGCCGTCATCGCCGGATGTGACCAGCGCGCTGCCGTCCAGGGCCGGCTCGGCCGCAAGCAGCCCGCTTTTGTGCGGCCGGTGCCTGGTTTCTCCCGCGGCCGAAAACACGACCTCGCCCTCGCCGGTCGCGAAATAGGCGCTTTCCCTCAGGAACCCGGCGCGAACGACAAATCCGTCAACCTCCACAGGTGCAACTGTCGGCAATTCTCAAATCCTCACTCGGCGACGCAGGCCTGGAAACTGTCCCTCAGGACGTCCCAGTTGAGGTCCCGGCCGATGAAGACCAGCCGGCTCTCACGCGGCTCGTCCGCCTTCCAGTCCCGCTGGTGATCGCCCTCGACGATCATGTGGACACCCTGGATAACATAGCGCTGCGGGTCCCCCTTGAAGGCAAGGATGCCTTTCATGCGCAGAATGTTGGGCCCCTGAACCTGCGTTACCTGGTTGATCCAGGGAAAGAACATGTTCGGATCGAGGTCGCCCGCTTTCAGAGAGATGCTCTTGACCGAGTGGGGGTCCTCGTCGTGGTGATGGTGCCCGTGGCCGTGTCCATGGTGGTCGTGGTCATGATGGTCATGGTCGTGGTGATCATGGTGGTGGTCGTGATCGCAGTCCGGACCGCATTCATGGGCATGATGGCCATGCTCGAGGAAATGCGGGTCCAGCGACAGGATCCGGTCGAGGTCGAAAGCGCCCCGGTCCAGAACCTTGGCGATATCGATGCCGCAGCGCTCGGAACGGTGCAGAACGGCATAGGGGTTGATCGAACGGATCCGATCCTCGACCGCCGCAAGCTCGTCGGCGGAGACAAGATCGGTCTTGTTGATCAGGATCACGTCGGCAAAGGCCACCTGGTCCTCCGCCTCTTCCGTGTCTTCCAGGCGCTGAAGCACGTGACGGGCATCGACCACAGCCACCACGGCATCGAGCTTGGCGGCGGCGCGCACGTCGTCATCCATGAAGAAGGTCTGGGCGACCGGGGCCGGATCGGCAACGCCTGTGGTTTCCACGATGATGCCGTCGAAGGCGCCCTTGCGCTTCATCAGGTTCTGCACCGTGCGGATCAGGTCACCCCGGACCGTGCAGCAGATGCAGCCGTTGTTCATTTCGAAGATCTCTTCGTCGGATTCGACCAGGAGATCGTTGTCGATCCCGACCTCGCCGAACTCATTGACGATCACCGCATAGCGCTGGCCGTGGTTTTCGGTGAGAATCCGGTTGAGAAGCGTGGTTTTTCCGGCTCCCAGATACCCGGTCAACACGGTGACGGGGATCTGTGCCTGGGTGTCCTGCGTCGCAGTCATTGCGCAACTTTCTGGCAAGAGAATTTCCGTTTGACCTGCAGATGGCAGGCTGTTGGGCGGGAATATAAGCACATCGCGGGCACAATGGGAGAGTGGGCGGGAAATTTCCTGTGACGGCCCGAACCGTTTCGTCCCGATCCTGCCTTTCCGCAACCGGTCCTCACGCATTAACATCAAGCACGTCTGGACCAGAGAGCGGAGGCAGTGATGTTGCGGACTATTGCGGGTTTCGACCGGATCGGCGAGGAAAACGCCTTTGCGGTGCTGGCGCGGGCAACCGAACTGGCCGCCGAGGGTCGCGACATCATCAATCTGGGTATCGGCCAACCGGATTTCAGAACGCCTGACCACATCGTGGAAGCGGCGATCAAGGCGCTCCGGGACGGGCACCACGGTTACACGCCGGCAACCGGCATCGCCCCCTTGCGTGAGGCCGTTTCAGCCGATCTCTTCAAGCGGCACGGCGTCGAGACGGACCCGGGCAACATCGTGATCGTACCGGGCGGCAAGGTCACCATGTTCATGGCCATCCTGATGTTCGGCGAGCCGGGGACCGAGATCCTGTACCCTGACCCCGGCTTTCCGATCTACCGGTCCATGATCGAATTTACCGGTGCGCGTCCCGTTCCCGTGCCGATTCGCGAGGAAAACGACTTTGCCTTCTCGGCCGAGGAAACCTTGTCACTGATCACGGACAAGACCCGTCTGCTGATCCTGAACTCGCCCGCCAACCCAACCGGCGGCGTCACGCCTCGCGCCGAAATCGAAAAGCTTGTTGCGGGGCTGGAACGCTTCCCGGATGTCGCCATCCTCTCCGACGAGATCTATTCGCAGATGACCTACGACGGCATGGAGCATGTATCGCTGACCGGCTTCGAAAGCCTGCGGGACCGTCTGATCCTTCTGGACGGCTGGTCCAAGACCTACGCCATGACCGGTTGGCGGATGGGCTTCTCGCTCTGGCCCGGGGCGCTGATCGGCAAGGCCCGCAAGCTGGCCGTCAATGCCTGGTCCTGCGTCAACGCGCCGGCCCAGTATGGCGGGCTGGCGGCCCTTACCGGCCCGCAAGACGCGGTAGGCGCCATGGTCGCCGAATTCGACGAGCGGAGGCGGGTCATCGTGGAAGGCCTGAATGCCATCGAAGGTATCACCTGCCGCACCCCGCTCGGCGCGTTCTATGCCTATCCCAACATCAAGGCTACCGGCTGGAAGGCCAAGGCACTTGCATCCGCATTGCTGGAGGAAGCCGGTGTCGCGGTCATCGGCGGACCGGACTTCGGCATACTGGGCGAAGGCTACATGAGGCTGTCCTACGCAAACTCAACCGCCAACATCAAGGCCGCGCTGGACCGCATCGATCAGTTCCTGAAAAACGGCTCTTCGCTCTAGAAATACGAAATATTCCGGATCCGCGACGTTAGGACTTTAAAATAACTTTGCGCCGATTATCGGTGTTAACATCGTTATCGGCGTCTTGTGCCCTGGCTGCGGGTGCCGGGCATGCGGATGCAAATCCCGACGCGGCCGGAAGATGGGGAGGGAGATGGCCGGAAGCATCACGCTGGACATTGAAAAGTCGTTCAAAGATCTTGTCGAATGCGTTCTCGTGACCGATGCGGATCGGACCATCGTCTACGCAAACAAGGCCATGGAAAATCTCGTAAGGGTCGAGCGCGAGAACCTCGTCGGCACGACGATGAAACGCTTCTTCGCCGACCCGGTGCAATACGAGCGCATGGCGGAGCTTTACCAGCTGTCGTCGCAACCCAGGCGGGGCAAGGCCCAGGGCGTGGAAGTGATCCGCAGCGACGGATCGGCTGTTCCGGTCGAAGTTGTCAGCGCGCCGCTTTTCAAGTCCCCCGAGGAGCTTTCCGGGCTTTTGTTCATTGCCCGCGACGTCAGCGACCGGAAGGCGCTGGAAAGCAAGCTCAGTGACGTTGCCCTGACCCTTGAGGATGCACTCGATTCGATTTCGGAAGGATTCGCGATCTTCGACAAGGAAGATCGCCTGATCATCTGTAACGACAATTACCGCGAGATATACGCGCATTCCGCCCCGGTCATCTTCCCCGGCAGCCGCTTCGAAGACCTGCTGCGTTACGGCCTGAGACAGAACCAGTATGATACCGGCAACCTGAGCGACGAGGAATGGCTCGCCGAACGGCTGGCCAAACATCGGGCCGCCGATGGCTCGGTCATCGAACAGAACCTGGGCGACGGGCGCTGGCTGCGCATTTCGGAGACGCGCACGCGCAGCGGCGGCGTCGCCGGCATCCGCGCGGACATTACCGAACTGAAGGAGGCGCGGGCCACGGCGGAAAACGCCTACAAGAACCTCGCCCTGATCGCCGACAACATCTCCTCCAGCATCACCGAAGTCTCGCGCGACGGGGTCTGCCAGTTCATCAACAGGACCGGCTGCGAATGGTTCAACGGCACGCCCGGGGAGCTGATCGGCACCCGCCTGCGGGACAGGCTGCCCTGGAAGGAACGCGAGGTCATCAGGTCGGCATTCGACGAGGCGATGAAGGGCGACAAGGTCTCGATCGAGACAAGCTTCCATTTTCCCGACGGGGTATTGCGGGAATGCCATATGGACTGCAACCCCCGTGTCAACGACACGGGCGACGTCGATGGCCTGGTCGTGCTGGTGACGGACATCACCGAGCGGAAGAAGACCGAAAAGACCCTTGCCGAACTCTATGCCATCACCTCCACGCGCGAGTTGAACCACGAGGAGAAGATTTCCGAGATCCTGCGGCTGGGGTGCGAGCATTTCGATGTCTCCTTCGGCATCATCAGTCATGTCGTCGGGGACAGCTACACCATCACGCATGCGCGCAGTCCGAACGGCGAACTGGTGGCGGGAACCACCTTCCGGCTCAAGGACACATATTGCCTGCTGACGCTGATGACCGACGGACCGACGGCCACCGAAAATGCCGGCTGCTCGAAATTTTCAAAGCACCCCTGCTACGAAATCTTCGGGCTGGAGACATACATCGGAGCGCCCCTGCTCGTGGATGGCGTCGTTCACGGAACGATCAATTTCACTGCGTCGGACATCCGCAAGCAGTCCTTCACGGCGGCTGATATCCAGATCGTGCGTCAGTTCGCGGACTGGATCGGCAACGAGATCGCCCGTCAGCGAGACCATCAGGCCCTGATGGACGCCAAGATCGACCTGGAACGTGTGGCAAGCATCGACGACCTGACACAGATCCTGAACCGCCGGGCATTTCTGGAACGGGCCAACACGGAAGTCCAGCGGTTCCGCAGGACCCAGCAACCGCTGACGGCCGTCATGATGGACATCGACAACTTCAAGCAGATCAATGACCAGTACGGCCATGCCACCGGTGACGAGTTGCTGAGGAAATTCGCGGAAACCGTGAGCGGGTCCCTGCGGGCCGTGGACGTGTTCGGCCGGATCGGCGGCGAGGAATTCTGCCTGCTCCTGAGCGGTTCGGATATTTCGAGAGCCCTCAAGGCCTGCGAACGCATTCGGCAGAAGATTATCCTCGAATGCCAGCTGGAACGGGTCGAACAGACGATCACCTGTAGCATGGGCCTTGCGGCTGCCGGCCGGGAAGATGCCGACTTTTCGCCGCTCATGCAGAAGGCCGACGTGGCCCTCTACGCTGCCAAGGCCGGTGGCCGGAACATGTGTGTTCCCTTCCAGGGAGCCGCCGGCGTCGAGGTGCAAGGTTCCGCGCAGTCCTGAGCGTTTGACCGTGTTTGAAGCAGGGCCGGATTATCCCATCTGTCGCCTGGAGGCCTTTTGACGACGTTCCTTTGACGACGACCCACACTGCCAAGGTATTAGCATCGACCTTGCGCGGAGTATTAAAATAAAAATTTGAACATCTCTCGAAAACGAAAATCCTCCGCCGAAACGCACTTGAGGAACCTTCGCCAAAATACATGCGAGGAAGATCAGGGAGGTTTTTTTGTTCAAGAAAATACTCATACCAATTGATCTCGCCCATGCGGATAAATTGGAAAAATCCATTTCCGTTGGCGCTTACCTGGCGAAAACCGGAAACCTGCCGGTCGTATTCACGGCGGTGACGACCGCATTACCCGGACCGCTGGCCCATACGCCCGAGGAATTCAGGGACAAGCTTGCCGTCTTCGCGCAGGACCAGTCGGACAAACACGGCATCTCCGCCTCCGCTCACGCGGTCTTTTCCCACGACCCGGCAATCGATCTCGAAGACGGTCTCCTGAAAGCCGTTCACGAAACCGGCGCGGACCTGGTTGTCATGGCAACGCATGTTCCGAGCCTTACGGATCATGTCTGGCCGTCGAACGGCGGCCGCATCGCCACCCACGCGGACGTCTCCGTATTCCTCGTCAGATAACGCCATTTTCAAACAACAAGGAACGTTCCCATGAGCGAGAACGCTGCCAACCAGGGAATACCGGACCCTGAAGGGGCCGTGGCCATGATCGAAACCGAATACGAGATCGGCCAGGACAACATCGAAACCAACCTCGGTCCGTTCAACCTGGACATTCACAACCCGGTCTTCATGGTCTCCGGCCTGACGATCGTTGCCTTTGTCTTCCTGACGCTTGCCTTCCAGGCCGAGGTCGGCCCCCTTTTCGATTCCCTTCGCAAGTGGCTCACCTCCAATCTGGACTGGTTCTTCATCTCCTCCGGCAACATCTTCGTCATCGTGTGCCTGGCCCTGATTGTCACCCCCTTGGGCAACGTGCGCATTGGCGGCAAGCAAGCCAGGCCCGACTACACCTATTTCGGCTGGTTCGCGATGCTGTTCGCGGCCGGGATGGGCATCGGACTGATGTTCTTTGGCGTTCTGGAACCGGTCTACCACATGGCCTTTTCAGAACCTGTCGGCGTTCCGTCCCCCTTCGATGCGGACGGCAATCTGATAGAGGAGAACATCGCGGCCGCGCGGGCCATGGGCATGGCGGCCACCATCTATCACTGGGGTCTTCATCCCTGGGCAATCTATGCCATCGTAGCGCTGTCGCTGGCCCTGTTCTCCTATAACAAGGGCCTGCCGCTGACGATGCGGTCGATCTTCTACCCGATCTTCGGGGAACGCACCTGGGGCTGGCCCGGGCACATCGTCGACATCCTGGCGGTATTCGCAACCCTGTTCGGCCTGGCAACCTCACTCGGGTTCGGCGCCCAGCAGGCGAACGCGGGCCTCAACTTCGTCTTCGGTGTCCCCATCGGGGACACGGCACAGATCATCCTGATCATCGGCATTACGTCGGTTGCCCTGATTTCCGTTCTCCGCGGGCTCGACGGCGGAGTGAAGGTGCTGTCGGAAATCAACATGATGATCGCAGCAATCCTGCTGCTGTTCGTGATCCTCGCCGGTCCGACGGCAACGCTGATTTCCGGCTTCTTTTCCAACATCGGCGCGTACTTCAGCGAAATCGTGCCGCTGTCCATGCCGTTCGGCCGCGAAGATGACGGTTTCCGGCAGGGCTGGACGTCCTTCTACTGGGCCTGGTGGATTTCCTGGTCACCTTTTGTCGGCATGTTCATCGCCCGCGTCAGCCGCGGCCGCAGCGTACGCGAGTTCGTGGTCTGCGTCCTGATCATCCCGACCCTCGTCTCGATCATCTGGATGACCGCGTTCGGTGGCACAGCCATCGAGCAGGTGCTGACCGACAGCGGCAGCCAGGTGCACGAATACGTCATTGCCAGCTACAATCCGGAACTGTCGTTGTTCGGCATGCTCGCGGACCTGCCCATGTCCTCGATCACCTCCGTCATCGGCGTCGTCCTCGTGATCGTTTTCTTCGTGACTTCGTCAGACTCCGGCTCTCTCGTCATCGACACGATCACGGCCGGTGGCAAGGTGGACGCCCCGGTGCCCCAGCGCGTTTTCTGGTGCACATTCGAGGGACTGGTCGCCATTGCCCTGCTGCTGGGCGGCGGCCTGGGCGCCCTGCAGGCGATGGCCGTGTCGACCGGCTTTCCTTTCACGATCGTGCTTCTTCTGGCCTGCTATACAATTGTGAAAGGGCTTCTGGACGAACCTCGCTAGGACACCTCGCAAAACGCAAGCGGGCGGCCTCGCGGCCGCCCGTTTTCCTTGCGCTTGCTAGTCGGCCAGCCTGGGGGCCAGGCGCACACCGGGTGGCGGCGAACTTTCCCGCACCCGCAGTTCCGGCTCGATGACGATCGGCTTGTTGGGAACCCGGTCGCCGGCAATCTGCCGGAGCAGCGTCAGCGCCGCGAGCCGGCCGATCTTGTCCGGCTGGTTGGAAACGGTGGTCAGGGCCGGCGTCCTTGCGTCGGCTCCGTCGATATCGTCGTAACCGGTGATCGCCATGTCGGGTCCCGGTTCGATGCCGGCACGGCGGAACGTCGTCATCATGCCGAAGGCCACCAGATCGTTGAAGCCGACGATGGCCGTCGGCCGCTCTTCTGCTTCCATGATTTTCGGCACCGCGGCGCGGCCGTCCGCCTGCGTCATAAGCTCGGGAAGGTCGATCTGCTTGTCCGGATCGATGCCGGCTTCCTTAAGCGCCTTGCGCCAGCCTTCGTTGCGCAGTCGCCCGGTGGAACTTTCCCGCCGGCCGCCGACCATCGCGATCCTGCTGTGCCCCTGTTCGATCAAATGCTTCGTCATCTGGTAGGTACCGGCAACGTCGTCACCGCGCACACAAGGCGCCCAGACACCCGGCACTTCGCGGGCAACGAGTGTGACGGGGATTCCCTGCCCCACGAGCCGGTTGATCTCCTCGGCGGAGGTGCCGACCGAAGGACACAGGATCAGCCCGTCCGCCCGGTGCTGCAGCAGCGTGTTGATGAAGGCTCGCTGACGCTTCACGTCGTCCCGGTGGTTGCAGATGAAGATCATCTGCCCCTGCTCCTCAAGCACGTCCTCGAGCGCGGAGAACACTTCGGCGAAATAGGGGTTCAGGATGTCATGCACCGCAACGCCGACGATCTGGCTGCGGGACGTGCGCAGGGAAGCCGCCGAACGGTTGTAAATATAGCCGATCTCTTCCGCGGTCTGCTTGACCTTCTCGCGGGTCTCCTCCGCAACCAGGGGACTGTCCCTAAGGGCGAGCGAGACCGTCGCGGTCGAGATGCCGAGCTGGTCGGCGATATGTCCGAGCGTCAGCCGCTTTCCCGGTTTTTGCGGGTAATCCGGGGGCGGAGACTTGGATCCGTTGTCTTCAGACATTCACTGTTCTCAATAACCGCGGCAGCGTCGGGAGAGACCGTTACAGCCCTCTCCCGCCGGGGTAAATAGATAATTGCACAGAACTATCGATATTGCGGGGCGGACTCGTCGAATTCCTCTCTCAGGTTGACGACCACCCTGCGGTTCTGCACCTGGCAGGTGACCGCATCGCAGTCCGTGACCGGCCGTTCGATCCCGTATCCCTTGATCCACAAGCGCTTGGGGTCGACCCCCTGCTTGACGAGCGCGGCCATGACCGCGTTCGCGCGCTGGGTCGACAGGGTCTTCTGCGCCGCCTCGCTGCCTGTATCGTCCGCGTGACCCTGGATCTTCACCAGCCATTTCTTGTGGCCCTTCAGCCATTTTGCCTGGTTCTGAATGGTCATTTCCGCTTCGTCGGAAAGGACTGCCGACCCTTGCTCGAAGTAGATCCGCCGGCCGACATTCAGGATGAAGTCTTCTTCCGATCCACTGCTGACATTGACGAAACCGGCCGCCGGAGCATTGGTTACGTCCGGCGAAGACATTCCCCCTACGCTGTCACAGGCCGCCAACGCCAACCCGCAAACAAGGGCGACCAAAGCGCCCCGGCCAAAACGGCCAATCCAGTTGCCCAAATAATCCCCCACCCCTGTCCGTCATGTGAATTCCGATGAAGTCCGGCGCGGCCTCAGCCCGCGTTGGCTTCAAGATGCTCCAACACCAGAACGCCCGTTCCCTTCGGGCAGCGTTGATAAAGATCGACAATGTCCTCCGGGAACATCCGGATGCAACCGCTGGATACGTCACGGCCGATGCTCCAGGGCTCCAGCGTTCCGTGCAGACGGTAGCCAAGATCCGATCCGTCCCGGTAGAGATACATAGCCCGCGGTCCGAGCGGATTATTTTCCGCGCCTCCCTCGACAAGGGCCGGCAGGTCGGGCTGGCGTTTCACCATCTCGGGCGGCGGCACCCAGCGGGGCCAGAGCGCCTTCCGGTCGATGCGCGCCCGTCCGAACCACTGGAAACCTTCCCGGCCGACCCCGACACCGTATCTGAGCGCGGTGTTGTTTTCCCAGATCCAGTAAAGGAAATGATTCCTGGTATCGACCACCACCGTTCCCGGCGGCTCGGGGCTGAAATACTTCACCATCTGGCGGTGCCAGACCGGGTCGATACGGTTGAAATTGGTCCTGCGGTAGCGGAACCCGTTGTCTTCCTGGTAGCCGTTGAAATAGGCATTCGCGGCGGCATTGGCCACGGCCATGCGCGGCATCAGCAGCGTGCCGGCCGCGGCGGCTGCCAGACCCAGAACCCTGCGGCGGTCAACTTCCATCCCGATCCTCCCAGACAGGTTGGCGACGACGTTCCACCGGATCCCAGCCCGGCGCGACAATAAGACTTTATGTC
Organism: Roseibium sp.; assembly: GCA_050289605.1. GTDB lineage: Bacteria > Pseudomonadota > Alphaproteobacteria > Rhizobiales > Stappiaceae > Roseibium. The sequence goes on along the minus strand of JBNKGB010000022.1, from coordinate 19,656 downwards.
GTCAATCCCGTCAACCGTGCCGGGCCGTCTCACAGGCCTTTCACCCGCTCCCGGTAAAGGATGTAGAGCCCGGAAGCGACCACGATGGATGCCCCGGCGAGCGTCGAAAGCGTCGGCACGTCGGCGAAGATCAGGTATCCGAGCGCGATCATCCAGACGATCTGGATATAGATGAAGGGGGCCAGCACCGGTGCGGGCGCGATCCGGTGCGCCGTGATGAACAGGAAATGCCCGCCGGCCCCCAGGGCGCCGGTCGCGAACAAGAGCAGCCAGGTCTGGACATCCTGTGGCATTTCCCAGACAGAGAGACCCGCTGGGGCCATGGCGACCGCGGCGATGATGCCTGACAGGATCAAAAGACCGGCGGAACTGTCGGTTGCCGTCAGTTGCCGGGTCAACAACGCATAAAGGGCGTAGAGGGTCATCGCCGCGACCGAGTAGATTGCCGCCCAGTGCATGCCGCCGAAGCCCGGCTGCGTGACCACGAGCACGCCGCAGAAGCCGACGACGATGGCCGCCCAGCGCCGCATGCCCACCCATTCCCCGAGCATGGGACCGGCAAGGGCGGTGATGACGAAGGGTCCGGCAAACATGATCGAGGTGGTTTCGGCCAGTTGCAGGTAGCGAACGGCAAGGAAGTTGAAGATCGTCGTGCCAAGCAGGCAGCCGGCGCGCACGATCTGAAGCAATGGCCGCCTGGTCTTCAGCAGCTCGGGTCTTTTCCAGACCTGAAACAGGATGAGCGACAGCACAACATGACTGACGAAGCGCATCCACACGATCTGCAAGGTCGGCAGGCTGGCCGACAAATATTTCGCCGTCGCGTCCAGAACGGAAAAACACAGGCAGGCCAGAACGATAAGGCCGATTCCGGCAATCGGTGTCGCGCCCCCGCCGGAGGCGGATTTCGAACTTTCTTGCCCCATCGGCAACCGGTCCTCGCTGAAGCTTCATCCTGGGATGAGTGCATGTGGAAGCGGGTATTCCCGGCCGGCAATACCCTGTTGAGATCGGATCGCCCAGCCACTACCTATTACTCGAAATCGAGCGGGGACGATCATGCCTGTCGCAGACTTTGAAACCTGGCTGGGGCGCCTGTCCATCACGGAACATGACGGCGCAATCACCCAAGTACAATGGAACGGGCCCGCGAGCCAAGAAGAAACGCCTTTGCTGAAGGAAGCCGTCGCACAGGTGCTGGCCTATCTGGACGGCCGCCTGAAGGACTTCGACCTGCCGCTCGCGCCGAAAGGCGGCGACCTTCACCAGGCCGTCTTCCGGGCCATGCTGGCTATTCCCTACGGCCAGACGCGCACCTACGGTGACCTGGCAAAGGAACTCGATACCTATGGCCAGCCGATCGGCCAGGCCTGTGGCGCCAATCCCATTCCCATCATCATTCCCTGCCACCGGATCCTGTCGGCCAACGGCCTTGGCGGCTATTCCGGCCGAGGCGGAACGGAAACCAAGATCGCCCTTCTGAAACTGGAAGGCGGCTTCCCCTTCCTGCTTTGATCTCAGTGAGAACGCCGTCCGAAACTTACCGAACCCGCGATACACATGCGGACCTTTCCCGCAGATTGTTCCACAGGCCAAGTGACTTGCAGTAGCGCGTCTGATATCGCTCAACCCATACAGGCAGACAGACATATAGGCCAACCATGAATACTGAATCGCAACCGGTGACCTTGAAACTCCACGGCGTTTACTCGGCCATCAATAGTTTCGGAAAATTCTACCTATTCAAGGTTCTGGATTTGCAACCTGACTATGCCAGCGTCATCATTTACGAGAAATTCTTTGACGAAAGACCCGAGGATCCGGACCTTGAAGGCCTGCCCATTGCTACCGTTCATGACAGTGGCTGGAAGACAGCCCCCTTTGTGCTCTCCCGATTTGCGCGCTGGCAAATGCAGTTCATCGCGCTAGTGCCTCCAACGGACGAAGAACAGTTGATATTCACCGGCTGGCGCGAACTCGGCGGCATCGAAATCACGCCGCCGGTATGAAAGGTACCTGGTATTGCACACAAATGGATTGACGATGCGCGTCTCAATTTTCGCCTCAGTGCTGATGCTGGGCCTGAGTTTCTTCCAACCCGGAGCATTCGCTCAAGCTGTCAAGAAGCAGGAACCTCTCGCCCGGCGTTTCGAAACCGTGTTCATGGGCGAATTTGAAGACCCTAAGGCAGCAAGAGCGGCCTGGAACGATTACGGCGGCAAAGCGCTCGCAAACGCCGAGAACGACCTGTATCCGCCCGTGTCCTACGAGCTCTTCCAAAAGCGAGCACTTGACCGCATACGACAGGCCAGAGAGTCGAGACCGGATGCATCGCCAGAGCTTCTTTCATTCGTTGCGCTGGATGGCCTTGCCGCGCAGCCAAAGCGGAACGTTGCCATTGCAATCGTTCAGGACAAGTCCGGGAAAACTCCGCAAGGAATTGTTGTGACTTCAATTATCGGGGAGGTCATTCCCGGCCCCGGAAAGAAAGCCGCTCCCAAAGCCAGCTATCGTGCCAACAAGGCAGAGTTGCCGGTTCCAGTGCTCGAAATCCCGGTCCTGACCCGGGAAACGGTCTCCAAGGCCCTGAAAAAGAGCCTGGCAGGTCACAAGGGGCCAATCGTTCTGGACCTCAGGGGAAACTTTGGCGGGCTGCTAACGGAAGTCCCTGCTGTTGCCTCCCTTTTTCTGGCGCCGAACAGCAAGGTTCTCATCCTGGAAACCAAGGGAGGCGAGCAGGAGGTATTCCGCACGGGTACCGGGGCCTCAATGGCCGGCATAAGCAAGACACTTGTCCTGATAGACGAGACCACCAACTCGGGTGCGCTCGCCCTCGCGGTCGCTCTGAAGGAAAGTGGCGAGGCTGTCATTGCCGGAACCCGTGCACCCTCGATAAAGGATAGTATCGAGAGCTTCACGTTGCCCCGGAAATGCCCGCCCAAGATCAGGAAATGCGCCCTGCGCCTGCCTGTCGGGCGGATCCTGTCGCCGTCAGGTGTCACGTATGAAGAGGCAGTAACGATTGATTATCCGGCCGATTGGACGGTTCCCGGAAGGGAGACCCAAATCGTCTCGAAATGGCTGGCCGGTAGCAATTAACTGGCAGGCTTGGTCTCATCTGCCTGAGTACTCCTTCCAGGCGACTGCGCGCCTGTGCCAAATTCAGGAGCCCATGTTCCATCGACGTGCCGGCGCCCCCCCTCACCGGACACCGTCGATATTTCCCCCAAGCGCGATCTCCAGAGAATGATCGATGTGGCGTGACAGCGCCCTTGTGGTGGCCTCTGCGTCGCGAGCGGCAAGAGGCTCCAGGATCTGGTAATGCTCGCCCATGATCCGCTCCGCGTTCCTGCCCGTGACCTTAAGGCGTGATTGGGCCACCATCCGGATCTTGATCGCGTTGACGCGGTAGATGTTGTCGATCAGGGCATTCGACATCGTCTTCACGAAGGCTGCATGCATGTTCCAGTCCTCACGCTGGATCCTGTCGAGCAGGTCCTGCGACACGTCCGGGCCCTGCGCCTTCAGCTCCGCTTCGAGTGACTTCTGCGTCTCGATGAAGATCCGGATCGCCTCATCGTCCAGCCAGCGGATCATGTCGGGCACTGCGGTGCACTCGATCATCTTTCGCACCTGGTAGGCATTGCGCACGAAGGTCACGTCCAGGCTCGGAACCATCAGGCCTTTCTTTGGAACAGTGTGAAGCAACCCTTCCGCCTCCAGGCGCGGGATGGCCTCCCGGATCGACCCGAGCGTCGCTCCCGTCCGGTCGACAAGCTCGCGCTGCGTGATCAGCTCGCCGGGCTTCAGGCCGCCCGAGTTGAGCAGGTCCTCGATCCGTTCATAAGCGATTTTCCGCAGACTGCCTTTGTCCTGCGGACCCTCTCCATGCTGTACCGGCTGCGTTTCCGGCTGGTCCTGCGCAAGATGCTCGATCAACGGAGACTCCACAATTCTGTTGCTAACATGTTACTGACATGTTAGTTCGTTGTCTAGGCTGGACCGCACCCTTTCCAAAGATGGCAGATGCGACGGACGGCCACTCATTCGCATGACCCCGCTCATACGCATGATTCTGGGAGGAGACAAAATGAAACTGAATCGCCGCACGTTCACAGCCAGTGCACTGGCACTTGGCTGCCTCGTATCTCTGGCGCCCCTGACCGCAAATGCAGCGGAAAAGGTCACTCTGCGCCTGTCGACGCCGGCCTCCGAAACCGACCAGCGCAGCGTCGCGCTGGCGGATGTGTTCGGCCCCGCCGTTGCGGAATTCGCAACTTTCGAGCCGCACTACAACGCCTCGCTGATCGCGCAGGGCTCGGAGCTCGAAGCCATCGCCTCGGGCGATCTGGAAATGTCGATCGCCTCCGCGCAGGAACTCGCAACCTTCTTTCCCGAATTCTCGATCTTCACGGCCGGCTACGTGCACCAGAGCGCGGAACATCAGGTCGCCGTCTTCAACGACGCGGTCATGGACCCGTTCAAGAAGAAAGTCGAGGACGAGCTGGGCGTGAAGCTTCTGGCGGTGATGTATCTCGGCAAGCGCCATGTGAACCTGCGCTTCCCGCGTTCCGAAAAGGACATCAAGACCCCGGCTGACCTGGCAGGCGTGAACCTTCGCATGCCGGGCAGCGACGCCTGGCAGTTCCTGGGCCGTGCGCTGGGCGCCAACCCGACGCCCATGGCCTTCACCGAGGTCTACACCGCGCTTCAGACCGGCTCGGTGGACGGTCAGGACAATCCGCTGCCGACCGTGGTCGACGCGAAGTTCTACGAGGTGACCAAGCAGATCGCGCTCACCCAGCACCTTGTCGATCTCAATTACATCGCTTTTTCGAAAGCGGTCTGGGACACATTGAGCGCCGACCAGCAGGCCGCTGTTCAGGAAGCTGCCGTCAATGCGGCCGAATCCGCCCGCCAGGCCCAGCTCAAGAAGGAAGAAGACCTTGTCAGCTTCCTGAAGGAACAGGGTCTCGAAATCTATGAACCCGATCTCGACGCCTTCCGGAAGCAGGTCCAGGCGGAATACCTGGCGTCTGACCTCGCAGCCTCCTGGCCCGCAGGCGTGCTGGACCGCATCAACGAGCTCGGCAACTAAAACCGGCCGGACCGGCTGCGGGGGCGGACAGCCCGCTCTCCGCAGCCGCCTTTCCACGCGGTCCGTAGGATCCCAGCCATGTCCGACTTTCTCCGCCCCCTGCGCCGGATGTGCGAAGCGGTCGCCGCCCTGTTCATGCTCCTGATGTTCGCGACCTTCATTCTTCAGGTCGCCATCCGGTATGGAGCAAGGCTCGACTATCTGGTCAAGGCGCTGCCGTTCCTGGAACCGAGCCTTTACGGCTGGACGCTTGAATTCTGCCTCGCGCTCTGGGTGTGGCTGATCTTCTGGGGCAACGCCTTCGTGGTGCGCCGCCAGGATCACGTGACCTTCGACATCCTTTCGCAAAGCGTGCCGTGGCCGCTGCAACGTCTTTTTCTGATCATAACCGGCCTTGTCATCGGCATCGGCCTGCTGGCATCGATCGAACCGACATGGAGCCGTTTCAACATCCTTCGGCTGAAGCAGACGGCGACGCTCGCAGAGCTGCTCGGCAGCTGGATCAGGATGCGCGACATATATTCGATCTACATCGTCTTTCTGGTCGTCGTGGGGCTGCGCGCGCTCTGGACGGCCTTCCGGGCAATGCGGGGCAAGGCACCTGCAATCGACACCGACACCAATCCCGTCACCGGCGAAGGATCCGTTGAATGACGCTGGAATTCTTCCTCTGCCTGGCAACATTGTTCGTGATCGCCGGCATGGGCGCCCCGATCGCCCACGCGATCCTGATCAGCGCCTTCGCCTATCTGCTGGCGGCAGGCCAGAGCATCGGCGTCGCGGGCAAGGTCCTGATGGACGGCCTCTACCAGAGCTTCATCCTGCTTGCAGTTCCCCTGTTTATCGTGGCCGCGAACATCATGAACGCAGGCACCGTGTCCGACCGTCTGCTGCAGTTCTGCGTCGCCCTCGTCGGACGTTTCAAGGGCGGGCTCGGGCATGTGAATGTGCTGGCCTCGCTCGTCTTCTCCGGCATGTCCGGGTCGGCGGTCGCCGATGCGGCCGGCGTCGGCAAGCTCATCATCGGCATGATGACCAAGTCCGGCCATTACACGCGCGGCTACTCAGCGGCCATCACGGCCGCCTCCGCCACGATCGGCCCGATCATCCCGCCTTCCATTCCCATGGTGCTCTACGCACTCGTCTCCAACGCCTCCATCGGTTACCTGTTTCTCGGCGGCATCCTCCCCGGCCTCCTGATGGGTGCGGTGCTGATGGCGATGAATTACTGGATTTCCCACCGACGCGGCTTCGCTATCGAGGAGCCCGTTCCTCTGCGCGATTTCCCGAAGGTGACGTTCCAGGCCTTTCCCGCCCTGCTGATGCCGGCGATCCTGCTCTATGGCATTTACGGCGGTGTCACGACGCCGACCGAAGCCGCCGCCGTCGCGGCTCTCTACGCCTTGATCCTGGCGGCTCTCTTCTACAGGTCGCTGACCTTGAGCAATTTCTTCGAGATCCTTGTTTCCAGCGCCCGCTCCTCGGCGGCCGTCGGCCTTGTCATCGGCGGCGCCCTGATCCTGAACTATATCGTGGCTTCGGAGAACATTCCCGGCCGCGTGGCCAGCGCGCTGGTCGGCCTCGACGTCGATCCGCTGGTCTTCCTGCTTGGCGTCAACGTGCTGATCCTGCTCCTGGGCTGCATCCTCGACGCCTCCACCATCATCCTGGTGATCATTCCCCTTTTCGTTCCGAGCTGCCGGGAGCTTGGCATAGACCTGGTCCATTTCGGCGTCGTCGCCATCGTCAATTGCATGATCGGCCTGATCACGCCGCCCTACGGCATCCTGCTCTTCGTCATCAATGCGGTGACCGGCATCCCGCTCACTGAAATCATCCGCGAGATCTGGCTGTTTCTCGCCGTCCTTGTCCTGGCCCTCCTGATTCTGATCCTCGTGCCCGGCATCACTCTCTGGCTGCCAAGGGTGATGGGCTACGCGGGCTGAACAGAACCTGAAATCGGAAAGCACATGCAACATTCCTTCTCCGGCATTTTTCCGGTCGTTCTCACCCCGTTCGATGCGTCCGACCGCATCGACTGGGACGGCTACGGCCGGCTTCTCGACTGGTATGCCGAAAACGGTGCGAACGGCCTGTTTGCCGTCTGCCAGTCCTCCGAGATGCAATATCTCAGCCTTCAGGAGCGGCGCGACCTCGCCCGCTTCACCACCGATCACATGAACGGCCGCCTGCCGGTGGTTGCTTCCGGGCATATTTCGGACACGCCCGAGGATCAGGCAAGAGAACTGAAGGAGATCGCCGGGGCAGGCGTCGATGCGGTGGTCTTCGTGACAAACCGCCTCGCCGGCCCGAACGATCCGGCCGGCACGCTGATCGCGCGGCTGCAAAAGCTGATGTCTGCCTTGCCGGACGACCTGCCGCTCGGACTTTACGAATGCCCGGCCCCCTATCGCCGCCTCCTGAGCGACGACGAACTGAAATGGTGCGCGGACAGCGGCCGCTTTGCCTTCCTGAAGGACGTTTCCTGCGATCTTGAGACCGTGAAACGCCGCATTGCCCTGACGCGGGCCACGCCGCTTGCCATCAACAACGCCAATGCGGCCATCTGCTGGCCGGTCCTGCAGGCGGGCGGCAAGGGGTTCTCGGGCGTGATGAACAATTTCCACCCTGATCTCTACCGATGGCTTTATGACCACGGCACCAGCCATCCGGATCTGGCGCAGGACCTCGATACGTTTTTGGTGCTCGCCGCCCTTTGCGAACCCTTCGGGTACCCGAAGCTGGCAAAGCGCTTTCACACACGGATCGGCACCTTTGCCAGCGAACATTCAAGGGCGGTCCCCTATGACCTGCCCGAACGGCACTGGGCGATCGATACGGTGCTCGACCGGATCGCCGAGGGTGCCGCCCGCCAGAGGGAAAGGATCGCGTCCTTGGATGTTGCCGCCTGAAAAGGCCTCATCCGGATCGGGATGCAACCCGGGAAGCCTGCGGTTAGGCAGCGGCTACAGGACAACGAGACCGATGAAGGCGACGATCATGCCCAGCAGGCTCCAGCCAAGGAAGGCCTGCACCTCCGCCTGCCGCGACCGCTCACCGTTCCAGCTGCGAGCTCGCACAGCTGATCGCGCGGAAAACCGGGACTGCCCGAAGGACGCGTCCGAGACATGCCGGAACTTTTGGCGCAGCTCCGCGGCCCGCCTCGCGCCCCGGTCTTCGTTGATGGTCTGGTGTCGCATTTCCGGTTCGAAGCCTCCATTCCGCTGTCACATTGAAGGTGACGGGAAACAGGTGGGTCTCGAACCCGGCGATTTCAAATGACGGATATGTAATGTTCCGGGCAAGTCACCCCGGCCTCAGGCGGCGGTAAGCTTCTTGCTCTTGTCGCCCTTGCCCACATCCTCCGGCGCCGCGTTGGCCCGGGTTTCGGCGCCGCTCCCGGAAGCTTCGTCGGCATCCGTTTCGAAATCGGCCTCGTGCTCCGGATCGTCGTCGACGGCGATTGACAGGTTCTTTTCCACCTGCCGCAGGAGCTTGCGCAGCTTCTTGCGGTCCTTGTCGTCGAGGCCGGACATCGCCTCCCGTTCCAGGCGCTTCCAGGCCTTGTCGACGGAGGTCACAAGCTCGCGTCCCTCGTCCGTCAGATACACGCGGGCCAGACGCCCGTCGGTATCCGATACCTGCCGGCGGACATAGCCCTGCGCCGACAGGCGGGTCACCATCTTGGTGACGGTGGGCGGCTGCACGCCGAGGGCGAGCGCCAGCTCGCTCATGGTGCGCCCGTCCGCATCGGCCAGCACTTTCAGCACCAGTTCCTGCCCCGGATGCAGGCCGATCCGCATCAGATGGGAACCCGAACGGGCCCTCTGCGCCTTTGCCGCCTGAACCAGCCGAAACGTAATGCTCTTCTTGTAATTGAAAGCCATTGCACCAAACCCGCTGCCGATAAGTCCGATTCGCGTTCACATTCCACGCGGGCGGCACATTAGCGACAGTATTTAACCGTCAAATGACACCTTGCCACTTGAGAGCAATTTTTAAAACCGTTGACGGGCTCGGGAGTAGTTATCCAACTAAGGGTCAGTCCCGGACCCTCAAGGCCCCCGCCAGAAAAGGCAACGTCAGCGACAGGATGGCAAGAGCGACGAACGAAAATCTGAGCGAGAAGGCGCCGCCGATGAAGCCGAGCAGTGGCGGTCCGAACAGGAAGGCGCCATAGCCGAGTGTCGCCACCGCCGCGAGCGCCGATCCCTTGGACATGTGTGGATCGCTCGCAGCCCGGGACATGGCCAGGGGAAACTGCACCGCATAGCCGATCCCCATGATGAAACACCCGGTCCAGACCGCCCAGATATTCAGGCCCGAGACAAACAGCAGGCAACCGGCAACGGCGATCAACCCGCTCCACCTTGCGACGGTCACCGGACCGAAGCGGGCAATGATCCGGTCTCCGGACAGCCGCATGGCGACCATCGCGACCGAAAAGACCGTGAAAGCGGTCGGCGCGACGGACTCCGCATAGCCGAGATCCTGGATCTGATAGAGCGCTGCCCAGTCGGTGATGGCTCCTTCGCCAAGCGCCGAAACAAGCGCCATCAGGCCGACGAAGACCAGCGCGCCTTTCGGAATTGCAAACAGCGGCGCCTTGCCGTTCTTGCCTCCCAGACTGGCGACCTGCGGCCAGGACTGCCGGTAGAACCAGATGAGGAAGGGAGCGGTGACAACGGTCCAGGTGAGGAAATGCTGTGTGACGGACAGGCCCGCCTCGATGGCAAGGCCACCCGCGCCGGCTGCCGCGCCTGCGCCCAGGCTGTAGAGGCCGTGCAACGAAGACATGATGGGCTTGCCGAGCACCGATTCCACCTCAGCGCCCCAGGCATTCATCGAAACGTCCAGCGCGCCGAAACAAAAGCCGGTCAGGAACATCGACAACGCCAGAAGCGGCGTCGTCGGAGCTAGGCCGATCAGCGTGAAGCTGACAAGGGCCGCCACCGTCAGCGCCTTTGTCGTCGGCGCGGCTCCCAGCCGGTCGATGAAGGCTCCGGTAAAGGGAAAGGCGACGAACGCCCCTCCTGCCATCACAAGCAGCAGCAGACCGAACCCGCTTTCACCCAGACCCGTGAAAACCTTGATGTCCGGAATCCTGGAGGCCCAGAGACCGATAATGGTCCCGGCCATGAAAAAGATCGCCGAGACGACCCGGCGTGCGGCAATGGCTGGCATGTTCTGACCTGAGTGTGGGCGAAATGGCCCGAAAGAGAAGTTCCTTGTGTCACGGGCATCGCCGTTTCACAAGCGCTGCCCGGCACAAACCGGCGGCAGTGAATCAATTCGGCCACACTGTGATTTTTCCGCGTCCGGCCCCGTATGAAAGCAATGTTCCTCAGGCAACAAGACCGAAGAGGCGTGATGAGGCTTCATTGGCCTGCTCGACAGCCGCCTGATAGGCCTGCGCGGCCTTTGCGGCCTGCTCGGCGCGGGTTCCGGCCCCGGAGACGCTGTCTTCGGCCTCGGCAGATTGGCTGCTCTCTTGCGAATTGGCCTTCTCTTCGGCCTTGCCGCCGGCCTGCTCCTCAGCTTTTTGCTGGCGACTTTCGGCCTGCGCCTCGGCAAGCTGCGCCCGCGCCTGCTGGGCGACCTTCAGGTCCTGGGAAGACGGCTCCGCCGGAGCAGTGGCCGCCCGGATGACGATCTGCATCTTGCGGATCGTCGCCTCGGGCGTGCGTTCCTTCGCCGTGTCGATCTGCACTTCGCCGCCGACAGCATAACGCTTGCCATCCGGCCCCTGCTGGAAGGTGTAGCTGGGCGCACCGGCATAAGCTCCGCCGGTGCGGGCGTGGGCATGTTCATGCGCCTTGACCTCGCGGTCCCGCTTTTCAAGCTTTTCGACCTGCTTTTGCTCGGCTTCGTTCAACTCGCCGTCCTTGCCGTCTCCCGCCTCGTCTCCGGAGGCGGCGCCTTGCTGCCTCGAAGAGGACGTCGTGCTCCCGCCTGCCTGCGGCGACGCGGCTTCGCCGTGCTTGTCTGTGTCTTCTGCAACCACGGCTCCGTCGGAGGCATTGTTCTGAGAGGTGCTTGACCGGTCGGCGCCGCCTGCCGCACGCGGTTCGTCGTTCGGGCCGGATGCCTCCTTGGCGCGGCGCCGGTCGTCCGGTTCCGGGCTGCCAATATCCTGGAGCGTCAGCACCGCCTCCGCGGTCAGCGGCGGGCTGACGGATACGCGGCCCGAAGCCGCTCTCGCCCCGGCAAGGCCGTCACGCGCGGATATCTGGTCCCGGCCGCCGGGGGTTTCCCCGCTGCCTGGTTCAGGAACCGCGGCACCGCTTGCGCGCAGCTGGTTCGCCGGTATGTTGGACAGGATCGCGCCGATCATGGCGGCAATTTTCCACCACAGGCGTCAGCAAACTCTAAACGCCCGGCAGGTCCGGCCGATCATAAGTTCGTGAGCGGGCACGCAAGGGACCCGCCATGGCGGACCCCGCGCTCCGCGCTTGCCTGTCCGCGCCGTATGTGCCAAGCAGGTCGCACCACACCCCTCACCCATGGGAAACAGGACGAGACGATGCTGCCGAGGCGTTTCTGGCACGAGATGACGACAGTCGACTTTGAAGACCCGGCCAGGAAAAACTGGATCGCGGTCCTCCCGGTTGCAGCCATCGAACAGCACGGCCCCCATCTGCCGCTTGTCACCGACACGGCCATCGCGGAGGGCCAGGTCCGGCGCGTCGTCGACCTGCTGCCGGACGAATTGCCGGTCACCTTCCTGCCCGTGCAGTCGGTCGGCAAGTCGGACGAGCACATCTCCTCTCCCGGAACGCTGACCCTCGCCTGGGACACGGTCACCCGATGCTGGCTGGAGATCGGCGAGAGCGTTGCGCGCGCAGGCATCCGCAAGATGGTGCTGATCAACTCCCACGGCGGCAATGTGCCCGTTCTGGATATCGTCGCCCGGGAACTACGGATCAGGCACGGCATGTTCGTCACGGCAACGAACTGGCTGCGGTTCGGCCAGCCCGAAGGCCTGTTCCCGGAAGAGGAATTTACCTACGGCATCCACGGCGGCGATATCGAAACGTCGCTTATGCTGCACCTTCGGCCGGACCTGGTCCGTATGGAGCTGGCCGGAGACTTTACCTCCGAACAGCAGAAATATCTTCAGGAATTCAAACATTTGCGCGGTCACGGCAAGGCGCAATACGGCTGGAAGGCGCAAGACCTCAACCCGACGGGCGCCCTTGGTAACGCCGCAAACGCCACTTCGGAAAAAGGCAGGCGTTCGCTGGACCATGCCGCCCGCGGCTTCATCGAGTTGCTTGAGGACGTTAACGCTTTCGATCTCCACAGGCTGTGGAAACCTCGAGACTGAAACCCGGATTGCACCGAGCAGCAGATCTTGCAGGCAAAGGCCTAGCAAACCGCAGCGTAAGCAGACACCCGCCTATTTTTGCAACGGCACAGGTAGCGCGGCAATTCTGGAAAGCTCGGCACCTGTTGCATCGCGGCCGCTCTCGCCCCGTAGTTGACCTCTTTCGAATTAACAGACACAGTGATTGGCATAAGTCTAGGAGGGGCTTTTTTTTCGGGGAAACATGAATCTTTCGATCCGGCAACTGGCGACTTTTCGCGAGGTGATGCGCAGTGGTTCAATCTCTGAAGCAGCCCGTACACTTGGCCGGACCCAACCGGCCGTCAGCTCGACCATCGCCGGCCTTGAGGCCGAACTGGAGCTGAAGCTCTTCGTACGGGAACAGGGACGGCTGGTCCCGACCCCGGAAGCCGAATTCTTCCTTGAAGAAGCCGAAGCAATCCTGAAGCGGCTCGAGATTTCCAAGCGCACCCTGCGCGGGCTCGCCAATCGCGAACACGGCCAGTTGCGCATTGCCGGCATCCCGGAAGCCGTCGCCGATTTCCTGCCGAACAGCCTCGCCAGGTTCATTGCCGACAAGCCAAGCGTGAAGGTCGCGCTGGCCAGCCGGACGTCGGCGGAAATCGAGGAACTGATCGCCGCCCAGCAATTCGACGTCGGTTTCGCCGAAACGCCCAGCGCGCGCAATTCCTTCGACCAGATCGATTTCGACCTGGAATGCATGTGCGCGCTGCCGGCGTCGGATCCGCTCGCGGCCAAGGAAATCATCACGCCAGTCGAGCTTGACGGCTATCCGCTGGCCCTGCTGCAGTCCGATCACCGCAGCCACAAGCAGACCCTGGCGCGGTTCCGCGATGCGGGAGTCCGCTTCAATCAGCGTTTCGAGCTTCAGACTGCGCTGGCGGGATTGAAATTCGTCGAGGCAGGGCAATGCGCGCTGGTCTGCGACATGATCACGGCCTACAAGGCCCAGGAAAACGGCCGGCTTGGCATGGGTCCGCCCATGATCGTCTTCCGGCCATTCCGTCCGAGGATCCAGAACAGCCTCTCGATCCTCACGCCGACCCATCGCCCGATATCAATCGTCGCGAAGGATTTCTGCGACTTCCTGTCGACGGAAGTGGACGGCATGCGCTCTGCCATGCTCAAGAAAGTGGCCTGATCCGCTCGGCGGCTTGTTTGTCTTTTTGCCCGCCGCCGAAAAGTGGCCGATGGGGATGCACAGAGTCTGAACCGGAACTGTCGGCGGACGCTCAATCGGAACCGATAGAACCCCGCCGGTCTTGCGGTTCAGTGCGCTGCACTCCTGAAAATCGCACTGTTTGCCGCAACGATGGCGACCGCGTTGGTGCGGTTCTTGGCACCGAGGCGCGTGATGGCGTTGCGGATGTGAACCTTGACGGTCGCGGTCGACACGTCCAGGTCATAGGCGATCTGCTTGTTGACCTTGCCTTCGCACAATTTGAGCATGATTTCGAGCTGGCGCGGCGTCATCGATTTTCTCAGATCGATCGGCCAGCGGATGCTGCCGGCGAGGGTGTTGGTTTCGCCGTTCAGGGCGGTTTCAGTGTCGAGAGCAAAATGTGCCGTCATCGCTTCGTCCCAGGCTTGTCGTGATCCCAATTCGATGCCGGGGACTGTTCACCAAAATGATTATGTTGTAAAATGTAAAAAAGCTTACTGCATATTGCTAACATTTTGCAATTCGCGAAAGGGAACGGTACCTTGAGCAAGAAACTCTATTCCGGACACACCCTGCGGCAGATCCGGTCGGACTTCGGCCTCTCCCAGAGCGATTTCGCGAAAAAAGTCGGTCTTTCAACTGCCTATGTCAACCAGATCGAGAACAACAACCGGCCGGTTACGGCCTCTGTCCTGCTCTCCATCAACCGCATCTTCGGCACCGACCTGGCCGCCTTCGAAAAGAACGATCTCGACCGGGTGATGCAGGATTTGCAGGAAATTTTTGCAGATACGCAATTTCACTCCTCCACCATCGGCCGCCAGGAATTGCACGAGCTGGTCACCCGCGCCCCCGGCATCACGAAGGCCATCATGGACCTCTACGGTACCTTGCGCAGCTATCACGACCGCGAGGCCATCGAGGACGAAATGGCCCATATGAACGGGGCCGCGGATGGCGCCGCCGGCTTCCGGAAATCCGCCTATGACGAGGTCCGCGACTATTTCCACTACATGGACAACTACGTCGATTCCATCGACCGGGCGGCCGAGAAGCTCTCCTACGAGATCGGCATGCCGGACGGATCCTCGAAATTCGCCAGCCTCACCTCCTGGCTCGAGCAGCGTTTCGGCATCCGTGTCGAGCAGGTGCCCGATTATCACGGCACGCTGATCCGTCAGGACGACTACACCCGCAAGATCTCGCTCTACCGCGCCATTCCGCAGTCCACCAAGAACTTCCTGCTCGGCTCCGTCATCGCCGAACTCTGCGTCAAGGATCTGATTTCGGAGGAAGTGGAACGGGCGAAGTTCAAGACCAAATCCGCCGAAAGCATCGCCCGCCTCGCGCTCCGGAACTATTTCTCCGGCGCGCTGCTGCTGCCCTATGACGATTTCCTGAGGACGGCCGCCAGATGCCGTCATGACATCCAGCTGCTTTCCAACCTGCTCGACGTCAGCATCGAGACCATCTGCCACCGACTGTCGACGCTGCAAAGGCCCGGATCGAACGGCCTGCCGTTCTATTTCGTCAAGATCGACCGGGCCGGCAACGTCGTGAAGCGCCACAGCGCCACCCGCTTCCAGTTCGCCCGTTTCGGCGGTTCCTGCCCGCGCTGGAACGTCCACCAGGCCTTCGAGCAGAACTCCAACAAGTTCACCGCCCAGGTCGCCCAGATGCCGGATGGCGTCCAGTATCTGTGCATCGCCACCAGTGTCACCAAGCATCAGCCCGACTATCGAACCGGCGAGCGCCGCTACGCGCTCGGCATCGGCTGCGAGGTCAAATACGCAGACGCAATCGTCTATGCGGACGGTCTCGACATTGATGAGATTTCAGATCCCGAACCCATCGGCGTCAACTGCCGCATCTGCCCGAGGGACAATTGCGACCAGCGCGCCTTCCCGGCCATCGACAAGGAACCCTTCATCGACCCCGGCCGCCGCGGCATCGTTCCGTACCGGGTGACGCCGACGGAGTGAGCGGTTGGGAGGCGGTACATTCGCGTCGTTTCGATTGTCATCCCTGCGCAGGCAGGGATCCAGTAACCTATTGAGAATATTGTCTTCCCAAACCTTCGCAGGGAGTACTGGATCCCGGTCTTGGCTGCGCCAAACCGGGATGTCCAAAAGAGGCAGACAATCCACCTCCTCCTGGAGCAATCAGCCAGAACACACCCAGCTTCTCAACACGCCTCGATCAGGATGGCCCGGAAATCATTCACGTTGGTGAGCGTCGGCCCCGGCACGACCTGGTCACCGAGGCGCTCGAAGAAGCTGTGGCTGTCATTAGCCTGAAGCATGTTCGCCGGATCGATCCCGAGCGCCCGCGCCCTTTCGAGCGTACCGGGACCGACGACGGCACCTGCCACATCGGCAGCACCGTCGACACCATCCGTGTCGCAGGCGATAGCGTGAAGCCCGGCCTGGCCTTTCAGGGCAACGGCGAGTGCAAGGGCATATTCCGCGTTCGGGCCACCGATGCCGTTTCCGCGCCGGGTGACGGTGCATTCCCCGCCGGACAGCAGCAGTTTCGGCCTGTCCGCTGGCGTCATATTCGCCTGGATTTCCAGTGCCAGCCGCGCCTGCTCCGCGGCCACTTCCCGCGCTTCGCCCTCGATGGCATCGCCCAGGATCTCGACGCCCATTCCGGCCTCCCGCGCCTGTTTCGCGGCAGCTTCAAGCGATCGGGAAGGAGCAGCAACGAGAACGTTCCGGACCCTCGACAATTCTTCCGCATCCGGAGGCAGCACCCGTTGAGCCCCCCTCAGAACGGCTTCAACCGAAGCCGGGATATTGATCCCGTAACGATCCAGAATAGCGCGCGCATCGGCTGGAGTGGTCCTGTCACCGACCGTCGGGCCGGAGGCGATGAAGGCCGGATCGTCGCCGGCAACATCGGAAATGATCAGCGCCGTCATCTGCGCCGGATAGGCGGCGGCAGCAAGCTGCCCGCCCTTGACGCGGCTCACGTGTTTTCGAACCGTGTTCATCTCGGTAATCGGAGCACCGGAGGCGAGCAGATCCGCGTTCAGCTGCTGCAATTCTTCCAGCGAAATCTCCCCGGCGGGCTTCTCCAGAAGCGCCGACGCGCCGCCCGAGATCAGCGCGATCACCTGATCGGTGTCCTTGAGGGCGCCGAGAAGCTCAAGCATGCGGGCCGTCGCGTCCAGTCCGCGCCTGTCGGGCACGGGGTGGGAAGCCTCTACGATTTCAATGCCCTGGCAGGGCCGGGCATAACCGTCGCGGGTGATCACCAGCCCCTCGCAAGGCCCCCAGACGCTTTCCACCGCTTCCGCCATCCGGGCCGAGGCCTTGCCGGCCCCGATGATGAGTGTGCGGCCTTCGGGTTTTTCGGGCAGCGCGGCGGGCACGCACAGCATGGGGTCTGCCGCTGCGACCGCGGTTTCGAACAGCTGGCGCAGGAAAAACTCTTGAGTGTTATCTGTCATTTTCGGTCCACAGGCTCGATTGCCGAATGATCAGTTCGACGTCGTAATGTTTGGTGTCGGGAGGGCGCGTGCCGTCCGTAATCCAGGCCAGCATGGCCTCGGCGGCATTGCGTCCAAAGAGACCGGAATCGCACCTCACCGAACTCAGTCTCGGATATGCGATCGAGCTTTCCTCGATATCATCAAACCCGACGATCCTGATGTCCCGACCCGCCTGAATGCCCGCTTCCGCAAAACCGCTGAGCATGCCAAGGGCGACAAGATCGCTGAAACACAGAACCGCCTCGATATCCCTGTGCTGCCCGGCGATCTCAAGGGCAATGTCTCGCCCGACGGCCCGCGAGGGCCTGCCGTGAAAGGACCTCGGCTCCAGTCCGCGCGCGGTCATGACCTCGCTGTAGCCGGACATGCGTTCCAGCGTGATCGGCCGGTCCTTGATGCCGCCGACAAAGGCAATGCTGCGGCAGCCGACCTCGATCAGATGTTCCGTCGCCAGCGCTCCGCCAACAGAATAGTTATGGGTCGCGAACGGAAACAGATCGGTCCGCTCGTCCAGTTGCCGCAGCACCTGCAGGGTCGGAATGCCTGCCCGCAGGATCCGGTCGAAGGGCCGGTCCTCGCCGCCGTAGGTCGGCGAGATGACGAAGGCCGATACGCCGTGTTCGATCATGGCGTCGATCACATGCGACTGGATCTCGGGATCCTCGTCGGTATTGGCAATCACCGTCGAATAGCCCTGCCGGGCAAAGGTCATCTGGGCGCTGGCGGCGAATTCGGTGAAGAACGGGTTGCGCAGGTCGTTGATGATCAGACCGATCAGCCCCGTGCCCGCGCCGCGCAGGCCCGCCGCCGAGCGGTTATAGACATAACCGAGATCGGCAATCGCCTTCATGACATCGGCGCGGGTCGTCTCCTTGACCAACGTGGAATTCTGGAGGACCAGTGACACGGTCGATTTGGAAACCCCCGCGTGTTTCGCCACATCCAGAATTGTCGGTCGTTTGCCCATATGTGTCAGTAAATTCCATGCAACTTCAAAAGCAGTGCCATCCGTTCAACGGCGACATCCGGTTTTGACAGCAAACGGGACCGGTCCGCAAGCCGGAAGACCTCGGCATAGTGGGTAATTTCCCGCGAGGACTGGAAACCGCCCGGCATGATGAAGTGGCTTTGCGCGTCGTTGATCCAGGCCAGGAAGGCAATTCCGGCCTTGTAGAACCGGGTCGGCGCCTTGAAGATTTCCCGGCTGAGCGGAACAGTCGGTGCAAAAAGACGGTGATAGGTCTCCCGGTCGCCTTCCGCGAGGGCTTCCAGCGCCTGGCTGGCAACCGGCGCAATGGCCGCAAAGGCTCCGAGCAGGGCATGGGAATAATGCGTGCCGTCGCCCTCGATCAGCTCCGCATAGTTGAAGTCGTCGCCGGTATAGAGCCTGACGCCATCCGGCAACCGCGCCCGGAACGCTTCTTCATGAGCCTGGTCGAGCAGGGAAATCTTGATGCCGTCGACCATTGCCGGATTGCTCTGAATGATCGACAGCACCGCGTCGGAGGCCGCCGCGACATCGCTGGAGCCCCAATAGCCTTTCAGCGCCGGGTCGAACATGTCGCCGAGCCAGTGCAGGATGACCTGGCTGGATGCCTGGTCGAGCAGCTTGCCGTAGACGGTGGCATAGTCATCCGGACCCGCGCCGATTGCCGGGAAGGCACGCGAGGCCATGATGATCACCTGACCGCCGGCAGCTTCGATGGCTTCCATCTGCTCCTGATAGGCCTTCAGGATGTCGTCGGTGGTCTTGAGGTCTTCCAGCGGCACCTGATCGGTTCCGGCACCGCAGGCAACACGCGGCTTCAAAGGGTGCGCCTTCGCCTCCTTCATGGTGCGTTCGATCAGTTCCTTTGCCGTCGGCCAGTCGACTCCCATGCCGCGTTGGGCGGTATCCATGGCTTCTGCCAGACCGAGCCCCTGATCCCAGAGCCAGTGCCGAAAGCGAAGCGTGTTGTCCCAGTCGACCGCCGGCGTGCCGACCCAGGGATCGCGTTCTCGCAAGGGGTCGGAAACGACATGGGCGGCGGCAAAGGCGGTGCGCGTCAGGGGGACGCGCGGCGCGCGCGGGATCAGGGCCTCACCGGTCAGCCGGTAGGCTTCCAGCCGGTTGTCCTTGGTGGGAAGTGTGAGCATCTTGAACTCCAACGAAAGGACCGCCGCTCAGTCCGCGACGGGAATATCCAGCACGAGGATGCCGTCGAGGCCGCCAATCGCATTGGCGACCAGCCGGCCGCCCAGAGCCTTGTGATCGGGATGGGTCTGGTAGGCTTCGAGCGCGTCCCAGCTTTCGAAATCGACAACGAAGCCGTGCATGTAGCCACGCTCGATCTTCTCCGGACTTTCGCTTCGTCCGGAAGTGATGCCGAGAATGCCGGGAACCTGCTTCTCGATGGTGCGAAGTTCCTCGAACATTCCGGAAATCTCGGCTTCCGAGACCTCCTGCTTGAACTTGAACAGAACGATATGGCGGATCATCAAGCAGCTCCGTGGTCCTGGCGGATCATGTCGGAGGCCTTTTCGCCGATCATGATGGCCGCAGCATTGGTGTTGGA
>JBNKGB010000021.1:0-54630 GCA_050289605.1 Roseibium sp. | reverse complement strand
GTTCACCATAAATTTTACTATGCGGCCCACCGGGGACCCAAATCTTCCGTAGCACCTCCCCGCTTCCCTTGCGGGAAGGCAAGCCGATCACGCCGGCGGCAAAAGGTCCTTTTGTTCTTCGTCCGCTTTCAGCCGAAGGAACCGGGTCAGGTCCAGCGGGCCGCCCTGATTGGCCAACGCCAGCTCCTGTGCCGCCACCTGGCTGGAAGTGCCCGACAACGCGCTGAAGAGAGCGGCTTCCTCGACCGCCGCAAATGCGGAGGCGAAACGCGGGTTGACCTCGGCGTTCGCCGACCCCTGGTCGTTTCGGAACAGGGCCTCGAACGGATTGGCCGTTTCCGTAGCCTGGAATGCGGACAGAACACGGCTGGTGGCCTCATCCGAACCGGAAGGGTTGAGCGAAGCCTCACGCGGGTCCTGCGGCGCTGGAGGTGGAACCGCCACGGCGACCTGTTCCTGTTGCAGGAAAACCGCGCTCGCGGCCGCGTTGACCGGCTGTTCCTCGCCGACTTCGGGAAGCGGAACCGTCGTCCCGGCAAGCTGAAGAGGATCTTCCGCCGGCAGGCCGGCCAGTTGGGACGGCTCCGTCGGCTTGGAGCGCATGGCAAAGGCCGCAGCGGGGTCTCCCGCCAGATCGTCGAACCCTTCTCGTGAAGCAACCATTGAAGCGCTGTCGGGCTTGGCATTCGGCAGCGTCGCCACGGAGGTCAGCTCGCCGGAGGTGCGCAGGTTCTTCTTGCTGCCTGCCTCCGCGATCATCGTCACGGCATCATGCTTGGAAACGATGACCTCATAAACTTCCTGCATTGAACGGGCCTTGCCGTTCGGATGGTAGAAGATCGGCTTGTTGGCCCTCGCCTGCGTGGAAAAGACCTTGTCGGCGCGCATGTCCGGATTGGCCTGCGCGGTTTCGATCAGCTTGCTGGCGCCATGGGCTCCGAGAAAATGAGCCATGTAGAGCTCGCCGTCTGACGGTTCGCGGCCGATTCGGCGCTCCATGTACTGGGAATTCTTCTGCGTCAGAGCGCCCGCCATCATCGAGGAGATCTCGGGATCCTTGCGCAGGTCGAGAATTTCCCGGCGCATGTCGGCATCCTTGACGTAGTACTTGCCGCTCTTCGTTCGCTGGATCTGGTCTGAATATTTTTCCAGACCATGGCGCGGGCCGGCCTCCTTCATTGTCTCCAGCCAGGTGGATTCAATGAATTGAAACAAGCCTGTAGCACTTGATGTTTTAGCCTTGGCCGTCGGGTTGAACGACGACTCTCTCGCAGCGGTTTTCACCAGGTAGTCGAATGACGTACCTGTCGAAGTACTCGCAGACTGAAACGCAAGCTCGATCCTGGACGCGATCGAGGCGGTGTCAGCAACCCGCATGACCCTGTCTCCTCGACGGAACTAAGTTATTACTTCGTTAACCTTCTGCGTTAACTTTCACGCCCAAAAGGTTAACAAAACCTTAACAGCACACAGTCGATGTCCGAAGCAACGGCAGGTGAGTCTTTTTTCTTTTCAGCCTGGGCAGATATACGAATGCAGGCAACCTGAAATGTGGACATACAAATGGTCTACCCGCTTTTTCTTGGGAAAACCGCGTCACGAAATTTCACCCGATTCCGGTCGGCAGATTACCGCCATCCCGCCCGGAACGGCGACGGACGCAAGAAAGACGCCGACTCGGCCGGCGTCTTCCTCATCTTTGAATGGCGGATCCGTTAACTTTCGGCCCGGTTCCGTCCTTACACCTTGGGACGGCGCATCTGGAAAACTTCCGTAACGGCGGCGTAGTCCATGTAGCCCAGGCGCGACAGCGGCTTGAAGCGGGTCACGTCGACCATTCCGTCGACGATCACGCTGTCGTCGATGTGAACGCCGACGACCTGTCCGAAGACGACGTAATTGTCGGTCTCCCTGCCGTTCAGGTCCTTCAGCCGCTGCGTCTGCAGATGCCGGCATTCGAGCGCGGTCACCGCGCGGGCGACGCGCGGCGCGCCTACCAGCCTGGAGGGTGCCATTTCGAGCCCGGCGAATTCGAACTCGGAGGTTTCGTGCGGCACAGCCGCCGAAGACAAGTTCATTTCTTCTTTCAGGTCCCAGCTCGCCATGTTGCACACGAACTCACCGGTCACATCGATATTGGAAACGCTGTCCTTGTAGCCAGAGGAGGAGAACATGACCATCGGCGGCGTGTCGCAGATGCTGTTGAAGAAGCTGTAGGGTGCGAGATTGGCCCGCCCCTCCCCGTCTAGCGTGGAGATCCAACCGATCGGCCGCGGCGACACGATGGCCTTGAACGGATTGTGCGGCAGCCCGTGGTCGTTCTTCTCTGTTTCGTAAAACATGGTTCAGTGTGTCTCGTTCCAGGTGGTGATCAGTTCTGAAAGATCCGGCCGCGGACGCTCGAAGGGCGGCTGGGTCGCGGTTCCGACATGGACGAAGCCAGCGAACCTCTCGCCGTCGCGCAGGCCGAGAAAGCGGGCCGCCTCTTCGTCGAAGCAATACCATTCCGTCAACCACTGCGTGGCAAAGCCGCTCGCCGCTGCAGCGGTGACCAGGTTCATGCAGACCGCACCGGCGGAAAGCTGCTGTTCCCACACAGGGATCTTGGGATGCTGCGCGGCTGTGCTGACCACGCCGACGACAAGTGGCGCCCTTGTGAACCGGGTAAGCTCCTTTTCCCGCTGGTCGGCATCCAGGGGACCGTTCTTCTGCGCGTAATGATCCGCCAGCCATTCGCCGATCGCAGGGCCCGCTTCCGGCCGGAAGAGAATGAACCGCCAGGGAGCCAGCTTGCCGTGATCCGGAACCCGGGCGGCGATCGTCAGAATGTCCCTTAACTGCTCTTCATCCGGTCCCGGATGCGTCATGGTGACTGATGGGTGAGAGCGCCGCTTCCGCAAGAAAGCCAGCGTTTCCGGAGATCCGGTCACAGAGGTCGGCATCGGTTTTCCTGATTCATTCGTTCCGTTCGAGCTATGCACGTAATTTATTGACCGCATTTGTCAACTTTTACCGCACGTCTTGAATTTGCCAGAATTGCGGTTCCATAAGGGACGCTAGGGCGCGCGCCCTGCCTCGGAGGAAATTCATGCTCCCGTTCGGTGGCAGAAGGTTCTCGCGTGCCGTTTCGCAGCGCTCGCCGAAGCGGGGAAATCTGCCGGCTCCCGAAAGGAACGAAACGGTTCAGGACGGCGCCTGGCGGACAAAGGGATCATGATCAACCGTGGTTGGTAAAAAACTCAAAAGACTGATAAAACCCCTCGAGTCAAAATGATAATGAAGTGGGCATGTTGAACGCTGGATCTGTCCCGGGCCGAATGACTGCCCGAATGGCCGTCTCGAAACGCTTCCTCAGGAACGCGTTCATTTGTGCGATGCTCGGCGCCTCCCTTGTCACTGCAATTCCCCCGCATGCGTTCGCGCAATCCCAGGAGAAGCCGCCCGTGCCGGTGGTCAAACCGGATCCGGACGCGCCGGTCGTTCCGCCGGAAGAGCCAATCATCAACCTGCTGGACAAGGAACCCGAGCCACTCTTCTCCGACATCACCCTTCCCTACGCGCCGGCTAATACGGCCAGTCAGGGCCTCGGCAGCGGCCTGCAACAGGGTGCCCTCTACCTGATGGCGAAGTTGTCCACCGACAGCGAGCCGCTAAACGAAGGGCTGGTCTGGCGCATCTATTCCGAAACGACCAATGCGGATGGACGCCTTCAACTCGTGGCGACCTCCAAGGGAGGCGACGCCGAGTTCCGCCTCGATCCCGGCACCTACCTGATCCACACGGCCTACGGCTACGCCCAGGCGACCAACCGGATCGTCATCGGCAAGGAAGTCCAGTCGAAAATGGTCACGCTCAACGCGGGCGGCATCAAATTCGGCGCCGCGCTCAAGGAAGGCGATCAGCTCGACGGCAAGCCCGTCAGTTTCAACATCTACGGCATGGATTTCAACGAGCGGGGTGAACGCAACCTGATCGTCACCAACGTCAAACCCGGTTCGATCATCCGACTGAGCGCCGATACCTATCACGTGGTCAGCCGCTATGGTGACGTGAACGCAATCGTCCGCGCGGACATCCAGGTGCTTCCCGGCAAACTGACCGAAGCGACGATCTATCACAAGGCTGCCGACATCACGCTGAAGCTCGTCAACGAGCGCGGCGGCGAGGCGATCGCCAATACGACCTGGTCCGTGCTCAGCCCGGGTGGCGACGTGGTGGTGGAAGCCACCGGCGCCTTCCCGGACTTCGTCCTGGCGGCCGGCGAATACGAGGTCCTCGCCCGAAACAACGGCCGTACATACCAGCAAACGTTTGAAGTGGCTCCCGGCGAAGACCGCGAGGTGGAAGTGGTCACGAAGCAGAGCGAGCTGATGGGTCAGGAGACGATCTCCAAGAACTGATCCCGCTCCGGCCAGCTCCGTGTCCGGCGCTCTTACGCGCTCCGAGAACCGGTTTCCTGTTTCAGACGGGCCGCCCGAACGATCCGTGCCTGCGCCCGGACCGCGCCATCTCCATGACCCTTGCCTGAAGAGAACCCATGATTTCCTTCCGGTCACGAAGGCCGGAAAGCGTCTCGAACGGGACCGGATCGCCGGCACGCACCGTGATCACGGATCCAAGGATCCGGCGAAACTCGCGCACCAGCAGCGACAGGCACAGGGTCAGAGAATATCTGCTGACAAGATGAAACAGCCGGACGTTCCGCCCGTCGAAATAGATCGGCAACGAGAAGAGCCGGACCTCGGGAACCTGCGGGAGCTCGTTGTTGATCAGGATCCTGAACGGGCGGTTCAGGTTCTCCGCGAGCGCCGGGATCGCGAGGCCATCTCCGATGCCGTAGGGATGGTTGGCAATAAGCACCAGGGAACCTTCCGGCAGGTTCCTCGGCGGCCATTCACCGCCGGAAACCGAGACGTTCAGGTTGATCAGCGCGAGCAGGTCGTTCCAGATGAAGTCCGGCGTGCCGACCATCGTTTCCTTCCAGACGTCGTAGAGGCCCACCTGCTTCCGGCGTCCGGACAGGCCCTCGATCGCACGGATGGTCCACCGCGTCAGTGGCGGATGATCGGGACTGGCATAACTGAACTCTGCGTAGTCCACGGTTGTCGCCCTGCACCCCAAAGGTTCCTGAAAATTCGGACCCGGATACCGGAAAATTCGTTTCACGAATAAGAAAACACCGCCCTTGGTAAAGGGCGGTGCATCGTTTCTTTGGTTTCAATCGGGGCGAAGCGTGCCTGGGATTACCTGAGGTCCGGTGGGGTCGCTTCGTCGACGAAAGCGGCAATCGCCTCCTCCAGTCCCATGGCGGTCTGGTCCTTGGAACCGAGACGGCGGACGTTGACGGTCCGCTCTTCGGCTTCGCGCATCCCGCAGACGATGATCACCGGAACCTTGGCCAGCGAATGCTCGCGGACCTTGTAGTTGATCTTCTCGTTGCGGAAATCGGTCTCCACCTTCAGCCCCTTGGCCTTCAAAAGGTTTGCCACTTCCTGGCCGTATGCGTCGGCTTCGGAAGTGATCGTCGCGACGACGATCTGGAGCGGTGCGAACCACAGCGGGAAATGCCCGGCGAAGTTCTCGATCAGGATGCCGAGGAAACGCTCCATGGAGCCGCAGATCGCGCGGTGGATCATCACCGGCGTTTTCTTCTCGCCGTCCTTGTCGACATAGAAGGCACCGAAGCGTTCCGGCAGGTTGAAGTCCACCTGCGTGGTGCCGCACTGCCATTCACGGCCGATGGCGTCCCGCAAGGTGTATTCGAACTTCGGACCGTAGAAGGCCCCTTCGCCTGGCAGGATATCGGTCTTGACGCGGCCGCCCGACTGTTCCTCGATCTGCTTCAGGACATTGCCCATGATCTCTTCGGCATGATCCCAGGCCTCGTCGGTGCCGACGCGCTTTTCCGGGCGGGTCGACAGCTTGACGACGATCTCGTCGAAGCCGAAGTCCTTGTAGACCGACAGGATCAGATCGTTGATCTTCAGGCATTCGTCCGCCATCTGCTCCTCGGTGCAGAAGACGTGGGCATCGTCCTGCGTGAAGCCGCGCACACGCATCAGGCCGTGCAGGGCGCCGGACGGCTCGTAACGGTGCACCACGCCGAATTCGGCAAGGCGCAGCGGCAGGTCGCGGTAGCTCTTCAGGCCGTGCTTGAAGATCTGAACGTGCCCCGGGCAGTTCATCGGCTTCAGCGCGAAGGTGCGGGTGTCTTCCGCTTCCGGATCGGCGGACTGCACGGAGAACATGTTCTCCTTGTACCAGCCCCAGTGACCGGAGGTTTCCCAGAGCGAGGTATGCAGCACCTGCGGCGCGTTGACTTCCTTGTAGGTCTCCCGCAGCACCCGGCGCTTGTAGGCGATCAGGCTCTGGAACATGTCCCAGCCCTTCGGATGCCAGAAGACGACGCCCGGGCCTTCTTCCTGGAAGTGGAACAGGTCCATTTCGCGACCGAGCTTGCGGTGATCGCGCTTCTCCGCCTCTTCCAGCATGTGAAGGTAGTCTTTCAACTCCTTCTCGCTGTGCCATGCGGTCGCGTAGATACGGGACAGCATCTCGTTGTTGCTGTCGCCGCGCCAATAGGCGCCGGCCACCTTCATCAGCTTGAAGGCGTCGCCGATCTGGCGGGTGGAGACCATGTGCGGACCGCGGCACAGATCCAGCCACTGGCCCTGCTTGTAGATCTTGATTTCCTGATCGGCCGGAATAGCGTCGACCAGTTCGACCTTGTAGTCCTCGCCCTTTGCGGCGAAATAGCGCTTGGCTTCCTCGCGCGACCAGACTTCCTTGGTGAACTGCGCGCCGCGCGAAATGATCTCGCGCATCTTCTTCTCGATGACCGGCAGCTCTTCCGGGTGGAAGGGCCAGTCGGCGCCCGTGTCCGGATGGACGCGCTTGAAATCGTAGTAGAAGCCGTTTTCGATCACCGGGCCGATGGTGACCTGCGTGCCCGGCCACAGTTCCTGCACAGCTTCGGCCATCACATGGGCCGCGTCGTGGCGGATCAGTTCCAGCGCACGCGGATCGTCGCGGGTGACGATCTCGATGCCGTGGTTGCCGGTAATCGGATCGGCAAGATCCTTCAGTTCCCCGTCAAGGGTCATTGCCACTGCCTTCTTGGCGAGCGACTTGGAAATGCCTTCGGCGACGGCGAAGCCCGTAGTGCCTGCCTCGTATTCGCGCACGGAATTGTCGGGGAAAGTCAGTTGGATCATCTTATTTCTCCTGCTCACTCCTGCAGACAAGGCAGGTAAGCTGTTCAAAGGAAACGGAACGGGCCGGGCATAAGGGATTCAGACTGATCCGGCAACCTTTTCCCGCCCGTTTCCGTTGTTTTTATGGGTTTCCCGACGCTCAGCGCGTTTCGAGCCGACGCACGAACCAGCGAATGAGCTGGTCCCAGACCGCATCCTTTTCCGCAAGGTCCTCGACGCCATGATCGAGATTGGGATTGTCGTTGATCTCGATGACGACGACCCGGTCGCCGATCACCTTGAGATCGACGCCGTAAAGCCCGTCGCCGATCAGCCGGGCCGAGCGCACGGCGATATCGACGACGGCCGGCGGGGTCTCGGCAAGGGAGACGGTCTTGAACCCGCCTTCGACCGACTTCTTGCCGGTCTCGTGCCGGACGATCTGCCAGTGTCTCTTGGCCATCAGATACTGGCAGGCGAAAAGCGGCTCGCCGTCAAGCACGCCAATACGCCAGTCGAAATCCGTCGGACAATACTCCTGGGCGAGCAGGATGGCGCTCTCCTGGAAGAGTTCCTTCAGCTTTTCCTTGATCGGCTCGGCGCCGGAAAGGCGGAACACGCCCCGGCTGAAGGAGCCGTCCGGGATCTTCAGGACCACCGGCGAGCCAAGCTTGGCCTCCAGGTCGCCAGCCTCCTTCAGGGAGGAGAGCACGATGGTCTTGGGCGTCGCGATCCCGTGGCTGGCGAGCAGCTCGGTCAGGTAGACCTTGTTGGTGCAGCGGATCATGGACACCGGATCGTCGATCACCGGCATGCCTTCCTGCACCGCTCTGCGGGCGAAGCGGTAGGTGTGATTGTCGATATTGGTGGTCTCGCGGATGAACAGCGCATCGTATTGCGCCAGCTTGTCGAGATCGCCCCTGCCGATGGGAACAACTTCGACGCCGTGGCGTGCCGCCACCTTTGCCATGTGTTTCAGTGAGGCGATGGAGGACGGCGGCAGTTCCTCCTTGGGATCTGACAGGACCGCCATGGCGTATTTCATCAAGGCGCGCTGCCTTGGCGCACGCCAGGGGCGCGTCGTATAATTTTCGACAGCAGCAAGGAAGGCGGCGCGTTCGTCCGCTTCCAGATCGTTGACCGCCAGCACCCGGATCCGCTTGATGCTGCGCCACTCGCCCTCCTCCAGCACCACTTCCAGCACCGGCGCACGGAACCAGTCAAACAAAAGCCGGGCAAAGGGTTCCATCGTGGGATCGCTCACCTGGCCGAGATAGATCAGCATCCGCGTCACCGCATTGGCCGCCTCCGGCGCCATCTTGCGCAGGGACCGGTTCAGCCTGTCCTCCAGCTCCGGCAGCGCATGCTGATAGAGCTGCTTGCGCGACAGTTCGATCATCGTCTCGACGGTCGGAACCACGCGGTGTTGCCGGGCCTCCGCCAGGAGCGAGGCATAGTAGCCGCCGCCCTGATAGGCATATGTGCGCGAGAGGTTCAGGATGGTCGGCTTGGCGCCGGCGAACAGCTTAGGATGGGTGAGATATTCGCGCACCGTCATCACCTTGTGCGGTGTTTCGGTGTTGGAGACGTCTTTCAGCGTGTCGACCAGAATGACCCAGGAAGACATGGGATCAGTTTACCTTTCTCACGAGGATTTGTGCACGGACCTGACTGCGCCCCCAGCGGGCCATGTGGTCGAATTCGGCAAAGGGAATGGGAAGACTGGCGGCGTCCGCGCTGCTTTCGTGGCGCTCATGCGCAAGCCAGGGATCGTGGATGATCAGATGACGTTCGTCGGCGCCGTGTACAAGGATCCAGTGCGGGACCTTCTGGCCGAACATGCGGTAACCGGAAATCAGGACGATCGCCAGTGCGCCGCCGGCTATCTCGCCGGCCAGGACGCTGGCCTCAAGCGGCTCGTCCGAACGCGCGACCCCCAGTGCCTCGGCCTCGGCACGATAGCCCTCCTGGACCATTGTCAGGACCTTGCGTTTTTCCGCCTGACGCACGGACGTCAGAAACAGGGGTTCGTCCGGAAAAAGCCGAACCTGCGCCGAAAGCCCGCGGCGCACGAGCGCATTCGCCAGGCCGAAAGGACCGCAGCCGCCATGACCCGATGCGAGATAGATCGTCGTCGCTTCCCTCCAGAGCGTAAGTTCCTCCAGCGGTGTCGCGGGAAATGCCGCGTCGAAATGCCGGACCGCCATCAGCGCACAGGCCGGGCCGCAGGTGAAATCGGTCGTCTGCGCGTAGTAAGGCGCCCTGCCCCGCGCCAGGTCCGGGCCGTGCAGGAGCTTTTCCATTCGCTCCGCCGCGCAACCGTCCTCGTAATAACCCTCGGTACGCCCGATGCCCCGGTAGCCGGACTTGCGGTAAAGGACGATGGCCGGCTCGTTGTCTGCCCTGACTTCCAACCGCAGTACGATGCGTTCGTCCTCGAAGGCCTTTTCCTCGGCCGCCTTCAGGAGCTTTGCTCCCAGTCCCTGCCCCCGCAGAACCGGATCGATGGCCAGCGAATAAAGCCGGGCCAGAGCGGTGCCCTGGCGAAGCAGCAGGAGCGCATAGCCGCAAACACCATCGGGCCCGGACGCGACCAGCAGGCGCGCCCTGGGGCTCTCCAGAAATCTGCGGAAGCTTCGCCGGGAGATTCGGTCTCCGGAAAAGGCGCTGTTTTCGATGCGAAGAAGATCGGCAAGGTCACCGGTCAGGGCCATGCGGATCTGAATACCCCCGGTTCCGGCCTGGGGAGACGCCTTGTTCATGGTGCCTTGAAGGACCCAATCGTCCGGTGTGCCGCGCCCGGTTTCCATCCATCATTGGCGACGATTTGGCAGCGTTTGCGAACCTGCCCAAACCCATCGGCGGCCCTTGCGGAATACACCGAATTTCAGGTGCTGTCTTTTGGTATTTTCAAGGCAGCAGCACATTTTGAAGAGCGTAGGGTCAATGTCGCCCGGCGCCAAGGCCGATCCCTGCTTTCACCGGCAAATACAGCGTCTTTCCAGCACCCTAGCCGGTGATGATCAGGGGGGGCGGACGGCGTCGGATCGGCTGGGCCTTGACGATCGAGGTGCTGGTCTCCGCCTTGTCCGAAATCTTGTCCAGAATACCGTCCAGCTCCTCGATGGTCGGCACGGCGAGCCGGGCGACAAAACAGTCCTCGCCCGTCACCTTGTCGCATTCGCAGAACTCCGGAATGTCCTGGATCAGTTGCTGGACGATATGCAGCTTTCCTGGCAGCGGCCGGATTCGGACGATCGCCTGCAGTGAATAACCCAGCGCTTTCGGGTCGATCTCGGCCGTAAAGCCCCTGATGACACCGCGCTCCTGAAGCCGCCGGATCCGCTCAGAGACGCCGGGAGAGGACAATCCGACCTGGGCGGCAAGATCCTTCAACGACATGCGCGCATCACCGATCAGGGCTTCGATAATTTTGGCATCCGCTTCATCGAACTTCATAAATCACCTACAAATCCACCACGGACTAACATAATAAAGCAAAACTATCAAAATGCCTAATTTATCGAATGGATCGCGTTCATTTGCTTTGTCACACTTGCACCAACCTGATTTTGATGGAGACAAAAATGGACAAGACACTTCGCGGCGCAGCGGAAATGACCGCCGCAATGACAATTCTGGGAACAATCGGCCTCTTCGTGGTCCTGTCGGGCCAGGGCGCGATCGACGTGGTTTTCTGGCGCTGTGCTTTCGGCGCGCTGGCGCTCCTCGTCATCTGCGGCGCACAAGGCCTGTTCCGGCAGCAGATCACCTGGAAGAAGCTCGCCATTGCCGCCATCGGTGGCGTTGCCATCGTCGTCAACTGGGCGATGCTCTTCAGCGCCTACGGCAAGGCCTCCATCGGCGTCGCGACGGCGGTCTACAACACCCAGCCCTTTATTCTGGTCGCGTTCGGCGCCCTGTTCCTGGGCGAGCGCATAACCGCCAACAAGCTGGGCTGGCTGGCCTTCGCCTTTGCGGGTGTGGTCATGATCGTCCAGGCGAAGCCCGGAACCGTGGACTATGTCGGAGCCGACTATGCACTCGGGATCGTGCTTGCGCTTGGCGCCGCCTTCTTCTGGGCGGTCGCCGCTCTTCTGACGAAGAAACTGACCGGCACGCCGCCGCAGCTGATCGCGCTCATTCAGGTCTGCGTCGGCATTCTGATGCTCGCCCCCTTCGTGAGCTGGAACGCACTGCCTGAAGGAACGACGGCCTGGAGCGCACTCATTACCCTCGGCGCGGTTCATACCGGTATCATGTACATCCTGATGTACGGCGCCGTTCAGAAACTGCCGACCTATCTGCAGGGCGCCTTTTCCTTCATCTATCCGGTCATGGCGATCTTCGTCGACTATGCCGCTTTCGGCCACCAGCTGAAGCCGCTTCAGCTCCTGGGCGCGGCCGCCATCGTCCTCGCCGCCATGGGCATGACCTTCGGCTGGCGGCTGATCCGGCAGAAAGCCCCGGCCTGCCCGTCCTGATCATGAGTGCCGCCCTTCTTCGAGGCGGCCCCTTTTCTCAAGGCAGTCCAAACGAAAGATCGTCTTCCCGGAGGTAGCGCTGCGAAGATCCGGGACCGGAGAACCACGAAACGACAATTGTGACCGCGAAACTGGTCAAAGAACGTCAGCTTCTCCGATCCCGGCTCACTCTTCGCCTGGCCGGGATGACGGCAGGAAATATCTTCGTCAAATTGCGGAACGACCGCCCCTTACAAGACCGCCTTTGCCCGGTCCTTGCCCGCCTTGCGCAAGGCGTCATCACGGACCTTCTTGGCGACCGCCTCCGTACCGCCGCGCGTTTCCCGGATCATCGCCAGATTTTCTTCGCCCGCCCCACCCATCGGAGCGATGGCAAGATCGCTGTAGCTGCGCCGGTTCGGCGAGGCCTTCACTTTCTGGTAGATGCGGTAGACCCGCCAGGTGGCCGACACATAGGCCCAGTGCTTGGCGAGAATTTCGGACAGGTAGCGCGGATAGAAGACAAGCGGATTCTCCACCGGCAGGTCGCTGCGCCGGTCGCGGCGGAATTTCAGGCGGAAATACCCGCCCTCCAGCGGATGCACCCCCTCGCATTGCACCATCAGCTTGAACCACATCATCAGGAACAGCTTGTTGCCCGGTCGTCCCTTCGGATGGGCAGCGGCACGGCGCAGCACCGTTTCGATATGGGCGTCTGAGTAGTAGCTTTCCCAAGCCTCCCGGTAGGCCTCCTCCCATTCCGTGTCGCTCATCTTCGGGTGATGGGTGACCCGGTGGTTGAGGTCGTATTTGTTGAGGTCCGGATCCATCCAGATCCCCTTGGACAGAAGCACCTTGTGGTCTTCCGATCCCGGCAGCGGCGTCAGATAGAAGAATTCGAGCAGGTCGAGCGGCAGTTCCTTCTTGATGATCTCGACGTCACGCAGGACGGCCTCTTTCGTATCCCCCGGAAAGCCGATGATGTAGCCGGCATAGGTGGTTGCCCCGTGCGCCCGCCACTTCTGCAGCATCTCCCGGTATTCGGTGATCTTGTTCTGGCGTTTCTTGGCGGCCATCAGGTTGTCTGGATTGATGTTCTCCAGACCGATGAACACCCGGTTCACTCCGGCGCGCGTGGCCTTCTCGATAAAGTTCTCGATCCGGTGGCAGAGCGTATCCACCTGGATGATGAACTTGATGTCGAACTTCTCCTCTTCCCGCAGATAGATCAGCCGGTCGAACAGCGGCTCCCATTCCCGGTTGCGGGCGAAATTGTCGTCGGTGATGAAAAAGCGGTCGATGCCTTGGGCGTAATTCTCCCGGATGATCTGTTCCAGGTCATCGGCCGAACGGAATCGGCTCTTTCGGCCCTGAACATTGATGATCGTACAGAAGGAGCATTGAAACGGGCAGCCACGGCCAAGATCGAAGCTGGAATGAGAGCCCGCAGTGCTGCGAATATGCTGGGTCGGCAGGATCGGCGTCGGCTCGCCGGACAACGACGGCAGATCGGCCATGAAATTGTAGAGCGGCTTCAGTTCGCCTGCGAAGGCATCCCGGAATACCATGTCCAGCCGCCGGTCTTCCGCTTCGCCTGCGAAATAGCTGACGCCCTCCCTCTGTAGTCGGACCATTTCCTCCGGCATGTCGTCCAGCATGGAAATGCAGCCGGACACGTGAAAGCCGCCGATTGCTGTTAGCAGCCCCTCCTTCATGAACCTTCGGGCAAGGTCCGTTGCCCGGGGAAACTGGTTCGACTGGACACCGACAAGTGCCACCAGAGCTTTGCCACCCTTGGCCCGGATCTCTTCGGCGATCTTCTCAGGCCGGACCCGCTTGTTGGTTTCATCATAGGTGTGCAGATGGATGCGGACGTTTTCCCCGAGCGCCTTGCGCTTGCTGGCGGCTTCAGCGAGGCCGTTCAGGCTGGCGAGCGTGTTTGACGGGATTGCCGAGCGAAGCCATTGGATCGGATAGCCGTCGTCGTCGTAGTGGGTCGGCTTGATCATCACGAAATGAAAGTCGTGCACGTCCATATGGCCCTCACCTTCTGACTGGAAGGTGAAGCGTTGCATCCAACTGCCGTTGGGTCAATCCAAGACTGTCAGAAAAGACAATCACCGGCCGATCGACGTCACCTCAGTCGAGCCGGTGCTCATCGGGGATATGCCGGCCGTTCCAGTGTCCGTAACGCCAGGGGCGCCACCAGCGTGCGTCTTCCGGCAGGCTTTCCGGCACGGGATCGAATCCAGATGGCCCCCAGGGATTGCATCTGAGAATGCGGGCGAGCCCGATCCAGCCGCCGGTCCAGAACCCGTATCTTCGGATCGCCTGCTCCGTATAGTCGGAACAGGTCGGCGCATAGCGGCAGGTCCGCCCCATGAAGAGCGACAGGGAATGGCGGTAAATCCAGATCAGACCGATCGCAATCAGTCCGGCAGGGCCGAGCGGCCGACCTGATGAGGATGCCTGTTTGGGCGGTGGGCACATCGCGACGAACCGTTCCCGGCCACGGCCCTCAGGCGGCCGCGCCGTCTGTCTTTTCCTTGGCCTCGATCTGGTCGAGCGCATCGACGACCGCGTCGAATGTCAGCATGGTCGAGGCGTGCCGGGCCTTGTACTCGCGCACCGGCTCCAGAAACTTGAGGTCTTCGAACCTTCCCCTTGGCGGCTCGCCGCCCTCCTTCAGCATAGCGCGCATGGTCTTCTGCACCTCGCGCAGTTCTTCCGCGCTCGCCCCGACCACGTGCTGCGCCATGATCGATGAGGACGCCTGACCGAGGGCACAGGCCTTCACGTCATGGGCAAAGTCGGTCACGATGCCGTCCTTCATGCAAAGATCGACGAGAACCGTCGAACCGCACAGCTTGGAATGCGCCTTCGCCGTCGCGTCGGGATGCTCCAGACGGCCGATCCGCGGGATGTTTCCGGCGAATTCGAGGATCTTCGCATTGTAGATGTCGTCCAGCATACTCGCCTCTTCGTGAATGCCCGTGAAGCGCGACACATTGAAGGCCCGCAGCTTTCATATATATAGATCAGACGCCGCTGCAAATTCGCAAGGGGCAGAGTGGTCGCAGTTGGTAGGTAAAAGTGACGTTTGCGCGCTAGAAACCGGCTCAACCCGCTCAGAAACTGTGCGTTCGCTTTTTGTGTGGAGTATGATATGGGTCCGCGGCTTCAGGCCTCGACATCCGATCGGTTCACCAGCGAGCGCCGTATGACGAGTGACAAGGGTAATTTTGTGAGGATCTCCATGGACGCCGTCCTCAAGCCGGTTGAAAAAACCTTCGAAAGAAAAGCACCGGGCCAGTTGCACCGGCCGAGCCGCGAAGAAGTGGAAGCCGCGGTTCGCACCATCATCGCCTGGACAGGAGACGATCCGGATCGGGAAGGCCTGGTGGAGACGCCCAAACGCGTCGTCAAGGCGCTCGGTCAGCTCTACGGTGGCTATTTCGAGGATCCGTCGGAACATCTGGAGCGGACCTTCGAGGACGTCGGTGGCTACAAGGACATCGTGCTCGTTAGCGGCATTCCGTTCCATTCGCACTGCGAACACCACATGCTGCCGTTCATCGGCACGGCTCATATCGCCTACTACCCGGCTGAAGGGGTCGTCGGGCTTTCCAAGCTCGCCCGCGTGGTCGACATCTATGCCAAGCGCCTGCAGACGCAGGAGAACTTGACGGCACAGATCGCTTCGGTCATTGACGATGCCCTGGCCCCGCGCGGCTTGGCCGTGATGCTGGAGGCAGAGCACCAGTGCATGACCATGCGCGGCGTGCAGAAACCGGGGGTCTCGACGATCACCACCCAATTCACCGGCGTATTCCAGGACGATGCGGCCGAACAGGCCAAATTCATGACACTGGTACGCGGCAGGGGCGCCTGATTGCAGGTCTGCCCTTGCGGCCAAGAGCAAGGGCAAATTTTCATGTGTAGCAGCACCACCCTTTCGGAGCGCGGCGACAAGGCGGCGGTTGAGAACGGCGATCTCTTGATGCCGAAATTCGACCGCGACGGCCTCATAGTGGCGGTCGTCACGGATGTGGCCACCGGGGACGTTCTCATGGTCGGTTACATGAACGAGGAAGCCCTCAAGCGGACGATCGAGACGGGCGAAGCCTGGTACTGGAGCCGTTCCCGGCAGAGTTTCTGGAAAAAGGGCGAGTCCTCCGGCCAGGTCCAGACGGTGCATGAAATTCTGACCGACTGCGATCAGGACGCCCTGGTACTGAAGGTTTCCGTTGCCGGCAATGGCGCGACCTGCCACGTCGGCTACCGCTCCTGCTTCTACCGGAAGATCGTCAGACCGGAGACCGGCGCGTTGCGACTTGAAAGGGTCGAGGACGAGCGCGTCTATGATCCGGCAGAGGTATACGGCAAGAGCTGATCTCCGATCCGGCCCGATTCGGCACCGGAACTCGCGGACTGGACAGCTTCACGTTTGCGCACGTGGAAAATGATCCCGTTGACGTCCATGCCGAATTCCTTCCGAAGGACCACCGCTTCCTCTGAACCGTAGATCATCCCGGCGGCTTCGGCGGAGCTTCGCACATAGTCTGAGCTGTGAGCATACCGCCCGCTTGCATTCAGCACATAAGTTCCCCCGTCCTTTTCCAGCCGTTCGACGCTGGCAACAAGAAACCCGCCGGGTTTGAGCGCCTTATCGAGGCCAGCAAAGAACGCCGTCAGGTCACCGATATAACACAGCGTATCGACGCACACGCAAAGATCGAAAAGCACCGGCAGGTCGGCATTCAGGAATGCAATCATTTCCCCTTCGACCAGGAAGTCGTAGGCGTTCTTCCGGGCGGCCTGTTGCAGCATGCCATGCGACAGGTCCACGCCCGTCAGCTTTCCGCAGATCTCGCGGATCAGCGGCCCGCAAAGTCCCGTACCGCAACCGAGGTCGGCCGCATCCGAAAAACGCCTTTCCTCCTGCGCCGCGAGCGCCTTCGCCATTCGGGCGACATGTTCGGGAGTGGTGTAATCGAGGTCATGCAGAACCTCGTCAAAAGTTTCCGAAAAACTGTCGAAGTGGGACTTGAGATAGTCCTCCGGAGCATGTTCCAACATCTCACCACGGGACGCAGCCAGGTAAAAACGGACTTCCGGTTCCTCCGGATGCGCACTGGCTAGCCTTTCCAGGTGCCGGATGGCTCGTTCCTCCCGCCCAAGAGCGTACAGGTATCGGGCCGCCCTGATCGCATGCGAAAGCGATCCGATCCCGAACTCCAGGCTCTTGTCCAGGGCATCCGCGGCCTCTTCCGGACGTCTTGCCCGGTTGAGTGCCAGGCCGTAAATGCGCCAGGCTTCGCCGCGATCGGGAAGTCGTTCAACAAGATCGGCAAGAGTTTCAAGCGCCTTCCGATCCGTGCCGGCGCCTGCGGAAAGAATGCCGAGATTGTTCCAGGCGGCCTGATGGTCCGGATCACTCGCAACCGCCTTCACATATTCCGCCAGGGCCTCATCCTTGCGATCGATCAGCTTGAAGATGTTCCCGAGATTGTTGTGCGCGGACGCATTCCCGCCATCGATCGCAAGGGATCGTTGAATAAGAGAGATGGCGTGGTCCGGATCCTCCTTGTCGAACAGGAGCAGGCCGAGGTAATGCAGGCCGTCCGGATGATCCGGGTCGGAAGCGAGCACGTCCCTGTAGCACCGGAACGCGGTTTCAAGATCACCCGCCTGGTGCGCCTGAAGGCCTTCGTTCAAACTTGCGCTGATATCCATGACCATGCCTCTGAAACGGACACGACGAACGGCACCGGAAACTATGGCATCCGCACTCTCTTTTGACAAAACCTTCCGGTTCGCCGCAGGTCGCCATCCAAAAAGGGAGCTTCACACCGGTCGCCGTTCTGAGGGAAGGCCCCCCGGAGCTTGGGACGCATGCCGGATCCATGATGCGACTTCCTGATTATTTTCAATAACTTGAAATTAGTATTACACCTTATACGCAGCAATCCGAATGTTGCTGTTACGTCAAAATTGCCTAGTCTTCTTCAAGGCCGGGTGGAGTTGCGATTCAATCGCCACGAACTGCCCGCGTGCACAGGGAGAGGACATGGCGGAAGATCACGAACAGACGAGACGGAGCGAACGTCTCGCCTTTTTTCTGCTGGCAGTAGTGTTGGCGCCCGTCTTGTCCGTCGCGATTGTCGGCGGTTTTGGGTTCATCGTCTGGATGTCCCAACTTTTCCTGGGTCCCCCCACGGGCTGAAGCCATGCCAACGGATCCCCAATTCTCGGCGAGCCGCAGGTCCTTTCTGAACCTGCCCAGCCAGCCTGAGACCGGCGCCCTCAGGCCACCCTGGACGGACGAGGCTTTGATCGGCGCGCGCTGCACGGGCTGCAAGGCCTGCGTTGAGGCGTGCCCGGAATCAATTCTTCAAAGCGACCGGAAAGGCGCACCGATTGTCGTTTTCGACGGCCGAGAGTGCACCTTTTGCGAAAAATGCGCCGATGCCTGTGCCGAAAATGTCTTTGTTCTCGACCGCACCCCTCCGTGGGGCCTGAAAGCCGACCTCGGATCTGGTTGCCTTCAGACGCTCGGCATATCCTGTCAGCTCTGCAGGGACACTTGCCCGGCGTCGGCCATTCGGGTCGACCTCGAAAAGCGCCCGTTCGGCAGTCTGAAAATCGACCAGGCGGCCTGCACGGGATGCGGTGCCTGCCTGAGCGTGTGCCCGCAAGACGCCTTGACCCTGTTCACCCCTGAAACGGATACGCGAACCGCATGAATGCTCCTGCCCATATCGCCAGTCTCCTGGTCCAGGCCCTGCCGGAGGGCAGATCGGCGACCGAGGCTGCGATCCTGTCCTTCAACGGCGCCGAAATCGCACATAGCGAAGCGGACGGACGGCTGATCGTGACGCTCGAGGCTTCGAGCGAAGCAGACATTCTGCAGACGATTACCGACATTCAACTGCTCGCCGGTGTGGTGAGCGCCTCCCTTGTTTACCACCAGACCGAAGGCGAGCCTGAGGCTGCGCACGCCTCCAGTTAGGAGACACCCCATGAGCGGAATAAGCAGACGCGACGTCATCAAAGCGCAGGCCGTGGCTGCCGCGGCAGCTGCTGCCGGCATCCCCGTGCCGGCGGCCGCGCAGAACCTGATCACCCATGCCGAACTGACCGATCTGAAATGGTCCAAGGCGCCCTGCCGCTTTTGTGGAACGGGCTGCTCGATCATGGTCGCGACCAAGGCCGGCCGGGTGGTGGCCACCCATGGCGACGCGGAAGCCGAGGTCAATCGCGGCCTCAACTGCGTCAAGGGCTACTTCCTGTCCAAGATCATGTATGGCGCCGACCGCCTGACGACGCCGCTCCTGCGCAAGAAGGACGGCAAGTACGACAAGAACGGTGAATTCGAGCCGGTCTCGTGGGACGAAGCCTTCGACATCATGGCCGAGAAATGGAAGGCGACACTGAAGGCCAAGGGCCCGAAGGCGATCGGCATGTTCGGCTCCGGTCAGTGGACCGTCTGGGAAGGCTATGCGGCCTCCAAGCTGATGAAGGCGGGTTTCCGCTCCAACAATATCGATCCGAATGCCCGCCACTGCATGGCCTCCGCCGTGGTCGGCTTCATCCGCGCCTTCGGCATCGACGAACCGATGGGCTGTTACGACGATTTCGAGAGCGCGGACGCCTTCGTGCTCTGGGGCTCCAACATGGCCGAGATGCACCCGATCCTGTGGACGCGTGTCGCCGACCGGCGGCTCAGCCATCCGCATGTGAAGGTCGCGGTAATGTCGACCTTCGAGCACCGCAGCTTCGACCTGGCGGACATTCCGGTTGTCTTCACCCCGCAATCCGACCTGATCATCGCCAACTACATCGCCAACCACATCATCCAGTCCGGCGCGGTAAACCAGGACTTCGTTTCCAAGCACGTCAATTTCCGCAAGGGCGCGCAGGACATCGGCTACGGCCTTAGGCCTGACGACCCGCTGGAACAAGCGGCAGCAAACCCGGGCAGCGGCAAGTCCGAGCCGATGACGCTGGAGGAATTCGCCGAGTTCGTGAAGCCCTACACGCTCGAGTTCGCCTCCGAAAAATCCGGCGTGCCTAAGGAACGCCTGCAGCAGATTGCAGAGCTTTATGCCGATCCCGATACCAAGGTGATGTCGCTTTGGACCATGGGCGTGAACCAGCACACCCGCGGCGTGTGGATGAACAACCTGCTCTACAACATCCACCTTCTGACCGGAAAGATCGCCCAACCGGGCAATTCGCCCTTCTCGCTCACCGGCCAGCCATCCGCCTGCGGCACGGCGCGTGAAGTCGGCACCTTCGCGCACCGCCTTCCCGCGGACCTGCTCGTCGCCAACCCGGAGCACCGGGCCTTTGCCGAATCCATCTGGAAGTTGCCCACAGGCACGGTGCCGGAATGGGTCGGCGCCCATGCGGTTCTGCAGAACCGCAAGCTGAAGGACGGCGAAATCAACGTCTACTGGGTCCAGGTCAACAACAACATGCAGGCCGGTCCCAACATGATGCAGGAAGGCCTGCCGGGCTACCGCAATCCGGAGAATTTCATCGTTGTCTCCGACGCCTATCCGACAGTCACTGCGGAGGCCGCCGATCTGGTTCTGCCGACGGCCATGTGGGTCGAGAAGGAAGGCGCCTACGGCAACGCCGAGCGCCGCACCCAGTTCTGGCACCAGCTGGTCGATGCTCCGGAAGGCGCCAAGTCGGACCTGTGGCAGCTGGTGGAATTTTCCAAGCGCTTCACCACGGACGAGGTCTGGCCCGCGGAAATCCTGGACGCAAATCCGGACTACAAGGGCAAGACGCTCTATGAGGTCCTTTTCGAAAACGGCAACGTAAACGCGTTCCCGAACGAGCAGCGTGCGGAAGGCTACGGCAACCATGAAGCCGAAGACTTCGGTTTCTACATCCAGAAGGGTCTCTTCGAGGAATACGCCACGTTCGGCCGTGGCCACGGTCACGACCTGGCGGACTTCGACACCTATCACGAGGTGCGCGGCCTGCGCTGGCCGGTCGTGAACGGCAAGGAAACCAAGTGGCGCTACAATGGTGCCTACGATCCTTACGTCCGCGCCGGTGCCGAGTTCGAATTCTACGGCAAGCCGGACGGCAAGGCGATCGCCTTCGCCCTGCCCTATGAACCGCCTGCGGAAAGCCCCGACGAGGAATATCCGTTCTGGCTCTCCACGGGACGCGTTCTGGAGCATTGGCATTCCGGCTCCATGACGCAGAGGGTTCCCGAACTCTTCAAAGCGGTTCCCGACGCGCTTTGCTACATGCATCCGGACGATGCCGAGGCGCTCGGGCTGCGGCGCGGTTCGGAGGTCCGGGTCAAGTCCCGTCGCGGCGAGATCCTCACCCGCGTGGAAACGCGCGGCCGGAACAAGCCGCCGAAAGGCCTGGTGTTCGTCCCCTGGTTCGATGCCCGCCAGTTGATCAACAAGGTGACGCTGGACGCGACCGATCCTCTTTCGAAACAGACCGATTTCAAGAAATGCGCCGTGCGCATCGAAGCAGTGTGAGGTGAACCATGAAACGCATTGCAATCAGCCTGTTCGCCGCCGCCAGCCTGCTGGTCGCCGCGGCAGCCGCTCAGGAAAACATCTCCACGCTGCGCCCGACAACGCCTCTGGCGGATAACGCCACGCCTGCTCCGATGCCCAAGCCGGTCAATTCGGACGTCCGCCAGGTGCGCAACTATCCCGAACAGCCGCCACTGATCCCGCACAAGATCGAGGGCTACCAGATCGACAAGAACGCCAACAAGTGCCTGTCCTGCCATTCGCGGACTGCGGTGGAGGTCAGCCAGGCGCCGATGGTCTCGATCACCCACTTCATGAACCGGGAAAACCAGTTCCTGGCCTCGGTCACGCCACGCCGTTATTTTTGCAACCAGTGCCACGTTCCGCAGACGGATGCCCGGCCGCTGGTCGAGAATGACTTCGTCGACGTGGATGCGGTCCTCGACTACGTGAAATCAAAAGAGGGAGCCAACCGATGATGGCCTTCCTGAAAAGGCTCTGGACCACCATCCGTCGGCCAAGCGTTCACTACAGCCTGGGGGGACTGACCCTTGGCGGCTTCATCATGGGCATCGTCTTCTGGGGCGGTTTCAACACTGCCCTGGAACTGACCAACACGGAGACATTCTGTACCGGCTGTCATGAAATGCGGGAAAATGTCTTCGCGGAGCTCAAAAGCACCATCCACTACACCAACCGCTCCGGTGTCCGGGCAACCTGCCCGGACTGCCACGTGCCGCACGACTGGACCGACAAGATCGCCCGCAAGATGCAGGCCTCCAAGGAGGTCTGGGGCAAGATATTCGGCACCATTAACACGAGGGAGAAGTTTCTGGAAAAGCGGCTGGAGCTCGCACAGCATGAATGGGCACGGCTGAAGGCCAACAATTCTCTGGAATGCCGGAACTGCCATTCCACCGATTCCATGGACATCACCCGACAGAGTGCCCGCGCTTCGGAACAGCATCAGCGCTACCTGTTCACGGGCGAGAAGACCTGCATCGACTGCCACAAGGGCATAGCCCACCACCTGCCCGACATGTCCCAGTCCGCATGGCTGCAGGAAGATCCTGCCGGCGCACTGGAAAAAGTCACTGCCTATCTGGCGGAACAGAAGCTGGAATAGGAAAGCGTCCCGAAACAGGACATGCGATCGAGTCGGCCCTGCGCCGGCTCGTTTCGTTCAGGGACGCGGGTAAGCCGAGATCTCGGTCATCACGATCAGCCCGCGCGGGCTGCGTTCGTAGGCGATAACGAACATCCAGATGCCGCTGGAATAGACCAGGGCCTGCACGCCGTTGAGCGTTGTTCTGGCAAGACGGCTTTTCACGAAGCCGTCGTAGAGCGCATTGCGGGCGATTTCCTCCGGAGTTCCCATTTGTGCGCCGGCCATCGACGCGGCTGTTTTGGCGACGACCTGCGGCTCCCAGAACCTTGCCGCCGCCAGTCGCGCTTCCAGAAACCGGCTCTGGCGTTCAGGGAGCGTGGAAAACTGCTCCTGCAATTGCCCGATTGCCAGCCGGTAGACGGGTTCGGCGGCAAGCAATCCCTCAAGATCCGTCAAGGGAAGTTCCGCCAGGGCGCTGTCCGCATAGGAGCGGATCGCGGACCATTCGTCACCGAAAACTTCCGCAATCAGGGCAGCACCATGCTCCTGCGGGAAGACAACCGGAAACTGGCGCAAGTCGATCGCCTTCCCCTGCTCCTTCAGAAACGCAACGACCTTGCTTTCATAGTCTTCGAACTGGGCGATCTGCTGCTGCGTCAAGCCGGAAGGATAAAAGTCCGCGGAAGCCGTCAGGACCGGCACAACAAACCAGATGGCCGCGGCGGCCACAGCCTGCCTTATAAAAAATCTGAAAATCAACAAAACACTCCCGTGGAGATCCCACGATAGACAGGCGAACATGATCGCCGCCCGATATCGCCTCTGCCCTTTTCCGCCCCGCTTCCGGACCCGTGCCACACCAGGGCAGCAGGCTGAGCCCTGCGGAAAAGGTCGGGGTCCGGTGCCGCCAGGAGATTGCCCCCTGACGGCAGCGCGGATTGGATTGGCGTCCCGCGGGCCTGCGTCAGGCCATCGTGATGTAGTTGCGCATCTGTTCGGCCTCGAGCTCGACCTGTGCGATCTTGAACTTGACGGCATCCCCGATGGAGATCAGTCCTGCCAGCTTGCCGTCCTTTACCACCGGCAAATGCCGGAACCGGCGCTGGGTCATGAGCGCCATGACTTCGCCGATGTTGTTATGCTCCGAACAGGTGACCACCTCCTTGGTCATCACCGAGGAGACGGGCAATTGCAGCGCCGAGGCGCCCTGCAGGCCAAGCACCCGGACGATATCGCGTTCGGAAATGATCCCTTCGATTCCGTCCTGCGCGTTGGTGATGACCACAGCGCCGATTTTCTTTTTTGCCAGGGTCTCACAAATTTCGCCGAGCAGCACATCGCTACGCGCTGTAATCGTGTCGTGGCCTTTCCCACTCAGGATTGCGGCAACGGTCATTAAGAACACCTCCCATGGCACCATCGACCCGTCACATACGGGACAAGAGCATCATGGCAAAAAAATCAGCGTTGGCAAACCTTT
Source organism: Roseibium sp. (assembly GCA_050289605.1). Lineage (GTDB taxonomy): Bacteria > Pseudomonadota > Alphaproteobacteria > Rhizobiales > Stappiaceae > Roseibium. Next base: position 30,868 of record JBNKGB010000021.1, on the reverse strand, counting down.
GACGCGACGCCCGCGTGCTAGCGGCGTCGCGGCACCGGATCAAAAAACGGAAACAGTGCAAGACCGGCCAGAAAGCCCCCGATATGCGCCTGCCAGGCGATATTGGCGCTCGCCCCTGTAACCGGACTGCCCTGGAGGCCGAAAAGCAGGTTGAGGCCGAACCAGATGGCAACGAAGACAAGCACCTGTTGATTGCGGAAGCAGTCAGCAAGCGGCTGCGCGGGAACGAGATAGGCCGCCCTGTCGCTTCTGCGGAACGTTCCCAGTGGCCCGCCGAGTTCGAAAACGAAACGGATGGCGGCCGCCATCTGGCCGGATATGGCGGCGGAGGCCCCGACCATTGGCGCTGCCTGTCCCCAATTGGTCGACGCATAGGCAGCGGCACCGCCAATGGAGCAGACGGCGGAAAACACGAGAAACCGCACCGCGCCGAACCGGCGGGCGACGGCACTGCCGAAAATCGCCATCCAAAGGAGATTGAAAGTGATGTGCATGGCATTGCCGTGCAGCAGACTGTAGCTGACGCCGGCCCAAAGGCTGGAGGCCAGCTCGAGCGGCGACTGGCCGGAAAGAGCGGTGTATTTGATCGGCCAGAACGCAAACAGGTAAATAACCAAGTTGTCCCAATCGACCGGAAGCAGGAAGGTCCGCACCAGGTGGATGACGATCATCACGGCACTCAGCCAGACGATAATACCGGGCAGATTGAGCGCCGGCGGGTTCCCCGATCTTACGGGCTGGTTCATCTTCCTCGCCTGCTCCCGACGCGCGCGTTCTTCGTCAAATTTATAAACGTTCATCGAACCTGTGCCTTTTACCGCAACTTTCTACGCAAGAATAAGGTCAAAACAAGGGGAACCATGCTCCCTAAATGCGAAGCGCCGGCCATCTCCCACCGATGACCAGCGCTTCTTTGCCCCCCGAAAGCCAGTCGCGTCCCCACGCTCCTGCTCAAGGATGCATGCCCACGGATGCTACCCGCACCGTTGATGCCGGGGCGGCCTTTTCCGGGCCGTTCCTGCCAGTCGTCAACATAAGCGGCAATGGCGGCGTCCTCCCTCCCGCCATTCATCGTGAACAGAACGTTAAGCTGCCAAGCATCGCGCCACAAAACAAGCTTTACTCAAATTTAACCTTAATTCAGCCGGTAAAGTTTCCGGAGAACAGCAATCAAACCACAGTTGGCACGCCCCCTGCTTAGTCATCGTCAAACACAGAAAGGGAACCCCCTTCGTCCCGTTTTGAAACAGACCTTGTCTTGAGACGAAACACCGGGCGAACCTGGCAAAGAGGCGAAAGCAGATGAAACACGGCGTGACGCAAACTCTTTACTCCTATTGGGACAATCTGCGCGGCGCCCGCCCTGCTCCCAACCGCAGCGAGGTCGACCCTGGCGAAATTCGGGGTTTGCTGGGCGACACCTTCATTCTGGAAACCAATGGTCCCAAGGATGTCCGCTACCGGCTCGCGGGAACTCGCCTGTGCTCGGCTCATTGCCGGGAACTCAAGGGGCGGAATTTCCTGCGTGGATGGAACACCAACGACCGTGAGGCGTTGGAAAGCCTGATTGCCGCCATCACCAGCGACGCGGCCGCAGCCGTGATCGGGGTCGCCGGCCACACGGAACACGGCCAGACACTCCACATGGAGATGCTTCTGGTGCCGCTGAACGTTCCGGGCGAAGGCCGTATCCGCATCCTGGGCAGTTGCACACCGATGGAAAAAACCTACTGGATCGGCCTTCATCCCATTTTGAACCAGTCTATCAGCAGCCTGCGCCTGATCTGGCCGGATGAGCGTCCCTATTTCGTGGGTGAACCCCTGCGGGTGAACCCGATCCTGCCTCGTTTCACGGCCGAAGGGATGGCCGTTCCGACGCCGCCTCTCCCTCAGGGCGCGGAACGCAAGGTCGGTCATCTGACAGTCTATTCCGGCGGAAAATCATAAAGCGCAGTCGCGCGAAAACAAAAAGGGGCTGGGACAGGGCAACCTGTCCCTTTTTTTGGGCCCGCGTGCTTCTCTTGTTCTGGTCACGGTCCGGCCTCCGGCTGGCGCCTTCCTGCCGGGAGGCCGATCGATTGATTCCGACCTCAGACCGCTTTTTCACCCCCCCTCAGTCAAATACATGTCCGCAAACGGAAAAATCCGTTGTGTGGCACTTGTCTATGGCACCTTTCCCCAATTCCTGTCACTTTTACCGAATAAAACCGCGCTTTGACCTAGACCTCGGCGCTGCAAAGGCTACACTCTCTTACACATCGTTAACCCCATCTGCTTAAAGTGTCTTAGAGGGGATTCGGAATACTCTTCTCAGCCCGGGGAAGTGCGGAAAGCGCAAGGTTTTGGATAAAGCAGGCATGAGCGCCGGATTGGCAACAGCACAAGAAGGAAGCAAGTCGCTTCAGGTCACCGACCGCCGGCGGCACCAACGCGTCCAAGTCAATATTCTGGGGCGGTTCATGCTGGAGGACCGGCACGAATATCCTTGCCAGGTCATAGACATGTCACCTGGCGGCATGGCGATGATCACACCCGTTACCGGCAAGGTCGGAGAGCGGGTCGTAGCTTATCTGGATCACCTCAGCCGCGTCGAGGGAAAGATCGCCCGCCTGATCGACGGCGGATTTGCGGTTGAACTGAGCAACACCGTCCGCAAGCGCGACAAGATCGCCAATGTGCTGACCTGGCTGGCGAACCGGGACGAACTCAATCTTCCCGAAGATCGCCGTCACGACCGTTTCGTTCCGAAGAACCCGATCACCAAGATGATTCTGCCGGACGGTTCGGTTCATGTCTGCCGGATGATCGACGTATCGCTGTCCGGAGCCGCGGTCGAAACGAGCGCCACACCGGAAATGGGCGACGCCGTAACGCTCGGCAAGATGCACGCCCGCGTCGTCCGGCGCATCGAGGGCGGCATCGCCCTGGAATTCGCTGCCGTTCAAAGCCGCGAACTGCTGGAACAGCACATTTCCTCCGATACCGACTGACCTGTTTCCAGTCACCGCCACACGTTCCGGCAAGGCTTCACGCCTTGCCCTGCGGCGTTCGCGCATCTTGCGCGCGCCAGTGCCCTGGCTTTACTTCGTCCACCTGCACACCGTTTGCGCTTCTGCGCAACGTCGTAAGACTCCCCGGTTTTCCATACAAATAACCGCTCCCGACACAAAGCGGATCGTTACGGCCTTGTCCGGACGCGCGCCCGACAACTTTTTTCCTTGAAACAAGAAAATTTTTTTGAGCCGGTTTTCGGTCTTTTCCCGCGCGTTTGCGCAGCTCCACGCCAGTTGATCCCATCGGACAACCAGCTTCCCCGGCGCAGGAAAATCTCTAAAAACTCCTTCGGTTCAATACTTTACCAGGAATAGATCAAATTTTATTCAAAGTTGAGACTAACTTGCCTCAAACACTGCGAAAATTTAAATTAAACAAGACAAAAATGCAGATTAAATTTGATTTTTGTTTTAGCTTGAAGATTTCATCCAAGTAAAAATCATTACGCCATCGTTACGTCAGCCTTGGGGAGGGCGTAACGATGAAATTACTTCTGAAAACCTTTTTCGCTTCTGCAGTATTGATGGGTACACTTGCGGCGGGGACCTCGGCACAGGCCGGTCCGGGCCGCTTCATGGAAATGAAAGAGATCGTGGCCGCGCCGATCGGTCACAAGCAGTTTTGCCAGGACAATGGCTGGGCCTGCCCGGACGAGTACTACGACCCGGTCGTCGTCAGGCTGGATGAGGCCCGCTGGAAGGAACTCATTGCGATCAACACCGAAGTCAACCGCCGAATACGGCCGATGACCGACGAAGATCTGTTCGGCAAGGTCGAATACTGGACCTATCCGGTCAACGGCTATGGCGATTGCGAGGAATACGTACTGGAAAAGCAACGGGTCCTGACGGAAGCGGGCTGGCCGAAGAGCGCGCTCCTGATCACGGTCGCCAAGGATGTCCAGAATTCGGGCCATGCGGTGCTGACCGTACGGACCGACAAGGGTGACATGATCCTGGACAACCAGATCGAGGCGGTGCTGCCCTGGTACTCGACGCCTTACCGTTACATCAAGCGCCAGTCGGCCAGTTCGCCCCTGGCCTGGACAGGCATCTCGGACACGCGGGTCACGTCGGTCAGTAGCGTGTCGAAATAAAATTCAGGGATTGGTCCGGCCAGACCGGACCAGCAGGATGATCCGGTCGCGTCCCCACCCTCCCCATCCCTACCACGACCGGGTCAGGGAACCGGCCAGCCCCCCCGCAGGCCGGTTCCCGCTTTTCCGGGTGAAGGGAAAATCAAATCTCGCTCAGCCCTGCCTTGAAGCGGCGCCAGTTGCGCACATAGCCTGCCGCCGACTTGCGCAGGCCCTCCGCAGCTTCGACAGGCAACGTCCGGATCACCTTTCCCGGCATGCCGACGACAAGCGAATTGTCAGGAATCTCCTTGCCTTCGGCGATCAGCGCGTTCGCTCCAACGATGCAGTTGGATCCGATGACGGCGCCATTCAGGATGGTGGCTCCCATGCCGACAAGCGAGTTGTTGCCGATAGTGCAGCCGTGCAGGATCGCCTTGTGACCGACTGTGCAATCATCACCAACCGTCAGCGGATACCCCATGTCCGTGTGAAAGACGCAGCCGTCCTGAACGTTTGACCGTTCCCCGATCGAAATCCGCTCGTTGTCGCCGCGCAGAACCGCACCGAACCAGACGCTCGCTTCCTCCTCAAGAAGGATATCGCCGATCAGCGTGGCATTGGGGGCAACCCAGTAGTCGCCGCTCTCCGGAAACACTGGCCGGCGGCCCTCGAGGGAATAGATGGGCATTTCAACCTCAGGCGTAGCCGACGAGAACGAGCGCGACATTCATCACGAAAAGGCCGGAGCACATGCTCCACATGCCCGCGATCGTGGAGGATGCGACAAGCCAGCCGAGAGGCCTGTTCTCAAGGCGGCGGCCGCGAATGGCATTCCGCATGATGATGAACGGACCCGCGAAGATGCACATGAACAATCCCGCCATGAAGGCCATGATGGTCTCCCCCCCGAAATTGAACTTGGGCGGCTCCTTGGTGATGAGCTGGTACAGGCTGCCAAGAACGCCGGCGGCCACAAAACCGGAACAAGCGATATATCCAGCGAGAAGTAGTTTGAACAACATGGCCATTAACCTCTTGTTAACCCTTTCACACGGAAAGTGCTTAAGAATTCGTAAAGGGTCAATGCAAACACCATGCCGGAAAGGCAAATGGCCGAAAACCCTCAAATCCAGTCGAATCGGACGGTCCCTGCAACTCTCCTCGGCGGAACAGCTGTTCCGTTTCAGGACAGGCTGTGCCAGTTCAGTGCATGGAAGGACAGGGAGGCTGCGCAGTGATCCCCGTTTCGCTGCCGGCGCCAACCCGGACCGAGCCCCGCCACTTTACCTGGCTTGCCCTGGCGATCTGCGCCCTGTCGTCCGCCTTTTTCGCCGAACGGGCCGTCTATTGGTCCAGATATCTGCAAAACGATCTTTTGGGACAGGAGGCATCCGGACCGGTTTCATTGTCCGTCGGGAAAACCGGCTTCCGGGTGCCGCTCGCCGCAATCGCCACTCTCGGTCAGCGCCGCAAGGCAATCGGTGCGGACAATGGTTTTGACGTTCTTCGGCTTGCAATGACATGGGACGGAACCGGCAGCCTTGAAACAGGCAGCCTGCAGGCTTCCGGCAACAGGATCCTGATCGAACTGGAAAGCAATCCGGGCCGGGAGAGCCTGAGGGCGCGCCTCGATCCCTTTTACAGGCGCCTTGCAAGAGGCGGGGAACTGTCCGGCCCGAAAGGATTGAAGGTCCTGACCCTGTCGGCGCGCAAGGCTTCGCACAGGGATGTGATCGTCTACGATCCGATGGTCCAGAACGGTTTTATCGCCCGCTGCCTGATGTCCTCCGCTTCGGAAGGCACGACCTGCCACCGTGCGGTCCTTCTGTCCTCGGGACTTGAAGTGCGCTACCGCTTCGACAGTTCCCTCCTGCCCGATTGGCGCGAACTCGATGAAGCCGTGGTCCGCAAGGTCGACGGGTACAGGCTCGGTTAAGCGCATTTCACGTTCGGATTGCCCACCAGCCGGCGGGCATAAAAAAAGCGGCTCCTGCGGGAGCCGCCATGGATCGTGAAGACTGGTGGGAGGCTTATTCCTCTTCCAGATCGATTTCCAGAATTGCCATCTGAAAGTTCCAGCTCAGGTCTTCGTCCTCGTCGTCCCTGAAGACCACACCGATGAATTCCTCTCCGATGTAGACCTCAGCAGAGTCATCCTTACGCGGACGGGCACGAACCTTCATGCTCGGCAACTCGAACTTTGCACGCAGATACGCTTCGATCTTGCGGATTTCATCGGGTTTCACAGCACTCTCCTATTCATTGCAATCTGCAGCTTTCCGGGCCGGACCCTACAGGATGGCACGAAAATGCCAAAGCCTTTCCGTCATCTTTCCCCGCCTTGCTGACCCTGGCCGCATCACGGCCACGCCACGTTTCGTCTTGCAGGCCGGCCGGGCCCAAATTTCACCTTACGCTTGCGCCCGCCGAATTCCCTCCTCCAGACGCGCTCTCATTAAGCTATCCATCGGAACACCCTGCAGAAACTGCAGCAGCCCTATTGCCACCGATTCGAAAATTTCCGGCACCCTGGCAGCGGCGTCGGTCCGTCCCGCGAGGGCAAGGGACGCGGCGATGATGATACGATCCAACAGATAGTCACGGGCATCGATATCGCCAACAAGTTCGACGCCGTTTTGTAGTCGCCATTGAGCAACGGCTCGAATGCCAATGCGATGTTTGTCCAGACCGACCATGGAGCGATCGTCATGCGGTCCGTCGACTGGGGCGAAAAACTCGGCGCAGTGGCACATGTCCGGCCCGCCGGCGAAGCCCGCGTCTCCACCGGAACCAGCAAATACGCGAACGCTGCCCAGTGGACGGTCAAGTAGCACACCGTGTCGATGGAGGAACACGAGCTGTTCCACGGTACCGCCATGGAAGCCATCAACGATCAGGGACTGTCGGCAACCGGTCAATACAGGAACGACAGCAAGCCGTTCATTTCCCAGCACCAGGACAGTGGTGCCCCGGCAGTATCCCTGAGCGACGTCACCTCTTACATCGCGGAGAACTTTGCAACGGTTTGCGAGGATCTCGAAGCCCAGGCGCAAAACAAAATCCAAATTGCCTGGGGAACCAAGATGCGGGGCAACGACAGCTATCACGGCGTGCATTTCTCGGTCACGGTCAAGAGCGGCGACATTGCCCTCTTCCAGTTGAACGAAGGCGGCTTGCAGATCATTCACACGGTCGATGCCACCGGCGACCTGCGTGTCATGACCAACAGTCCGCTGCAGCAGGAACACCTTGAATATGTTGCGAAATTCGATCTGGAGAATGATCGGCTGGGTGCGGATCTGCCTTCGACGATCGGCTCGCTCGACCGGAACCTGAGGCTGTTGTGGACCACGCAGTATCAGGACTACAGCGGCAAGTCCTACGACCAGACCATGGAGCAGATCCAGATGGCCTTCGACAACTCGGTTCTGGTGCTCCACGGTATCGAGGACCCGGCGGACAACGGATCGGCAGCCACCTGTGCGACCTGGGTGTCGTTCCGCTACAACCTGGACAACGGCGACATCACGACCCGGAGCCTGGAAACCGCCGGAAGCATCAGCTTCAATCTGGAAGAATCAAAGGTCTATAACGGCCCGGTCTGCGCCGATCTGTTCAAGCAGGCGGACAGCGGAAACACCTCGGTAACCTGGGGCGCCTGCGAGCCGTCCGGTTCATGAACCGCAACGTCAGCTAAAACAAATACAAAACGCCCGGGCAATTCGCCCGGGCGCTTGATTTTCTGTCATGCAAGACATTTGTCAGTGTCCACGCGGCGCAACCCGGGCAACTTCCGGAAACGCCGGTCGGACATTGTCCTGCCGGATCAGTCGGCGTTTTCGCTCAATAGCTGGTTCATGCTTCTGGCCGGTTCGGCGCATCCCGCCTTGCCGACGATCTTCGCCGGGACCCCGGCCACCGTCGTGTTCGCAGGCACATCGGCAAGCACCACCGATCCGGAGGCAATGCGCGAGCAGTGGCCGATCTCGAGATTGCCGAGCACCTTCGCCCCTGCTCCCAGCAGCACGCCGTGCCGGATCTTCGGATGCCTGTCGCCCTGCACCTTGCCGGTACCGCCAAGGGTAACCCCCTGAAGGATGGAAACGTCGTCCTCGATCACCGCCGTGCTGCCGACAACGATGCCGGTGCCATGGTCGATGAAGATGCCGCGGCCGACCGGAACCGCCGGGTGAATGTCGATCTGGAAGACTTCGGATGCGCGGCTTTGCAGATAGAGTGCGAAATCCTCGCGGCCCTGGCGCCACAACCAGTTGGCCAGCCGATGCGTCTGAAGACCATGGAAGCCCTTGAAGTAGAGAACCGGTTCCAGATAGCGGAAGCAGGCCGGGTCGCGGTCATAGACGGCCACAATGTCGACACGGAAGATCTTGGCAAGCTCCGGCTCGTCCGCCAGGGCTTCAAGATAGGTCTGCCGGATCAGCGACGCGGAAACGATGTCCCGCCCGAGCCGGTCTCCCAGCCGGTGGACAACGGCTTCTTCAAGGCTGTCGTGATTGAGAACCGTTTCATAGACAAAGGAGGACAACGCCGGTTCGGCGGTTACCATTGCCTGCGCTTCGTCGCGCAACTGCTGCCAGACCGGATCATGGGTCGGAACGTGCTTCAATTCTGACTTGCCGATCGATGCCGACATGGCCTGTCTCCTTTTCAAGCCGCAACCTTCGAGCCCTAAAATAGGACTGCCGTCTGATTTTCCAAAATCAAACTTGCTGATATCAGATATGCACCCTGTAAATGAACAGGGAAAATGCAGGTTGTTCAGCCTCTTGCCGTCAGACAACAATTTTGGAGAAGTTTCAATGCCCATCGCACCGGAGACCGGCGAAACGGTTAATCCCCTGCTTACCGTTCGGGGTCAGGTCGCAGAACTCCTTCTGAACGCGCCGGAGAAAAAGAATGCCCTGCCGCTGTCCGCCTGGCAAGCTTTGCCGGAACTGCTGCAGACCGTCGACACCGACAGTGTCCGGGTTTGCATCGTCAAGGGAGCGGGAGGCAAAAGCTTTTGTGCCGGCGCGGATATTTCGGAATTCGAGGCCATCCGCTCGACGCCGGAAGCGGCCAAGCATTATGACGACATCAATGTCGCTGCGTTCAAGGCGTTGAAATCCCTCCCGGTCCCGGTCATCGCGGCCATCGAAGGCCCTTGCCTCGGCGGCGGGCTCGGACTGGCGCTTGCCTGCGACCTGCGCATCGCCACCAGTTCCGCCTTTTTCGCCATTCCTGCGGCAAGGCTGGGCCTGGCCTATCCGCCCGAGGCGCTCGGCGACATCCTGGAGGCCGTGTCCGTCTCCGATGCAAAGAGCCTCATCTTCACCGGCGAACGGATTTCGGCGGAAAAGGCCCTTCATATCGGGCTGATCAACGACATCGTCGAGGACGGCCAGCTCGAGGCCAGGATCGTCTCCCTTTGCGACACGATCTGTGCCAATGCGCCGCTGTCGCTCAAGGCGACGAAGCACGCAATGAACAGCCTTGCCCGTCCGCTGGCAACGGCAGCGGATCTCAGCGAAGCGCTCGGCAATGCGCGACGCTGCATCGATAGCCAGGACTACCGGGAAGGATACACGGCCTTCGTCGAAAAACGGACGCCGCGCTTCAGGGGGTGCTGACGGGCGGCGCGGCGAATGCGCCACGGCAAGGCCGGTCTGATGGCAGGATCGTCCGGAATCACTTTCTCAGAGATTTCAACCAAGCCTCTGGGACCGGGGAATTTTTATCCACTACACCGACGTGGCGTCCGCCCTCAGCTCAAGCAGGAAATCTTCCACGGCGGATGCAAAGACGTCGTTCTTGTCGCCTGCGACCATGTGCCCGGCATCGCGGATATCGGTGAAGCGCGCATGCGGCACCTGCCCCTGGAACTCACGCACGTGGTCCATGGACACCAGTTCCGAATTCTGCCCCCGGATGAGAAGCACAGGCAGGGCAAGATGTGCCGCCGCCGCATGCATGTCGTCCTGCACCGCGGCGGCAAGATCCGCGTCCTGATGCTGCTTGAACTTCAGGAATGCCGGGTCCCAGTGCCAGCGGTAGCGGCCGTCCGCGCTAAGACGCAGGTTCTTGAAAAGCCCGGAGAGGTCCTTGGGTTTCGCACGGTTCGGAAGGTACCTGGCAATCGCGTCGGCGGCTTCCTCGACGGTGGCAAATCCTTCCTCGACCCGGTCACCCATGAAACCGAGGATCTTGTTGGCGCCGCCCATGTCGATCCGCGGCGTGATGTCGACCAGGACCAGCGCCGCCATGCCGCCGTTGTTTTCCCGGCCTTCCGCCAGCATTCCGGCGAAACCGCCGAGCGAGGCTCCGACCACGACCGGCTTTGCCCGGTGCCGCGAGGTAATGTCCCGGGTGACTGCGACAAGATCCCTGGCAAAGTCCACGAAACCGTATCGGCCGCTCTCGACCCAGGCGCTTTCCCCGTGGCCGCGCTGGTCGAGAGCATAGACCGGATGCCCAAGCACCGCGATCCGGCGGGCAGCCGCGTCCCAGGAATGCCGGGTCTGACCACCGCCGTGCAGCATGACGACGGGCTGCGTGCCCTCACCGTACCTGTCCGCCACAAGGAGATTACCTTCCGCTCCTCGAAATTCCACACGTTCCGGTCTCATGACCACTCCCATGGTGCGGGTCCCACAACGCGAGCCCGCAATGCTTCATGCGTCGATATTGTTCAAAAACGCGAGGACGCCCTGCTTGTGCACCTTGTCGCCGACGGCCACCATGTGATCGCGCCCGGGGATATCCAGAACCTCCGCATGCGGGATCAGCTCGGCCAGCTTGTGCGGCGAGCCGGCTATGTCGTCCTTCGTGCCGACGGCCACCAGCACCGGCCGTTCGATCCGCCTGACGTCGTCTTCGCTGATCTTCTGCCGCGACGAACGCATGCAGGCCGCCAGCGCCAGCCGGTCGGACCCGGTCTGCTCGGCAAATGCCCTGAAGGCCCGGCCGGTCCGGTCCTTCACGTCCTGGATGCGATCCGCCTCCAGCGCGGAGGCGATCGGCTCCGGATCGCCGATGCCGGTGATCATGCCATAGCCGAGACCGCTGAAGACGGCCCGCCGCACCCGGCCCGGATGATTGAGCGTCAGGAAGGCCGAAATACGGGCACCCATGGAATATCCCATCACATCGGCGCGCTCGATTTCCAGATGATCCAGAAGGTTTTTCGCGTCTTCCGCCATCACCGGAGCACCGTAGGCTTCCGGATCGTGGAATTTCTGGCTTTCGCCGTGTCCCCGGTTGTCGATGGCAATGACCCGCCGCCCATCCCTGACCAACAGGTCCACCCAGCCCGGATACTGCCAGTTTACCTGCTTATTGGAAGCAAAACCGTGGATCAGCAGGATCGGGTCGCCCTCTCCCTCGTCCAGATAGTCGATTCTGACGCCGTCGAATTCAAATTGAGGCATTCGCCGAAATGACCCTTACGTAAACGGAAAACATATTGGGCCGTACAGTAAGATGTTTGCGCGCCGATGGCAAAGGTGAATTGGACTTTTCTGCGGAGATGCCACTCTTGCCGCGGGCTTCGGCGACACCGACCCGGCAGCCGCAGCGGCAATTCCGCCCGGGGTGCGGCGCCGGAACGCAGGAAGTGCTCTTTTCAGTCATTTTACAAATGGATATGGTCGGCGATATTTGCTATCGGGTCGGCAACGAAGGTTCCCCGACAGAAAAAGGACTGTGACAATGGCGGATCATGTCGTCCCGCATTTTCAGAATTCCAGTGGACACGATTCCGTTGCGATCGGTGCGCGCGAGTTCCTGTGCATCGGAGCCAATCCCCCGTTCGATCATCCGCATGTGTTCCTGGACATGGGTAGCGACAGCGAGGTCGTCTGCCCCTATTGCTCGACGCTCTACAAATTCGATGCGACGCTGAAGGAATACGAATCCTCGCCGTCGGATTGTACCTGGACGCCTGCGGCGGCCTGATCCGAAGGCGCGACCATGACCCGGGACGGGGAAGCCGACCTTCCGATCGTCATCGCCGGTTGCGGCATCGGCGGCCTTGCCGCTGCCCTGGCACTCCGGCAACAGGGGCATGACGTCGTCCTGATGGACAAGGCGAACGAGCTTTCGGAAGTTGGCGCGGGTCTGCAGCTGTCGCCGAATGCCTGCTCGGTTCTGAACCGTCTCGGGGTGCTGGACGCCCTTGAGCCTTATGTCTACGCCCCGGAGCACCTGCGGATCTGGTCCGGCCGGACGGGCCGGCCGCTCGGCCGGGTGCGCTTCGGCGCCTTTATCAGGGAGCGTCACGGACACCCGTTCTGGGTGGTCCATCGCGCGGACCTCCAGCGCGTTCTTCTCGAGAAGGTGCGGCAAACGGAGGGGATCACGGTGCAGCTCGGCACCGAAGTCTTCGATCTGACCTCGACACCCTACGATCACCTCATGTGCGTCTATCAGGATGACCAGGAAACCGGAAAGCTCGGCTGCAAGGCACTGATCGGCGCCGATGGCGTCTGGTCGAAGACGAGACGGATCGTTCCCGGTCACGAGACCGCCCATTTCAGCGGCCAGGTCGCCTATCGGGCGACCGTTCCGATGGACGCCGTTCCCGACCGCTGGTCCAGGGACAGCGGCCTGTGGCTGCACAAGGACTGTCACCTGGTCCACTATCCGGTCCGGGGCGGCCGCGAACTCAACATCGTCGGTCTTGTCCAGGAGGACTGGGAGGAGGAAACCTGGTCGGCAAAAGCCGACAAGGACGCCCTGCTCCGCCGCTTCCGGAGCTGGCCGGCAGAGGTTCGCAATCTGCTCGGAACGCCCGACACCTGGTTGAAATGGGCGCTTTGCAGCGTGGACGCCGCCGGCCCCTGGTCCCATGGCCAGGTCACGCTCATCGGCGACGCGGCCCACGCGATGCTGCCCTACATGGCCCAGGGCGCCGCCATGGCCATCGAGGATGCCGCCGTTCTGGCGCGGCACTTGCCGCGAAACGTTGCCAACATCGCGTCCGCGCTGCGGGCATTCGAGCGCGAACGCAAGCCGCGCGTCAGGCACGTGCAGGGCATCGCATTTCGAAATGCCAGGATCTTCCACTTTTCCGGCGTGGCAGCGCATGCGCGCGACACGATACTGCGTCTTTCAAAACCGGAAACCCTGTCGGCACGTTTCGACGACATTTACAGCTGGACGCCGGACGGCTGAACTGGTGTATGGTCCGCACACCCGCGTCCGGCAGTCAGCTGGAAGCGCGAAAGACGGCGCGCGCGGGCTGCTGACCCCGCTTTCGCTTGAGCTCTTTGGCAAGCTGCGATAAAGCCAATCTCCATTCATGTGACAGGGAGTGCGAAAATGTCGGATCAGAAGGCAGATGACGTTGTAACCGCTGCATTTCTGGTCATCGGCGACGAAATCCTGTCCGGCCGCACCAAGGACAAGAATATCGGTTTTGTGGCCGACTATCTGACTTCCCTCGGAATTGACCTGAAGGAAGTCCGCGTGGTTCCGGACGAACAGGCCGAAATCGTTTTCGCGGTCAATGCCTTGCGGGCGAAATACACTTACGTTTTCACCTCCGGCGGCATCGGCCCAACCCATGACGATATCACCGCCGAGAGCATCGCGGCCGCTTTCGGCGTGCCCCTGAACCTCGACCCGCGCGCAGTTGCCGTCATGGAAAAGCACTATCCGCCGGGCCAGTTCACGCCGGCGCGCCAGCGCATGGCGCGCATTCCGGAGGGGGCCGACCTTATCGAGAACCGGGTCTCCAAGGCGCCGGGCTTCCGGATCGGCAACGTTCACGTCATGGCCGGCGTGCCTTCCATCATGCAGGCCATGATGGATGCAATCGCACCGACCCTGAAAACCGGCCGCAAGATGCTCTCACAGACCGTCACCGCCGACATGCCCGAAAGCCGGATCGCGGACCGGTTGTCGGCCATCCAGGACGCACATCCCGAAACGCTGATCGGGTCCTACCCGAGAGCGAACGAAGGAAAATTTACCACCGAGATCGTGATCCGCTCACGGGACGAGGCCATTCTCGAGGCCGCCGCCAAGGATGTGGCGCGGGCCGTTGCCGAACTCTCGGGATAATCTGAAGGACCAATTCATGGAAAACCCCGCCCAAAACAAAGCCTTCCCGGTTTCCTGGGACATGTTTCACCGGGACTCCCGCGCCCTTGCCTGGCGTCTTTCGAGCGAAGGCGAATGGAAGGCGATCGTCTGCATCACCCGCGGCGGTCTCGTTCCGGCCGGCATCGTCGCCCGCGAACTCGGCATCCGCACCATTGAAACCGTCTGTATCGCCTCCTATCACGACTATGAAAACCAGGGCGAACTGAAGGTTATCAAGCCGATCGACCCAAAGGTGATCGACCTGGAGGACGGCGAAGGCAGCGGCGTGCTCGTTATCGACGACCTCGTCGATACCGGCAAGACGCTGAAGGTCGTGCGAGAAATGCTGCCCAAGGCACACTATGCCACCGTCTATGCCAAGCCGGTCGGCGTGCCGATGGTCGACACCTTCATCACCGAAGTGTCGCAGGACACATGGATCTACTTCCCCTGGGACATGGGCTGGCAGTTCCAGCCGCCGCTCGCCAAGGACACCGCAGGCTGATTTGTATGCAGGAATGCAACACCTGACAGGAACCGGCGTTGTCTTCACTTCAAGGTGAAGACCGCGCCTCTTTTCCGTCGAATTTGTGCTGATAAGCCTTGATGCGGCCGGTTGAACGATACGTTCGACCGGTCGTTTTCTTTCAGCGGCGCGTGTCGCGCCGCGATCGGCTCTTTTCAACGGAATCAGGAATGCTGAACAGACGACTGTTTCTTGCCTCTGCCGCCGCGGCGCTCGCCAGCGGGTGTGTCTCCTCCCGCCAGAGCGCACCGCAGCCCGCCGGCCCCACCTACATGGGCCGGCCGATCGAGCCGGAATATCTCCAGATGTACCGCGCCATGCCGGAGGAGCGTTTCCCGATTCCCGCCGTCGACCTTTCCAAGATCGATCCAGCCTACTACCGCCGCCTCGTCGACTATTATTCACCGGAGCCGGCGGGCACGATCATCGTCGACACGCCCAACCGCTACCTCTACCTGACCATGGAAGGCGGCAAGGCCATGCGTTACGGCGTCGGCATCGGCCGCGCCGGTTTCGAATGGGGCGGGCGTGCGCGCATCCAGTACAAGAAGGTCTGGCCGACCTGGACACCGCCCGCGGAAATGGTTGCCCGCCAGCCGGAACTGGAAGAATTCCGCAACGGCATGCCCCCTGCCCTCGACAACCCGCTCGGCGCCCGAGCGCTCTATATCTTCGAAGGCAAGCGCGACACGCTCTACCGCCTGCACGGCACCTCGGAATACTGGTCCATCGGCAAGGCCGTCTCATCCGGCTGCGTGCGTCTGCTGCAACAGGACGTCATCGACCTGTACAACCGGGTTCCGGACGGCACTCCGATCGTCGTCCGGCAGGCCTGAAGGCAGGCATTCGTCATCCCGTCAGACGATGATTTCAACCGGCTTCACTGCGTCTATGCCGTCCAGCCGAACGTCGCAGCCAATCGCGTAGGCCTCCACACCGGCCGCGCGCGCTGCTGCGAAAGCGGCTGCATAGGCGGGGTCGAGATCGGCCGCCAGCCCCAGCGTGCCGCAATCCGGGCGCTGGACCAGGAACACCATGGCGGCCCGGTGCCCCTCGCCGACCATATCCGCGAGTTCGCCCAGGTGCTTCGCGCCCCGGGATGTCACGCTGTCGGGGAACTCGGCAAAGCCCGGCTGGCGCATCAGGTGCACGTTCTTGACCTCGACGTAGGTCTTCGCCCCGTCTCCACCTTCCAGCAGAATGTCGATGCGGGAGTTCTTGCCGTATTTCACCTCCCGCTTCAGCGAATCGAAACCGGCGAGTTCGGGAATGCGGCCGTCCTGAAGCGCTTCTTCCACCAGACCGTTGGGATGCGCCGTGTTGATGCCGACGAGAGCACCGTCCGCCTCGATCACTTCCCAGGAATATTTCAGCTTCCGATTCGGATTGTCCGAAAGGGACAGCCAGACCCGCGACCCGGGGTCCTTCAGCCCCAGCATGGATCCCGGATTGGCGCAATGGGCGGTAATCGCCGCGCCATCCTGATCCAGGAGCACATCGGCGAGGAACCGCTTGTAACGCTTGACGAGACGGCCGCTGACCAGCGGAGCGGAAAATTTCATGGGATCATCCCTCGGCAGGAGGAGAAAAAAGCATTCGGTGCGTTACTTGGACCAGAAATCCGGATCAAGAAGCACCAGAACCGTGAAAAGCTCAAGCCGTCCGATCAGCATGGCAATGGACAGCAGCCATTTGGCCCCATCCGGCAGTGGCGCGAAATGGCCGGCCGGTCCGATCACGTGTCCGAGCCCAGGTCCGACATTGCCGACGGAGGTCGCCGCGGCCGAAATCGCGGTGATCAGGTCGAGATCGAAAAACGACAGGGCAACCGTGACGACGCCGACGGAGCCCATGTAGACGACCAGGAAGGCGAGCACCGAGAAGGACAACTCCGGCGTCAGCCGCATTCCGGAGTATTCCTCCGACATGATCCGGTTCGGCCGGACCATCCGGCGCAGGTGCGCGCGCACTGTTCCGAAGAACACCAGGAAGCGGAAGATCTTGATGCCGCCCGTGGTCGAGCCCGTGCAGCCGCCGACGAACATCAGAAGCAGCGTGATGCCGATCACCGGCCCGCCCCATTGCGAGAAGTCGCTCAGGACATAGCCCGTCCCGGTGACGATGGAGACGACAATGAAGGTGGCGTTGAGCAGGGCGTCATCAAAGGGAAACTTCATTTTGACGCCGAGATAGACCGTCAGGGTCAACGACACCAGAATCACGAACCCGAGCAGCGCCCGCACCTGCGGGTCGCGCCAGAGCTGCAACGGATGGCCGCGCAGGGCCTGGATGATCAGTACGAACGGCAGCGCGCCGACGACCATGAACACGATGGCGACCCACGCCGAGGCCGGATTTCCGAAATATCCGAACGACTGGTCGTGGGTCGAATAGCCTCCGGTGGCGATCGTCGTCAGGGCGTGGTTGAAGGCGTCGAAGAGGTCCATGCCCGTTGCCAGGTAAGCGGCGATGCAGAGAACCGTCACGAACACATAGGCGAGCCCGAGAAGCCGGATCAGTTCCACGGAACGGCTGACGATCTTTTCCGACCGATCCGAATTCTCGCTCTGGAAGAGCTGCATGCCGCCGATCCTGAGGAACGGCAGCAGGACGATTGCCATGACGATGATGCCGACGCCGCCCATCCACTGCATGATGGAACGCCACACCAGGAGCCCCGGCGGCAGGCTGTCGAGACCCGTAAGCACCGTGGAGCCTGTCGTCGTGAACCCCGAGACGGCCTCGAAGACCGCGTCCGCGTAGCCGATCCCGAGCCAAAGGAACGGCAGCGCGCCGAAGATCGGAAGCGTTGTCCAGGCGAGCGTCGTCAGGATGAAGGTCTGGCGGGTATCGAGCCCCGTCCGGAGCGCGCCGCCGACAGCAAGCGACAGCAGCATGCCGATGGTGCCCGTCAAAAGGGCGGAAAAGACGAAAGCCTGCCAGTCGGCGTTCTTCTGGGCCACGTCGACAATTGCCGGAATGAGCATGGCAGTTGCGAGACCGACATACAAAAATCCGAGAACGTTCAAAACTGGTCTAAGAGAAATCAAGTATGGTCTTCCCGAAAACCGCTGAGCTGATACCGACGGACGAACAAACGATGCCCCCGGCTGGGAGACACGGCCTCCCGTCCTAGCCTCTTTCGCTACATTTTCCAATGGGCAGCAGGACGGTTCCCGAAAGAAGCAATTTCAAATGGCGTTCAGGCGTTGCGGGCGTTTCCCCTGCGAAAGGGGAACACAGCAATGCGGACGGCGCTATTCTCTACCGGAAACCCTCAGTCCGAGGCCTTGCCCGTCATCAGGATCGGAGCGGCGTCGAGCTTGTGGGCATTCATCATTTCGGCAATCTGTTCGATTGCGCGGATCATCTGATTTCTGTCGCCGGTGTCGAGACTGGCGAACTTTTTCTCGAACTCCTCGTGCAGAAGTCCAGGCAGGTTTGTGGCAACCCTCTTGCCGGTCTCCGTCAATCTGGCATGCACGATTCGCCGGTCCGCGAGCGACCGATAACGTTCGATCAGGCCTTTTTCCTCCAACTTGTCCAGGATCGTCACAACCGTCGCGGAACTGAGGTCGGAGTTGTCGGAAAGAGCCTTCGTCGTCACCTCGCCCAGATCCCGAACCCCTTGCAGGACAACGATTTGCGGGATGGTGAGACCAGTCAGCCGGGACACTTCCTTTGAGCGCAGGTCGATGGCCCGGACGATTTTCCGGATTGCCTTGACCACCTGCAAGGACTGTGTCGACTGCATCATTACACCTCTATTGATTTGAACTCTAACGATCAGAGCTCTATATAGTGTCCGTCTTCTCAGGAAACAGGGATTTTTGTCAATATGTGCGGCATTTGCGGCGAAGTGGTTTTCAATGGCAGTCAGGCCGATGTCATCCGGGTCAGCCGGATGGCGGATGCGATGGAGGCCCGCGGACCGGACGGCATGGGTGTGACCCAGCGCGGCCGGGTCGCCTTCGGCCACCGGCGCCTGAAAATCATCGACCTCAGCGACCGCGGCGCGCAGCCGATGACCGACATGGCCCTCGGACTGACCCTTGTCTTCAA
Organism: Roseibium sp.; assembly: GCA_050289605.1. GTDB lineage: Bacteria > Pseudomonadota > Alphaproteobacteria > Rhizobiales > Stappiaceae > Roseibium. Next base: position 12,065 of record JBNKGB010000021.1, on the reverse strand, counting down.
CGGCTGCATCTACAATTACCGGGAACTGCGTTCAGAACTCGGTGCGAAGGGCTATTCCTTCTTCTCCACCAGCGACACGGAAATCATCCTGAAAGCCTGGAACGAATGGGGCAAGGACTGCTTCTCCCACTTCCACGGAATGTTCGCCGTCGCCATTCTCGAGCACGAGAGCGGACGCGTCCATCTGGCGCGCGACCGCTTCGGCATCAAGCCGCTCTATCTCAGCGAAGCCGGAGGCCGACTGGGCTTTGCCTCCTCCCTGCCCGCCCTCCTTGCCGGCGGTGACATCGACACCTCGATCGACCGTGTCGCGCTTCACCACTACATGAGCTGGCACGCGGTCGTTCCGGCCCCCCGGACAATCCTGAACGGCGTCCGCAAGCTTCCCGCGGCGACGGTCCGGACCATCGAGGCCGACGGTTCGTCACGCGATCACACGTACTGGGAGCCGGTCTTCGAAAAGTCGGCTGAAGACCTTTCCCGCTCGGCGGACGAATGGCGGGATGCCGTGCTGGAAGGCCTGCGCAAGGCTGTCCGCCGCCGCATGGTCGCAGATGTCCCGGTCGGCGTGCTTCTGTCGGGCGGCGTCGATTCCAGCCTGATCGTCGGCCTGCTCGCCGAAGAGGGCCAGAAGGACCTTGCCACATTCTCCATCGGCTTCGAGGAGGCCCACGGCGAGAAAGGCGATGAATTCCAGTATTCCGACCTGATCGCGGAACATTACGGCACCAATCACCATAAGATCTTCATCCCCTCCTCCGAACTGCAGGACAACCTGCCGGGAGCGATCCGGGCGATGTCGGAACCGATGGTCTCCTACGACAACATCGGCTTCTACCTGCTGTCGCGGGAGGTCTCCAGGCACATTACGGTGGTGCAATCGGGTCAGGGCGCCGACGAGGTCTTCGCAGGCTACCACTGGTATCCGAAGCTGACGGGTTCCAACCAACCGGTTCAGGACTATGCAGGCGCCTTTTTCGACCGGACGCAAGCGCAGATGGCGGAGGCCGTCTCCCCGGCCTACCACTGCGACAGGGACGAAAGCCTCGCCTTCGTGGAAGCTCATTTTTCCCGGGCCGGGGCCGCGGATCCGGTGGACAAGGCCCTTCGGCTCGACACCAACGTCATGCTGGTGGACGATCCGGTCAAGCGGGTCGACAACCATTCCATGGCCTGGGGACTTGAGGCTCGCGTGCCTTTTCTCGACCATGAGCTGGTCGAGCTTGCCGGGCGCATACCTGCCGAGTTCAAGCTCGCCCAGGAGGGCAAGGGCGTTCTCAAGGAAGCAGCCCGCAAGGTGGTTCCCTCGGCGGTGATCGACCGACCCAAGGGCTATTTCCCCGTCCCCGCCCTCAAGTACATCCAGGGCGACTATCTGGAGATGGTGCGTGATGCCCTTTCCAGCCGGGCGGCCAGGGAGCGCGGCCTCTTCAACCGGAATTATCTGGAAAAGCTCTATGCGGACCCGACCAGATACATAACGCCGCTTCGCGGGTCTGAACTCTGGCAGGTCGCCCTTCTGGAAATGTGGCTGCAGACACAGGAGGTCTGACCCATGGCAGAGCATGAACCCTCACGGCCGAAAGGTGCGTTCGACCATCGCCTGAAGCGCATGCGGGAGCACGGGCTGAAACCGGAATACCGGCGCGAGGAGACCGAGGCCCAGAAGAACCGGTTTCTCGATTGCGGCTGGGGACGGCTGGTCTTCGCCAACACCTATCAGGAGACCGAAAAGCTGGTCGAAATGCTGCGCAAGGAACGGCCCGACCGGCGCGATATCGCTTTTTACGTGCGGGATCCGCACGTTCTGGTCGGCTCGGCGCCGCAGGAGCTGTTTCTCGACCCCTCGCACACCTTCCGGCTGGATCTGGCCACTTACCGGCCTGCCCGCAACCGTCGCAAGGGTTTCACCGTCCGCCGGCTGTCGTCCCGCTCCGACGCGGAAGCGATCAACGACCTTTACATGAGCCGCAACATGGTGCCGGTCCCTCCGGAATTCTTCTGGTCCGATCTTGATCCCAGAACCATCACCGTGCTGGTGGCCGAGGAGGACGAGACCGGCCAGATCGTCGGCACCGCCATGGGTGTCGATCACGCCCGGGCAACGGACGGGGCCGATCAGGGCAGTTCGCTCTGGTGTCTTGTTGTTTCGCCCCAGGCCCGTTTCCCGGGCATCGGCGAAGCGCTCGTCCGGCGCATGGCTGAAGTCTTCAATGGCAAGGGCACGCCGCATCTGGATCTCTCGGTCCTGCACGACAACGATCTCGCCATAGCCCTTTACGAAAAGCTCGGTTTCGAACGCGTGCCGTTCTTCACCGTCAAGCGCAAGAACACGATCAACGAGGCCCTGTTTGCAGGCCCCGCGCTGGAAGACAAGCTCAACCCCTACGCCACCATCATCGTCAACGAGGCTCGGCGGCGCGGTATCCAGACGGAGATCATCGACGCCGATGGCGGCTTCTTCAGACTTTCCTACGGCGGCAGGTCCGTCGCCTGCCGGGAATCCTTGAGCGAATTCACCAGCGCTGTCGCCATGTCCATCTGCGACGACAAGGCGACGACCCGGCGCATCGTCAAGCGCGCCGGGGTCGCCGTTCCCGATCAGATCCTTGCCGGGTCCGCCGACGGACGTCGCCGCCTTCCTCGCCAGGCACGGCTCCGTGGTCGTCAAGCCCGCCCGCGGCGAACAGGGCAAGGGCATCGCGATCGGACTGTCCTCTCTCGACGAGGTGATGGCGGCGATCGAGGTCGCCAGGACCTTTTCCAACGACGTCCTGATCGAGGAATGCGTCTCCGGCCAGGACCTGCGCCTGGTGGTCATCGACTACAAGGTCGTCGCCGCCGCCCTTCGCAGACCCGCCGAAGTCATGGGAAACGGCCGGGACACCATCCGGGAGCTCATCGACAATCAGTCCCGCAGGCGAGCCGCGGCAACGGGCGGTGAATCGAGGATCGTCATCGACGACGAGGTGCGGCGCTGCCTTCAGGCGGCCGGACACGATCTGGAGGACGTCCTGGCCGAGGGCCGGACCCTCGCCGTCCGCCGCACGGCCAACCTGCATACCGGCGGCACCATCCACGACGTCACCGGACAAACCCACAGCGTGCTGATCCAGGCCGCCATAACGGCCGCCCGCGCGATCGAAATTCCAGTGACGGGTATTGACCTGATGGTCGAGGACCCCCGAAAACAGGGATATCGCTTCATAGAAGCCAACGAGCGGCCGGGGCTTGCAAATCACGAACCGCAACCGACCGCCGAACGTTTTGTTGACTTCCTGTTCCCCCTGTCGGTGCCGCAACCCGTCAGGACGACCCTTAACCGAGCCGGGACATGACGCTTCTGAACATCGACATCGCCTACCTGACGGAAAAACTGCAGGAGCTTCTGAAGATCCCGAGCCCGACCGGCTACACGGACGAGATCGTCCGTCATGTTTCCAAGGAACTGGAAGCCCTGGGCGTCTTCTGCGAGATCACCAGGCGAGGCGGCGTGCGTGCCCGGATAGACGGCAAAAGCCGCAAGCCTGCCCGGGCCTTTGTCTCGCATTTGGACACGCTCGGCGCCCTGGTCAAGTCGCTGAAGGACAACGGCAGGCTGGAACTCGTGCCGATCGGCCACTGGTCTGCCCGTTTTGCCGAAGGCGCCCGGACAACAATTTTTTCGGAGAACGGCGCCTATTCGGGCACCATCCTGCCGCTCAAGGCCTCGGGACACACATACAACGACGACGTCGACAAGCTTCCCGTCGGCTGGGACTACGTCGAACTGAGGGTCGACGCCTATTCCAAATCGGCGGACGGCCTGAAAAGACTCGGCATCGATGTCGGCGACTTCGTCGCCATCGATCCCGTTCCCGAATTTCTGGACAACGGCTTCATCGTCTCCCGCCACCTGGACAACAAGGCCGGCGTGGCGGTGATGCTGGCCGCCATCAAGGCGCTCGTGGAATCGGGCGTCGAGCCGACCGTCGACGTCTTCTGGCTGTTCACCATTGCCGAGGAAACCGGGCACGGCGCGCAATCCATCCTGACGCCGGAAATCGCCTCGCTCGTCGCCATCGACAACGGCACGACCGCACCCGGCCAGAATTCCGACGAGTTCGGCGTGACCATCGCCATGGCGGACCAGACCGGCCCGTTCGATTTCCACCTGACCCGGAAAATGGTTCGGCTGTGCCGCGACAACGACATCAAGTTCCAGAAGGACATCTTCCGCTACTACCGCTCGGATGCCGCAACGGCCATCGAGGCGGGAGCGGATGTGCGCACTGCCCTCATTACCTTCGGCGTCGACGCCAGCCACGGCTATGAACGCATTCACATGCACGCCCTGCGCTCGCTGGCGGAACTGGCGACCGGTTATGCGCTCAGCCCGGTCGAGATCCAGCGGGACGCGCGCGAATTCGGCAGCCTGAAGGGCTTCACCCGCCAGCCGACCGAGGATGCCGACCAGACCTTGAGCCCGGAAACGGAAGAGCCGCCGCCGGAGCCGTCTGCGGACTGACCACCGCCCGGGATTGCCCCACAGCTGCCGGTCAGGCGGCGGAAGCCACGGTCAGAGCACCCGCTGCCCTGCCCGCCAGGCCTGTTTGACGAACGGATGGCCCTTGTGAAGACCGACATGCAGAAGGTCGGCACGCTTTCCTTCGGCGATTTCGCCCCGGTCGAACAGGCCGGCGACGTCCGCAGGCGTCTTGGAGACCAGTCGAACGGCTTCCGCGAGCCGCATGCGGAAAGTCTCGTCTGCGTCGATCGCAAAGGCCGCGTCAAGCAGCGAGCGCGGTACATAATCCGACGCCAGGATGTCGACAAGGCTTTCGGCCATCAGCTCGGCAACCGCGACGTTGCCCGACTGGGACCCACCGCGCAGCACGTTCGGCGCACCGCCGACCACATGCATCCCGTGCGCCTTGGCCTTGCGCGCGGCTTCCACCGTGCAGGGGAATTCGGAAACGGAAATCCCTTCCGCGAAGGCTTCGTCGACATGGTGCAGGTCGGTGTCGTCGTGGCTGAGCACCGGCAGCCGGTGCTCATGCGCCAGCGCGATGACGGCAGGACGCACGGTCAGGCTGATTTCGTCGGAAAGGCTCAGCAGCTTCTCGGTCTCTTTTTCGACCATGGCCCTGGACATGCCGCTGTCCGCCATGCGGCGCTCGATATAGGCCTCAAGGTCCCTGCTCTGGCGCCGGCCCGGCAGGTGTTCCATGACCGACACCATGCGCACGATGTCCTTGCCGATGTTTTCTTCCGTCAGCCTAGGCGTTTCCGCGTCGACGATCTCGCAGCGCAGATGCACCAGATGCTCCGCCCGCAGCATGCCCGCCGCCTGGGCGGTTTCCAGCGCGTCGATCATGGGCGCCAGGATTTCCCGGCGCACGGAATTCTTGATAGTCGACCCGACGCAGATGCTGTCGAAGACAGTGGTGATCCCGCTGCCGATGATCTGGGCATCATGCGCCATGGCCGCCCGCAACGGGTCCCAGCGTACATGCGCGCGCGGATAGACGTGTTTTTCGAAGTGGTCGGTGTGGATGTCGACAAGTCCGGGCAGGAGATAGTCGCCCTCAAGATCCACACCCGACTGCGGCGCCAGGCCCGTATCGATCGAAACGATCCGCCCTTCCGCCACGGCCACGTGGCCGGAAACCACTTCGTCGGCGAGCACGACCCTTGCATTCTTCAGAAGCATCACTTCGCTACCCGAGGACAGGTGTTTGTCGGCGAATGTCATGAATTCCCCTTTAGGCGGAACGGCGGTGACGGAATGATACGGTCGGACTTGCCTTCTATCCCGTTACCGGGAGCAAATTGTGACAGTTCCGCAAAATGAACGTGACGGAGCGGCGAAATCAAGACGGAAGAAAAAATTCAGCGGCGGACGTTCGGTGTGAGCCGGTCCCCCATGAAGACGGGAGCAAAATGAAAACAATGGTGCGGGTGAGAGGACAAATCTCGAACCAAAACCGCGCTCAAGTAGCCCGAAGGGCGGTAGTGCAAACAAAATTGGTGCGGGCGACGGGACTCGAACCCGTACAGCCTAGGGCCGAGGGATTTTAAGTCCCTTGTGTCTACCAATTCCACCACGCCCGCATCTGCCTCTCACGTAGCTGCCTTGAAAAAAATTGGCAAGACGGGCCTGTCACATTTTGCGGAACGGACGCGCTGTTTCCACTTGCGCGTCATTTTACCCGACACGGAACTGGAAATTGGCGTTCGCTGGCGGTATGTGATCAGATAATGCAAGACAACCAGGCCCCGGCCGCAGCAAGCTGCGCGGACGGACCGGCCCAAGTGTGAGACACGGCACCCCATGGTCAGCTACATCGACGCCGCCGAAGCGCCTTTGAAAAACACCGGGCAGGTTCGCCTCTACGGTCCGGAGGACTTCGAAGGCATGATGCGGGCGGGACAGCTCACCGCGGCCTGCCTCGACGAGCTTGCCGACATGGTCAAGCCCGGCGTCACCACGCAGGAAATCGACGACTTCGTCTATCAGTACGGCATGGACCACAACGCCATTCCGGCCACGTTGAACTATCGCGGCTACACCAAGTCCTGCTGCACTTCGATCAACCATGTCGTCTGCCACGGCATCCCGAACGACAAGGCCATGCGCGAAGGCGATATCGTCAATATCGACGTGACCTTCATCCTCGACGGCTGGCACGGCGATTCCAGCCGCATGTACCCGGTCGGCCAGCTCAAGCGGGCAGCGGAACGTCTCATCGACGTCACTTACGAATCCCTGATGCGCGGCATCGAGGCGGCCAAGCCCGGCAACACCACGGGCGACATCGGCGCTGCCATCCAGTCCTATGTCGAAGCGCAGCGTTGCTCCGTGGTCCGGGACTTCTGCGGCCACGGCCTCGGCCTTCTGTTCCACGACACGCCGAACATCCTTCATTACGGCCGTCCCGGTGAAGGTGTCGAACTGAAACCCGGCATGATTTTCACCATCGAACCGATGGTCAATCTGGGCCGCCCGCATGTAAAGGTCCTGAGCGACGGCTGGACCGCCGTCACCAGGGACCGGTCACTGTCGGCTCAGTTCGAGCATTCCATCGGCATCACGCCGGACGGCTGCCAGATCTTCACCACCTCGCCCAAAGACATTCACAAGCCCGGGTTCCCGAACGATTAGAAGATTGACGCGCCTCATGACGCCCTGTCCGGGTCCGCATCCATGACCGATACAGGCCATCAGGGACACCGCCAGCGATTGCGGGAAAGGTTTCGTAAAACCGGCGAGCAGGGGCTCGCCGATTATGAGCTGCTCGAATTTCTTTTATTTTCCGCCCTGCCCCGCCAGGACACCAAGCCGATCGCCAAGGCGCTTCTGCAGCGCTTCGGCTCCTTTTCCGCCGCCCTTGCCGCACCGAGGGAACGGCTGAAGGAAATCAAGGGCCTGTCGGATGTCAGCATCGATAGCCTTCAGGCCGTTCATGCCGCCATAGCGCGTTACCATCGCGCGGAACTGAACGAGCGCCGACTCCTCGATTCCTGGTCGAAGGTCATCGATTACCTCCAGGCCTCCATGGCGCATGCGAGCGTCGAACAGTTCAGGGTGCTCTTCCTCGACAAGAAAAACGGACTGATCGCGGACGAGGTCCAGCAGACCGGCACCGTCGACCATACGCCGGTCTATCCGCGCGAGGTGATCCGCCGCGCGCTGGAGCTCTCTGCCACCGCCCTGATCCTGGTCCACAACCACCCCTCGGGCGATCCGACGCCCTCGCGCGCCGACATCCAGATGACGCAGAAGATCGTCGGGATCGCGGAGCCCCTGGGAATTGCAGTTCACGACCACATCATCGTCGGACTGCGGAAGAACGTCAGCTTCCGGGGCCTGGAACTGCTCTGAGTGTTTATACGCACCCCTACCGAAGCCGATTTACCCTTATTTTACTATACTTTTGGTGCATTCCTTAACTCGGATGATGAATAATCAGCTCAAATTAACCGGGCTCATGCATGAACACATCGTCCAAAAACTCCGGCGGGAAAATTGCCAACGCGATTATCGTTCCGATGATTGCCGTTGTCCTTGTCTCCGTCCTGGGGATTTACGGTGTTCTGTTCTGGTCCGCACAACTTTCCGACACAAGCGCGAAACAATCCCAGCACATGCTGATCGAAGGAGCCGTGAAGCTCAGCCAGGATTATTTGGCAAAGCAGCAGACCGGCGTCGTGATCTGGGAAGATGCCTATCACATCGTCAACTCACAGGATCCGGACCCGAACTGGATCTACAACAACATGACGCACTGGCTCTACCAGAACCACGGGTTCACGAAATCCGTCCTGGTCGGCCGTGATTTCCAGATCCAGGACATCTATTCCTACAACAACTCCACGGCCTGGATGTCGCCGGAGCTGTTCGACGATCTGCGTCCCGCGATCGCAAAAGTGCGCGCACGCTTCATTACGTCGTTCCACCGTACGCCCTCGGGCCTGTTCCGATTCACGCCGAGAAACCGCGACAGCCAGAGATCCGTTTCGGAAACCGGCGTTGTCGCCATCAACGGCGAACCGTATCTCTTCAGCGCGGCGGCCGTTGTGCCGCAGATCCTGTCCATTGCCCAGGACCGCCAGCCGCCGGTAACGCTTGTCAGCCTGACGCCTCTGCGCGGCGACAAGCTTGAGGACATTTCCGAAATGTCCCATCTGGAGGGATTCGTCCTGGCCAGTTCCTCCTCCTCCGAGCAAGAGGGCGCCGGTGAGCACCTGCTTCGCTCGCCGCGCGGAAATCCCGTTGGCATCATCGCCTGGCGGACTTACCTGCCCGGCAGCCAGCTGCTCGACCGCATCCATCCGTTTCTTGCCTTTGCGGCCTTCATGATCGCCGCGGTCGTGATCGCAGTGACGGTCTTCACCCGCCAGATGACGAAACGCCTCGCCAAGAGCGAGTGCCAGGCCGTCCATACCGCGCGTCACGACGCCCTTTCGGGCCTGCCGAACAGGAACCGCTTCCACACGCTGCTCAACGACATCCTCGAACAGAGTTTTTACGACGGCACGAATACCGCTGTCGTCTATATCGATCTCGATCATTTCAAGGACATCAACGACACCCTCGGCCATTCCGCGGGTGACAAGGTTATTGTGGCCGTCGGCCAGCGGCTTCGCCGTGTCCTGCCCGATACAGGGATCGTTGCAAGGATCAGCGGTGACGAATTCGCCATGGTCATCAGGGACTGCAAGGGCGACGAATGGCTCGAATACATCCTTGATCAGGTCCAGGACGAAATCGGCCGTCCGATCATGATCGGCCAGCGGGAACTCTACGCAAGCCTTTCCATGGGAGCCGCCATCGCTCCGCGAGACGGCTCGGACCCGGACGAACTTCTGCGCAAGGCCGACATTGCCCTTTACGACGCCAAGGCCAATGGCCGGAACCGCCGCTCGTTCTTTGAACCGAGCATGGAACTCCAGGTTCAATCCAAGGACAGATTGTCCAGGGAGCTCCGCCTGGCCCTGAAAAACGACGAACTGGACCTGGCTTTCCAGCCGCAGTCGGACACGGACGCCAAGCAGATCGTGTCGGTCGAGGCCCTCGCCCGCTGGACCAAGGAAGACGGCACCGTGGTCTCGCCGACGGTTTTCATCCCGGTTGCCGAGGAGTCCGGGCTGATCAACGATCTCGGCCTGTGGGTCCTGAACAAGGCCTGCGCCAAGGCCCACGACTGGCCGGGCATGGTGGTCTCCGTCAACGTCTCACCCAACCAGTTCAAGCATCCGCGCTTCGTCGAAAAAGTCCTGGCAATCCTGTCGGCAAACAACCTGCCGCCCCAACGCCTCGAAATCGAGGTGACCGAAAGCGTTTTCGCGGGCCGCAACGACTCCGTCCTCAAGGCTCTGCGCCGGCTGAAGAACCTCGGCGTGAAGGTCGCGCTCGACGATTTCGGCACCGGCTACTCGAGCCTCAGCTACCTTCGGCGGTTCCCGTTCGACACGCTCAAGATCGATCGGGACTTCGTCTCCGACATGAACGGCAACCCGGAAGCCGAAGCCATCCTTGTGTCGATCATCCAGCTCGGCAAGGCTCTCGGCATGACCGTCGTCGCCGAAGGCATCGAGACGGTCGAGCAGTTTCGTTTCCTGCAGGCCCACAAGTGTCACCGGTTGCAGGGCTATTTCATTTCCAAGCCCCTCTCCGGCTCCGATCTGACGGCCTTTCTGGAAACCTTCCACCGCGAGGGAGGCACCGGCGTCGCACCGGGCACCGGTTTCCGGCCCCGGCTGGCCAAAGGCTGAGCACGAAGCACGCCTGCGATATCCAACTAGACTGCGAGACGCCGTCTGAGGTCTTCAGAAAAGGACGCAAATGCTGCGAACGGGGTTTCTTCCGCATGCCTCAGCCAGTCTACGGCCGTTCCTTGCAAGGCAATTTCCAGCCCCGCCGAACCGAAGCCGGTTCTGACCATGTCCTGAAACCACGCGGCATGTTGCCTGCGGCGCTTGTTGCCGAGGACGCCGGTTTCCCGCAAATGGGAGAAGTGCCGGGCAACATGCGCCGTCAGGCCGTCTATCCCTGCCCCGGACTGCGCCGACACCTCGCAGACCGGAACTTCCCAGGTTCGTCCGGCATCGTGGCTGAGCGTCAGGGCGCCGGTGACGTCCGACGCTGCCCGGCGGGCGAGCGCGCCCATATCGGATTTCGTCACCGCGACCACATCCGGCAGCTCCATGATGCCCGCCTTCATGAACTGAAGACTGTCGCCGGATCCCGGCTGGATGCACAGGACGACCGTGTCGACGGCCTGCTTCAGGTCGCCTTCCGACTGGCCGATGCCGACCGTCTCCACGATGACGTGATCATAGACTGCGCGCAGGATCGCGATCGCGGCAACCGCGTGGTCCGAAAGTCCGCCGAGCCGGTCGCGCGCGGCCATGGACCGCACGAACACGCCGTCATCTTCCGGATCCGTTTTCAGCCGGGTCCTGTCGCCAAGAAGCGCTCCGCCGGTCACGGCGGAGGACGGATCCACCGCCAGCACGGCAACCGTCGAGCCGCCTGCCCGAAAGACCTTGATCAAGGCGTCGGTCAGGCTCGACTTGCCGACACCGGGTGGCCCGGTCAGGCCAAGAACGTGGGCCTGCGGCCATCCGCTGATCCTGTCGAGAAACGCAGCGGTCTCAGGCTCGCCGGCATTGGCTTCGACTGACGACAGAACGCGCGCGAGCAGCCGCTTGCCGCCTGCGCGCAATTCGTCAACACAGGGAAAGCTTCCGCCCAAACCGCTCGTCCGTCCTATTCTTCCGTTTCGAAACGAATGTCAGCCTGCCTTGGCCTTCAGAGCCGCCTGCGCCGCCGCAAGCCGGGCGATCGGCACGCGGAACGGGGAACAGGACACATAATCGAGGCCGACGCTTTCGCAGAAGGAAATGGATGCCGGGTCGCCGCCATGCTCGCCGCATATGCCGAGCTTGATCTCGGGCCGGGTCAAACGGCCACGCTCCACGCCGATCCGGATCAGTTCGCCCACACCTTCCTGATCGAGCGACACGAACGGATCCTGCTCCAGGATGCCCCGGGTCTGGTAGGTACCGAGGAAGGAGGCCGCGTCGTCACGGGAGATTCCGAAGGTCGTCTGCGTCAGATCGTTGGTGCCGAAGGAAAAGAATTCCGCGGACTGCGCGATTTCGGCCGCCTTCAGCGCCGCGCGCGGAAGCTCGACCATCGTGCCGATCTGGTAGGTCAGCTCGGTCCCGGTTTCCTTCGCAACGGCCTTGGCCATCGCCTCGATGCTCTGCCGGACCAGATCCAGTTCGCCCTTCAGGCCGACAAGCGGCACCATGATCTCCGGAACCACCGGTGCGCCGGTGGTCTTGGCCGCCTCGACGGCCGCCTCGAAGATCGCACGTGCCTGCATTTCCGCGATCTCCGGATAGGAAACCAGCAGGCGGCAGCCGCGGTGGCCGAGCATCGGGTTGAATTCCTCCAGAGCCAGCGCGCGGTCCCGCAGCAATTCGGCGTCCGCTCCCATGGCGGCCGCCACTTCCGCAAGTTCCTCGTCGGACTTCGGCAGGAATTCATGCAGCGGCGGGTCGAGCAGACGGAT
>JBNKGB010000020.1:0-55337 GCA_050289605.1 Roseibium sp. | reverse complement strand
AAAAACGGCTTCGATCTGCCGCGTCAAACCGCTCAACCGGGCAGGAAGCCCGCTTTTCGCGCTTTTCCTTGCAGCTCATTGCCGTTTGTTGCGCCATTTCAGTCAAATGAATGAGTCCTGACCCCAGGGAACGATGTTAGTTTCAGAGGCGTGAATTCAGCGTGATTTCGCTGGCGCACCCGACCTGGTTGGCGGAACGCTCATTGGAAAGAAATTGCGTTTCCGGGTGACATAGGAAGCCGACATCAGCGACTTCTTCCGGTTTGCAATCAAGACGCACAGACGGCCCGTTGCCTCGCGCTTTGAGCGAGCCCCCTTGAAAGGTACAACCGGTGCGGACATACTTCTTCTCGTGTGAAACGAGGAGGTTGAGCCGATGTTCCGATCCTGTGCCGCTGGTCTCCTCGTTCTCGTCTCCGCAAGCGCTGCCCTGGCGCAGCCCGGTGCGGCGGGGCTGCCGCTTCCCTCCGAGCTGCCGTTGCTGGACTATGAGGCGCAGCTTTATCCCTTCATCGCGAGCCGCAGCTACGCAAGCGAGGGCTGGACACGCGACAAGGCTTGGCGTGACACCGGACCCTTCGTGCTCGGCACGTCCTACGGCGTTCATCCGGCCGTACGTATCTATTATTCGCCCGAGGTCATCACCTGGCTCGAGGGAGGGCGCAAGGGCTCCGTTCCGGACGGGGCGTTGATCATCAAGGAGATGGTGACGCCGCCGGCGGCCCGCTACGTGGAATACCGCGACATGCTGGCCTATCTCCACCCCGATGACCCTGAACGGGTGGAAAGCGACATGCTCGATTTCCTGCGCAAGACCGGCGGGCTCAGCTGGACCGTGATGGTCAAGGACGGTTCGCTCTCTCACGGAGGCTGGTTCTTCGCCTCGGTCGAGCAGGGGGGCGAGGTCGACAGCTTCGATGCGCCGTACGCGCCGCCTTCGGGGCAGGCCGGCGACGGCATGTGCATGCGCTGCCATGCGTCTTCCGCCCAGGAGTTGACCTTTTCCGCTCTTGAAAACATCGAGGGATATCCGGGTGAGCCGCTGACCTTCCGCGTCGACGAAAGCTGGCGCGACATGGCGGATTTCCCGGCCGGCCCGTTCAACCTGCCTGCGGTCCAGCGTCCTGCAGAGGGCAAGAGCGCGTTGGCTCTGATCCAGGATCTCTTCCACAACGACGACGCATTCGACCGGTCCAACGCCAGTGCCGCGCCGTCGCCGGCGGACATCAATCCGGAATTTGCCGAGGTCTTTCCGCCCGTCGGCGGGATCGCGGTGCCGGCCGACAAATTGCAGACGCTGCCAAGCGAATGGCTGGATCACGTTCCGTCCCGTCCGGGCGCGCCGCAGCATTTCCTCACGTCCGACAATTGCATCGGTTGCCATGGCGGCCTGGGCGGGCCGCCCTATGGCACGACGATGTTCCTGCAGACCGGGCCGAACTACGGAGACGGCTACAACATATCCGAATACGGCGAGTGGCGCTGGTCGCCGATGGGGCTTGCGGGGCGGGACCCGATTTTCTTCGCGCAGCTGGAAAGCGAGTTCGCGCTTCTGAGGGCTGGCGGAGCGGGCGAGCTGGCAGGCAATCTCGGCACCACTTGTCTGTCCTGTCATGGCGCCATGGGCCAGAGGCAGCTGCAGATCGACGCCCACGCCAATCCGCATGCGGGGCTCGATCCGAACGAGTTCAAGGTGGCCTACACGCTGCTGCACGCGCCGCTGACCAGGGCGGAGGAGGAAAAGCAGAAGGCCGACGGAACCTATGCCTATCACCAGTACGGCAATCTCGCGCGCGAGGGCATTTCCTGCGCCATCTGTCACCATATCGCTCCGCCCGAGCGTGCGGCAGGCCAGCCGGACTACAACAAGCTCGACATCTACCTGATGAACGGCACGACCGGCGTCTTCCGCCTGACGGAGGCCGACCGGCTGATCGGGCCCTACGACAATGTCCGTCAGGCTCCGATGAAGAATGCCATGGGCATTGCGCCGGTCCATGACGCCTACACCAAGGATGGCGAGCTGTGCGGCGCCTGCCACACGATCAACCTGCCCAATGTGGACGCCGACAGGCACGAACCTCTGGAGGGCTACACCGCCGCGGATCAGAAAGTGTTCAACCAGGCGGCCCGCAATGCCGCGGACTTCCTGAACGCGGAATACGGCGTCACTTTCCCCAAACCGCTGACGGACTTCCAGCATTCGGTGGAACAGGCGACCTATCTGGAATGGGTCAACAGCATCTACAGCGAAGAGGCGACCGGACGGACCTGCCAGCAGTGCCACATGAAGTCGGACTTCAAAAGCGCCGACGGCAGCCTGTCGGTGCCGTCGATCACCACGCAGATTGCCTCGATCCAGGACACAACCCTGCCGGACGTCGCCAACCGCCTGCCGCAGAAGGAACTCAACGTGCCCTTCCGCCAGGAGTACCGCCGGCACGGCTTCGTCGGTCTGAATGTCTTCATGGTCGAAATGCTGCGCCAGTTCCGTGCCGAAATGGGGTTGAGCCGGACGGATCCGATGACCTATGCCACCAACGGCGCGCAGCTCTCCATCGACACCATGGCCCTGCAGGCGGCGGAAGAAACCGCCGATGTCTCCCTTGACGTGAGCCGGGGCTACGGCGGGCTCGTCGCCAATGTGAGCATCACCAACAAGACCGGGCACCGGCTGCCGTCGGGCGTCAGCTTCCGCCGCGCGTTCCTGGAGGTCCGGGCCCTTGGCGAAAACGGCGAGACGCTCTGGTGTTCGGGCTGCACGAACGGCGCGGGCGTCATCGTGGATTCATCGGGAACGCCCTTGCCGACCGAATTCCTCGACGTTGTGCCCGAGGGCTCAGACACGGCGCTCTTCCAGCCGCATCACCGCGTCATCACCGATCCGTCCGAGGTGCAGATCTACGAAGAGCTGACGCAGAACGCGGAACGGAAGTTCACTACCAGCTTCGTGCACCGCGTCTATCATCCGAAGGACAACCGCATTCCCCCGCTCGGAATGCTGGTCCCCGGCACGCCGGAGTTCCGCGCGAAATTCGGCGACAGCGAGGTAACGGCCGCCTTCATGAAGGCGACGCAGCCCGAGGGACAGGCCGCGAAGGATCCCGACTTCATCCCGGGCTCCGATCAGGTCGAATACCGTATTTCCCTGCCTGAGGGCACCGACCCGGCAAAGGTCACCGTCTCCGCGACCCTCTATTCGCAGGCCATTCCGCCCTATTACCTGAAACAGCGCTTCACCACGGCGCCGGACGGACCGGCCACCCAGCGGCTTTACTACCTCGCCAGCCGGCTCAGGACGGAAGGCACGCTGATCGAGGACTGGAAGCTCAAGACCGCCTCGGCCTCCGCCTCGCTTCAGTAGGCATTTCCAACCGGCAGGGCGCGGCGTCTGGTCCGATGCCGCGTCCCGTTCAACTGGTGCTCTATCTGGTCACCATTTTGCTCATCACGGCAGGCACCAAAATGGCCGCCCGCCGCGCAAGCGTTTGAAACCGTCCGCTTTGCTGCAAGCCTTGGCGATCACGCGGCAGCGCCGTTGACCTTGTCCCAGAATTCGGAACGGTCGTTCGTGCGCGGGAACGGTCCCTCGGGGACCGGCACGCCGAGGAAGGCGCAGAGCGGCTCCCAACCCTCCTTCACCTGGTAGACCAGGAGCTGCGAGGACGGGATCGTTTCCTTGACCGCTTCAATATGCGCTTCAAAGGCGGCGGCGAGGGCATTTGGGTCGAGCCCCCGCGGGAAGCCGGTCTTGCCGATGACCGATGTTGCCATTTGAAGCCAGGGCCGCATTGGTTCTGGAGCCTGCTCCTGCGAGGAAACCAGCTTGTAGATCGTGGCCGAAAAGCTCTCGAGCCAGCTTTCGGTGCTCCGGTGAGTCAGGATGAACTTTGCCGTAGGGTATTCCGCGTAAAGTTCCCGGTGAAAGCCGGCGGTCGGCCAGTCGACGGCGCCGGGATAGCCGTCATAGATCGCCTCCCAGTCCGGCGCACCGTCCACAGCGGCCTGCCACAGCGGCAGTTGTGCCGGCATGTTGAGGAGAACTTCCTCCATGTGATGCGTCGGCCCAAGGCCAAGCTGGTTCAACGCGAGCTTGAGGGAATAAGTGCCGGTTCTCCCCACCCCCGCACCGATGACTTTCAGTGTCACGAGCACCTCCCATGCAGTCTGGACCGGATCACCTGACGGTCGCGGGTCCAAGACTACAGCTTGCATCCGGCATTGAGTATCTGTCCAGTGATATTCGGGCTGAGGCCGCTGATCGAACGATGTGTGGTTCGCAATGAGCCGGCCACCATCCGTCAGTGGGACCCGGAGGGCTGCAATACCTATGCGATCGACCTCAGCGGATTGACCCTGACGGACGAGAGCTTTCTGGATTTTCTGGGCAGCGAACTGGACAGTTCAGGCGTGCCAGTCTCGACGCTGTGCTTTGAATTGACGGAAACGAGCGTGATCGCCAATTTTGACGAGGCGATCCTGTTCATGGACACCATGCGCGAACTCGGTTGCCGGTTCGCACTCGACGATTTCGGCGTCGGCATGTCCTCGCTTACCTATCTCAAGCGGCTGACGGTCGATTTCGTCAAGATCGACGGAAGTTTCGTACGCGGGATGCTCGACAACGAGTCCGACCGTCTGACCGTCGAAATGATCAACAAGATCGCACATCTGCCCGGCAAGAGGACGATTGCGGAATTTGCGGAAACGCCCGAACACCTGGAAGCCTTGCTGGTGGTCGGGGTGGACTATGTGCAGGGTTTTGCAATCGCAAGCCCGATGGCGTTCGAAGCCTGCGACGCATTCCCACGCAGGTCGGCCGGCGGATCGGCGTTGCCGGAAGGGAAGGCGGCCGAAAAGTCCTGACCTCCGGTCAGCGTCGCTTGCCGAAGGTTCGCTTGCCCGAAGAGGTGCCGCGGGGAGCCCGAGGGTCCGTGCTTGCTTCCGGCTGGACGAATTCGCTGCGCTTGCGGTCGAGGATGCCGTCCGCCGTTTCGGTGCGCAGGTTTCGATCCCGCTTCAGCGCCTGCTCGGAAGTTTGCAGCACCTGTTCACGCTGTTTGGCTGTCTGGCGTTTTTCACTGATGAACTGCACGCCGCACCGCAGGCCGTCTTCCCAACGCCGTTCGCAGGTCACCTCATAGTCGGCCAGTTCCATGAAGAGTTCGAATTCCGTCGGCAGCAGGTAGGCCTGTTCGAATTCCAGCAGTGCGCCGCCCTCGGCAAGGTTGCGCACTGTGCAGGGGATCGACCGCAATCCGTTCTCGAAAATCATTTTGCCCTTTTTGAAAATGCGGGCCCGGTGCGCACGGGGCACCCATTCGCGCTGCGCCTCGTCGCCGTCATGCTGCGGATCGGGATTAGGGTCGGACATTGTACTCTCACACATCTGCTTATGGTCCGGCCGGGTACATTCCGGCGGTTAGATCCGATTTTAGGGATAATGCCTTGCCAATCGGTGAATTTGCCAAGGCCTTGAACGCCGATTCCCAATTGCAGGGTTGAGGCACGGAACAAATGCCCTTATGCCTCCGCCAGAGAGCCTGAAGAGTTTTCTTTTAGACCGTAATCGTGGAACGTCATTCCTTGAATTGAACCGGAACGTTCCGTTTATTGGCGGGCAAGCTGACCAGCAGCGCAATACGCGCGGAACTGTCGCCGTTCCGTGCCAATTGAGGCATTCATGACCGAAGACCAGACATCCTTCCTGACGGCACTCGCGATCCGCGCGGGCGAGGAGATCCTGAAAATCTATGCCGAGCCTTTCGACGTGGAAAACAAGGCCGACGGCTCTCCCGTGACCAAGGCCGACGCCGCTGCCGAGAAGATCATCCTGTCCGGTCTTGCCGAACGCTTCCCCGACATTCCGGTGGTGGCCGAAGAGGCCGTGGAAGCCGGACACCTGCCGTCCGTCGGCACCCGCTATTTTCTGGTGGACCCGCTCGACGGAACCAAGGAATTCCTGAAGAAAAACGGTGAATTCACGGTCAATATCGCCCTTGTCGACGACGGCGTGCCTGTTTTCGGCGTCGTCTCCGCGCCGGCGCTCGGCGAGATTTTCTGGGGCGGTTCGATCGAGCAGGACGGCGGGCTGCGCAGGCTGGCCTTCCGGGGGACGATCGAGGGTGCGGGCATTGCCGGCATCGAGACCATTAAGGTCCGCACGCCGCCGTCCGGCGGTTTGAGCGTGCTCGCGAGCCGTTCCCACATGTCTGAGGAAACTGCAAGACTGATCGGCAGCCTTGAGGTCGCCGAGCAGCTTTCCGTCGGCTCTTCCCTGAAGCTGTGCTGGGTAGCGGCCGGACGGGCCGACCTCTACCCGCGCCTCGCGCCCACCATGCAGTGGGACATTGCCGCCGGAGACGCGGTTGTCCGGGCTGCCGGCGGCGCGGTGGTGCTGGCTGAAACCAAGGAGGACTTCGTCTACCGCGTGCCGGAAAACGCCGCCAAGGACGATCTCCGCAACCCGTATTTCATTGCAGTAGGCTCCCGGGCCTTGCTGCAGGATCTGGCGCCGGCTGCCTGAGGGGCAGACGGATCGCGCGCCAAAGGATAGATTTCTGACAAGGCCGGTTTGCCGGCCCCCATGGAAAAGTGACGATGAACATGCAATCTCACGGCATCTCGCCCGAGCGCCTCAGCAACCTGAAGCGCCTGGAGGCGGAAAGCATTCACATCATCCGCGAAGTCGCAGCGGAGTTCTCCAACCCGGTGATGCTCTATTCCATCGGCAAGGACTCGGGCGTCATGCTGCATCTGGCGATGAAGGCGTTTTATCCGTCCAAGCCGCCGTTCCCGCTGCTGCACGTGGACACGACATGGAAGTTCCGGGACATGATTGCCTTCCGCGACGAGACCGCCAAGCGGCTCGGCATGGATCTCCTGGTCTATACCAACCCGGAAGGGCTGGAGAAGAACATCAGCCCGTTCGACCACGGCTCCTCCGTCCACACCCACATTATGAAGACGGAAGCGTTGAAGCAGGCCCTGAACAAATACGGCTTCGATGCGGCTTTCGGCGGCGCGCGCCGGGACGAGGAAAAGTCCCGCGCCAAGGAGCGCGTCTTCTCCTTCCGCAATGCCAACCACGGCTGGGACCCGAAGAACCAGCGCCCGGAACTCTGGAACCTCTACAACGCCCGCGTTGCCAAGGGCGAGAGCATCCGCGCGTTCCCGCTCTCCAACTGGACCGAGCTCGACATCTGGCAGTACATCCTGACGGAGAACATCCCGATGGTGCCGCTGTATTTTGCCGCAAAGCGCCCGGTGGTGAACCGCGACGGCATGCTGATCATGGTCGATGACGACCGCATGAAGCTGCAAGCCGGCGAAGTGATCGAGGAAAAGATGGTCCGCTTCCGCACGCTCGGCTGCTACCCGCTGACCGGCGCCATTGAATCGGACGCCGATACCCTGCAGGCGATTGTCCGCGAGATGCTGATTGCCCGCACCTCCGAGCGCCAGGGCCGCCTGATCGACAAGGACGAAAGCGCGTCGATGGAAAAGAAGAAGCGGGAAGGATATTTCTAAGATGACGATTGCAAACGTCCAGGAAGCTGCCGAGGCAGCCGTAACCGAATATATCCTTGCGCAGGAAAGCAAGGACCAGCTCCGCTTTCTGACCTGCGGCTCCGTCGATGACGGCAAGTCGACGTTGATCGGTCGCCTGCTCTACGACACCAAGCTGATCTTTGAGGACCAGCTGGCTGCGCTCGAGCGCGACTCGAAAAAGCACGGTACCGTCGGCGAGGAGATCGATCTGGCGCTTCTGGTCGACGGCCTCGAGGCCGAACGCGAGCAGGGCATCACGATTGACGTGGCCTACCGCTTCTTTGCCACCGAGAAGCGCAAGTTCATCGTCGCCGACACGCCGGGCCACGAGCAGTATACCCGCAACATGGCAACCGGCGCCTCGACCGCCGATCTTGCCGTCCTGCTGGTCGATGCCCGCAACGGCCTGATGGTCCAGACGCGCCGCCACGCCTTCATCGCATCGCTGCTCGGCATTCGCCACGTGGTGCTGGCCGTCAACAAGATCGATCTTGTCGGCCATTCCCAGGAGCGCTTCGAGGAAATCCGCAAGGAATTCGAGGTCTTCGCCAACGGCTTCGACTTCGAAACCCTGCAGGCGATCCCGATGTCCGCCCGCTACGGCGACAATGTCACCACCCGCGGCGACAAGATGGGTTGGTATTCCGGGCCGACGCTTCTGGAACACCTGGAAACCGTCGAGGTGGGGGAACACGCGCTGGAAGCGCCATTCCGTTTCCCCGTCCAGTGGGTTAACCGGCCAAACCTCGATTTCCGCGGCTACTCCGGCACCATCGCCAGCGGCCGGGTCAATGTCGGCGACGAACTGGTCGTGGCCGGTCCCGCCAAGATCTCCCGGGTCAGGAGCATCATCGGCGCCGGCGGAGAGATTCCGGAAGCGCGTGCCGGTGAAGCGGTGACCATCACGCTGGAAGATGAAATCGACATCTCCCGCGGCGATCTTCTGTCGTCCACCGCTCACCGGCCGGACGTCGCGGACCAGTTCGCCGCCCACGTCATCTGGATGTCCGACGAGCCGCTCCTGCCGGGCCGCCCGTACCTGTTGAAGATCGGCACGCGCACGGTGACGGCGACGGTCTCCGAGATCAAGCACAAGATCAACGTCAACACGTTTGAACATGTCGCCGGCAAGACGCTGGAACTCAATGAAATTGCCTTCTGCAACTTCGCCCTGTCTTCTTCCGTCGCCTTCGACCCCTATGAGGCCAACCGCTCGACCGGCTCGTTCATCCTGATCGACCGCATGTCCAATGCGACCGTCGGGGCGGGCATGATCTGGTTCGCGCTGCGCAGGGCCAGCAACATCCAGTGGCAGGCCTTCGACGTCGACAAGGCGGCACGGTCTGAAAAGCTCGGCCAGAAACCGGCGGTGCTGTGGTTCACAGGGCTCTCGGGCTCGGGCAAGTCGACCATTGCCTCGATCGTGGAAAAGAAACTCCATATCGACGGTCGCCACACCTATACGCTCGACGGCGACAATGTCCGCCATGGCCTCAACAAGGATCTCGGCTTCACCGACGCCGACCGGGTGGAGAACATCCGCCGCGTGGGCGAGGTCGCCAGGCTCTTTGCCGATGCTGGCATGATCACGCTTGTTTCGTTCATTTCCCCGTTCCGGTCCGAGCGCCAGCTCGCCAGGGATCTGATGGAAGAGGGCGAGTTCATCGAGGTCTTCGTCGACACGCCCATCGAGGAATGCCGCAAGCGTGATCCCAAAGGGCTCTACGCCAAGGCCGATCGCGGCGAGATCAAGAACTTCACCGGCATCGACAGCCCCTACGAGGTCCCGGAGAATCCGGAACTCCATATCCGCAATGTCGGCCGGGATCCGGAAGACGTTGCCGAGGAGATCATCGGCTATCTGCGTGAGCGCGGCTTCCTGAACAATTTCGGGGCTGACGGCGAAGGCATCTAGGGGAGAGCCGGAAGGGCTGGTCTGGCGCTTCGGATGGAAGGGCCACCCCCCCACAACCTCATCCTGAGGAGGACCTGAAGGCCCTCCCCAGGATGAGGCGGAGTATGTGGTGCTGGTTTTCGTATGCAATCCAGGCAAAAGTGAACACGCGGGCACCGGCATCAGCCGGTGCCCGCAATTGTTTTTGCCATTGCCGGGCCGGGCAAAGCCTTTTAAGACCGGCCTCGATTGTTTATCACCTGATCCATATTTTCCATTCGCTTGAAAGGCCTCGAACGGATTATGAAGACCGTCCTGGTGACCGGCTCCGCCGGCTTTATCGGCTACTTCCTGTGCACGCGTCTCTTGAAGGACGGGTTCCGGGTCATCGGCCTGGACGCCATGACGGACTACTACGACGTCCGCCTGAAGGAGCGCCGGCAGCAGATGCTGATGCAGAACGAGCATTTCACGCCGGTCAACGACCGGGTCGAGACGCCCGATCTGCTGATGTCGATGTTCAGGTCCGAGAAACCCGATCTTGTCATTCATCTGGCTGCGCAGGCGGGAGTGCGTTATTCCATCGAGGCCCCGCGTTCCTACCTTGAAAGCAACATCTGCGGCACCTTCGAGCTGCTGGAAGCCGCCCGGGCCTTCCCGCCGGAGCACATGCTGCTGGCCTCCACGTCGTCCGCCTATGGGGCCAATACCCAGATGCCCTACACGGAGACGGACAAGGCCGATCACCAGATGTCCTTCTATGCGGCGACGAAGAAGGCGACGGAGAACATGGCGCATTCCTACGCCCATCTCTACGGCCTGCCGGTCACCATGTTCCGCTTCTTCACGGTCTACGGCCCCTGGGGCCGTCCGGACATGGCGCTCTTCAAGTTCACCAAGGCCATCCTCGAGGGCAAGCCTATCGACGTCTACAATTACGGCGACATGAAGCGGGACTTCACCTACGTGGAAGACCTTGTGGAGGGCATCCGCCTGCTGATGGACGCCATACCCGTGCGTCCCGCCGAGGGTGAAGAGGTGCCCGAAGGCGACAGCCTTTCGCCGGTCGCTCCCTGGCGGGTCGTCAATATCGGCAATTCGACATCTGTGCAGCTGACTGACTTCATCGAGGCGATCGAAGCGGCGACGGGGAAAAAGGCCGAGCGTAACCTGATGCCGATGCAGCCGGGCGACGTGCCGGCCACCTGGGCCAATGCCGACCTTCTGCAGAGCCTCACAGGCTATCGGCCGAAAACAACGGTCCAGGAAGGCGTTACGCGCTTCGTGGACTGGTACCGGGATTATTACAGGGTCTGAGGCGGCGTTCAGCCGACATTTTCGGGATCGGCGGCAAGGTAGGAGAATACCACTTCTCCCTCATCCTGAGGAAGCGCGTAAGCGCTGTCTCGAAGGATGGGCCACTTGCTCATGAGTATGCCGCCCATCCTTCGAGACGGACCTGACGGTCCTCCTCAGGATGAGGTTAGTGAGGTTGAAATTGTCACGGACCGTTTTGGACAACCCGGTACGCAACTGTGTCCGGCGCTACGATTGCGGCGGCTGGCACACGTCCACCCATTCAGCCTCGGTGATTTCTGCCATGCGCTCGGGCGAGATGCGGACGGCGGCGTTGGTTGCCCCCGCTGCCGGAATGACGGTGTCGTAGGCCTTGAGCGAGATATCGCAATAGACGGGCAGGGGGCGGGCAAGACCGAACGGGCAAACGCCGCCGACAGGATGGCCGGTCAGGCTCTCCACTTCGTCCAGCCCCAGCATCTTCACCTTGCCGCCGAAGGCGGCTTTGGCCTTCTTGTTGTCCAGCCGCGCGTCGCCGCGTGCGACGACCAGGAAGATCCTGTCCTTGACCTGGAAGGAAAGTGTCTTGGCGATCTGCCCCGGCTCCACGCCATGGGCCTTGGCCGCCAGATCGACGGTGGCGCTGCTGTGGTCGGTCACAAGGACTTCCAGTTCAGGAGCGGTTTGGGCGAGGTGATCACGGACGCTGTCGAGGCTCATGCCGCTTGGGTATCCCTTGTCGATATTGCGAGGTGAATTCGGCGGAAAATCGTTTTTGAGCAATCTGCCAAATTAATGACGTTCTTCTGTGTATATAAATAAATACCATGTGGTGTAAGGGTGTAAATTCTCCATAATAGGTTTAAGCGGTCGTTAACCTTTGCTTTTCTAAGCTATGAGATAATTGCTTGGACGAAAGGTCAAGCGACCTGCTTCGAACGTCAAGTGAGGATAGCAGAAATGGCCAAGGCCATGACAGCGGCTACCAGACCCTATTCGGAAGACCTCCGCGAGGACAGCAGACCAGCGGCAGAAAGGGAACAACTGCGGCGAGAAACTCCGAGCGTATCTTTCCTGGTGGCCAAGAATCTCCTGTTTTGGGGCTCGGTTGTCGCCAGTCTATACGCGGTCTATCTGGTGGTGACGGCGATCTAACGGCGCCGGAACGAGACCTGACAGTCGGATGACAGCCATGCGATGTGGCCGTCCCGGGTAAATCGAACCCGGCTTTAAATATTCAAGATCAGCTATTCACACGGTCCAAATTCGTGAACGATTTCACGGAAACGCAGGATCGCGCGCTCAGCCGTCCTCCTTCAGACGGTTCTGCCCGAAATGGTGCTCGGGCTGGAAGGTTGCGGGCAGGGGGCGAACGGGGGAGCGTCCGGTGATTTCCGCCACAAGGCAATCGGCAATCAGATGCGCGATGCCGAAGGAGATCTTGAACCCGCCCGTTGCCGCGTAAACCCGCTCATAACCGGGCAGCCTGCCGGCAAGCGGATCGCGTTTGTTGCAGCGCGGACGGATGCCGGCCCAGTTCGTCAGAACGTCGCGGCCCGCAAGCTTCGGGCAGAAGGCCGTTGCCCGGGTCTGGAGTTCGGCCGCACGTGCCTCGGATGGGGCGCTGTCG
Source organism: Roseibium sp. (assembly GCA_050289605.1). Lineage (GTDB taxonomy): Bacteria > Pseudomonadota > Alphaproteobacteria > Rhizobiales > Stappiaceae > Roseibium. Next base: position 42,966 of record JBNKGB010000020.1, on the reverse strand, counting down.
GAAAATGTCCTGTCCGAGGTACTGCCTACCGCAACGGTGCCGTCTTCATGCGGCACCACATAAAGGCCGTCGCAATAGATCGCGGGTTCCTGTTCCAGCCCCTTGCCTTCCAGCAGCAGTGCCTGCCCCTTTTCCCCGCGCCCGATCCGTTCCCCTGTGAAATGTTCGATCAGGTCGAAGGCGGAGAAGCCGCCCGAAAGGACGAGGCTCCCGGCCAGGACCGGACCACGGCCGCCTTCGATCGCAACCGTGCCGGTTCCCTCGTCGAAACCCCCTGCGCCGGCGCCTTCGATCAAGGTGCCGTGACTGCGGACAAAGGCGCTGAGCGCGGCGAGATAGGCCCTGGGCGACACCCGGGCCGCAAGCGTCTCGTAAACGAGGCCGAAGGGTGCCGCCTCCGGCGCAAGCCAGTCGGAGCGGCTGCCGGCGGGTTCCACCTGATAGGAAAATCCCGTTTCCTCCGGGTGCCAGCGCAGCTTGCTCTCTTCCGCCCGCTCCAGATGGTGTTCCAGCTTGTCGGTGGTCGTCAAAGGCAGGATGCGGCCGCAGCGGCGGTAGCCGCAGGCAAGTCCGGTATCGGCTTCAAGCTGCCGGACATGGGCTTCGAGGCCGGAAAGCGCCTGGAACTGGAATTCCTTCTTCGGGTTCCAGCGCGCCGGCATATGCGGCATAAGTGCCCCCAACAGCCCGCCGCTGGAGCCGGAGCCCACATGTTTCCTTTCCAGAACCGCTACGCTGAGCCCCGCCTTGATGGCGGCATGGGCGATGGACAGGCCGAAGATGCCGGCACCGGCTATGGCAAGGTCGAACGGAGCGGTGGAGGTCTGCGCCATGTGGCAAATGCGTCCCTGAAGATTGATTGTCTCGTGCCGCTCTCATATGAGAACCAGACGGCGATGGCAAAACCTTTGAGGAAAGGCGATGCTTCGCCCGGCGATCAAAAAGGACGAATACCAGACCATGCCGACAAGAGCACCGGAGCTGGAATGGCTCGAGGGTGACGTTCCCCGGGCCGAGGGCTTTGACGACACCTATTTTTCGAAGGCCGGAGGGTTTGCGGAAACGCGTCATGTCTTCCTGAAAGGAAACGGTCTCCCCGAAAGGTTTCATGGCCGCGACGGCTTCGCCATCGCCGAATTCGGCTTCGGCACCGGTCTCAACTTCCTGACGACGCTTGCCGCCCTGAACGAGGTGAGCCCGGCACCGGCGCTGACCTTCGTTTCCTTCGAGCTCTTTCCGATGACGCGCGATCAGCTGGCCCGAGCGCTCGGCGCCTTCCCGGAACTTGGCAATCTCGCGTCGGAGCTCCTGGCGGTCTGGGCGCCGAAACCGGGCTGGAACCGGCTTGAGGTCGCTGGCGCGACGCTTTTGCTCGGCATCGGCGACGCGCGCGAGCTGATCACGGACCTCGCGTCCGGCGCTCCGGTCGCGGACGGACAGGCGCCTGCACCCGTCGATGCCTGGTATCTCGACGGTTTCAGCCCGGCGAAGAACCCGGAATTGTGGGATGCCGGTCTGCTGAGAGCGGCAGCGGACCTCACGGTACCCGGCGGAACCCTTGCGACCTATACGGCGGCGGGCTGGGTCCGGCGCAACCTCCAGGCGGCCGGATTTGTCATTGAAAAGACAGGCGGATTTGCGGGAAAACGCGAAATGGTCGTCGGCCGGAAGGCCTGAGGGGATCATGTATCCGCGACGCCGGCAACTGACTGCAGCCAATGGCGGAACTTCTGCATGGCTCCGGTTTCCTCCCTCGATTTCAGCCAGGTGAGCCAGTAGCTGCCTGTGACGACGCCTGCGTCGAAGGGGCGGACAATACGGCGGGTCTCCAGGTCGCGGCTGAACATGCTGACCGGCACCAGCGCAACGCCGGCCCCCTGGGCCGCGGCTTCCACCATGGCGAGCGAACTGTCGAACATCCATCCGCGTGCCCTTGGCGCAGACAACGAAACCGTCTGAAACCACATGGCCCATTCATCCAATCGGTAGGATCTGAGCAGTGGTTCTCGCAGCAGGTCCTCGGGTTTCCTGAGCCGTTGTGCGATTCCAGGCGAGGAGACGGGAGAGAGCGGCGCTTCCATTAGTCTTTGCGCATTCGTCCCGTGCCAGGCGCCGTCGCCGAAGCGGATGAAGCAATCGAGCCCGTCGGCAAGCATGTCGGCACGATTGTTGTTGGTCTTCAGACGCAGGTCGATATGCGGATAGGCCTTTGAAAAATCCGGCAGCCTGGACAGCAGCCAGCCGGTTGCGAATGTCCCGACCGCGCCGACGGTCAGAACCTCGCGGAAATTGCCATCCTCGAACCGGCCGAGCGCCGCGCTCATCCGGCGGAAGGCATCGCTCAGGACCGGCAACAGCGCATATCCTTCGTCGGTGAGGGCAACGCCGCGCGGCAGGCGCTCGAACAGGGACACCTGCAGGAGATCTTCCAGTGCCTTCACCTGATGACTGACGGCAGTCTGTGAAACGCGCAGTTCCAGTCCGGCCCGGGTGAAGCTGCATAGCCGGGCGGAGGCTTCGAACGCCCGAAGGGCATTCAGCGGCAATTTCGAAATGTCCATGAGGATGCTTTCAAGGCCAAGTTCTGTTCATGACTGACCCCATTATTCATCATTTGCGTAATATCTAAGGCAGCGGCAAGGTCGCCGGGTCTCGGGACGGTCGGTGCGGGGGGCAACACACCATACCGGCTCAGGCGATTGACAATGATTGTTGGAGCTCAGGATGATTTTTTGGACCCGCCGCAGTGCGTTGACCCTTGCCCTTGCCGTATCGGCGGTCGTGACCGGAGTGTCCGGCCAGGCCGCGGCCGCCGGGTTTGACCCGGCGCCCCTCGATAAAACCGTGAAGGAGGCTGAAAGCCGCCTTTCGGCCAGGATCGGGGTCGCCGTAGTCGACAGGGAAACCGGCACGACCTGGACGTACCGCGCGGAGGAGCGCTTTCCCCTGAACAGCACTTTCAAGGCGTTTCTCTGCGCCGCCCTGCTTGAAAAGGGGGAAAGGGAAGAGATCGATCCGGCCCGCCGGGTGAAGATCCGGCAAGAGGATCTGGTGTCTTATTCGCCGGTCACCGAAAAGAAGGTCGGTACAAGCGGCATGACATTTCTGGAACTGTGCGAAGCCGCCATCACGATCAGCGACAATGCGGCAGCCAACCTCATTCTGGAGGAAATCGGTGGACCTGCCGGACTGACCGCCTATCTGCGCGGCATAGGCGACACGGTCACGCGCCTTGATCGCAACGAACCGGAGCTCAACGAAGGCACGCCGGGCGATGCACGCGACACCACAACACCGGCCGCGGCCGTGGCAACACTGCAGAAGCTGGTTCTGGGCGATGCCTTGACCACCCGTGCAAGGGATCAGCTCACGCAGTGGCTCCTCGGCAACAAGGTGGGAGCATCGACGCTCCGGGCCGGCCTGCCGGAGGGCTGGCCCGTTGCCGACAAGACCGGGGCAGGCGGGAACGGTTCGCGCAACAACATCGCCGTCATCTGGCCGGAAGGCCGGGCGCCCGTTGTGATCGCGGTCTACCTCACCCAGACCGAAGCCTCCTTTGACGACCGCAACAAGGCCATCGCCGACATCGGATCGGCGCTCGCCGAAAGCCTCAGGGACTGACCGCCGCTTGCGGGCGGATCTCGCGATCCGCCCGGTATTCCTGGGCGGAGAATTCGCAGGAGGTCTCATGAAAACAGGTCCGGGTTTTTGGTTCCTGGTGCTTTTCGCCGTGTTCGGGAGCGTATGGCCGCCATCGGGCTTCGCGCAGGACACACGGGACGAACGGCGCAAGATACGGTGCGTTTCCTACCGGGAAATGATTGGCATCGCGCTGGCAAACGTCGATGGCAACGCATTGACCAAAGCGTTTCTGGAACGTCACGAGGCTTTCGTCGCCTCCGATTGCAGCCTGACAGTCCCGGTCTGCCCGAAATCGCCCGCGGATTTCGCCTTTGCCGACCTGCTGACGATGATGACCGTCAGCGCCAATATGGGCAGCACGTTCACGCCCTTCCGGTGTCCGGTTGGCGAGGGCCGTTGAACGGACAATCTTGGAACAGCGTCGGTCGGGAGGCAACGCGCCGGCGCCAGATCCGGGGAAGCATGATATTCTGATCGGACGCGGCGCCGACCGGCCGTCAGCCCGCGCCACTGTCTCGACGCACAAGCCATGCAGACGGGAGGACGAAATGACTGTTTCCCTGCAGGTCCTTTATCCGGTCGGTCCGGATCTGACCTTCGACTACGATTATTACGGCGGCAGGCACATGGAGATTGTCGGCGAGCACTTCGGGCCGTTTCTGGCTTCCGCTCAGGCGTCAAAGGGCCTTGCCGGCGGCCCGGGCATTCCGCCCGCCTATTTCGCCATCGCGACCCTGCTTTTCGAAAGCCAGGACAAGTTCGATCAGGCGATGGCCGTCGCCGGTCCCGTGCTGGCGGATATCCCGAACTTCACCAATACCTCGCCACAGATGCTGATCGGTGAAGTGATCAGCTAGTCCGGTAGACCGGGATACGCCGGGCCGCCGCTCAACCCATTTCGGGAACCGGCGTGACGGGCTTGCCGGTCTCGAACCAGCTCTTCAGGTTGTCGACCACGAGCTGGCCCATGGCATTGCGCGTCGCCTGCGAGGCGGAACCGACATGAGGCAGCAGGGTGACGCGCGGCAGAGCCATCAGCTTCTCCGGCACATGCGGCTCGTTCTCGAAGACATCGAGGCCGGCGCCGAAGATCGTGCCGCTCTCAAGCGCCGTGATCAGTGCCGCTTCGTCGATCACGGTGCCGCGGCCGATGTTGAGCACGATGCCGTCGGGCCCAAGCGCTTCCAGCACTTCGGCATTGACCGCATGGCGGGTTTCAGCGCCGCCGGGCGCCACCACCATCAGCGTGTCGCAGGCGCTAGCGAGTTCCTTCAGCGTCGCATGGTAGGGATAGGCAACGCCTTCCTGCCGCTTGCGGCCGTAATAGTGGATCTCCATGCCAAAGGCCTCGGCACGTTTCGCAATCGCCTTGCCGATGCGGCCCAACCCGAAGATGCCGAGCGTGCGGCCCTGAAGGGTGGCCGGGGTCAGCGGGTAGGGGCCTTGCCCTTCCCACTTGCCCTGGCGCAGCCACTGTTCCGCCTGGCCGAGTTCACGCACGGTCATCAGCATCAGCCCGAGAGCCGTGTCGGCCACTTCTTCGGTCAGGACATCCGGCGTGTTGGTCACCATCACATTGGCGGCAAGACAGTCGCTTGTGTTGATGTGGTCGTAGCCGACACCGAAGCTGGAGACGATTTCCGCGTTCGGGATTTTTGAGAGCATCTCGCGATTGACAGGCCCGAAGGCCATCGCCACGCCGCGGATCTTTTCGCCGACTTCGGCCAGCATCTCGTCCGGGTCCCCGGCTTCATAAAGCCGGTGAACCGTAAAGAGTGCGTCCAGCTGCTCCTGAACGATCGGCAGCATCGGGCGAGGCATCAGAATGTCGACGGTGGTCATGGCAGGTCCGGTGAAAAGGATGAAGAACTTGAGAAACCTTACGGTGTAGTGGAGGTGCGAGGAAAGTCCGAAAAGGCAGAAATGCGTTCGGTGAAAGGCGTACGGTGTGGTCGAGGATTTCCATTTCCACCGGTGTCATCCCCGACTCGATCGGGGATCCAATCAACGCCTCCACATCCGCAGTTGGCGGATCAAGGCGACAAAAGACAAAGCATTCTGCCAGTTTCGATCTGTACTGGTGCCAATGGATCCCCGATCAAGTCGGGGATGACCTCCAGGGTGGGTATGGCTCTCAGGATTCGACGCGTTCGTTCAAAACGCTCAGGGAACGCAGAAAGTCACGCTTCGTCCTTTCCTGCTTTGTCCTTAAGCGCAGCGCTTTCTTTTTTTAGCGGACGGGAGACCGGGCAGATTTCCTGGACATAGCCGTTCAGTGTGTTGGCAAGGCTGTCCTGCACGAGAGAATAGTGCACATACTGGCCGCGCTTTTCCTTGCGCACCAGACCAGCACTTTCCAGTACGCCCAGATGTTGCGAAATCGATGGTTTCGACATGTCGAAACGTTCGGCAATTTCGCCGGCGGTCAGCGAGCTGTGAGCCAGATAGGCCAGGATCTTTCGCCTCGCCGCAGAGGCAAGCGCCTCAAAAACCTTCTGGATGCCGCCGGCTTCGGGCGTACCCAGGGGATCTGACTGGTCGCTCATAAGGAACTCCCGGCTCCGGTTGATATAAATCGGAATTCGATAATTAGGTAATTGCCTAAATGTCGAATTGATGGTAATTAGCTTACTGCCTAAATAGTGAACGTTCCTTCAAATGGCAAGAGCCCGCCTGAGTGGCGGGCGAATTTCAAACCACTGATTGGTCTCCCGGAACGCGCCGGGAGCCGAGAGCACGCACCTTTGTCATAAGGGCGCGAGGAGGAACTGTTGCCATGAGCCTGATCGTTTATCCCGTGCAGAAGCCGGTCTCCACTGAACGCGTATTCTCCGAGGGGGGAGCCAATCCGATCGAGGGGCGAGTTGCCTTCAAGCCGGTCAAGGCCGCCTGGATCCTTGGCATGACACTCACCGCCCTGGTCGCGGGACCTCTGACTTTTTCCGTCGACTCATTCGCCGTCTTCGTAGTCCTGACCGCGGTCACCATCTGCGGCGGCCACTCGGTCGGCATGCACAGGCTACTGATCCACCGGTCCTTCCGCACCCGCCTCTGGATCGAGCGGTCCCTTGTTTATCTCGGTGTCCTTGTCGGCATGGCAGGCCCCTTCGGCATGATCCGGCTGCACGACTTCCGGGACTGGGGGCAGCGCCAGGCAGGATGTCACGATTTCTTTTCCCATCGTTCCGGCTTCTGGAAGGACGCCTGGTGGCAACTATGCTGCGGCATCATTCTGGATAAAAAGCCGGTCTTCGTAATCGAGACCGAGGTTATGCAAGACCCGTTCTACCGGATCGTCGAGCGGACCTGGATGGCCCAGCAAATCGTGATCGCGGTGCCGCTTTATCTCTTGGGCGGGCTGCCATTCGTCGTCTGGGGCGTCTGCTGCCGTGTCTCCGTCTCCCTGATCGGTCACTGGCTCGTCGGCTACTATGCCCACCAGCCGAGGGATCACCTTCTTTATGTGAAGGGCGCCTGCGTCCAGGGTTACAACCTGCCGCGTCTCGGCATAATCACCTTCGGGGAGGCCTTCCACGAAAACCACCACGCCTTCCCGAAGTCGGCACGTCTCGGATTTCTTCCAGGTCAGACCGATCCGGGCTGGTGGCTGGTGAAGGCGTTGGAAGAGACGGGATACGCATGGGCGGTGAACACACCGGAGACGCTGGAAGCGAGGAAGGGGCTGACGGTGAGCCGTGGACGTGCCGATAAATCCTTGAGCGTGCCCGATTGGCTGAACGCACTGCCAACAGACGAGAAGACCATGCACAAGGGGTGAGGAGCCATCCAGGGGAGCAATCAATCCTCGCGCCGAACGCAGTCCGGTCGTGGCAGGAAATGCGCCGGCAGTCGGAGAACTAAATCCACCCATTGCCCCGGGCGTCACTTTCCCCTAAAAGACGCCGCAGAATTCCTGAGAATCCCATCAGATTTTGAAAGCGGAGAAGCGGAGCCCCATGGCGCGCCAGTTCATCTATCACATGCATGGCCTGTCCAAGGCCTATAACGACAAGAAAGTCCTCGACAACATCCACCTCTCGTTCTACCCGGACGCCAAGATCGGCATCCTGGGCCCGAACGGGGCCGGTAAGTCGACGCTTCTGAAGATCATGGCCGGTATCGACAAGGAGTATACCGGCGAGGCCTGGGCGGCGGAGGGCGCGAAGGTCGGCTACCTTGCGCAGGAGCCGCAGCTCGACAACACCAAGACCGTGATGGAAAACATCATGGAAGGGGTTGCCCACAAGCAGGCGAAGATCGACCGCTACAACGAATTGATGATGAACTACTCGGACGAGACCGCCGACGAAGCCGCTCATCTGCAGGACGAGATCGACGCCCAGGACCTGTGGAACCTGGAAAGCCAGGTGGAAATGGCGATGGAAGCCCTGCGCTGCCCGCCGTCGGACGCCGCCGTCGACAATCTCTCCGGCGGGGAACGCCGCCGCGTCGCGCTCTGCAAGCTTCTGCTCTCCGAGCCGGACCTGCTGCTCCTCGACGAACCGACCAACCACCTCGACGCCGAGACCGTCCACTGGCTGGAACGGCACCTCAGAGAGTTCAAGGGCTCGGTCCTGATCATCACGCACGACCGCTACTTCCTTGACAACGTCACCGGCTGGATCCTCGAGCTCGACCGCGGTCAGGGCATCCCCTACGAAGGCAACTACTCGGTCTATCTGGAAAAGAAGACCAAGCGCATGGAGCAGGAAGGCCGCGAGAATATGGCCCGCTCCAAGGCAATTGCCCGCGAGCGCGAGTGGATGGGCATGAGCCCGAAGGGCCGCCAGACCAAGTCCAAGGCCCGTATCAATGCCTATCAGGACCTGGTTGCGGCTCAGGAGGAGCGTATGCCCTCCATCGAGCAGATCCTCATTCCGGTGGGCGAGCGCCTCGGCGCCAACGTCATCGATCTGGAAGGTGTCTCCAAGGGCTTCGAGGATCGCCTCCTGATCGACAACCTGACCTTCAAGCTGCCGCGCGGCGGCATTGTTGGCGTCATTGGTCCGAACGGTGCGGGTAAATCCACGCTGTTCAAGATGATAACCGGGCAGGAGAAACCGGACAGCGGCACCATCACTGTCGGTGACAGCGTGCATCTGGGTTACGTCGACCAGTCCCGCGACGCGCTCAACCCGAACAATACGGTCTGGGAAGAAATTTCCGGCGGCGCCGAGGTAATCTACCTCGACGGCAAGGAAATCAACTCCCGCGCCTATTGCTCGTCGTTCAACTTCAAGGGCCCGGCTCAGCAGGCCAAGGTGGGCGACCTCTCCGGCGGTCAGCGCAACCGCGTGCATCTGGCCAAGGTCCTGAAGCAGGGCGCCAACGTGCTGCTGCTCGATGAGCCGACCAACGACCTCGATACCGAGACGCTGGCAGCCCTCGAAGACGCGCTGGAAAACTACGCCGGCTGCGCCGTGATCATCAGCCACGACCGTATGTTCCTCGACCGCATGGCCACCCACATGCTCGCCTTCGAGGGCGACAGCCATGTGGAATGGTTCGCAGGCAACTTCGAGGACTATGAAAAGGACAAGGTCCGCCGCCTCGGCGCCCACGCCGCCGACCCGCGCCGGATCAAGTACAAGCCGCTGACCCGCTAAGGGAACGAGGCTGCAGGAAAACGGAAAGGCGGTCCTCCGGGGCCGCCTTTTTGATGCCATCAGCGGAAATCGTCGTCCGGGCTCGCGCTTCGCTTGGCCGGGACGACGACGAACAGTAAATCCTTGCAGGAATTTCATCGCAGCGCCCCGATCCCGCTGCAATTCAGGCGGCAGACTGTAGTCCGTGTCGCAATCAGAGCGGGACATCCGGCAAGGTCTACTGATCTGCAACCGGGTGTCGGTCTGGCCGGGAGGGCAATCGACGATGACCAGTTTGAAACACACCAAGGGACTATGGATCAGTGCCGGAATGCTGATGGCTCTGGCCGCAACGCCGGCGAAGGCGCAGGATACCGCGGTCACGGAAGGCGATCCGGCGCCACCGCCGGCGTATGACTACGTGCAGCAGGCAGGCGAGATGTCCTATGACGGTGCCAGCCTGACGCTTACCAATGCCAATACCGGCGTTCTCTTTTTCAGCGATCGGCCCTACAGGCTCGGTGGCCAGATTTCCAACGCGAATTTCGTCACCTATTGGGACAGTGACGACGGCTTCAAGGGCGACCCGCCCAACGCGGTGGTCAGCATCCTGGAGGAAACCGGAAAGGCTCCGACCCTTGTGGAACTGACAACGGCGAAAACCGAAGGGGCGTCGGTGGTTTACGGGATCAAGGTCCTGCGCGGCGAATTGCCGGCAAAGGCAAAGGGGGTCGCGCTCTTCATCGACCGGAGCCCGCGTGTCCGCCGCCTCGAGGCGACGGCTCCCGGCGGTGTCGGTTTCGAGCCCTATGGACCCTACTGCTATCATGCTCCGCAAGACCCGCGCTGCCGCGCCTGGCATCCGGGTTATCCGCCGTATCACCCCTACTATCCGCCGTATCACCCGTATTATCCGCCCTACGCACCGTACTATCATCCGGAGGCGGCTTATGCCGCCGGGGTCGCGGCGGGGGCTGCCATGGCGAATGCCGCCAAGCCGCCGGTCTACTACTATTATCCGATCCCGACGGGACCTCTGCCGGCGAATTGCTGGATCAATTCACAGCACACGCAGATGGTCTGTTCGGTTCCGCTGCAATAGCAGTGCCGAAGGGGGGGCTGTGAAACCGGCAGGCCCTCAAAGCCCGGAAAGATGCTTCAGGATATCTTCCGAGCTGGTGGTGATCGCGCTGGAGATGTTCTTCAGTTCCTCGGTGAGGGCGCCGAATTCCTTGCCGTAGGGGCCTGCCTTGTCGGCCGAGATCTTGGCGTTGAGGGCGATCATCCGGGAAAACTTGGAGGCGCGCTGGATTTCCTGGAGGGCCGTCATCACGCGCTTGGCCTCTTCCTGGCGCCTGGTCCGGCGGCGCTGCATTTCCTCGGCGAAATCCTCCTCCAGCGCCGCGACGATCGCCTGAAGTGTCTGCAGCAGGTCCACAAGCACGAATTCGGAAAAGGCGTCGAAGACGGCCCTTTCCGGCGCCCTGTCCTCGGTAAGGGCCTGCATGTGGCCCGCCGCCTCGCGCAGGAAACGGTCGATGATCGCCCGGCCGGACGCTCCGCTTTTGCCGTCAAGAACCGCGGAGATGCGCTCCGACGTCAGCTTCGGCAGCCCGGCGGCCACGTCGCCGTCGAGAAGAAGCCGGTGGCCGGTGCCGAAATCCTCTAGCGCCCTTTCAAGCATTGTCCAGAGTGGATCCGGGATCTTGCTGCCGCTTTCCAGTTGGCCGGACATGGTGAGGAACAGGAAGCCGATCCGCTGGGACAGCATGCGCTGCCGGCCCGCGATATTGATCAGTTTGCCATAGGTGTCTTCGCTCAGGTCCATCCGCAGAACTTCGAAAACCGGGAAAATGATTCGTCAAAGAAAAGGATGGGGCTGTTTTGCGCTGCACAAAAGGAGAAAACTTGGGCATTCTGCCTAAATTCTGGCGTGTACCGGCGCGGTGATACGTGATCGATCCGTTTCTGTGATCCTGGCATCACGGAGATTCAATGGTGTCAGGGGGAGGATGGGGATAGGGTCGGCCGGAAATTCCAGACCGGAGACAGGCACCATGGATCAGAAACTTCCCTTTCCGGACGCGTTGACGGTCACGCCGAAATTCAAGGTGACCGGTGTCGTGGAAGGTCTCTTTGGTACCGTGTCCCCGGACGATTTTCAAACCGTGGCGGCAGACCGGCTCGAGCTGACGTTCGAAGGCCTGCCCGGAGACCTTCATGCCGGTTTCACCCGGCGTTCCGGTAGCCGCGAACCCTGGTATCCGCGCGGCACGGAAATGTGCAACGAGCGCCAGATTTCCATTTTGTCGGTCGAGGAGCTGCGGCAGATCGCGGAGCGCATGGCGCTTGCCGAAGTCCGGGCCGAGTGGCTCGGCGCCAATTTCCTCATTTCAGGCCTGCCGCGCCTCACCCGGATACCGCCGCGCACCCGGCTGGTCTTCGGAGGCGGCGCCGTGATCCGTGTCGACGGCGACAATCTGCCCTGCCGGACCGCCGGAGAAGCCGTTGCCGCGAACTATCCCGAACGGGAAGGACTGGACCTTGCGTTCCCGAAGGAGGCAAGGGGCCTGCGTGGCCTGGTCGGTTTCGTTGAAAAGCCGGGGACAGTCGGGGTCGGGGAAACCGTGGTGGCGCATATCCCGGAACAATGGATTTACGAACGCGAATAGGTGGCTACTCTGGCGGCAACGAAGACGATTCCTGCCCGTAAGGAGACACCTGATGCTTCCCATCCACTACATGGTCGATGAGGCCCCGCAGCCGGTCGCGCCGTTTTCCCATGCGGTCGAGGCCGACGGCTGGGTGTTCGTCACCGGCCAGATGCCGACTTTGCCGGACGATCCGGACGCGCCGCTGCCTGAAGGCATCGAGGCGCAGACCGTCCGTGTCATGGAAAACCTCAAGCTTGTCCTCGCAGGCGTCGGCCTCGGCCTGGAAAACGTAACCTTCGTCAGGGTTTACCTCACGGAGTTCAAGCGCGACTATCAGGCGATGAACGAGACTTACCGGTCATTTTTCCCCGCCGGCAAACTGCCCGGGCGCACCTGCATCGGCGTTTCCGGTCTTGCCGTCGACGCTCTGGTCGAGATCGACCTGATCGCCCGCAGACCGTGATCGGTCACCGTCTGGCCGGATGAGAAGGAAGCTCCTCTGCATCCGGCGTTGGTCGTTTCAGGCAACCCCAGCTCTCTAGCACCGCGTTCATCTCGTCCAATACGAAATAGCGTGCCGCATCCCGGTCGTAGCCATCTTCCAGCAGGGCGTCGTAGTCGGTGCACTCGTGTCGAATGTGGGTCGTGGCGGCCTGCCAGAGGCCGATGGTGGGCGGCAGGTGGCGCAGGTGACCGGCAAGGGCGACGTCAAGGATCGCTTCCGCGTCATGCATCGGAACCCTTGGCAGCAATGCCCTGAGCGCCTTCCGCATCTCCTTCTGCCGTTTCGTTCCGCCTGTCATGCTGCCCCGTATTACTCCTTGTGGCTGCTCCTTTTGACTGTCGATCCTTCGAGACCGGAAACCGGGGAGGGCGGGTCTCAGGCTTCGGACATTCTCAGGCTTTCAAAACTCGTGGCGGCAGAAAGCGGAAGGTTGGCCACCGTGTTGAACCCCTTGATCTGCTCCCGTACGGCTTCGAACGGCAGCGGCGCACTGAACAGGTAGCCCTGCACCAGACGGCACTGCAGGTTTTCCACCAGATCGAGCTGGCTCTGATTTTCCACGCCCTCGACCACACAGAGTTTTTGCATGGACTTGCACAGGTTGACAATCGACGACACCACGCCCCGGTGGGAGGGATCCTCGACCCGGGCAAGGAACCCGCGGTCGATCTTCACGCAGTCGATCGGCAGGCGGTGCAGGTATCCAAGGCTCGAATATCCGGTGCCGAAATCGTCGAGCGCCGTCTTCACCCCTGCGGCGCGCAGAATGCTCAGGCAGTTCTCCGCAGCCTCGTAGCTGCCGATAACGGCGGTTTCGGTAAGTTCGAAGGTGAGCAGGCGCGGCTCGAGCCGGTGCCGACTGGCGATGTCGAGCAGCGTGAGAACGGTTTCCTCCGAAGTGATGTCATGCGCCGACATGTTGAACGACAGGCACAGATCTCCCGGCAGCGCCTTGATCTGCCGGACCGCCTTTTCAAACAGGAACGGCGTCAGATTGTGGATGAAGCCGGTGCGCTCAGCGAGCGGGATGAATCGGTCGGGCGGCACCTCGTCGAGCGAAGGGCTTTGCCAGCGCGCCAGGGCTTCGAAGCCGACGATGCTCTGGTCCGGGATGGAGACGACGGGCTGAAAATGCACCTCGAATTCCCTGCTGATATCGGCAACCTGCAAAGCCGTCTCGATGGCCGTCTCAGAGCGGAAACGGGCCTCGTGGGCGGAGGAATAGATCGTCGACCCCCCGCGGGAATTGGATTTGGCGTGATAGAGGGCGTAATCGGCCCGTCCGAACAGCGCATGCGCGGTAAGCCCGGCGTCCGGATAAAGGGCAAAGCCGCAGGTCGCGCCGACGGAGACCTGCAGGTCGCCGATCTGGTATGGCTCGCTGAGGCGCTTGCAGATGCTGTTTCCGGTCCGGGTTGCCTCTTCCGGATCGCCCGGGCACAGGATGCCGAATTCATCGCCGCCCAGCCGGCAGATTTCGACATTGGACAGGGACATCGCGTTCAGCCGGTTACCCACTTCCGCAAGCAGGAGATCGCCCAGCTGGTGTCCATAGGTGTCGTTGATCTGCTTGAACCGGTCCAGGTCGACCACACCGACTGCGAACATGTTCCTCGCGTTGGCCGGTCTGCCGATCCGGTCCTCCAGTTGCTTGAAGAAATATCGCCGGTTAGGGAGTTTGGTCAGTACGTCGGTCTGCGCCAGCCGCTCGTTTTCCGCATTGAGCCTTTCCGTTTCCGCCTGTGACCGGATCAGCTTGCCGAACGTCTGGTAGCTTCTCAGAACGACCTGAAGAACAACCATGCATACCAGAAAGATATTCATCGCGATGGCCGGATAGACGGACTGCTCCTGCCGCATGTAGTAGAGGAGATAGGGAACGGTCACGACGGCCATGACCACGATGGAGGCCTGCGGCAGGTTCGACAGGCAAAAGATGCAGCCGATGACCGTGATTGCGATGAAAAGGGCTACATGGCCACGTTCCGCAGGTCCGCCAAATCGGTCGAGCGCGAGCGACCAGGAGATGTAGATTACCGCAATCAAGCCGCCAATCAGTATCGTCCGGCGCAATCTGTGGATGGATTCTTCGGCTGTGACGACGTCCTTGCGGGCCCTGATCCAGGCAAACAGGCGGATGGCGGAAATGCCCAGGATCACCGCGAGCGCGCCGACTGTCAGGAAGACTGGCGCCACGTCGTAGTGGGTATAGGATACGGCCACCGCATTGACCATCAGCAGCGCATAGAGGGCCGGAACCTGAGCCTTCAGTTCGTCGTACTGGGCGCGTGCAATATCCGGGTGTTGTGGATTGATAGTCATCCACCTGATGAATGCCCGGATTCTACCCATTACAACCTCCGCACTTCGCTTAGTCTATCGAAGGGCATGGTAAAGGATAATTGTAGGCCTTTATAAAAGTTACCCACCGTAATTTTTGAGCAAATTAAAGAGAAGTTCAAAGGTCCCTCTTGGAAATTAGTACGTAAGTGAAGTGAAATTTTGAGAAGGGCTGGAGCTTTTTTCGGAAAAGGGTTCCGCAAAGTTTGCAAAAGGAAGATTTTATTCGAATTGTATGTTGAAATATTGCAACCATAAGTCATGTCGCGCATCGTGCGTTTGCAGTGGTTCCGAACATGGCCGCATATTTCGGATCGGGGCGGTCAAATCGACGGGAATTGATCGATAATAAGATAAGCTAACTATTTTTTTATGCTGGAATTGCGCTATATAGTGAGCCATGGCTGACCGTACACGAACCAGGCTGCTGAACGCGTTGAAATCCTCCGGACCGCAAACCGCTGCGGATCTCGCCAGGGGTCTCAATGTCACGTCGGTTGCCGTCCGCCAGCATCTGGACGGACTTCTTGGCGACGAGCTTGTCGCGTTCGAGGATATCAAAGGGGCGGTCGGCCGGCCGAAGCGGGTCTGGGAACTGACCCCGAAAGGGCATCAGCAGTTTCCGGACAACCATTCCAATCTTGTTCTGGGATTGCTGACCGGCCTCAACGATCTCTTCGGTGAAGAAGGCCTCGACAAGCTGATCTCTCACCGTGAAACCAGGAGCCGCCAGGCCTACAAGCAAGCCCTCGGCGGCGTTACCTGCCTTGCCGACCGGGTTCGCGTTCTGGCGGAGCTGCGCAGCCAGGAAGGCTACATGGCCGAGGTCGAGGAAGACGGCAGCGGCTATTACCTGATCGAGAACCACTGTTCCATCTGCGCTGCGGCCACCGCCTGTCAGGGATTCTGCCGGTCCGAACTCAACCTTTTCAGGGAAGTTCTGGGATCGGGCGCCGAGGTGGAGCGGACGGAGCACCAGCTTTCCGGCGGCCGGCGCTGCGTCTACAGGATCGAACCCCGGCCTTAAATTTGCCGCTGTCGACAAGGAGAGCGATGAGTGTCAGTCGCAGGGCCGTTTCTGGCACAGGTGATCGAACGGTATTTCAGGCCGTTTGAGGCGCATCTGAAGCCGCTTGATCTGCCAGTGACGCCATTGCCCGACGAAGGACCGCTGCGTCTCGTCTGGCACTTCGCCAAGATGTTCCGCTGGCAGCTGGTGATTGTCTCGATCCTGGCGATGATCTCATCTGGCCTCGGACTTGCCGGCATCTGGTCGATCGCCTATGTGGTCGACGGCGTCACTGAGAAGGGCGCCGGGGGGTTCCTTCAGGAAAATTCCTGGTTCCTGGCGGGCATATTCGTGCTCTTCGTGATCCTTGATCCGGTCGCCTTCCTTCTGCGTCAGACCTTCGCCTTCCAGACCGTGCGCATCCTTTTGCCGGCGGCCATGCGCTGGCAGGCCCACAAGGCGGTGGAATCTCAGGACCTCGCCTTCTTCGAGGACACGTTCGCCGGACAGGTGGCGACCCGTATCGCCCAGGTGACCATGTCGGTCCACCGGCAGATGATGCTGGCGATCGAGACAATTCCCTATCTGGTGATCCAGTTCGGCGGGTCCTTCCTGCTGCTGCTGGCGATGGCCTGGCCGCTGGCCATTCCGGTCATCGTCTGGATCGGAGCGAACATTCTGGTCGCCTGGCTCGCGATCCCCGCCTATCTGCAGCGTTCGGCAAGGGTCGCGGCCGCCAACTCCAGGGCCACCGGCGCAATGACGGATGTCTATTCCAACATCGCCATGGTGAAGCTGTTCGCCGCCGAAGACTCGGAGGCCGGTGCCATCCGCAAGGTTATCGGCGAGACCATCGACACGCGCCACAGCGAGAACCGGTCCTACATCCTGACCGACAGCAGCGTTTATTTCCTCAACGTCCTGATGATCCTCGGCGTCGTCTCCATCGGTTTCTGGGGTCTGACGGGCGGTTGGGTCACCATCGGTGATTTTGTCGCCGGCCTGACAGTCACCCGATCGTTGTCCCATGCTTCCTCGAGCTTCATAAACGTCGGACAGTCCATCACCAGCACACTCGGAACGATCAAGGACGCCATGCCGATCATGACCAGCCGCCCGGCGATCACTGACGGTCCGCAAGCGGGCGAACTTGAGGTCAATGCGGGTGAAATCAGCTTCGAGAACGTTTCCTTCGCCTATCAGCGGGACCGCAAGCCGGTTCTGGAGAGTTTCAATCTCTCCATCGCGCCGGGCGAGCGCGTCGGGCTTGTGGGACTGTCGGGCGCGGGCAAGTCGACCGTGATTTCCCTCCTCATGCGCCTTCGCGACGTTACCGGCGGCAGTATCCGCATCGACGGCCAGGATGTCCGCTCGGTCACCCAGGCCTCGCTCCGGCGGCAGATCGGTGTGGTGACCCAGGACATTTCCCTGCTCAACCGTTCGATCCGCGACAACATCCGCTACGGAAGGCCGGAGGCGAGCGACGACGAGATCCGGGAGATTGCAAAGGCGGCCGAGGCGCTTGCCTTTATCGAGGAGCAGAAGGACAGCAAGGGCCGGACGGGCCTCGATGCCCACGTGGGCGACCGGGGGGTGAAACTCTCCGGTGGACAGCGCCAGCGGATCACCATCGCGCGGGTGCTCTTGAAGGACGCGCCGATCCTGATCCTGGACGAGGCGACTTCGGCGCTCGACAGCGAGGCCGAACTTGCCATCCAGCAGAACCTTGCCCGGATGATGGACGGACGCACCACACTGGCTGTCGCGCACCGGCTGTCGACGATTGCCGCCATGGACCGTCTCGTGGTGATGGACAGGGGGCGGATCATCGAGGAGGGCAACCACCAGGAGCTGCTGGCGCGCGGTGGGCTTTACGCAACCCTGTGGGAGCGCCAGTCCGGCGGCTTTCTGGCGCTGAGTGCGGCGGAGTAGCCGGTCTTTCCCGCCTCTATCTTTTTCGCAGGATGATTGTCAGAAACCATTGCTCGAAGGCATATTGGGTGGTTTCCGCCTCGTAAAGCGCCTCGAACCGGCGAAAAAACTCGGCCTCCAGACTGTCGATCTCTTCTTCGGAATTCGCCGAAGGCGCAAAGAGCTGGCGACGCAGCGTTGTACTGGAGAAGGCGCGTGTATATCCGGCATACCGGCGGGCATAGTCCTTCGGGTCGGAAAGAGCCGCCGCAAACAGGTCTCCGCCATCCTGCAACGGGCCCACCTCGATCGTGTCGATCTCATAGGCTGCGACCAGATCCGCATCGGTCTTAAGAGCGTGGCGGGCTTCCTCCGCAGTCATGAACCACAGTCCGAACAGAAACGTATCGGCGGTCTTCCTGTCCAACAGGCCTTCTTCCGCCATCGCTGCCGTGACCACCTGCAATGCCCGGTAAATGCCACGCCCCGAGGCGGCGGTTCCGTTGGTTTCTCCGGGCTCCGGAACCGCGCCAAGGGTTGCGACGAGGAGATAGCCGCCGGGCTGCAGTTCCTTTGCTCTCAACTTCAGGAAACTTGACCAGTCCTGTTCTGCCTTGTGCCACATCTGCTGACGGGCGTTTCCGATGAGGTCGGCGAACCAGACGGTATCCGGCGCGTGAAGAGCAACCGAAGAACTGAACCAGTGACTTGCCGCAAAACAGGTGGCCAGCGAGACGGACCTGTCCGGCATCATTCTGCTGTAAAAGGATCCGACAGAAGTGCGCACCTGCAACGGATGGTTACGCTGCGCATAGCCCTCGGCGCCGAAGGCCAGTTTCATCAAGGCGGTCCAGTCGTTGCCGGGCTGGTCCGCATGGCAGACGGAAATCTGTTTTCCCGGCGCGGATGCGCTCCAGGCATCCAGTGCCGGGCGAACCGTTTCAATGGCGCTCTGCCCGGGACCGCAGCCATAGTCGGTAATGTTCAGGTCTCCCGGAAGACCGGAAACACGCCGTGCCAGATCGGAGATCACAGCTGAATTCCGCAAGGCGTTCTGCCTCTGAGCCTTGGAATTTTCGTTGTAGTCGACCATGCCTTCCGTTGATCGGCCGGGTGTTCGAACCTCTTTCATCGAAATCTCCCACACTCTCAAGCGTTGCGGCGCCGGAGAGCATTCTACCTCACCTTTCAGCATCGATACAAAGCAGTTCGCGGAAATACGGGGCCACACGGCCCGAGCCTGCTCTCGCGGAGCATTCGTCAGGCAACGAAGGCTGCAGGGTCAGTGTCGCATTGGGAATCCGTCAAGCTGGTGAGGTTGCGCACCTGGGCAGAATGCGCGGAGAAAAGCATCAACGCTTGTTGATTTTCCGAAAATCGGCTGACAATACTCCCGCATGGACAAAAGAGAACGCGCTGAGCTGTTTCGGGAACGCCTGTCGGAGGCGCTTCGCAGCCGGGACATGAACCGAAGCGATCTGGCCCGGGGCGCCGGGCTCGACCGGTCGACCGTATCGCAGCTCTTGTCCGAGGACATGCCGCGCCTGCCCAACGGCCAGGCCCTGGCGGCCATTGCGACCGCGCTCAGCGTGTCCTCCGACTGGCTGCTCGGGCTGTCGACGCACCGGGGCGCGGCGGCGGAAATTCTCGACCAGGCGGTTCAGGTCGCCGAGACCGAGCGCCATCCGGTGGACGAACACCTGCTGGCCTGGTTCCGGGATGCGGTCGGGGCAAAGATCCGCCACGTTCCGGCAAACCTTCCCGACGTTCTGAAGACCGAGGCCGTTCTCGCCTACGAATATGCGGGCGAGACGCTGCGCACTGCCGATCAGGCCATCACCGGTACGCGCGATCAGAGGGCGCTTCTGCGGCGGGCGGAATCCGACATGGAAATCGCCCTTTCGAAGGAGGCGCTGGAAGGTTTTGCCCGGGGCGAGGGGCTCTGGTCCGGCTTGTCCGCGGAAACGCGCCGGGAACAGCTGGAGGTGATGGGTAGCACGTTGAACGAGTTCTATCCCTCGCTGCGTCTGCATCTCTTCGGCGCGACCGACCGGTTCTCCGCGCCCTTCACCGTGTTCGGCCAGAAATGGGCGGCCCTCTATCTCGGCCAGCGCTATCTCGCCTTTTCCAACACCCGCCACGTCCAGCTCTTCGCCGGTCACTTCGACGACCTCGTCCGCCATGCCCTCGTAAGGTCTCACGAGGCGGGCGACTTCGCCATCAGGCTGGCGGAAGGAATCTGACCGGGCGAGTCCCTTCAGTGATGCACCTGGTGGTGGCGCATGGCCCTGGCGGCCATGACGGATTTTGACGGTTGGAAGCTTTCCACCTCGGCCATGTTCCAATAGGTGGAATATCCGGGGATGTCGTGCACCTGATCGAGCAGGGCGCCCTTCTTCAGCCATGTCAGCGCGGAACTGGCCGGCAGGATTTCGCGCTGGCCGTCTCGAACATAAAAATGCTCCGGCCTGAACTCGCTCGGGTGCCTGAGGCCGGCGGCCGCGGTAAACGCCATGAGCGACTTCAGCGTGTTGCGATGAAAATTCTCCACGCGATCCGCCTTGTCCGGCACGATGAGAGCCTTCTGGCGCTTCGGGTCCTGTGTTGCGACACCGGTCGGACAGCGGTTGGTATGGCAACTCTGGGACTGGACACAGCCGACCGCGAACATGAAGCCGCGGGCCGAGTTGACCCAGTCCGCTCCGAGGCACATCGCTCCGGCGATGTCGAAGGCGCTGATCAGCTGGCCGCTCGCACCTATCTTAATGTCGTCACGCAGGCTCGCCCCCACCAGGCAGTTGTGCACGAAGGAAAGCCCCTGGCGCAACGGCGTTCCAAGCCTGTTGGCAAATTCCACCGGAGCGGCGCCCGTGCCGCCCTCGGCTCCATCCACCACGATGAAATCGGGCTTGATGCGGGTTTTCAGCATGGCCTTCACGATCGCCATGAATTCCCAGCGGTGGCCGATGCACAGCTTGAAGCCGACCGGTTTGCCGCCGGAAAGTTCCCGCAAGGTCCTGATGAATTCGAGGAGTTCGATCGGCGTCGAAAAAGCCGAATGCGAGGAAGGTGATATGCAGTCCGTGCCGACGGGAACGCCGCGGGCCTCGGCGATCTCCTCCGTGACTTTCGGTCCGGGCAGGACGCCGCCATGGCCGGGCTTGGCACCCTGGCTCATCTTGATCTCGATCATCTTGACCTGCGGCTCGCCGGCCTGCTTGCGGAACTTTTCAGGATCGAACGTGCCGTCCGATGCCCTGCAGCCGAAATAGCCGCTGCCCAGCTCCCAGACGAGGTCTCCGCCGCCCTCCCGGTGGTAGCGCGAGACGCTGCCTTCGCCGGTGTCGTGAAAGAAATTGCCGGCCTTCGCGCCCTTGTTCAATGCCAGGATAGCATTGCCGGACAATGCGCCGAAACTCATCGCGGAGATGTTGAACAGCGACGCCGAATAGGGCTGCGTGCAATCCGACCCACCGATCGTGACGCGCAGCTCCTCATGGTTCTCCGGCTGCGGGCAGATGGAATGGTTCACCCAGCTGTAGGAGCCGTCATAAACATTCTGTTCCGTACCGAAGGGGAGGACATCCTCGATGTTCTTCGCCCGGTCGTAGACCATCGACCGCCGCTCGCGGGAAAAGGGCTTCCCGTCCTGATTGCTTTCAAAGAAATATTGCCTCAGTTCCGGCCGGATGGCCTCGAAAATGAACCGGAAATGGCCGGTGACCGGATAATTCCGCAAGATGGAGTGTCTGGATTGTCGCGTGTCCCAGTAGCCGACCGACGAAACCGTGCCGAAGGCCAGGAACGGCCATACGAAATGGCTGGAAAGGGAGAACATCAGCACGAAGCTGAGAAAGGTGAAAACCAGGCAAAGAACGAAGACGAGATAGCGGCTGGGAAACACGGGGCGGTGACTCCTCTAGGGGCTTGCCCTCTAGTTGTGTCAGGCCCGGCTGAAAAAGGAAAGAGCGGGCAGCGGCGCTATCCGGCCTGAAGGGCGTTTGCAACAAGGAATTGCTGCAGATGCTGCGCCGTGCCCCTTGCGCCCGGCTCCGAAGCCATGACGGCGGCGGCGCGTTCCGCACCTGACCGGTAGGCCGGGTTTTCAAGGTCTCTCAAGGCGTTTGCCAGGATCCCTGGATCGAGCTGCTTCTGGCGGATCGGGGCAGGGCCCGCGCCGATCCCGCGAACCCTGTCGCCCCAGAACGGCTGGTCGCCGAAGACGGGGCAGACGAGCGACGGTTTTCCCCAGCGCAACGCTTCATGAGTCGTGCCGGCGCCACCGTGGTGAACAATCGCCGCACAACGCGGAAAGAGCCAGCTGTGCGGAGCTTTCTCAAGCAAGTGAATTCGGCCTTCCAGCTCCTGGCCGAAGTCTTCCTTGATCAGCCCGCCCCAGCCGGTCGCAAGGATCGCGCGCTGACCGGTTGCCCTGAGCGCGGCGAGCACGGTGCCTGTCAATCCTTTCGGGTCGCGGCTTGGCATGGACCCGAAGCCGAGATAGAGGGGTGGCGGGCCATTATCCAGAAAGACCGCAAGATCGTCGGGCGGACGATGGGCTTCGTCGGGTTGCGTGAACCAGTAGCCCCATTGCCGGTTCTCCAGGCTCCAGTCGTCCGGGGCGGGAACGAGCGCCCGGGAATAGGTCTGCAGCGACGGCGCCTTGCCACCGCCGGGCAGGTGACCGTCCAGCAGGGATCCGGGCATGGACAATTCTGGTTTTGCGACTTCTTTCAGCGGCTTGATCACGGTCGAAAGCCCGGCAGACATCAGTCCGCGAAAGAAGGAATAGCTCCGGGCGTTGAAAAAGGGGCCGAGATCCGGCAGACCGAAGAGCGGTACCGGAAAGGCACGTGTTCGGGCCGTGACCGGTTGCAGGACCGTCGGCAGGGCCGGAACGTTCACCCGCCTGGCAACCAGCGTCATGACGGTCGCCTTCAGATTGAACAGGATCAGGTCCGGCTTTTCCTCGAGCCCGGTTTCCCAGAGCGCCCGCGTGACGTCCTTTTGCAGTTGCAGGTTCTTGCGGGCGGACTTCAGGGCGCCCTTGAGCGAATAGAGTGCCTGCCGGACGTCTTCCCTTTGCAAAAGCTCCTGATAGTTGATCGGCACGGGCCGGGCCCGAGCTCCAGCCGCGGCGATCATCGCTTCGAAGCCTTCGCCCGTCGAAACGACGACCTCCGCGCCCAGGCTCACCAGCTCCCGGGCAAGCGCCACATAGGGCTGCGTGTCGCCGCGGGTGCCGAGCGAGGCGATGTGGACCTTTTTTCCGGAAAGCGTCATTGGAGATCCTGGTGCGGCGGAAAAGGAAGGGCGGGCGCGAACCACCTTCAAATGGCCGTCCCTGTCGTGAATTGCAACCTGGAAGCCAATCGCCTAGGTCTGCGGTGAAGATGCCGCAAAAGATCGGGACAAGACCCATGCAGACCACAGTTTCCATCCGCACGAACGGACAGCGTCTTTACGAGTTCACCAGGTCTGTCGCCGGTTGGCTGTCGCAGGAGGGGGCGGGCGACGGGCTGCTGACCCTTTTTGTACGCCACACGTCCTGCTCGCTGTTGATCCAGGAAAACGCCGATCCGGACGTGCAGACCGACCTGACGGCCTTTTTCAAACGTCTGGTTCCGCCCACCAGCGATCCCTCCATGAGCTATCTCGTTCATACCTACGAGGGGCCGGACGACATGCCCGCCCATATCAAGGCGGCGATGATGCCGGTGTCGCTGTCGATCCCCGTCTCCGGTGGCCGGATGGTGCTTGGAACCTGGCAGGGCCTCTACCTTTTCGAGCATCGCGACCAGCCCCATCAAAGGCAGGTTGTGGCCCACTTTCTGTCCGATCGCTCACACCTGCTGCCTTTGGTGCCAAACGGGAAATTGGGAAAAGTGTGACGATCGTCACATCGAACCGGCCAGGCGTGCCTAAAGTGGGGATCAACGGCTTCCCCCATCGCCGCCCCGGTGCGGCTCTCCGGAGACATTGCATGAGATACCTGATCCTGACCGCCGCACTGATTGCCACCACACCCGCCCTGGCGGACAAAGACCCGAACCGGCCAACGGATCTGATCGCCGCGGACCTCGGCGTCGAGGAGGCGGTCTTCATTGCATGCTTCGAACCGGTCAACCCGGAACCCTCGAAATACCCGACCGGTGCCCAGCAGCGGGCCAACAAGGCCATCCTCCTGCCATGCCTGCAGCAGGCCAATCCGGCGATCACCAACGACCGGCTGGATGCAGTGATGGACAGGTACCGTCCCGAGGGAGCGTTCCGGAGATAGGAGCTGCGATGCAGGTTCCCAGATCAGCCGGAATGGTCATGAGCCTCCTGAAACACAACCTCATCCTTCGAGACAGCGCGATGCGCTTCCTCAGGACGAGGTTGGAGTTTGATGCGAAGGATCGGCTTTCCGGCCCTATCACTTCCTGAGCGCCGGAAGACCGACGCCGGTGCTCTCGAAGCCGCCATCCGAGGCAACGACCTGTCCGGTGACGTAACTTGCCTGCGCGGAGACGAGAAAGGCGATGACCTCGGCGATTTCCGTTTCACTGCCGTAGCGGTTCAGCGGAATGGCGTCGTGGTAGGCGTCGATGATTTCCTGGCTGTGCACGGCCATGGCGAGTTTGGTGCGCACCGGCCCCGGGCAGACGCAATTGGCGCGAATGCCGTATTCGCCGAGTTCGGCCGCCTGCTGCTTGGTGAGCTGGATGACGGCGGCCTTGGATGTACCGTAGGCGACCCTCAGGGTCGAGGCGCGCAGTCCTGAAATGGACGCGATGTTGACGAGCGCGCCCTTTGTTTTCTTCAGCGCCGGAATTGCCGCCTGGGAGACCAGGAACACGCCGTCCAGATTCGTCTCCATCACCCTCCGCCAGGTGGCGAAATCCGTTTCTTCGATGGGGCCGAATTCGGCAACGCCGGCATTGTTGATCACTGCGTCCAGCCTGCCGAAGTCCTCCGTGATGGCGGGCAGCGTCTGTTCAACCTGCTCCTGAACGGAAACGTCGCAGACGAAGGCTTTCGCCCCCTCGAGCCCGGCCGAAGCTTTCATCAGCTCGTCGGCATCCCGGTCCAGCATGGCGACCTGCCAGCCCCTGTCCAGGAGGAGCCTGGAGGTGGCAAGGCCGATGCCTCTGGCAGCGCCGGTAACAAGAGCAACTTTCCTGGTCATTTTTCCCCGCTTGGACAAATGCGCGTACCGCGCCTGCGATTTTCGCAAAGCTAGCAGCCTCGTCAGCGCATGGAAATGCAAACCCGGATCGCGCCCGCGTTGTCCCACAGCGCAATGTCCTTGTCGTTGACCCGGAAGGCGTAGGTACCCGCCGGGTCGTGCGCATTGACGGCGAGGGCGGCAAATTCGGCGAAGGGCACGATGCGGCCGGCCTGGTCGCGCACCAGCATTTCACCAAAGGCATAGGACTGGTCGAGCTTGTACTCTGAGAACGGGATCAGTTTTTTCGCGTCCTCGCCGGCATAGCCGCGCGGCCCGACCGGCCTCAATAGCCCGTTGATCACGCTCCAGGCACCGGAAAAGCTGACCCTTTGGATCCTGCCGTCCGGTACGGCAAGCTGTTGCCAGCCCTTCTTGGACTGCACGTCGATGCAATAGTCGGCGGCCTGTGCGAAACCGGGAATGACGCAAAGGAAAAGGCCGGCAAGACGGGTAAATTTCATCGCGGGATCCATTCAAGGTCTTTGTGCCAAGAAGAGCGCGGTCCGTTGAAAAGGTCAACGTTTCTGCTGTGAAAAGTACGCATCCCGTGAACGGAAACCTAACCTTGAAGTAACCTTTACGTAAACGGCGCTTGATCGGTCTTGTAAAACCTGTAAGCTGTCCTACATCATATGTGAACGATGAGGGTCGTTCCTCCCCAGACTGGCGCCGGGCTTGCTGAAAGCCGCGGCGCCATTTTTTTCAGATATTTGCGAAATAGCGCCAGACGGGCGGCAAACTAGAGGGCCGCGATGATTTCGGTGACCTTTCGGACCCGGGCAACGCGGGGAAGGGTGCGCGTCATCGCCAGGCCGTGCAGCTCCGCGCCGAGCGAAGTGCAGGCATCTTCGGCGACGACCACGTTGTAGCCGAGCTGCCAGCCGTCGCGGGCGGTGCTTTCAACACCGAAATTGGTGGCGATGCCGCCAAGGACAAGAGTGCGGATCCCTCTTCGCCGGAGCTGAAGATCGAGCGGCGTTCCGAAAAAGGCGCTCCACTGCTGTTTTGCGATGGTCGCGACCGAGGGAAGGGCCTCAATCTCCGGCGCAAAGTCCGACCAGCCTGCGGGAAACCCGCCTTCCGGCAATATCATCGGCTGGTCCACCGGTTGACGGGGCCGGTCGCCGCCGTCGGCCGAAAACGAAATCCTGACCTTGATGATCGGAGCATTCGCCGCCGCGAAAGCCCTGCCGAGTTCGGCCGCATTTCGGACCAGGCCGTCAGCACCAAGGGGAGCGAGCGGCATGGCGAGCGTGCCCTCTTGAATATCGATGAGCACAAGGGCGGTCGTTTCTGGGTTAAGGTCGAAAGACATGGCAATATCCGTGTTCAGGTGAGTCCGTCGGTTGGGGCCGGCGGATTTGGGAACTTGTAATGTGAGGAAATCCTCACAAACGGAAATATGAGGATGGCCTCACAAAATTCAAGTCAAATCCGGACCCGGGCTGCCAAGATCCCGCGCCAGAGCCGGGGCCGGGCAAGGGTCGATGCGCTTGTGACGTCGGCAGCGGGGGTGTTTGCGGAAAAGGGATTCGAAGCGGCGACGATGACGGAAATCGCGGCACGTGCCGGGGCTTCCATTGGTTCGCTCTATCAGTATTTTCCGGTCAAGGACGACGTGGCGGCAGAGCTGCACGCCCGCCAGCTCGATGCGTTTGCAGCCATGCTGGAGGAACTGTCTGCCACATGTTCCGGTGAGCCGGTCGTCTGCCTGGCGGACAGGCTGTTCGAAGGACTGCTGGCCTTCCTGGAGGAGAATCCGTCCTTCGTGGTCGTCGGCAACCGGCGATCGATCGACCCGGACGTGAAGCGGGCGGCGCGCGACAGGTTACGCGGACTGATCGCGGGCCTGCTGACCCGCGCGGAGCCACCGGTTCCGGAAGACCGGCTCAAGCCGCTTGCGGCCGTGCTGCTACATCTGATCCGGGTGGCGACGATGTTGAGGGCGGACGAGGACGCTGCCATCCGGCAGAGTGCGGTGGATGAACTGCGCGCCATGCTAAAGACGCATCTGGTCGATGCGGCCGCGCGGACTTGACGGAAACGGCCTCAGGCCGCGAAGGCAACGGCCTGGGGAAGGAGACAGTGTACCGCGGAAAAAAGTGGCCCGCGTCGTCGGACGGGGACGACGCGGGCGCGACACCAGCCTGAAAGGGAGGGGCTCAGGACACGGTGTTTTCAGAGGCCGCAAGGGCGGCAGCAATCTGATCTTTAAGAAGGAGGCGTTTCTTCTTCAGGTCTTCCAGGACCTCGTCGGAAGCCGGTGCCACATCAGTTTCGATGCGATGCACTTCGCGGTTCACGGTGTGATAGTCCTCCGCCAGCCGGGCGAAATGGGGGTCGCTGACCTTGAGCGTGTGCAACGCTTCGGCGGCTTCCGGAAATTCTTCATGAAGTTCGTGTGGAACGTGGCTCATTCTTGCCTCCTTTTGAGATCCACAAAGTGCAGTCAACGGGCACGTTCCACCTTGAGACAGATCAATAGCGGGAGCATTTGCCGCAGCGAAATTTTCGGGAGGGAAAAACCGGGCCGATTGCCGGGCGGAGACCCGCCGTTTGCCGGTGTCCGGGGACGTCAGTGCCTGCAAGGAGCACCCTGACTGCTGTCAATCCGGCCTTGGAAAAACTTGTCACGAGCAGCGAAGCGAAAGATTATTCGAAAAGGACCGGATTTTCATGGGCTTGTGTTCCGCTGTCCGGAAAGTCTCCTGACAGAAGGCTGTCAGGAGGGGGCTGATATCGTCCTGTCAGTCACATCGCCAAAGGAGACTTTTCATGACCTTCGTTCCTGATAATTTCAACGTCTGGATGGAGATCCCCGTTTCGGATCTGGACAAGGCCGTCGGCTTTTACAACGAGGTGTTCAAGACGGAGCTTATGCGTATTGCCGACATGGGGCCGAACGAAATTGCAATGTTCCCGGCCAAGGACCGTGGCGTGGCAGGGCATCTTTATCCCGGCACGCCGCCCGCAAAGGGGACCGGGCCGACGATACATCTTGCCTGCCCCGACAGCCTTGAGGAAACCATGGAACGTTTCGCGAAGGCCGGCGGGGAAATCGTCTCCGATCCGATCGCCATTCCCGCCGGCCGTTTCGCCTACGGGATCGATCCCGACGGCAATTCCATCGGCCTTTTCTGCGCCTGAGGACCTGAAAGCATGAGACGAGCCGACCGCCTGTTCCAGATCGTGCAATATCTGCGCGGCGGCCGGCTCGTCCGGGCACGGCAATTGTCCGAATGGCTGGAAGTTTCCGAGCGCACCATCTATCGCGACGTGGTGGATCTGCAGGCCTCCGGCGTCCCCATCGAGGGGGCGGCCGGTGTCGGCTATATCATGCGCGACGGCTACGAGCTGCCTCCTCTCATGTTCACCCGGGACGAAATCGTCGCTCTTCTGGCCGGTGCGCGCATCATTCGCGCCTGGGGCGGCGCCGCCATGGCCCGCGCCGCGGAAGAGGCGATGGTCAAGATCGATGCGGTCATCCCGGAAAAGATGCGGGTGCGGCAGAACGAAGTGGAAATCCATGCCTTCGCGCCGGAGATGACGCCGCAGGTGCGGGCCTATATCGATTTTCTCGAGACCGCCGCCGATGCCCGCAAGCGCCTGTCCATTTCCTATCGCGACGTGAAGGGCGACGCCTCCACCCGCACGATCCGCCCGCTCGGCCTCTGGTTCTGGGGCAAGGTCTGGACCCTTGTCGCCTGGTGCGAACTGCGCGAGGACTTCCGCATGTTCCGCCTGGACAGGATTTCGGAGATCCGGGAAACCGGCGAGCGCTTCGCCAGGGAACCCGGCAAGACACTGAAGGATTTCTACCGGGCGATGGAGGCGGAAGATCACCACCGGTCCGGGGCCTAGACGGCCGGTAGCGGTGAGGGAACATCTTTCGGCGGTTCAGCGCAGATCCGCGTAGCCGTTGCCAAAGATTTCCCGCAGCAGCTTGCGCTTCATAGCACCCGAATAGTCTGCGTAGGTCGCAGCCGTTTCGACGAATGCTCCGGGCCCCCGGATGACATTGTCGAAATAGTATTGCACGGGCGTCGTGTCCGCACCGGCAACGACCAGCCCGTTCACGGTCACGCCGACGAAGTCGAAGGCGCGATAGGCGCTCGCGGGGGTGAAACCGTCATTGTTGATGCCGTCGCCTGCGACATCGACCACCTTGCGCGAACAGGGTTCCGGGGCTTTTCGCAGCTGGACCGAGGCGAAGCCGAGCGCATAGCCGAGCGCGGTCGGAAATTCGGTGTAGCTCCGCTGCGCCCGCCGCAGGATACTCGCGGCGCGTTGGGCGCTTTCCGCGTCGGTCAAATGTGCCCATTTAAGCTGAACAAGTTGTTGATGCGTGCCGCTCCACTCGAACCCCGTCGCCCAGATGCCGCCTACCGCCTCGATGGCCTGAACGACTTCCGGATCCTGCAGGGCGTCCGCGAGACCGTTGAGCTGCTGCCTGTATTCCCGGTCGTCGACGCTGGCCGAGACGTCCAGCGCAAGGACGAGCGCCAGGGAGCAGGAAAAGGCGGGCGCCGGGGCGAACAGGGCCAGCAGGGCCGACAGATAGCCGAAACCATGCCGGAAGACCCTTTGCCTGAAGGGCCGCAATGGGGAGCATGCAAGGGAAGGCGGGGTCGGGTGGTGGCTGGACATGGTGCGAAATGAACAGCAGAAAACATGGATGTTCAAGCGGCAAGGAGAATGCTGCGATGCAAAAAATTTCCTCGCAAGGCTTGCGCGCACCGGCGCAACTGGGGCAGGCTTGACCCATGTACGCCTCTCACGGATTTCTGCGGTCGGACATCGGTGACGTCGATGTTGTCTTTCATGACGGGCTGTTTCACCTTTTTCATCTGGTCCTGCCCAATCACGATTTCATAGCCCACGCCGTCAGCTCCGACGGCATGACATGGCGCAGGGTCAAGAACGCGCTTTTCGTCGGAGAGCCCGGCGAGTGGGACGACGACATGCTCTGGACCATGCATGTGAGCGCCGATCCCGACAGGCCGGGGGAGTGGCGCATGTTCTACACCGGTCTTGCCCGTTCCGAATACGGCAGGGTCCAGCGGGTCGGGCTTGCAAGGTCCCGGGACCTCTACCTCTGGGAACGCTGCAACGGCGGCGCCTATCCCCTTGAAATTCCAAATCACCATTACGAAAGTTCGGTCGACGAGGGCCGCCACTGGGTGAGTTTCCGCGACCCGTTCTTCTATCTGGACGAGGAGACCGGCGAGCGGCTGCTGCTGAGCGCCGCGCGGGTGAAGGACGGGCCGGTCATTCGCCGCGGCTGCGTCGGCCTCGCGCGGGAGACCGCCACCGATACCTTCTCCTTCGAGCCGCCGCTGCATCGCCCAGGCCTTTATGACGATGTCGAGGTGCCTAACCTTTTCCGGCTGGACGGCCGTTATTACCTTCTGGGCTCGATCCGCGAGGACACCAAGATCCACTATTGGCACGCGGAAAGGCTTGACGGTCCTTACGAGAACTTTTTCGACAATGTCATCCTTCCGTCCGGAAATTACGCGGGCCGGATCTGCCGCATGGAGGACGAGCTTCTCCTGTTCAACTTCTTTTCCAAGACCGAGCAGACATACGGACGCGAAGTCGTGAAAAAGCTGCTGCCGCCGCCGAAGCGGCTGGTCACCGACAAGGCCGGGCGGCTGAAGGTACGGTCGTACAGCGGTTTCGACGATCAGGTGACGCACCGAGATATCGTGACCGCCTCCTATCAGTGCAAATATCTTTACGGCAATCCCCATGCGTCCGCAGTCGACCGGCCTGACGGTCTTCACCTTTCCTGCAGGAGCGGCTGCGAGGCTTTTCTTCTGCCAGGCCGGCACGAGGATTTCCGGCTCAGGACGCAGTTGATGCTGGAGGGGCTGGGAAAGACCGGACTTGTGCTGCGCATGAACGGCGAGGGCGACGGCTACTATCTCTCGCTCGACCTGGTCAACGGCATTGCCCAGATGCGCGCCTGGGGCGCCAACCCGACACCCGAATTCGAGCATGCCTTCCGTTATGCACCGCTACAGGAGGCGCATTTCCGGGGCAGCGATCAGGGGCCCTGGCAGATCGAGGTGGTCGCCCACGGCATGTATATAGAGTTTTCCATCGACGGATATGTGGTGCTCAGCCTTGTGGACGACAGTTTTGCCGAAGGCGGGATCGGCTTCTATGCGGAAAGCGCCGCAGTCTGCCTCAAGGGATTGCAGATAGAGACCCTGGAACGGCCCGTGAGCGAACACTCGCCCGCGCAGGTCTACACGACGAGTTTCGATGCCACCGGCAAGACTGGAGGCCAGTCGTGAGCGGGCAGGACCGCGTCACGCCGACTTGGCTTCTGGTCAGCGACATCGACGATACGCTGACCGGTGATGCCGGGGCCTTGGAAAATCTCTGGCAGGTGTTGCGGGCACACCGGCCGGGGATCCGGCTTGCGCTCAATTCCAGTCGTCCGTGGCAAAGCGTCGACCAAACACTTGTCGCGGATTTCCCGGCCGGCTTCCGGGCGGATGCGCTGATCACGGGTCTTGGGACCGAAATACGCGTCGGCAGCACCTGGCTTGAAAGCTGGCAGGCGCAGTTTCTGGACTGGCCGGACCGGGATGTTCGCAATCTGGTCACGGCGATGGGCTATGTTCCTCATGCCGATTGTTTCCAGACCGGCGGGAAGGCCAGTTTCACCGTTCCGGGAAAGGCGCATGCGGACCGTGTTCTGGAGCGGCTCGAGAAAGAAGGCATCGCCTTCAGATACATCTTCTCCGGCACTCGCGATCTCGACATTCTCGCGCCCGGTGCCGGCAAGGACGCTGCCATGCGGCATCTGGCGGACCATCTTGGAATTCCGCTGCAACGGACGATCGCGGCCGGGGACTCCGGCAATGACCTTGCCCTCTTCGAGGCCGCCGGAAAGGCCATTGCGGTCGGCAACGCGCGCGCGGAACTTCTAAGCGCCATGCCGGCTGACCGGACCTATCGTGCCACCGCCGGCCACGCTGCAGGCGTGCTGGAAGGCCTGGCCGCCTTCGGCCTGGTGAACGCTGGCCCGGCCGAGGGAAGCTGAACAAGAACAACAACGTCCGAAAACGACAACCGCCTGGGAAGATGGAGACCGAAGCACAAGACAAAGTTGGATTGAACATGAACAGGCAAAATATCGGTTCGCTTCTGATGATCTCGCTGCACGGATATGTGGCCGGATCGCCGGAACTCGGAAAACCGGATACGGGCGGGCAGGTCGTCTTCGTCCTGGAACTTGCCAAGCGCTTCGCCCGGCTCGGCTACAAGGTCGACGTCATGACCAGGCAGTTCGAGGATCAGCCGGTGGAGGACATCGTCAACGAAAACCTCCGCGTGGTGCGGATTCCTTTCGGCGGCAAGGACTTCATCCGCAAGGAGGACATGCACGACTGGTACGGCGACTTCGTCACCAATGCGCTTGCCATGATCCGCCACCGCAACATCCAGTATGACGTGATCAATTCCCATTACTGGGACGCGGGCGTGGCGGGGCAGAAAATCGCCGAAGAGCTGCAGGTCCCCCATATCCATACACCACATTCGCTCGGCTGGTGGAAAGAACATGACATGGTCGGGGCGGGCGAGGAGGAAATGGCCGGGTACCGCTTCCAGGAGCGGATCCAGAAGGAATTCGTGCTTTACCGCAATTGCGACCACGTCATCGCCACCACCGAGCAGCAGACCGACCTGATCGTCGAACAGTACCAACTGCCCAAGGAGCATATCACCATGATCC
This sequence comes from Roseibium sp., assembly GCA_050289605.1. Lineage (GTDB taxonomy): Bacteria > Pseudomonadota > Alphaproteobacteria > Rhizobiales > Stappiaceae > Roseibium. Next base: position 10,357 of record JBNKGB010000020.1, on the reverse strand, counting down.
CGCCAGGGATCGACGAAGGCAGGTTCACGCCCGCTACGCCCGACGTCGTCTCGGCGGCCCGAAGCAGGCACGACATGCGGGAAACGGACATCTACGTTGTCGGCAGGGCGGCGGAGAACAAGGGATACGATCTCATCATCGAAGCCTTGCCGTGTCTGCTGAAGCTGCAGCCGGATGCGCGCCTGGTGCTCGCAGCCGGCGCGAATTCCGACAGCGACATCGCGCTTTTGAACCAGTGGAAGGAAATCGCGGCCGAACGCGGCGTGGCGGACGCGATCAGCTGGCGTGGCTATGTGGCCGACGAGGATCTGGCCGACTTCTACCGGGCGCCGGGGATCTTCGCCCTGCCGTCCCGTTACGAGCCTTTCGGCATGACCGCCGTGGAAGCCATGGCTTGCGGAACGCCGACAGTGGTGACCATACACGGCGGCCTGTTCGACCAGATCGAGTTCGGCCGTCATGCGCTTGTCGCCGATCCGAAGCGGCCGGAGGAATTCGCCGCCATGCTGAACATGCCGATGCAATATTCCTGGATGCGCGAGACGCTGTCGGTGGAGGGGGCAAGGTTCGCCCGCCGCGTCTTCGGCTGGACCGGCATTGCCCGCCGGACCCTGCAGGTGTTCGAGCACTTCAAGGGCCGTTACGACGATCTGCAGACGGACGAGCTGCTACTGGGCTAAGAGGCAAAGAGGTCGGAACAACCCGTTTTGACAACACGCGGTTCAGCTTGCGTTCAGGTGAAATTGACTACACCTTGACCAACACCCCGTGAGGCAGAACCGGAATCGGAAACGTGAAACAGATATTCGCCTTTATTATCCTGACACTTGCCGCCATCGCTCCGGCCGGGACGGCCTGCCTGTCGCAGGCCGAAGCCCGCCAGGCAGTCAACAGCGGCAAGGCAGCCCCGCTGGCGTCGGTCGCCGGCAGTGTGAAGGGTGAGATTCTCAAGGCGCAGCTCTGCCAGCAAGGCGGCGGTTATGTCTATGTTTTGTCGGTCAAGAACGGGGGCTCCGTGACCACCGTCACAGTCAATGCCGGCCGTTGAGGCTAGAAGCCCCGCACACCTCCGGACCGCCTTTCAGGTGGTTTCTTCCAGGATCTAGAAATCAAAAGTCGATTCTCATGCGTATTCTTGTTGTTGAAGACGATAGTGACCTGAACCGCCAGCTGGTGACCGCGCTTGAAGAAGCCGGATACGTGGTCGACAGCGCCACGGACGGCGAGGACGGCCATTTCCTGGGCGACACGGAGCCCTACGACGCTGTCGTCCTCGACCTCGGCCTGCCGTCGCTCGACGGCCTGTCGGTTCTGGAGAACTGGCGCCGCGACGGGCGGACGATGCCGGTCCTCATCCTGACAGCGCGCGACCGCTGGTCGGACAAGGTTGCCGGTATCGACGCGGGCGCGGACGACTACGTCGCCAAGCCCTTTCACATGGAAGAGATCCTGGCGCGTGTGCGCGCCCTGGTGCGTCGGGCGGCCGGCCATGCCTCCAACGAGTTGACTTGCGGACCCGTGCGACTGGACCTGCGGTCCGGCCGGGTGACGCTCGACGGCACGCCGGTCAAGCTGACCTCGCACGAATACCGGCTTCTGTCCTATCTCCTTCACCACCAGGGCAAGGTGATTTCCCGGACCGAGCTGACGGAACACCTTTACGATCAGGATTTCGACCGGGACTCCAACACCGTCGAAGTGTTCGTCGGCCGCCTGCGCAAGAAGATCGGTGCCGACCTGATCGAAACAATCCGCGGCCTCGGCTATCGGCTTGGAGCCGCCAGTGAAGAGTGAGACCGCCGCAGGGAGTGTGGAACCGGTCCGGCAAAAGCCCCAGCGTTCGCTTGCCGCCCGTCTCGTTTTCGTTGCCGCCGTCTGGTCGGCCGTCGCTCTGGCCCTGGCCGGCGTTTTTCTGGCTAGCCTTTATGAGAGGAGCAGCGAGCGGGCCTTCGACGCGCAGCTCGAAATTCATCTGAAGGCGCTGGTCGCGGGCATGCTGGAAACCGATACCAGCGCGACGAGGGCCTTTTCGACACTCGCGGCTCCCGGCTACAGGGGCGACCCCCGGTTTTCGCTGCCCCTGTCGGGCTGGTACTGGACCATCCGGAAGGCCGATAGCCCGGATATCCTTTACGCGTCCCAGTCTCTCGTCGGCGATCCCTTGAACCCGCCGCCGCTTGGCACGGCGCAGACCGGTGCCGGTTATATGGCCGGCCCGACAGGAGACGAGGTCCGGGTCCTGCAGCAGCGGATCACCGTCGAGGACACGCCCTATGTCATCGCCGTCGCTGCGGCGACGGCGGGGTTCTGGGCGGAGGTCGAGGAATTCGGCCGTATGGTCGCCCTGACCCTGTGCGTCGCCGGAATCGGCCTGATCCTTGCCATCTTCCTGCAGGTCCGCGTCGGCCTGAAGCCCCTTGCGCGGCTGCGCGCCTCCCTGTCCGAGGTTCGCCAGGGCAAGGCGGAGCGGATCGACGAGGCCCTGCCGCGGGAAATCGCACCCCTGGCGGTGGAACTCAACGCGCTCATCGTTTCCAACAGGGAAATCGTCGAGCGCGCCCGCACTCATGTCGGCAACCTTGCCCACGGACTGAAGACGCCGCTTTCCGTCATTTCGAACGAGGCCCGCGCCGCCAGCGGGCCATTGGCAGAGAAGGTCACCGAGCAGGCAGCGATCATGTCCACCCAGGTCCAGCACCATCTGGAACGGGCGCGGATGGCCGCCCAGCGACGGGTCATCGGCGTTTCCTGCGAGACCGAACCGGTTCTCGCCCGGCTCATTCGCGCCATGGAAAAGATCTACCGGGACAAGGAGATCCAGGTTGCGTTCGACCAGAAGGGGGCAATCCGCTTCAGGGGGGAAAGCCAGGACCTTGAGGAAATGAGCGGCAACCTGATCGACAATGCCTGCAAGTGGGCCGCTTCCCGGGTGAGCGTCGAGGCCGCGCCGCTGAAGGATCAGGCATCGAGCCGCGAGCTGTTCGTCCTCACCGTCGAAGACGATGGACCCGGACTGACGCCGGAACAACGATCCGAAGCCGTCAAGCGCGGCCGCAGACTGGACGAGACCGTTCCCGGCACCGGCCTCGGCCTGTCCATCGTTGCCGATCTTGCGGCGCTTTACGGCGGGACCTTCGAACTGGAAAGCTCGGCGCTGGGCGGGTTGAAGGCGCGGCTCGTCCTTCCGGCGCTCGGAACGGAATAGGGGATATCCGCCGGATCGGCAAAGGTGGCCGTTAACACGCTGTGATATTTTTTGACTAAAATATGCGCGGCGGAGCCGGGAACGTGGCCAAGTTCGGCCACAAATGGAAAATAACAATGATTCGCTTTCCGGTTTACGCCGGTTCTCGATCCACGGAGCATCCTGCGCTCGGCTCGCGCGGCAGGAGAGTTCTAAAACTTTGAAATCGATCGACTTTCGCTCTTCCGGTGAAAGGCAGGTTGATCTGGGAGCTTTGAAGCATGCGGTTGCCTCGCGCCACAAGTCTTGCTCTTGCCACGGTGCTTGCCACGGTGCTCGCCGGGTGTTCCATGACGTCCGGATCTTCTCAGGCCGGCGGCTGGGGCTCCTTCTTCGGCGATCCCAGCTCCCGTGTTGCCGGTTCGGAGGCGAACACGGCTATTTCCGTCCTGGTGAACAATGAATTCGGCGACGCGCTGGACCCGTCCGACCGCAGTGCGGCCGAGGACGCCCAGAACAGGGCACTCAGGGCAAGGGGCCTCGGTGTTGCCGTTGCCTGGCAGAACGAGCGGACCGGCCGCAGCGGCCAGGTGCGCCCGGGTCCGATCTATTCGGTCAATGAGACGAGTTGCCGTGAATTCACGCATGAGATGGTCCTGCAGGGACGGATCCTGAAAGCCAGGGGCACGGCCTGTGAAAACGAACAAGGCAACTGGCAGGTCATCGGCTGACCGCGGTCGCCGTGATTTATTCCCATTTTTTGACGGCATTGCGCTCCAACGAGGAGCGTATGCACTTGGGCGGGATCTCCCTGCCTGAACCATCAGGGCGTTGAACCGCCGGCTCCGCCCTCAACACTTGCTTAAGCCTTACTCCGTTAAAATCGCCGGGACTTGGATCGCGATGTTGACGCTGTGAATGAAGTACTCGGACCAGCTTGAATCGAAAATCAAAACCTATCTGAGCAGCCTCAACCCGAAGGTGGTCGAGGCGCTGGTACGGAGTCTTGAAAACAACCCGTCGCAGGAAAGTTCCGATCCCCATATCAATCTTGTGCTCTCGACCGCCGTCAACCTTTTGCGGGAGCCGCGATCCGTCGCGATAGATGTCGTCAACGGCATTCACAGGCGCAATCAGGTCCAACGCCTGTTCTTCGCGCCGCTGGAACGTTTTCTGATCAACGAATATCTGCCGAACCATCAGGAAGGCCGCGTCAACCGAGCCGTGCTCGACCGTGTCTGGAACTGGCTCGGCCGGGACGTTCTGCCCGATGACGTCAGGACTGTGCTTGATCAGGCCGCAAATAGCGAGGTCAGCGCCGAGCGGGTGGATACCCTGGTCCAGGCGCTGCGCACACGTTCGGTCGAAGCGATCGACGACACGCTGCACAGAAGCGAGATCTCCGAGAAACTCCGGCGCCAGATCGGCGTCGAACTGGGCGGCGAACGCGGAATTGCGGAGCTGCGGGACATTCAGAAGATACTCGCCGCCGAGCCCTGGCTGCTGCCGTTCCTTGACAGCCTACCGGACAGGATCAGCGAGCACCGGCTGAAACAGGACACCGATGTCCTGCGGAGCGTGGACAAGTGTTCGGCCCGCCATCCGGACCACATGGCCGTGATTGCGGCAGCATTGATAGAACGCGCCGATGCCCCTTCCGCCCTTTGTACCTTCGCCGGCCGCCTGGCCGGAAACGACGATCCGAAGGTGATCGCGGCGTCACAGTTCGCACCCTTTGTGGACGTTGTGCTGAGCGAGGCGGAGAGACTGCAGGTCCTGGCGCTGGAGCATCGCAACAACAATCCCGACCCCGTAGCCTTTTCGCAGGCGCTCGGAGAGTTTCACGAACTGGTGCGCGGCATCGAGCGGGACATCGATCTCACCATTACGGGCAACTGGCGCCGTAAGCTCGCCGACACGAAGCGTAGTATTTCAAGCGCGGTGACCAGCGAGTTGAACAATGCCCATGGCGCGGTCCGGCGCGCGCTCCAGGTGCCAAAGGTCGGCAAGAACGGCGGGCTGGAGATCGATCACGCGGCGATAGACGAGGCCGTGCGCACAGTGCGCGTCGTGGTGACCGTCCGCAACGCTTCCGAGAGCCTGGCCGTCAACGAGGTCAGCAAGCGGACCCGTCATGCCGTCGAACAGACCCTTGAGATCGTCACAAGGTCCCTGATCACGGATCTCGGCAAGGCCTCGGGAAAACAGCTCGAGGCCCAGATCGCGGCGGCGGACGTTGCTATCATGCTGTCGGAAATCTACTTCGGCGGTGACTACGCCGCGCAGCTGCGCCGCAGCCGCCAGTCTGCCGTCGCCAAGGCGCAAAATCAGGAAGCGGGGGCGGTATCCAACCCCGAGCGGGACCTCGTCGCCGGCGCGCTCGGACGGAAATAGCCTCGGTTCCGGCGAAAGCCGGCGCTTCCGTTGGCCTGTCGCCGCTTCACAGGCCACCGCGACTGCCGGTCACAGCAAAGCCGTCTTGCATTTTTGCCGTACCAGCGGTCTATAGTGCGGCCATGACATTCTGGATTCTAATAGCCGCCATGACCGGAGTTGCCGCGCTGACGGTGCTCGTACCCCTGGCGAAAGGCCGCCGCGAGCCGGCCGGTGCGGCAGGCGCTGCAGACGAAGCCGTCTACCGGGAACAGCTCGGGGCTATCGAAAGCGAACTGAGCCGTGGTCTGATCGACGCCGAAGCCGCCGAAGCCGCGAGAACAGAGATCGCGCGCCGTCTCCTGGCCGCGCACGACAAACAGGGCGCGCTTCCGGAACGGACGCCAAGCGGCACGCGCCTCAGGCTGGTTCAGGGGTTGGCAATCCTCATCCTTCCCGTTTCTGCGATCGGTCTTTATCTTCTGCTCGGCTCGCCTGATCAGCCGGATGCCCCCCTGGCCATGCGCCTGAGTGCCCCGGCGGAACAGCAGTCGGTCGAAGTGCTGGTCGCCCGCGTCGAGCAGCATCTCGCCGACAATCCGGAAGACGGCCAGGGCTGGGCGGTTGTCGCGCCGGTCTATCTGTCGCTCGGCCAGCCGGAAGCTTCCGCCCGGGCCTACGCCAACGCGATCCGGATATTGGGTGCGCGGCCGGACTGGCTGACGGACATGGGCGAGGCCATGACCATCGCCAGTGAAGGGCTGATTACCGCAGATGCCCGGAAGGCTTTCGAAGGCGCCGTTGCCATGGAGCCGACTGCCGTCAAGCCCCGCTTCTTCCTTGCCATCGCACTGGGTCAGGAAGGCCGGACATATGAGGCGATCGCAGCCTGGGAAAAGTTGCTGGACGGTGCCGACGAAACCGCCGCGTGGGTTGAAGCAGCACGCCGCCAGCTGGCTGACCTGAAGGGTGAGGATACGCCTCCGGCGGCCCTGAAAGGTCCGTCGCAGGAAGATGTTGCCTCTGCCGGGGACATGACCGCGGATGACAGGCAGTCCATGATCCGGAACATGGTGGCGGGTCTCGCCGAACGGCTCGCTGCCGACGGCGGCACGGTGGAGGAATGGAACCGCCTGATCAAGGCCTACATGGTTCTGGGAGAAAAACAGAAAGCAGAGACGGCGCTCGCGGACGCCGAAGCCGCCTTTGCCGGAAAACCGGAGGACTTGTCCCTGATCAAGGACGCCGCCAGGCAGCTTGGTCTAACAGGGTCCTGAAGCCGAAGCCGGCGCTCCGTATGCACGCGCCGGCGGACCCCTGTAGCAATCCGACCCCCTTCAGGGCAGACAGATTGCTCCGGTATCTTGGTACAGTTCAGCGGACGGAACGCACATGACACGCAAACAAAGAAGGTTGACCCTCATCGGATCGGCGGGAGCCGTGCTCGCAATCGCCCTCGGTCTGATCCTGTTTGCCCTGAAAGACCAGATCGTCTTCTTCCAGAGCCCGACCGACATCGTGCAGAGCACGGTTCCTCCGGGTCAGCGGATCCGGCTGGGCGGACTGGTCGAGGAAGGCTCGGTTGTCCGCTCGGACAACGCCGAGGTCAAATTCCGGGTCACCGACATGGAAAACGCCGTTTCGGTGACTTACAAGGGCATACTGCCGGACCTTTTCCGTGAAGGTCAGGGTGTCGTGACCGAAGGCGTCGTCGGAACGGACGGTGTATTCGTGGCAGACAGCGTGCTCGCCAAGCACGACGAAAACTACATGCCCAAGGAAGTGGCCGAGGCGCTGAAGGCGCAGGGCCACTGGCAGGGCGAAGAAGGGGCGGCGAATTGATCGCGGACGCCGCGGAAAACGGACGTGAGGACCGGCAATGATCGTCGAATTCGGACACTACGCACTGGTGCTGGCATTTGCCGTGTCGTTGCTGCAATCCGTCGTTCCGCTCTGGGGGGCGCTCAGCGGCGACGACCGGTTGATGGCGGTGGCACCGCCCGTGTCGGTCCTGATGTTCTTGCTGGTGCTGGCCGCCTTTGTCGTTCTGACAGGCGCCTATCTCAACTCCGATTTCTCGGTTCTGAACGTCGTCGAGAACTCCCATTCCGCCAAGCCCCTGCTCTACAAGTTCACCGGCGTTTGGGGGAACCACGAAGGATCGATGCTTCTCTGGATCCTGATCCTGTCCGCCTTCGGTGCGCTCGTGGGGATCTTTGGCGGTAATCTGCCGGGCGATCTGCGCGCCGCGACCCTTGCGGTTCAGGGCTGGATTTCCACCGGATTCACCCTGTTCCTGCTGACGACTTCCAATCCGTTTACCCGGGTCGCCAATCCGCCGCTGCAGGGCGGCGATCTCAACCCGATCCTGCAGGACATCGGCCTGGCGATCCATCCGCCGCTGCTTTACATCGGCTACGTCGGTTTCTCGATCACCTTCTCCTTTGCCGTCGCCGCACTCATTCTCGGCCGCACCGACGCGGCCTGGGCCCGCTGGGTCCGGCCCTGGACGCTGCTTGCCTGGAGCTTCCTGACGCTCGGCATCGCCATGGGGTCCTACTGGGCCTACTACGAACTCGGCTGGGGCGGCTGGTGGTTCTGGGATCCGGTCGAAAACGCCAGTTTCATGCCCTGGCTGGCAGGCACTGCCTTGCTGCACTCGGCGATCGTCATGGAAAAACGCGAGGCGCTCAAGGTCTGGACGGTGCTGCTGGCCATCTTCACCTTCTCGCTGTCGCTTCTCGGCACGTTCCTGGTGCGCTCCGGTGTCCTGACGTCGGTGCATGCCTTTGCCACCGATCCGGCACGCGGCGTCTTCATTCTCGGGCTCCTGACGGTCTTTATCGGCGGCTCGCTGTCGCTCTACGCCTGGCGGGCCTCGGCGCTGAAGCAGGGCGGGCTGTTCGCCCCGATCAGCCGCGAAGGCGGGTTGGTGCTCAACAACCTGTTCCTGACGGCCGCCTGTGCGGCTGTCTTTGTCGGCACGCTCTATCCGCTGGTGCTCGACGCCATCGGCGGCGACAAGATCTCGGTCGGAGCTCCCTTCTTCAACCTGACTTTCGGACCGCTGATGGTGCCGCTGCTCATCGCCGTTCCCTACGGTCCGCTCCTGTCCTGGAAACGGGGCGACCTGCTGGCGGCGACCCAGCGCCTCTATGCCGCGCTCGGACTCGCGCTCCTCATGACGCTGTTCACCTTCTGGCTATGGGGCATGGAAAAGATCCTGGCACCGCTCGGCGTCGGCCTTGCCGTCTGGGTGATGGCGGGCGCAATTTCCGAAATCGTCACGCGGGTGAAGCTGTTCGAGATCGGCCCGAGCCGCGCCTTCGCCCGCCTGACCGGCCTGCCGGGCTCGGCCTGGGGAACCGCCATGGCCCACTTCGGCATCGGACTGGCGGTGCTCGGCATCGTCACCGCTTCCGCCTTCCAGGAAGAACGTGTCGCGACCATGCGTCCGGGCGACACCCTGGAGCTGGCCGGATATCAGGTGACCTTCGACGGGGCCGCCCCCCGGAGCGGGCCGAACTACACCGAAGAGGTGGGTCATTTCACGATCCGAAGCGGCGGTGCTCTTGTCACCGAACTCGACCCGTCCAAGCGGATCTACACCGCCCGCAAGATGCCCACGACGGAAGCCGCGATTTTCACCTCCGGGGTTTCACAGCTCTACCTGTCCCTCGGGGAGGGGCGCGGTGACGGCGGTGTCGATGTCCGCGTCTACTACAAGCCGCTGATCACCCTGATCTGGATCGGCTGCGTGATCATGGCCTTCGGCGGCTTCCTGTCCATCGCCGACCGGCGGCTCCGCGTCGGGGCGCCGAAGCCGGCCAGGCGCAAACAGGCCGTTCAGGCCGCGGCGGCGGAGTGAGGCGATGATCCGTAAACTGCTGACCGGTTTTCTTCTGTCCTTTGTGCTGATGACCGGCACCGCGCAGGCGGTGACACCCGACGAGGTCCTGGACGATCCGGTGCTCGAAGCCAGGGCTCGGGCCCTGTCCGCGGACCTGCGGTGCATGGTTTGCCAGAATCAGTCCATTGACGACAGCAACGCCCCGCTGGCGAAGGATCTTCGGGTGCTGGTGCGCGAGCGGCTGGTCGCGGGCGACAGCGACGAGGAGGTTATCGACTATCTCGTCTCACGTTACGGCGAATTCGTGCTGCTGAAGCCGCGTATTGCGTGGCATACGATCGTCCTTTGGGCGGCCGGACCCATAGCGCTCCTCGCAGGCCTGATCGCCATCTTTGCCGCGCTCAGAAAACGATCGCTCCGGACCAGGTTTGCTGAAGGGGATGCGCAGCCGAAACTCACCGACGACGAGGAACGGCGCCTGAAGGCGCTTCTCGACGACGCCGGCGGTTCCTGAGCCGCCCGGGGTTTCACGCCGTCGACACCAAGCCGTGACTTGCATGCCACCAAGCCGTGCCTACCTCTGACGAAGACAAGGGCGGGAGCTGAACCAATGGCAAAGCGGCCACTGAAACTGGAATTCGACGGGGCGCACGGCGCGAAACTGGCCGCAAGGCTGGATCTTCCGGCGGGAAAGATCCGGGCCTTCGCGCTGTTTGCCCACTGCTTCACCTGCTCCAAGGATGGCCCGGCAGCCCGCCATATCGCCGGCGCCCTGAGTGCTGCGGGCATCGCGGTGCTGCGTTTCGATTTCACCGGGCTTGGCGGCAGCGGCGGGGATTTTTCCTCGACCGGCTTTTCCTCAAACCTTGAGGATCTCCGCCTTGCGGCCGATTTCCTGCGCCGGACCTATGAGGCTCCGCAGCTCCTGATCGGACATTCGCTTGGCGGAG
>JBNKGB010000019.1:0-55654 GCA_050289605.1 Roseibium sp. | reverse complement strand
GTCGGCGTCCTGCAGGTGGACATGGTGCAGCTTGTTGCCGGCGGCCTTGATGAAATAGTCGACAGGCGGAGCGCCGACGACCCCGTGAACGTAATGGGCGTGGCCCGTATCGACGGAAATCCTGACCGCGTCCGATCCGAAGCTGTCCGCCAGTTCCTGCCGGGACGCCGGGTCCATGTCCTCGATGTTTTCCAGGACGATCTCGCAGCCGATGTCCTCGGCCTGCTTCACCGCATCCGTCATGGCCAGCTTGCAGATCTCGATCTTGGTTTGCCGCCCGCCCTCGGTATTGTCGAGATTGTAATAATCCCAGACCGTATAGGGGCTGTGGACCACCATCTGGGTTGCCCCCAGGGCCTCGCAGACCTGAAGGCCCTGGCTGAGGCGCTTCTTGACGACCTCGCGCACGTCCGGATCGCGACCGCCGACGCTGAAGCCCATGAAGGGGCCGTGGATGCCGAGACGGCCCTCATGCCCGTCGAGCAGGGCCTTCGCCCGCTCCACCAGCGGCATCCAGTCGCCGTTCAGGACATTCGCCGACCAGAAGTCCTGCAATTCGAGATCCCTCGGCTTTTCGAGCATCAGCCTGCGGTGGGTTTCGAGCGATTTGAGATTGAGGGCCGCGCCAAGAATGGGAAGGTCGGACATGAAACACCTGTCGTGGGAAGGCAATATTCCGCCTGCTGATACGGCGGCATCCTTGACATTATTGCGACATTGGCTCGCCGAAAACTCAATAACCGCGTTTCCGGTCGACCGACTGCGGAATGTCCCCTGTTTCGAGATAGCGGCCGATATTCTGCGCCACGATCCTTGAGGCGGTGGAGGTGATCGTCGGGGCGGAAATATGCGGCAGCACGGTGACCTTCTCATGCTCCCAGAGCGGGTCGGAGGCAGGCAGTGGCTCCTCGTTGAAGACGTCGAGCACCGCGTGGCTGAGGTCGCCCCGATCGAGCGCCCTGATCAGGGCGGCCGGGTCGAGGATCGGACCACGCGCAAAATTGATGAGCGCCGCGCCTTTCTTGCAGGATTGCAGGGCACTCTCGCCAATCAGGCCCCGTGTTTCGTCCGTCAGCGGCATCAGCAGCACGACGATATCGGAGCGGCCGAGGATTTCCGCCAGTCCGTCCTCCCCGTGGAAACTGGGGATGCCGTCCAGAACCTTCTCGCTCCGGCTCCAGCCGGCGACGTCGAAGCCGTTGGCCCTCAGACGCTGCGCGGCAGCGCTCCCGAGCTTGCCGAGGCCGAGCACGCCGATGGCGCATTGCTGCGGCAGTTTCAGAACGTGATCCAGCCAGATTTTCCGCCTCTGCTGTTGCCGGTAGCGCGGCATGTCCCGGTGCAGGTAGAGCGTCCACGCCAGAACGGCTTCCGACATGGTTTCCGCCATCTGCGGATCGGTCAGGCGCACGATCAGCGGGCCGGCTTCCGGCAGGTCCGCAACCAGCCGCTCGACCCCGGCCCAAAGGCTCTGGATCCAGACCAGGTTGGGCAGCGCCGCCACCTTCGCCGGATCGGGATTGGCGACGATGGCGACCTTTGCCGCAAGCCGTTCCGCGTCCGTCAGCGTCTCGAAGGGTTTTACCTCGGCAATGCCGTCGAGCGCTTCGGGCAGAACGGCCCGCCAGGCCTGGCGTTCGCCGTCGCTGGCGGAGGAGACGAAGGGAACCACTGGGGGAACGACTGGTCTCATACGGCAAACACTCCGGTGGCGTCGGCAAAGCCCTTGATCTCGATCGGGTTCCCGGACGGATCTCGGAAGAACATCGTGCTCTGTTCTCCCGGCTGACCCTGGAACCGGATCGTCGGAGGCAGGACGAAGTCGAGGTTAGCGGCCGTCAGCTTTTCCGCAAGGGTTCGCCAGGTTTCCATGTCCAGCACCACGCCCAGATGCGGCATCGGCACCATGTGGTCGCCGACCTTGCCGGTGTTGGTCGTCTCGAAGGGTTTGCCGAGATGAAGCGAAATCTGATGGCCGAAGAAGTTGAAATCGACCCATGTCTCCGTGCTGCGGCCTTCCTGGCAGCCGAGAAGGGTGCCGTAGAATGCGCGTGCCTCGTCGAGATCCGTGACGTGATAGGCCAGGTGAAAACAGGGTTGCATGATGTCTCCTCGGATTCCGTCCGGAATTGAACGGTTCTCGGGAACCGCTCTATCAGAAGAAGTTCAAAACATTTAGGATATTTTCTGATCGCTCAGAATAGGAAAATGTTTTGGATACAAGATTCCTTCAAAGTCTGCTGGCGGTGGTAGACACCGGATCGATCGCGGCGGCCGCCCGGCTGCAGGGGCTCACGGCGGCTGCAGTCAGCCAGCGCATAAGGGTGCTGGAAACCGAGCTGGATTGCGAGCTGCTCAACCGCTCGGCGCATGCGGCGGTGCCGACGGAGGCCTGCCTGCGCCTGCTTGCCCCGGCGCGCAATCTGGTTCGCGATGCCGAACGACTGAGTGCCGGGATCGACCCGGACGGCCTGCGCGGTCCCTTTCGCCTCGGAGCGGTGTCGACGGCGCTGCTCGATTCCGTTCCGCAACTGGTGAAGGCCTTCCGCGAAAAAGCGCCCGATGCGGAGCTGACGATCCGGCCAGGCACCTCGGCAAGCCTTTACGAAAATGTTCTGGCGGGCGATCTCGACGCGGCTGTCACCGTCGAACCGCCCTTCGCTCTGCCCCGGGGGATCAGTGGCGAGGTGCTCGTCTCCCAGGCCATCGTCCACATCACCGCAGCCGGCGCGCTTCCCGAAGGCGCATCCCCGGCACCGCTGCCGTGGATCGTCTACGACCGCTCGTCCTGGGGCGGCCGGATGATCTGGGAGGCCTGCCAGGCGCGGATGGCCGGGGGCCATATCCTGTGCGAACTCGACGCGCTGGAAACGATTGCGCTACTCGTTGCCGAGGGCGCGGGTCAGGCCTTCGTGCCCCGATGGCAGGGGCTGGGGGAGGGGAAGCTGCGGATCAGGCCGTCGGGCGTGCCGGTGCATCTTGCCAGAAAACTGGTCTTCCTGCGGAAAACCGCCTCGGCTTCGGCCTTGTGCTCGTTGGCGCTTGCAGCCTTGCGTGCGGACACGTGACGGCGGCTCAAGGTGTCGGGAGAAAGGTGGGGGAAAGGGTCGGTCCGTCAGCAGACGGCGAGGGTCACTCGATCGGCGGCAGGGCCCGAGGACCGGTCAGCACCGGTGCCGGGATATCGGAAGCGGCAAGCTGCGCATGGAAGTCGTCGTTTTCCGACGGGTCCAGCCTGAGGTCCCAGGTATTGAACTCCGGGATCAGTCGGGGGACGGGGGCAGGGCGGTCCTCGATGATGGAAAAATGCTGGGGCGCCAGACGGCCGATGTTCGCCAGCAGGAAGAAATCCGCGATCCTTGCGTCGTAGCGTGCGCGGACATGGTTGACCTTGCTGAGCAGCAACTCCCGTTCGCCGTCGAGAACGTCGAGCAATGACCGCTGGCCGCTCTGAAACTCCACCTGAAGTCCCTTGACCGCGCGCTGGTTGGCTTCGATCGCCCGCTGGCCGGCTTTGGCGCGAAGCCGCGAGGCCGCCCGCTGCTTCATGGCCCGAATGACGTTTTCCCGCACGACCTGCTGCGTATCGTCGAGGACGAACTCCTGCTCGGCGGCGGTATAGCGTGCGCGCTTGACGGCGGCGACATTCCGCCCGCCCGTGAAGAGGGGGGCGGTGACCCGGAGCCCGAGGCGGAATTCGTCCTCGTCCTGATGCCCCAGGTTGCCGCGATAGCCGTTTTCCCAGGAACTCTCCACCGAGACCCTGGGCAGCATGTCGCCGACCGAGGCACGGGCGGCATATCTGGCGGCGCGCGCATCCGCGGTGGCGGACCGGATCCTGGGGTTGTTCTGGAGCGCGATCGTGACCGCCTCCTCCAGTCCGGCCGGCTCGAGGTCCTTGGGAATACCGGGCCAGCCGAGTTTGCCGGGCGAAGTACCGGTGAGCCGCTGGTAGAGGGCCTCGGTGGCTTCCAGGTCTCCCCTGGCCTGATCGCTGTTGCCCTGTGCTTCGGCAAGGCGGGCCAGCGCCTGCTCGATGTCGGTGCGGGTCGCGTCGCCGGACTTGAAACGGGCCCGGGCGGCATTCGCCTCTTTCTGGACAACCGCCGTATAGGCCGTCAGATGCGAAAGTATGGCCCGGTCGCGGACCACCTGCAGGTAAGCGTCGGCAGTGTTGAACAGCAGCGTCTGCTCGGCGCCGATCAACTGGTTGCGGCCGCTGACCGCCTCTTCATGGGCCTGGTTCAGCCGGTTGACCCCTGCAAAGCCCTGAAACAGTGTCTGCGACATGCTCAGGCTCAGGTCGTGGTTGAAGACGCGGTCGCTGGTATGATTGCGGTCGTTCCGGTAGGCTTCCTGACCGGCGAGATACGAGCCGGTCACCTTCGGCAGGAATTCCGATCTTGCCGTCCAGATGCCCTGGTTGGTCGCCTGATAGCGCGAACGCTCGGCCTTCAGTCCCGGATTGACCGCATAGGCGGACGCCATGGCCTCTTCCAGCGACTGGGCCGCTGCCGGGGCCGGGACAAGGGCAAGACATGCCAGGAACGTTCCGGCCAGGAAAATAGCCGGAAACGAGCGGGTCCGTCGCGTCCGTTTTGTCTGCCCGAAACAGGCTGTCATTGCTGCACCAAGTTTTTTGTTGAGGTGCAGCTTAGAATTTTATGGTTAATTAAGTGTAAGCTGCGTTCCCGGCAAAGCTCGAATTTAGTAAGTAATTTCAATGGCTTCCAAAATCGCTTTGCCGTTTCGACCGGGCGTCGGGCAGCTTTGCAAGCCGCGTCGGAATGATCCCCGCTGACATTTGTTCCAGCAGGACATTTCCTGCAAGCACAGCGAAGCTCCCGGAACGGAGCGCGGATCGAAGTTCACAGGCTCGGGCTGCAACGGTGAGCGACACCGTCGCCATTAGGAGCAGTCATCGATATTTTTAACAGTAAATTTTCCCGCCCCCGGATTGCCGTATTTGTCTGGCAAACCGGCGAACTTCCGGGCTGCACAAGAAATTCTGCGCAAATATTCGAAAATTTGACGAGAAATTTTGTCGAAAGGTATCGATAAAATTATCGAGTTGGAATGAATTTGCTTTCACAACAGAAACACCGTGCCACGGAGGTTTCTACCGCACGGAACGGAATTCCTTTTGTCAGGAGTTGGGTACTTCCCGCGATGCCATCGAGAGTCAAGACGACACGGGTCGACAAGGCCTACGCACGATTGAAAGCTGAAATTCTGAACGGCGAATTGCCGCCGGGCTTCCAGGCGCCGGAGCCTGACATTGCGGGCCGGCTTGGCATGAGCCGGACGCCCGTGCGCGAGGCGTTGATCCGCCTGGAGGCGGAGCGTCTGGTCGATCTTATTCCGCGGCGGGGCGCGAAGATCCTGCCGATCTCGAAAAAGGACATCAGCGAGATCTTCGAAATCCTGGCAGTGCTTGAGGCCCTTGCGGCAAGCTCTGCCGCAAAGAGGGAACAGGATGAACTTTTCCTGTCGGAAATCGAAGTGATCGTCAAGGAAGCCGAGGAGATGCAGGCCAAGGGCGACATGGAGCGCTGGGCCCTGCTCGACGACCGCTTCCACAAGTATGTCGCCCGCGCCGGCGGAAATGCCCGGCTGGAACTCGAGTTGGTAAACCTGCTCAACCAGATTTTCAGAGCCAATTCCGTCCTGCTCAGGATGAACAAGGCTCCGGCGGCCAACGCGGGTGACCATCGTACTCTGCTGGAGGCGATCCGGAACGGTGAGCCGGAAAAAGCCTCGGAAATCGCACGAACCCACCGTCTTCGTGGACTTGAGACGATGGAACAGGTTCTCAAGGCCTGTGGTCTGACCCAGGTTTGAGCCGGGACTGGCGCGCGGGGCGCACCGGCCTCCTGTCGCTGAAAAACGTTCCGGACTAACGGATTTGCAGGTTTCCGGAACCGCCGGTCGTCGGTCCCGGCGCCGGTCCCGTTGATTGACCGATTATCAGTTCGGCGTCCAGATGCAGCGACGCCGGCTTGCGGCTGGGATCGGCAATCATGGCCAGAAGCAATTCCGCCGCCTTTTGCCCCGCATAGCGCACGGACGACCGTGTGCAGGTGAAGATCGGCACTTCGCCGCTGTTGGGCAGGAAGGAGAGGGCATCATCATGGGTGATGATGGAGACGTCCTTTCCCACTTTCAGGCCGCATTGCCCCACGGCCCGGGCAACACCGATCGCGGTAATCATCGAAGAGACCAGGAAGGCGGTCGGCGGCGCCTCGCCGGCCAGCATCTCCATCGCGTTGTCGCAGCCGAAAGGTTCGGTCATGTCCGCGCTGCGCATCAGTGCCGGATCGGCTTCAAAACCCCGGGCGGCCAGCGCGGCTTCGAAACCCGCACGCCGCCGCCGGGCGAAATCCATGTGTTCCAGCCCGTTCAGCAGCGCAATCCGCGTGTGGCCCAGGTCAAGCAGCAGGTTGGTCGCCCGCTCGAAGGCGCGGCGGTTGTTCACGTCGATCCATGAGGTTTCCTCCTCGGCACCCGGAACGCGCCCATGGACCACGAAGGGAAGGTTGAGTTGCTTCAGCAGCTTGTGGCGGTGCTCGTCTTTCCTGGGGCCGTGAACTATCACGCCGTCCGCTTTCTTGCGCGAGGCGATCTGCCGGTAGGCGTCCTCCTCGTTCGCATCCTCGACCACCGAAATGATCATGTCGTAGCCGTGATTGGAATAGGTCTCTCCGGCACCGGCAATGAACTCGAGAAAGATGGGGTTCATCATCTCGTGGATCGACCGGGGGATGACATGGCCGATGGCCATCGACCGCCCGGTCGCAAGGCGTCTGGCCTGGCTGTTGGGTGCGTAGCCGAGTTTCTCCGCCATTTCGGCGACGCGCCTGCGGGTCGTCTCACTGACTTCCGGATAGCCGTTGAGAGCGCGGCTGACGGTTGTCTGCGACAGGTTAAGCCGCTGCGACAGTTCTTTAAGGTTCACACCATTGCTCATTCCGGCTCAAAACGCTTTGAAAGCATCCCTCCCGATAGCCCATTATTGAAATGCAACATTAATTCGTCATTTGCAATCTTGACAAGTCCGAAGTCTCCAGACATGGTTAGGCCGAAATCCAAAGCGGTTTGGATGACCGGTTATGGTAGAATTGCCAAGCTCGTGGGATGAGGGGCTATTGCTGCCAGGTGGTGAGATATGCCACTTTAAATGGAGGGTCCCGGCACAGGGACAATCTGGGAGGACTGACATGAAATCACGTTTGATGGCCTGTGCGGCAGGTCTGGCGCTGAGCGCCAGCCTATGCATGAGCGCCGCCGTTGCGGCGGATCTGAAATTCACACCGGGCGAAGGTCCGTTCAACTGGGACAGCTACAACGCGTGGGCGAAAACCGCGCCTGACCTGAAGGGCCAGACTGTGACCGTTGCCGGTCCGTGGCTGCAGCCGGAAGACGGCTACTTCCGCAACGTCCTGGCCTATTTCAGCGAAGCCACCGGCGCCGAGGTAATCTACACCGGCTCCGATTCCTTCGAACAGCAGATCGTGATCGACGCCGAAGCGGGCGCTGCCCCGAACATCGCCGTCTTCCCGCAGCCGGGTCTGGCGGCCGACATGGCGAAGCGCGGCCTGCTGACGCCGCTGCCCGAAGGCATGGGCGACTGGGTCGCCAACAACTATGGCGCCGGCGACAGCTGGGTGAACCTGGGCACCTACAAGGACAAGGACGGCAAGGACCAGCTCTACGGCTTCTTCTACAACGTCAACGTCAAGAGCCTTGTCTGGTACGTACCGGAAAACTTCGAGGACGCCGGCTATGAAGCGCCGACGACCATGGAAGAGCTGAAGGCGCTGACCGAGCAGATCGTTGCCGACGGCGAAACGCCGTGGTGCATTGGCCTCGGATCGGGGGCTGCCACCGGCTGGCCGGCAACCGACTGGGTCGAGGACCTGATGCTGCGCACCCAGCCGGCGGACGTCTATGACAAGTGGACCACCAACGAAGTCAAGTTCGACGATCCGCGCGTGATCGCCGCGATCGAGGAATTCGGCTGGTTTGCCCGGGACGATGCCAAGGTCGCAGGCGGGGCCGGTACCGTCGCCTCCACGGACTTCCGCGACAGCCCGAAAGGCCTCTTTTCCTCTCCGCCCCAGTGTTACATGCACCGCCAGGCATCCTTCGTCCCGGCTTTCTTCCCGGATGGCGTGGAATTCGGCACGGACGTCGACTTCTTCTACTTCCCGGCCTATGCCGACAAGGATCTCGGCAAACCGGTTCTGGGCGGCGGTACGCTGATGGCGATCACCGACCCGTCGGACGCGACCAACGCCCTGATGGAGTTCTTCAAGCAGCCGATCGCTCATGAAGTCATGATGGCGCAGACCGGCTTCCTGACGCCGCACAAGGGCGCCAATCCCGCCGCCTACAAGGACGACACGCTGCGCGGCCAGGGCGAAATCCTCGTCAACGCCAGCACCTTCCGTTTCGACGGCTCCGACCTGATGCCCGGTGCCGTCGGTGCCGGCTCCTTCTGGACCGGCATGGTCGACTATGCCGGCGGCAAGGACGCGAAAGCCGTCGCCGAGGAAATTCAGAAAAGCTGGGACGCGCTCAAGTAATCCTCCCTGCGGCCGGTTTCCCTCGGGAGGCCGGCCACTTTTTCTGATGGATCGGCGTTAACGCCCAAAAACAAAAGTTCCTCAAAAAACTGGCAGCGCCCGGCCGACCGGGAGCTCCCCATGATCTGAATGGGAGGGAACGGCCATGTTATCGGACAATCCTGCACTCCTCGGCTTCGTCACCATCGTTGTCGGCGTCGGCGCGTGTCTCGGTTACTTCTATTTTTCGAACCTGGTCCTCGACCGGTTCATCTTTCCGGCAAGGGGGCCGGACGCGGGACGGAACATCAACCGCGCCAACATGGTCCGGCCCTGGCTGTTCCTGTTTCCGGCCCTCTTCGCCTTGGCGCTGTACCTCGCCTATCCGGTGTTCGAAACGCTGCGCCTGTCGCTGACCGACCGCTCCCAGGGAGGAGCCTTCGTCGGTCTCGACAACTACCGCCAGATGATGAACGAGGCGAAGTTCTGGGAGGCGGTGAAGAACAATATGCTCTGGCTGATCGTCGTGCCGGCAGCAGCCACCGCCTTCGGCCTTCTGGTCGCCCAGCTGACCGATCGGATCAGATGGGGCAACACGGCCAAGTCCCTCATCTTCATGCCCATGGCAATCTCCTTCGTCGGCGCCTCGGTCATCTTCAAGCTGATCTATGACACGAGGCCGGAAGACCAGAACCAGATCGGTGTCCTGAACGCGGTCTGGCTGAAATTCGACGGCGGCTTCGGCTCGGTCATCTTCCTGCAGGTGCTTCCGACACTTCTGCTCCTCGGGTTCGTGGCCGTCGCCGCCTATGTGATCTGGACATTCGTCCGCGATCTCGTCGCCAGAGGCGGCAGCCGCTCACCCCTGCTCATACCGCTCCAGCTCGTGGTCGCACTCGGCGGGTTGTGGCTGATATGGCATGCCGTCAAGGCGATCTTCGGGCTCTGGGTCGCCGAACTTCCCTATGGCGCGCCGCAGACCTGGCTCACGCTGCCCTTCTGGAACAACTTCTTCCTGATGGTCGTGCTGATCTGGATCCAGACCGGCTTTGCCATGGTGATCCTGTCGGCCGCCCTGCGAGGCATTCCCGAGGAAACCGTGGAAGCCGCCATCATCGACGGCGCCAATCCCTTCCAGATCTTCTTCAAGATCAAGGTGCCGCAGATCATGGGCACCATAGTCGTCGTCTGGACGACGATCACGCTCACCGTGCTCAAGGTCTTCGACATCGTCTTCGCCATGACCAACGGCCAGTGGGAGACGCAGGTTCTGGCCAACTACATGTACGACAAGCTTTTCCGTGCCAGCGATTGGGGCGTCGGCTCGGCAAGCGCGATCATCATCATGCTGCTGGTCACGCCGATCCTTGTCTGGAACGTCTACAACGCCCGCAAGGAGATGAAGTGATGGCAACCATAGCTGGAAGAAAATCCGGCCTGACCTGGGCCGTACATGTCTCCGTCGCGCTTCTCGTCGTCGCGTGGTTGTTCCCCACGGTCGGGCTGTTCGTATCCTCCTTCCGCACCGCCGACCAGATTGCCAGTTCCGGCTGGTGGGGTGCCTTGGTGCCTTCCGAACAGAATATCGTCTTCCGCACGTCGGATCCCGACGACACGCGGGTCGCCGACGGCGACATGTTCGTCGTGAAAGGCAATATTTTCGACGGGGCCCCGCGCGATATCCGCTCCTGGGGCGTTTCCTCGCGCGATGTCTCTGCCTTCAAGCCCGGCGAGACCGCCCAGCTAAAAGGCGGTGAAAGCCTGACGCTCGAGGCGGACGGAACCTACGTCTGGCGCGGCAGCGACAAGCAGATCTCCGGCCGCGGGCAGCGTGTCTTCGTGACTGCGACCGTGCCGCCCGAATTCACGATGGCAAACTACAAGACCATCCTGTTTTCCGGCACCGGTCAGGACAACATGGCCAAGGCCTTCTTCAACACGCTGACCGTTACCATCCCGGCCACGATCATCCCGATCGTCGTCGCCGCCTTCGCGGCCTACGCCCTGGCCTGGATGGAGTTTCCCGGCCGGGCGCTGTTGATCGCGGCCGTTGTGGGTTTTCTCGTGGTGCCGCTCCAACTGGCGCTGATTCCGCTGCTGCGGCTGCATCTCGCCGTCGGTATCGGCAAGGGCTACATGGGGGTGTGGCTGGCCCATACGGCCTTCGGCATGCCGCTGGCGGTCTACCTGTTACGCAACTACATGGTCGGCCTGCCGCGGGACATCATCGAGAACGCAAAGGTCGACGGGGCGACGGATTTCCAGATCTTCACACGGATCATCCTTCCGCTCAGCTTTCCGGCGCTCGCCTCCTTCGCGATCTTCCAGTTCCTGTGGACCTGGAACGATCTGCTGGTGGCCAAGGTGTTCCTGATCGACGCCACTGGGTCGACCACCGTCATGACGAACCAGATCGTCGAACTTCTGGGCACGCGCGGTGGCAACTGGGAAATCCTGGCGACCGCCGCCTTCGTCTCCATTGCCGTGCCGCTCTTCGTTTTCTTCGCGATGCAGCGCTATCTCGTGCGCGGCCTACTCGCCGGATCGGTCAAATAACATGAACACAACAAGCTTGGGGGAGCAGCCGGTATGACTTCGTTGTCCCTGAAAAATGTCAGCAAGTCCTATGGAGCCGTCGAGGTTCTCAGGAACATCAATCTTGAAATCGAGGAAGGCGAGTTGATCGTCTTCGTCGGCCCGTCGGGCTGCGGAAAATCGACGCTTCTGCGCATGATCGCCGGGCTCGAAAGGATCACCGGCGGAACGCTGGAGATCAACGGCATGGTCGTCAACGACGTGCCACCGGCTCAGCGGGGCATCGCCATGGTGTTCCAGTCCTATGCGCTCTATCCGCATATGACGGTTTACGACAACATGGCCTTCGCGCTGAAACTGGCGGGCAAGTCCCGGGAGGAGATCGACAAGGCGGTGCGGGCGGCCGCCGACCGGCTGCAGCTGACCCAGTATCTCGACCGGCTGCCGAAGGCGCTCTCCGGCGGCCAGCGCCAGCGGGTTGCCATCGGCCGTTCGATTGTCCGCGATCCGAAGGTCTTCCTCTTCGACGAGCCGCTCTCCAACCTCGATGCGGCGCTGCGTGTCGCCACCCGCATCGAGATCGCACAGCTCAAGGAGAGCATGCCGGAAAGCACCATGGTCTACGTCACCCACGACCAGGTGGAAGCCATGACGCTGGCCACCCGGATCGTGGTGCTGCATGGCGGCGACGTGGAACAGTTCGGCGCGCCGCTCGATCTCTATGAGCGCCCCGCCAACACCTTCGTCGCCCAGTTCATCGGCTCGCCCGCCATGAACCTGATCGATGCCGAGGTGACGGCCACCGGCGGGACCACCTCGGTGCGGATGGCCGACGGTGGCCATGCCGACGTGCCGATCGCTTCGACGTCGGCCGACATCGGCGCATCGGTCAAGCTCGGCGTGCGGCCCGAAGACCTTGTGGTTACCGAGAGTGACGACTATCTGGTCTCCGCCGACGTGGACATGGTGGAAGCGCTCGGCGAAACCACGGTGCTCTACTTCATGTCCCAGAACGGTGAACCGGGGCTGATCGCCAAGCTGCCGGGGATTCACCAGATCGCCAAGGGCACCAGCATCCGGCTGACGGCGGCCCCGGAAAAGCTGCATCTCTTCGAAAGCAGCGGAAAGTCTTTCCTCTACCGCTGAGGTACGGCGGACCTGGGCACTTTGCGAAGATGGGCCGCGAGCAGATGCCGCGGCCCTATTCTTTTACTTGTTCTCCTTCCAGTCGAGCCGGATGTCGTGCGTGTAGCGCAATTCGCGCGGCAACGTCGGCGCGGTGGCTTCGTCAATTTCCGCATGCACGTTCTTCGGCGGAACGATGGTGGCGTCCCGGCCGTAGACGAAGGACTGTTCGGCAACGATGGTCCGGTACGCCTTGTTCAGGAGCAGTGCCCGTTCCGGGCTCGGAGTGATCAGCTCGTAGACGGATTTTCCGGCAACGGCCTCTTCGTTCACCGTCCCGTCGCCGTTGAACCAGCGGTCCTGCATCTCGGCGTTGGAGCGGAATTCATCTCCGCCCCCGACGCGCTTCAGGTAGGTCAGGATTTCGCCGAGTTCCTCGCCCTTGTTCGGCGCGTCGGTCATGGCGCGGTAGTCGATATACCCCCAGCCCTCGGCACCCTGCTTTTTGCGCGGAAACGCCCAGGTCTGGTCGATGTTGGCGCCGACGGTTGAATGACAGCCCCGGCAGAAGAACTGCTCCTCCCCGGTCTGGGGGCGAAGATTGCCGTTGGCATCCTCGATGAAAGCGGCCATCGTCCAGCCGAAGCCGGTGTCCATGCCCCTGTCGCCAAGGCCAACATAGCGCGGCAGGTTCTCATCGATCTTTTCCTGGATCTCGTTGCCGTAGCGCGACCGCAACTGGGACAGGTCCAGCTTCCGGGTCTTGACCATGTAGCGCAGCTCCTTCATGCGCCTGGCAACGGTAATCCTGTCCTCCTCGATGCCGACGTAACGGACCGAATGCATGAACTCGGTGCCTTCAGGATAGACCATCCGCGTCAAAGGCTCTTCCGCGGCGGCGCCGAGGTAGGTCTCGCGCCGGAGGATTTTTTCCGTTCGGCCGAGGACACCGTCACCATCCAGATCGATGCCGATCCTGTCCTCGTCCACCCCCGGCAGCGTGACGCCGGCAAGATCCTGAAAGGCAATCTCCAGGAGGGCCAGATTGGCGGTGTAGACGTCTTTCGACGGAGTGCCGTCGGCGTAGGTGCGGAAGGCCTCCGGCAGGCGGATCAGCACGTCGTCCGTGGAACCGTTGGTCGGCCAGAAGGTCGACGGCTGAGGCTTGTAGTTGAAGGCGACCCAGCCTGACCCGTCCCGGGCATGGCCGTTTTCGTCGAAGGCTGCCGCCCGGTCCGCGTAACCGGCAAGATCGGGGACGAAGCCGGACCAGTTGCGCTCTGCAAGACGGGCGGGAAGGTCGCTGTAATTGTCCTCCGAGACATAGTCCAGAATGTCCGTGTCGGAGATCGCGGCAACCGCCGCGCGGCGGTCCGTGAAAAGGTTGCGGTAGTGGTTGGTGAGACCCGCCTCGGAGAATTCGTAGGCCTGCTGCAGCGAACCGTCCTGAATGAAGTTGGGCCGTTCTGGATCGTCGTTGTCCTGATGACAGACGTAGCAGGGGTTATACTTGCCCTCGATCCTTGTGTAGCACTGCGGCGGAACCGGCGCTTCCGGATTGTAGATGCGGCCGGCCTTGTCCAGGTCGAGCGATGAAGGGCGTGCGGCCATGATGTCCCCGGAGGTCATCTGCGAAATGTCCGCCGAGGAGGCGATTGCCGCGGCGGCGCCGAGGCACAGCAGTGATGCGGTCACGAGAGAGGCGCGTTTCATGATTGGACGGTCTTCCAGCTGTTCAATCCGAAGACGAAGGGGGCGTTTTCCGCCCCCTTCGCACCACGATGGGGCCCGGGAGCTTATTGGGCGGACGCTTTCCAGAGCCACATGGCATTGTTTTCGTGATTGCCGGTGTCTTCCCCGATGATCACGTCTCCGTTCGCCAGCACGGCGAGGTTGTCCGGGTTGGAGATGCCGTCGGTGGCGCAAGCATTGGTGGCATTGTTCTTGTCATAGGCGCCACCGGCAACGACCGGGGTCATCATCTGAACGTTGTAGTTCGCATCCAGTTTCATCTGGTAGACGACGCCGCATTTGTTCGCACCGATCTGGATGTCGCCCTTGTCGTCGGCCATGCCCTTGGAAACTTCGGACATCGCCATGTACATGAACGGAACGGAACCGTCGGCGGCCGCGTCGTGGTTGATCGTCACGCCTTCCATCTTGCGGAATTCGGCAGTCGCGCCCTTGGCAACGGCGGCGCGGCGGCTTTCAAGGAATGCGACACGGTTGTCGCCGGCTTCACCCTGCGCCCAGGCGGTTACGTCACCGTTCGAGATGTAGGAGGTTTCGTCGGCCTTGAAGTCTGCCTGCGTGATACCGTCATACTCGGAAACCCAGCCTGAGATCTCGTCGTTGGAGCCGTGCGCGAGTTCGACCCAGGAGATCTGGAACGACGCGTTGGCAGCTTCGGTGCCCGGCTCCGCCAGCTGCCGGATCTTGGCGGCGTAAAGCGTGCCGGAGCTCAGGTCGCCGGCGGTGTCGGCGACGAACTTGAAGAAGACGGTATTGGTGCCGTCATCGGAGAGGTAGGCCGTCTTCCGGTCGGGCATCACCACGGCGTTTTCGTGGCTGAAGCGGCCCATGGCCATCTGCTTGACCGGCGTCGCGCGGCCGGCCGGATCCCTGATTTCGACGATATAGCCGTAGTTGTAGGGGTTCGGATACGCGCCCCTGTAGTTCGCCAGGGCTTCGACGCCGTCGATTTCCTTGTACTCCGGATTGTTCCAGTCGGCGGTGTCGTCAAAGTAAAGCTCTTCGGAGGTCAGCGGGGTGTTCCACGGGCTGACGCTGCCGAAGCAGTTGACCCAGGTACCACCGACGGCGGTGAAGTCGATCATTTCAACGTCGGTCTTGTCGACGGTCCAGGTGCCGTCCTCCGCACGGGTCAGCCTGGCGCGGGACATGCCGCCGGGGCGGTCCTCCCAGTTGGTGAAGAGATAACCTTCGTTGTCGCCGGTCCTGATGAAGCCGTTGAAGTCGGGGTCGTTGGACGTCTTGATCAGGCCGCCCGCGCCCTCGATCCTGCCGATCTTGTCGAAATCGCCTTCCTGAAGAAGGATCTGGTAGGTGCCGAGCGACGTTTTTACGACCGCCTTCTCGTCGCCTTCGGGAAGGGCGGACATCTTGCCGGAAAAGTCCGCGTTGGAGACAACGCCCACGGTGGCCCTGGAAAAATCGGACTTCAGGTCGTCGGAAGGATGCTGAACGTTGAAGAACAGGTCACCGCCCAGAAGCTGGATGCCGGTTATTTCGGCGCCGAGCGGGACCGTTGCGATACGGGTCAGCTGACCGGCGAGAGCCGTCGAGGAGAGGGCGGTGGTTGCCGCCAATGCAATGGCAAGTGTCTGAATTCTCATGATGTATGGCTCCCGTTAAGGTGGCTCGGCTCGAAACGGCTGCCGCATGCACCATGGGCAACGCCGATCAGCAGCAAGTAGCGGGGGTTTGTATCAGGAGTGTGTCGGTCTTGCCGCAGGCCTGCCGGCCGGGACTTGAAAGTTGGAAGGCTGCCGGACTTGTCATATGATGTTCATATGAGCGTCTGAAAGTGTTCATATGAACATGATTTGTTGCTGCAGACGGGAGAAATGCTCAAAGTGTTTTTGAACCCCGAAGCACAACCCGTCGGATCGGTCCGTAAGCTTTTGAACTGAATGTTGGATCACAGTCGTATGTTTGGGCAAATCGATATTTCAAAGCGGCAATCCGAAATTGCCGATCTGGTGCAAAAAGCCGGTTTCGCCTCCGTGGAGGAACTGGCCGAACGCTTCGAGGTGACGGCCCAGACGATCCGGCGGGATGTGAACGGGCTGTGCGAGCTTGGCGTCCTGCGGCGGACACATGGCGGCGTGGAGCCGCCGGCCGCGGCTTCCAACATTCGCTATTCGACCCGCCAGATCCTGAAGCTTCCGGAAAAGAAGCTGATTGCCAGGTTGGTGGCCGACAAGGTGGAGAACAACCAGTCGCTGGCCTTCTCGATCGGCACCACGCCGGAAATCGTGATGCAGGCCCTGATGACCCATGACAAGCTCGCCATCTTCACCAACAATCTCAACGTCGCCTTCACCGCCACGGGGAACCCGTCCTTTCAGGTAACCATCGCCGGCGGGCGTTTGCGGCACGGTGATCGGGACGTCCTGGGCGCGGCGGCGCAGGCCTTCTTTTCCAACTACAAGGTCGATATCGGCATCTTCGGCGTGGCCGGAGTCGATGAAGACGGCACCCTGCTGGATTTCCACGAGGACGAAGCGGCCGCGCGGCAGTCGATCCTTGCCAATTGCCGAAAGTCGTTCCTCGTGCTCGATCACAGCAAGTTCGGCCGCAACGCGCATGTGCGCGCTGGGCAGCTCGGCGATGTCGACGCCATCTTTACCGATCGCCCGGTGCCGCCGGAATTTCTCGCCTGCCTGGACGGCACCCGGACCGAGGTCTTCGTCGCCGAGGCGGACGGTACGGAGTGAGCCGCCCGATCCAACCCTTAAGGAGCCATGGCTTTGGACGGGGTGTCGGCACTGCAACGGCCGTCGGCAAGATTTCCCGGGCCACGCTTGAAAAAAGCTCCTGAAGGCGCCGGACCTGCGTGCGCCTGTTCATGCTTCTTCTGGGGAGGGGCTCGCTGCACAATCCCGGCTTCGTACGAATGGCTGCCGGTTTTCCGGCGGCAATACTTCCTGAAATCCCCATTTCCCGATATCGCTCTGCCAGTCGTTTGACACGTATTTCATTTGTGTTAAACCGATTTAAAAGCATGAAAATCACGAAAAGGCGGCATTGGCAGGATCGATGTTGCGCTCAGGGAGACTTTCGGTGTCAAAGAAATTTCTGGCGATCGGCGAGTGCATGGTTGAAATGGCGCCGACGGGCGACGGCACATATACGATGGGTTTTGCCGGAGACACACTGAACACGGCCTGGTATGCGCGCAAGTGTCTTCCTGAGGGCTGGACCGTCGGCTATCACACCGCCGTTGGCAACGACCAGGTGTCCGGCCAGATGCTCGATTTCCTGAAAGGCTCCGGCATCGACACCGGCACGGTGCGGGTTCTGGACGAACGCACTGTCGGCCTTTACATGATCCAGCTTCGGGACGGCGAGCGCAGCTTCGCCTACTGGC
Source organism: Roseibium sp. (assembly GCA_050289605.1). Lineage (GTDB taxonomy): Bacteria > Pseudomonadota > Alphaproteobacteria > Rhizobiales > Stappiaceae > Roseibium. The sequence continues at coordinate 38,317 of JBNKGB010000019.1, read as the reverse complement.
GCTCGCAATCGGCCGCTCGCCTACTTGCCGCGGATCCGGAGCATCTGAGCGCGGCGCTCGCCGGGGCCGGGCTTATCTATTTCAGCGGCATCACGCTGGCAATCCTTCCGCCCGAGGACCGCAGGACATTTCTGCGGGCCCTTCGCCTTGCCCGGGCGTCCGGCGCGAAGACCGCCTTCGACCCCAATCTGCGCCCGCGTCTGTGGGAGGATGCCGACACCATGCGCGCCAGCGTGACGGATGCCGCCGGGCTGTGCGATTTCGTCATGCCGTCCTTCGAGGACGAACTTGCCCATTTCGGCGATGCCGATCCGGACGCGAGCGCGGATCGCTATCTGGCGGCCGGAGCCCGAATGGTCGTGGTCAAGAACGGACCCGAACAGGTTATCTGCTCCGACCGGGATAAGCGGCAGGCTTACCAGCCCGATCCCGTCAGCGGCATCGTAGATACGACGGCCGCGGGTGACAGTTTCAATGCCGCCTTCCTTTCGGAGTATCTGACCTCCGGAAATACCGATGCGAGTGTTGAGGCGGGGGCAAGACTCGCCGGAAGGGTCATTCGGCATCGCGGCGCACTGGTGGACTGTCTTGAAACCGCGTAACCGGTGGTACGTAAGCAGTCCTGGTAAAAACTAACAATACTCGTGAGCTTAAATACGTACATGATCACCTAAATAAAAGTAGTTCTACTTATATTATACAAAAGTACAATATATAGAAATTTACTTTAGGTGATTACTTTAACAATTCGTTCTGTTTTCGCTACTTACCTTACGTTCGAATTCGGGTGTTGTGCCCGTTCGTCTGTATGGAGGGAGCGAATGTTCTCAAGAATGCGCATGTCGATGAAGATCCCGGCGCTTGTCGTTGTGACCGGGGCACTTGTGGGGATCGGAATCGGGATCTCCAGTTATTTCACTTCCGTGGCAAGCATCAATGAACTCACGAGGGAACGCCTTCAGGCGGCGGCCAAAACGGGTTCGGACGAGATCCATGCGTATTTGAAGACAATCGAGCAGGAACTGGTCCTGATCGCGGAGCATCCGGGAACGGTTGCAGCGGTCGAGGAATTCTCCGGCATCTGGGATTTATGGGAAAAATCGGGCAGTGATCCGGCCACGGCTCTTCAGGCGGTCTACATCAAGGACAACCCCTATCCGGTGGGTGAAAAGGACAGGCTCTACTTTGCCAACACCGGCACCGGCTATGATGCTGCCCACGAAAAATACCACAAGTGGTTCCGGAAGCTGCAGCAGGACAAAGGCTACTATGACGTCTTCCTGTTCGATACGAAGGGCAACCTGGTCTACTCGGTCTTCAAGGAGCTGGACTACGCGACCAACTTCCTGAAAGGCGGCGGAAAGTGGTCGGACACCGACCTCGGCGTGGTCTACCGCGAAGCGCTGAAGACGAGCGGCAAGGACGACGTCACCTTTACCGATTTCGCCGCCTATAGCCCCAGTCATGGCGCGCCGGCCAGTTTCATGGCCCGTCCCGTTGTGGACGGAAGCGGTGAGACGGTCGGCGTTCTGGCGTTTCAGATGCCGATCGACAAGCTCAACGACATGATGCGGCACGGCCTCGGGCTCGGCAATACCGGCGAGCTGGTGCTCGTCGGCGAAGATGGGCTGATGCGCAACGACACCCGCTATACGGCGGATGTGAACGACATCCTGGCCACCAGGCTGACCGACCCGGTCATCGAAAAAGCCCGGGCCGAGGGGTCGGCCTTCGGATATGGTGAGCTCTACCGGGGCGAGTTGCTGGACATCGAGGCGACCCGGTTCGACTTCCAGGGCAACCACTACATCCTTCTGGCCCTCCAGGCCTACGAGGAGGCGCATGCGCCCGTCATCGCCATGCGCAACCGCATGCTGCTGGCCGGACTTGGTCTGCTGGCGCTTGCGGCTTTCACCGGGATTTTGGCCGCAAGGGCGGTGACCGGGCCGATCAATCGGATCGTTTCCGTCATGAACCGGCTCGCGATGGGCGACACCAAGGTGGATGTCGAGGACGCGGACCGGGCGGACGAAATCGGTGACATGTGCAAGGCGGTCGCGGTGTTCAGGGACAATGCGATCCAGCGCGCCGAACTGGAGGCGCAGGCCCGCGGCGAGCGGGACAGGGAACGCCAGCGGCAGGCTCTCCTCGACAAGCTGATCACGGATTTCAAGTCGACAATGACCGACAGGTTGACGACGGTTGGCGATCAGATGTCCCGGATGCGCCGGGCAGCGGAAACGCTTGACGACCTGGCGACCAACGCGACTTCGGAATCCGATCTTGCAGGGGGCGCCTCGCGCAGTGCCTCGGAAAATGTCGCCGCCGTGGCGGCGGCCACCGAGGAAATGACGGCGACGGTGCAGGAAATCGCCAATCAGACCGAAGCGACAAACAGGATCGTCATGGAAACGGTAAAAGCCGCGGAAACGACCAACCGCAACGTGGAGACGCTCTCCGAATCCGCCGAACATATCGGCAGCGTCGTGAACCTCATCCGCGATATTGCCGAACAAACCAACCTGCTGGCCCTGAATGCCACCATCGAGGCTGCCCGGGCAGGTGACGCAGGGCGCGGATTTGCAGTGGTCGCATCGGAGGTCAAACAGCTTGCCGAACAGACATCCAGGGCGACCGACGAGATTTCCGGGCGGATTGCCGGAATCCAGTCCTCGGTCCGCGACGCGGCAACCTCGATCGAGAACATCACCGAAAAGGTGTCCGAAATCAGGAGCCTGACAAGCTCGGTTGCAGGTGCCATCGAGGAGCAGCGTGCGGCGAACGAGGAAATCGCCCGCTCAGCGAAATCCGCAAGTGACAGCACCGGCGCCGCGGCTGAAAGTATGCACTCGGTTTCCCGCGCGGTTCAGCATACGTCCGAGGAGGCTACTGCCGTGAATTCGGCATCCGACCTGGTATCCGAAGCCAGTGCCGATCTTGCAGAGGAAGTGGAACGGTTTCTGGAGGGCGTGACGAAGGACGTGGAGGACCGGCGCCGGAGCACCCGCAAGTCCATCTCCGATAACGTGCAAATGACAAATTCAAATGGGGCCAGGCGAACGGTCCAGCTGGTTGATGTCAGTGCTTCGGGCGCGCAGATCCTGGATATCGTCGACGTTGCGGTCGGGGAAGTCGTGCTGCTCGATTTCCTGGACGGGACACAAATGCACGGCACCGTCGTTCGTCAGACCGGCTCGGGCTGCGGCATCGAGTTCTCCGAGGCGCTATCGGCTGAACAGGCGCTGATCGCCGCCTGACTTCCGAGACCGCCGGAAGAAGAAGGGCGCCCGCGTGGCGCCCTTCTTGATGTCTCCTGCCGGTCAGCCCGCATCCTTCCGGGCGATCCAATCGTGATCCGGATGATTCTTGAACCGCCACTTGCGCATGGGACCGGCCATGACGTTCAGATAATACATCTCGTAGCCGTAGGGCGCTCCGCAGGGATGGTGGCCCCTGGGAACCAGCACCACGTCGTGGCTGGAAACCGAAACCGTCTCGTCCAGCGACCCGTCCTCGGTGAAGACCCGCTGGTGGCCATAGCCCTGATCCGGATTGAGACGGTGGTAATAGGTCTCTTCCAGGTAGGTCATCTCCGGGAAATTGTCCTCGTCGTGCCGGTGCGGCGGATAGGACGACCAGTTGCCTGCCGGGGTGAAGACTTCCGTCACCAGCAGACTGTCGGCGACATCGCTTTCCTCCATGGCGATCGGATAGATGTAACGCGTGTTGGCGCCCTTGCCGCGCGTGACCTTCTCGGGCGTCGGCAGCACGCGCGCCTTGTGGCCGCCCTTGCCGGGTGCGGTGCAGACACCGATGGTGCAGTCGGTCGTCGCGGTTGCAGTCCACCCGGTTTCGTTCGGCACATAGACGCTGCGCGGCGGCAGTTGCTCGAAGACGTTCATGCGCTCGCCCTGCTCACCGAAATCCACGCCGCCGGCCGAGATTGCCGCCTTGCCCTCGACCATCACCAGGATGACTTCCAGGTCGCCGGTTTGTTCGGAAACCGTCTCACCTGCCTTCAGGCGGTAAAGGCCGAAGCCGACGTAACCCCAGTCGGGCGATTTTGGGCCCTTTGCGCTCGAGATGGTGATGTCATGAACCTTGCCGTTCGTGCCGGCGGGCTTGCGCAGCAGATCGCTCATGTCAGGTCCACCTCCTTGGCAATCGCCTTCAGCGTTTTCAGTCCGAGGCTCTGGTACTGGAACGGGTTTCGGACTTCCGGATCCTGCTCGGCCTCGATGACGATCCAGCCCTGGTAGCCGGCGTCCTTCAGGATTTGCAGAAGCGGGCCGAAATCGACGCCGCCTTCCTCGTCGCCCGGAACAGTGAAGACCCCGGCGCGGACGCCGTCCATGAAGGACTTCTTGCTGTCACGGATTTCCTTCATCACCGCCGGGCGGACGTTCTTGGCGTGGAAATGGCGGACGCGGTCGACGTATTTTTGAAGGACTGGCGCCGGATCCCGGCCGTTGCCGCCAAAGTAGCAGTGACCGGCATCGAAGAGCAGCTTGGTGGCAGGTCCCGTCGCTGCCATGAAGGCATCGATTTCTTCCGGTGTCTCGACAACGGTGCCCATGTGATGGTGATAGACGAGGTCGATGCCCTGTTCCGTACAGAAGGCGGCGAGTTCCTCGACCTTGGCGCCGAAGGCTTTCATCTCCTCCGCGCTCAGCACCGGGCTTCCATTGATGTCGGTCTGGGACCCCTGGATGGTGTTGGAGGTCTCGCAGGTGATGCAGACCTTGCAGCCGTTGTGCTTCAGCTTGTCCAGATGCGGCTGGATCGCCCTCTTTTCGTCTTCCACCGACTGGGCCAGCAGGTTGAGCGAGTACCAGCCGGAGATGAACTTCAGGCCATGGCTGCCGAGCAACTGCTTCAGTTCTTCCGGATCGTTCGGCCAGCGGTGGCCGTTCTCGATGCCGTCGAAGCCGATCTCCGAGGCTTCGCGCAGGATCTGCTCGGTCGGAATATGCGCGCCGAGGCTCTGGTCGTCGTCATTGGCCCAGGCAATCGGGTTGGTGCCGTAAAGGATCATGGGAGTCGTCCTGGTCCGCAATAGCGGGGTGTTGAAACTGAATGTTTTCATCTGTTCGACCTCATCCTGAGGAAGCGCGTCAGCGCTGCCTCGAAGGATGGGCCGCTTGTTCCGGAGTATGCCGCCCATCCTTCGAGACGGACCTGGCGGTCCTCCTCAGGATGAGGGAGCGGGGAGGAGGTCGTGTGTCCTTGGGTCTCGGGGTCTCCTCAATCAATTCACGAGGTTCTGGTGCTTCAGCGCCGCGACGTAGCCTTCGCGGGCTTCAACGACCTGCCGGCGTGCGGAAACCTCCGGCACAGCAACGTCCCACCAGTGACCGCCGCCGTTCTCGCCCGGCCCGTGCATCGGGTCGGTGTCGATGACGATGACCGTCGGGATTGCCCGGCCGCGTGCTTCCAGGATCTGCGCTTCCAGGTCCGCGATGTCCTTCGCCTTGACCGCATGGGCGCCCATGGCGGCTGCGTGGGCGACGAAGTCGATCTCCGGCTGGGCCTCGACATTGCAGTCTTTATAGAGGTTGTTGAACTGCTCGCCGCCGGTTCCCATCTGCAGCCGGTTGATGCAGCCGTAGCCGCGGTTGTCGGTAAGCACCACCGTAAACGGCACACGGCGCATGACGGCGGTGGCAAGCTCGGAATTCGCCATCATGTAGGAACCGTCGCCGACGAAGCAGACCACGTCACGATCCGGCTGGGCGAGCTTCAGTCCCATGGCGCCGGCGATCTCGTAGCCCATGCAGGAATAGCCGTATTCCATGTGATAGCCGCCCTGCGGCGCCTGCCACAGGAGCTTGAGCGCACCCGGCATGGTGCCGGCCGCGCACATGGCAACGGTCTTGTCCGTTGCGGTGCGCTGGACCGCGCCGATCACTTCCGCATCGAGCGGCAGGTAGTCTGCCGGAACATCCGCTCGCGCGCTGCAATGGGCGTCGACCTTGGCGAGCCAGTCGAGCCGCGCCTGCGGGTCGAAGGCATCCGCCTTGTGATCGCCGAGCGCCGAGGAAAGTTTTTCAAGCGAGACCTTCGCATCGCCGACGACGCCGACCGCACCATGCTTCAACGCGTCATAGCCCTGCACGTTGATGGAGACGAGCTTGCGGTTGGGCTCCTTGAAAAGCGCCCACGACCCGGTGGTGAAATCCTGGAAACGGGTGCCGACGCCGATGACGAGATCGGCTGCTTCCGCGATCTCGTTGGCACAGGCTGAACCGTCGACCCCGGCGGTGCCGAAGTTCATCGGATGCGCCTGGGCCAGCGCCGACTTTCCGGCCTGGGTTTCGATTACCGGAATGCCGTGCCTCGTGGCGAATTCACCGAGCGTCTCCTCGGCCTGCGAATAGATCACGCCGCCGCCGCAGACGAGGACCGGATTGCGGGCGGTCTTGATCAGCTCGACGACGTCGGCAACGTCGCGGCCATCGGGTTCCGGCCGGCGGGTGCGCCAGACCTTCGGTTCGAAGAAGCTCTCAGGATAGTCGAAGGCTTCCGTCTGGGTGTCCTGGCAGAAGGCGAGCGTCACCGGTCCGCAATTGGCCGGATCCGTCATCACCCGGAAGGCACGGGGCAGGGCGGTCAGCAGGTGTTCCGGCCGGCTGATCCGGTCGAAATAACGCGAGACGGGCCGGAAGCAGTCGTTGGCCGAGACCGTGCCGTCGTCGAAATCCTCTACCTGCTGCAGCACTGGGTCGGGTGCCCGGTTGGCGAAGACGTCGCCGGGGATCAGGAGCACAGGCAGGCGGTTGACGTGGGCGAGCGCGGCCGCAGTGACCATGTTGGTCGCCCCCGGCCCGATGGAGGAGGTGACCGCCATCGCGCGGGTGCGCTTCTTCGCCTTGGCATAGGCGATAGCGGTGTGGGCCATGGTCTGCTCGTTCTGGCCGCGCCAGGTCGGCAGGGCGTTGCCGGCCTGTTCCAGCGCTTCGCCAAGACCGGCGACGTTGCCGTGGCCGAAGATCGCCCAGATGCCGTCGATGAAACGTTCGCCGTCCTCGGTCATCTGTGCCGAGAGGTAGCGGACCATCGCCTGGGCGGCTGTGAGACGGATGGTGCTCATGCGGGGATTCCTTGCGGTTCGTTGAGACCCGCCTCGGCGCGGGCCGTGTCCCAGATACGGCAAAGGCGCTCGAAGCGTGTTGTCATGTCGGCGACGGCGGCTTCATCCGTCAAGTCACCGGCCAGCCATTTGCGAGCGGCGTCGGCAAAGATCGTGCGTCCGACCGCGAAGCCCTTGACCAGGGGAAAACGGGCCGCCTCGGCAAAGCTGGCCGCCAGCGCTTCCTCCGGCGCGTCGAGACCGAGCACGACGATGCCGCGGGTATGGGGATCGTTTTCGGCGATGGCATCGCAGGCCTTCGCCCAGGCGTCGCAGGAGGTCATCGGTTCGAGCTTCCACCAGTCCGGGTATATCCCGATCTCGTACATCCGCCGGATGATGCAGGCCGTGGTGTTTTCGTCAACCGGTCCGACCTTGGAGGGAATGACTTCCAGCAGCATTTCCAGGCGGTTCCGGCGGCAGGCGGCAAAAAGGCGCTTCAGAAGGTTCTCCTGCTCCGCCTTCATGCCCTCGTCGTCCTGCGGGTGATAGAAGCACAGAACCTTGACGACATGTTCCACCGGCCATTCGGACAGGCCGCCGAAATCCGGACCGATTTCCGGTTCAAGCGTCAGTGGCCGGGAGGCAGGCCACTCCACCGGGTGGCCGATCCACAGACCGGTTCCGGCGGCCCGATAAAGCGCCTCGCGGCCATGCCGGCTGTCGCACAGGAGGCCGTATCCGGATGCGCCGCCGGCGACCTTGAGCGTTGCGTCGAGGCAGAGGTTCTTGAAGGCGCCGATGCGCGCGTGCGGGGCTCCGGCGTCATCGGCGATCTGTTCGAGCTGAATGCGGTGATCGAAGGCAAAGACGCGCATCGTCGACCAGTCGCCGCCATGTGCGCGGTGCCGGTTGGTCGACCAGTGGATCTGTTCCAGTTCCGCGTCGTTACGCAGGTCCTTGCGCGTGATCCCGCGTTTCAGGAAGAACTGCAGTTCCTCCCAGCTGGGGTAAGCGGGCGTACAGCCGTGACGGGAAACTGCGAAGGCGCCGCAGGCATTGGCGTAGGTGAGGGTTGTGACCCAGTCCTCACCTTCGATCCAGCCCTTCAGAAGCCCGGACATGAATCCGTCGCCGGCGCCCAGAACGTTGAAAACCTCGATCGGGAAGCCGGGACCTGAAATGCCGTCGTCGAGGCTTTCGGGAACGTCGCCCTCGAAGGCAGCGGCTCCCATGGGCCCGCGCTTGCAGACGAGGGTGGCGTTGGAGACCTTCCGGACGTTCTTCAGCGCCTGAACCGTATCCGTCGTGCCGCCGGCAATATGGAATTCCTCTTCCGTGCCGACGATCAGATCGAAGAGGTGCAGGGTAGATTGCAGCTTGGCGGTCACCGCGTCGGAGGCGATGAAGCGGTTCTCGCCGTCGCCGTGACCGGAAAGGCCCCACAGGTTAGGACGGTAGTCGATGTCGAGCGCCGTTCGCCCGCCCGCCTCGCGGGCAAGTCTCAGGGCTTTCAGGACGGCGGCTTCCGTCTGCGGGTGGCTCAGGTGCGTGCCGGTCGCCACCACCGCCCTGGATGAGGCAATGTAGGCAGGGTCGATATCGTCCTCGCAGAGCGCCATGTCGGCACAGTTTTCGCGGTAGAAGATCAGCGGGAACTGTTCCTGGTCGCGGATGCCCAGCAGAACGAGGGCGGTCAGCCGCCGGCGGTCGGTGACGACGCCTTCGGTCGCCACCCCGTGGCGCTCCAGCTCCTCGCGGATGAAGCGGCCCATGTGTTCGTCGCCGACGCGGGTGATCAGCCCGGACCTGAGGCCGAGCCGGGCCGTGCCGCAGGCCATGTTGGTGGGCGAACCGCCGATATACTTGTTGAAGGAGCCCATGTCCTCCAGCCGGCCGCCCACCTGCGCCCCGTAAAGGTCGACCGACGAGCGGCCTATGGTGATGACATCGAGTTTCTTCACGTGCACATTCCGTCCAATTGTCGCCTTTAGATGGTGCCCCCGAGCGAGCCTTCCAGCTCGGCCAGCTCCTGGCCACCGGCCATCAGGTCCTGCAGTTCCTCCGCCTTGATTTCCCCGCGCAGCGCGGTGCCGAGGGTCTTGCCGCGGTTCAGCACCGTGAAGCGGTCGCCGACGGCCATGGCATGGCGCACGTTGTGGGTGATGAAGACGACGCCGATGCCTTTCTGGCGGACCTTGTCGATGGTTGCCAGCACGTTCGAGGTCTGGCGCACACCGAGCGCCGAGGTCGGTTCGTCGAGGATCAGCACCTTGGCGCCGAAGTAGACCGCCCGGGAAATCGCCACCGTCTGACGTTCCCCGCCCGACAGCGTGCCGACCGCCTGGTCGGGCGAGCGCAGGTGGATGCCCATCTTTGCCATTTCGGTCATGGTGACCTCGTTGGCCTCGGCAAAGTCGAAGAACTTGAACGGGCCGAAGCTCTTGCGCGGCTCGCGCCCCATCCAGAAGTTCCGCGTCACCGACATCAGCGGGATCATGGCAAGGTCCTGGTAGACCGTGGCGATGCCTGCTTCCATGGCATCGCGCGGGCTGTCGAAGGAGACTTCCTTGCCGTCGATCAGGATCTTGCCCCTGGTCGGCTTGTGCACGCCGGACATGGTCTTGATGAAGGTGGACTTGCCGGCGCCGTTGTCGCCGAGCAGGCAGTGGCATTCCCCGGCCTTCACGGAAACCGAGACACCGTTGAGGGCGATCACCGGGCCGAAGTGTTTCTCGATATCGACGAGTTCGATCAATGGAGCGGTCATATCAGCGTTCTCCCGTGATCATGCGGCGGATATAGGTGTTGAGGATCACGGCGAGCAGCAGGATCACGCCGAGGAAGACCCGGAAGAGCGAGCTTTCGACGCCTGCGAAGAACAGCCCCTGCTGGACGACGCCGAAGACCAGCGCGCCAAGGGCGGCGCCCACGACCGAGCCGTAGCCGCCGGTCAGCAGCGCGCCGCCGATCACCACGGAGATGATGGCCTCGAACTCCTTGAGCAAGCCGCGGTCGGCGGCGGCGGAGCCGAATTCCATCACCTGGCAGGTGGCCAGGATCGTGGCGCAGAAGGCCGACAGCATGAACATCAGGATCTTGACCCGGTTGACCGGAACGCCGACATAGCGGGCGGCCTGGGCATCGCCGCCGGCGGCGAAGATCCAGTTGCCGAAGCGCGTGCGGGTCAGGAGGATGTGGCCGAAGACGATCAGCACGAGTGCCCAGATCATCAGCATCGGAATGCCCTCGACCACCGGCTGGCCCGCCTTGGGACCCGCCACGAAGGTGCCGACGACGCCGAGATCGGCAAGCCAGACGAACAACCCTGTAAAGATCTTGCCGCCGAAGAGCCAGGCGAGCGGGTCGCCTGCGGCCACGTCCTTGACGCCGCCGATGATGGTCTGGCGGGTGGTGGCGATGGAAATGAAGATCGTCAGCCCGCGCAGAATATAGAGAAAGGCCAGCGTGACGATGAAAGAGGGCAGGCCGGTTCTGATCACCAGGTAGCCGTTGAGCGCGCCGATTGCCAGCGCGATGGCGAAGGCGGTGAGGATCGCGACCCAGATCGGAAAGCCCCACTGCACGCTCATCAGGGCGATGACGATGCCCGAGAAGCCGATCATGGAGCCGACCGAGAGGTCGAACTCGCCCGCGATCATCAACAGGCAGGCGCCGACGGCGATGATGGCGAACTGGGCGGAAACGTTGCCCCAGTTGATGATGCCTTCCGGTGCGAACATGCCGCTGTCGCGGGCGATTGCAAGGAAGAAAATGAACACCAGGATGACGCCGCAGATGGCACCCAGTTCCGGACGGATCAGGGCTTTGCGCAAGGGCGACATTTCGCGGATGCGCTCGTCTTTATGAGGGGCGGCTGCCGATTGTGCTTCAGCCATAGGTCTCCTCCTGCGTGCCGGTGGGGCCGGCCGCTTTTCAGGTGCGGCCCGGCCGCAGAACAGTGTCAGGATATCTGCGCTCGATCACAAGCGGGAGCGCGTTTCTTTTAAAGGGAGAGGCGGAGGGCCGCCTCTCCGTGACCGCTCGGCGGTCAGGTTCCTAGCGGTATTCGCCCGCGTATTTTTCCACCAGGCCGATGTTCGCCTTGGTGACGAAGCCCGGGCCGGAGTTGATGGAGTTGCCCGGAACCACGCCATAGCGGGAAAGGTTCGTCAGGATCACTACCGGCAGGTAGCCCTGCAGGTACGGCTGCTGGTCGATGGCAAAGGCGATCACGTCGGACTTGATGGCAGCGGCGATTTCACCCGACAGGTCGAAGGAGCCGAAGTGGATCGTTCCGGACTTGCCCATTTCTTCAAGAGCCGCAAGGGTCGGATGGGCCGAGGTCGGGCCGAGGGTCAGGATGCCGTTCGTGTCCGGGTGTCCCTGCAGGTAGGCCATGACCTTCGACTTGATTTCCTGCGGGTCCTGGCCGCTGTCGATCATCTGGCTGCCGAGTTCGACGCCGAGCGCGTCGGCATAGCCCTGGCAGCGCTCAACGGAAGCCGGGTTGGTGATGTAGTGGTTCACACACAGGAAGCTGGTGACGCCTGCGGCTTTCGCCTTTTCGCCCGCGCCCTTGCCGGCGGCATATTCCGGCTGGCCGACATGCATCAGCGCGCCGATCTGCTTGGACTGATCTTCGGTGCCGGAGTTGATCGTGATCACCGGGATGCCCTTGGCAACCGCGTTGGAGAGCGGGCCGGACAGAACGTCGAAGTCGGCGATGGTGGCGATGATGCCGTCCGGGTTAGAGGCGGATGCCTGCTCGATGATGCGGGCCATGTCGGCCAGGTCGCCGGTCGGCGGGTTGCGGTATTCCACCGTCACGCCCATCTGGTCGCCGGCAACGGCGATCGCGTTCTTGATGGTGTTCCACCAGCTGTCGCTGTCCGGAGCGTGGCTGACGAGGACGAAACGTTCACCTTCGGCATAGGACGGGGTGGCAAGGCCGGTAAAGGCGACGGCCGCGGCGGCCATCGCGATAAATGTCTTCTTCATCGTGTTCCTCCCAGAACGTGGACCACGGGCTTCATGTACCCGCCCGCGGTATCAGAAGTCGTTTGCGGCAATGAAGGTCAAAACCACATTTGGAATTTATATTCCATTTTTAAATTAGCGCAACAGAAATTTTCCAAAAGCCTACATGCGGCTCCTGGCGGCCCCCACGGAAACGGCAAGGGCGATGGCAAGCGACAGGCTTGCGGAAAGGGCGCGGAACTGGCCGACGTCGAGTTCGGACACCAGCAACTGGATGGATTTGAGCCTTGCAAGTGGACTGGTGACCACATCCGTGATGGCAACGATATCCGCGCCGATCCCGCGCGCGCGTGCGGCCATGTCCAGGGTGATTTCCGAATAGGGGGCGAACGTCACGGCGATGACCGCATCGTTCGGCCGGATAAGGTGCTCCATGTTGATGTTGGCAATCCCGGAATGAAGAACCGCCGGAACATCCATCTTTTCAAAGGCATAAGCCAGATATGAGGTGACCGGAAAGGCGCGCCGGAAGCCGATCATGTGAATGGTTTCCGCCCGTGCGAGCACGTCGACGGCCTGTTGCAGCGCTGCCGGTTCGACGGTCGTCAGAAGATTTTCCAGGGAAGCCCGTCCGACCTCGACGAATTCCGCCAGAAGCGCGGAGGGCGATTCTGTCCCATGCTCCCGCAGCTTGTTGAGGCGGGTGGCATAATCCGGCCATTTCTGCGAATAATCGGAACGGAACAGCTTCTGCATCTGCGAAAAACCGGAGAAGCCCATTTCCTGGCAGAAGCGCATCACGGCGGAGGGCTGGACATCTGCGCCTTCGGCCAGTTCGGCGACGGTCGAGACCGCCACTCTATCCGGATTGGCTGCGATGAAATTTGCGAACTGTTTCAGCCGCTTGGGCAAAGCATCCACGCGGCTGCCAAGGTGCTTGAAAAAGGCGTCGATGCTGTCCGGCGCGGCTTCGCCCGCGATCGCGCCCTGAGACTGGTCTGATGATGCTTCGTTCATGCTCGTCTGCTTTTTCCGGCTTGACACGTTCTCTTGAAAATGATTTTGGAATTTTTATTCTAAAATGGCAAGCCGCTGGTTCAGGCGGTCCCCTGTCCGCCATCCGGGAGGAAGAAATGGCAGTCAATGTTGCCCTGCTGGGCGCAGGTCGTATCGGAAAAGTACATGCAAAGGCAATCGGTGCGGCTGCCGGCGCGCGCCTTTTGGCCGTTGCCGACGCCTTTCCCGAGGCGGCCGAAACGCTTGCCCGGGCCTATGGCGCCCGGGTGAGCTCGATCGACGAAATTGCGGCAGCCGCCGATATCGATGCGGTGATCATCTGCACGCCCACCGATACCCACGCGGATCTGATCGAGCAGTTCGCCAGGGCCGGAAAGGCGATTTTCTGCGAAAAGCCGGTCGACCTGTCACTGGAGCGGGTCAAGGCCTGCCTGAAGACCGTCGAAGAACAGGGCGCGATCCTGATGCTCGGCTTCAACCGCCGCTTCGATCCGCATTTCAGGGCGGTTCGCCGGGCGATCGACGAAGGCCGCATCGGCGATGTCGAGATGGTGCAGATCACCTCCCGCGATCCGGGCGCGCCGCCGCCGTCCTACATCACCTCTTCCGGCGGCATCTTCCGGGACATGACCATCCACGACTTCGATATGGCGCGTTTCCTTCTCGGGGAAGAGATCACGACGGTCTATGCGGCCGCTTCCGTCCTGGTCGATCCGGAAATCGGCAAGCTCGGCGACTACGACAGCGCGACGGTGGTGCTGACGACCGCATCCGGCAAGCAGTGCTCCATCTCCAATTCCCGCCGGGCCACTTACGGCTACGATCAGCGGATCGAGGTTCATGGCTCCAAGGGGGTGGTCAGCGCGGAAAACCAGCGTCCGGTTTCCATCGAGGTGGCGACAGAGGCCGGTTACACCCGCCCGCCGCTGCATGATTTCTTCATGACCCGCTACACGGAAGCCTATGCGGCGGAAATCACCGCCTTCGTCGAGGCGATCGAAACGGGACATGCGCCCTCGCCGAGCGGCGAGGACGGCCTGAAGGCGCTTGCTCTCGCCGAAGCCGCCCTGAAGTCGGTGGCCGAACGCCGCGCCGTCGGCATGGATGAAATCTAGTCAGATGAACACCTTCACCTCATCCTGAGGAAGCGCGAAAGCGCTGTCTCGAAGGATGGGCCGCTTGCTCTGGAGTTTGCCGCCAATCCTTCGAGACGGACCTGCCGGTCCTCCTCAGGCCAGTTCTCCTCAGGCCGGTTCTCCTCAGGATGAGGGAGAGTGGGGCGGAAACTGATCGAAGAGAGGATCAGTAAACATGAAAAGTCTCGGTATTGGGTTGATCGGCACGGGCTTCATGGGCAAGTGCCACGCGCTGGCCTATGGTTCCGTCAAGGCGGTCTTCGGTGATGTGCCGGAAATCCGTCTCGAAGTTCTGTGCGACGTCCCGGGCGACAAAGCCTCCGCCTTTGCCGATCAGTTCGGCTTCGCGCGCGCAACCGACGACTGGAAGGACCTTGTCGCCGACCCGAAGGTCGACATCGTCTGCATCACGACGCCGAACAAGGTGCACAGGGAGATGGCGCTGGCGGCGCTCGAAGCCGGCAAGCATGTGCATCTGGAAAAGCCGATGGCGCTAACCCTGGAAGATGCCCGGGCCATGCTGGAAGTGGCGGAAAGGACCGGTGCCAGGACCATCGTCGGCTATAACTACCTGCACAATCCGGCCGTCACCCATGCCCGTAAGCTTATCGCGGACGGTGCCATCGGTCGCATCGTGCATTTCCGCGGCATGGTGGACGAAGACTATCAGGCCGATCCGGAACTCGCCTGGACCTGGCGGGCGACCAAGGCCGATGCGGGCCTCGGCACGCTCGGCGATCTCGGCTGCCATCTGATTTCGCTCGCAGCCGCGCTTGTCGGTCCGGTCGAAAGCCTGATCGCGGAGACCAAGACCGTTCATGAAACGCGCCCGGCCGGCGACGGTTCGGACGAGCGCCGTCCGGTCGAGAACGAGGACATCGCCTCGGCGCTGCTGACGTTTGAGAACGGCGTTCACGGCGTCATTTCCACCTCGCGCAGCGCCTGGGGCCGCAAGAGCTACATCGCCTTCGAGGTCCACGGCACGGAAGGCATGATCGCCTTCGACCAGGAGCGGATGAACGAGCTCCGGCTTTACCAGAACAGGGGGCCGGTTGCCGAACAGGGCTTCAAGACGATTCTTTCCGGCCCGGCGCATCCGCCCTACGGCCAGTTCGTGCCGGCGGCCGGTCACCAGCTCGGCTTCAACGACCTGAAGGTCGTCGAGGTGCATGAATTTCTGCGGGCGATTTCGGAAGACCGCCCGGCGGTCCCTTCCTTCCGGGAGGCGCTGCACTTCGAAGCGGTGATCCATGCGATTGCCGATGCGGCGGAAACGGGACGCCGCGTCACGCTGAAATAGCAGGGACCAGGCGAACCCTTGCCGGATGGTACGAAGGAGCGCGTCGAGGCCGGGGGCTGCCGGCGAGGGCACGCGCGGCGCATTGAAAGGACGGAGACGCGAAGGTTCCGGCGCACAAAAGGGGTTTCTCCACGGTAACCCCGTCCTTTCCACCACGGCGGTCTGTGCCTATATGCGTTGCCAGACACAAAGCACCTCGGCGCCTGCAACGGCGTCGCGGGAACGCAAAAAGGACACTTCATGACTTCTGACGCAATCGAGGCCGGCGAAGACAACGTATTGCAGATCGACATCGTCTCCGATGTGGTCTGCCCCTGGTGCATCGTCGGTTTCAAGCAGCTTGAAACGGCCATCCGGCAGACCGGCGTTTCGGCGACCGTCAACTGGCATCCGTTCGAACTCAATCCCGGCATGGCAGATGAGGGCGAGAACCTGCGCGAGCACATCATGAAGAAATACGGCTCCACCGCCGAGCAGTCGCAGGCCGCGCGGGCGCGGTTGACGGAGCTGGGCGCGGGCCTTGGTTTCGAGTTCCGCTTTGCCGACGACACGCGCATGGTCAACACCTTCAAGGCGCACCAGCTCATCCATTGGGCTGGGCCCGAAGGCAAGGAACATGCGCTGAAAATGGCGCTTTTCGAGGCTTATTTCCGGGACGGCAAGGACGTGAATGACAATGCGGTGCTCGCCGACATTGCACAAGGCGTCGGTCTCGACCGGACCGAAGCTCTGGCGGTTCTGGAGGACGGCCGGTTCGCCGATGTGGTGCGGCAGGAGGAACGGTTCTGGACCGAGAGCGGCATTCACGGCGTCCCGGCGGTGATCTTCGACCGCCAGCACTTGGTCACCGGCGCGCAGGGCGTTGAGAACTACGCGGCAATCCTGCGGCAACTGGTCAAAGAGGCGGCCTAGGCGGCCGGCAAGACGCGGCTCACCTGTTGTCATCCCGGTTTTCGCAGGGATGACCAGCCGACATGCGGCGGGTCAACCGTCTTCACCCACCCCAAGTCGAGCCCAGGTTTCTTGACTAAAGAACCACCCGGTGTTCGCTCTGGCCTCGGACGGTGGTTTCCGCTTGCCAGGTCTTGCCCTCGTCCTCGCCGCTCAGATCGACCGCCGCCGAGGTGACGAAGAGGGTCCCAAGGTCGTCCCCGCCGAAGGCCGCGCAGGAAGTCTGGCTGGCGGGAAAGGTGATTTCCTCCACGAAAGTGCCATCGGGCGCGTATCGGGCGACCCGGTTCGCTCCCCATTGGGCATTCCAGAGATAGCCATCGCTGTCGATGACCGCACCGTCCGGGTAAACGCCGTCCTTCCTGAAGTCGAGGAAGAGATCCGGGGCTGCCGCCGGCCAACCGTCCTCGTCGAGCGGCACGCGATAGAGCGCCTGCGCGTCGGTGTCGGCGAAGTAAGCGGTCTTGCCGTCGGGCGCAAAGCAGATGGCGTTGGTGATGGTGATCCTGTCGAAGAGCCGACGGAGTTCTCCTTTGTAAAACCGGTAGATCGACCCGGCCTGCGGTTCCGCGTTGAAGCCCATGGTGCCGATCCAGAAGCCGCCATGCGGATCGGCGCGGCCGTCGTTGGAACGGGTCACCGGGTTGTCCGCTTCCAGATCGCACAGTTTTTGTGACGATCCGGTATCCAGGTTGAACAGGAAGAGCTTGCTGGCGCTGGCGATCAGGAGTTCGGCGTTGGAGACCCAGCCTGCTGCGGAGACATATTCGTCGAACTGCCACGTCCTGGGTGTGCCGTTTTCCCGGCTCAGAAGCCGCTTGTTCAGGATGTCGAACCAGAACAGCTGCCGGCGCTCCGGGTGCCACAGGGGGCCTTCACCGAGAAGGCACTGGCGTTCGTCGAAGACTGTGCTCATGTCCTTCACCCCCTGGCTGCCAGCGCCGCGTCGTAGGCGGCAACGATCCTGTTCGCGCGGTCCCGGATTTCGGCGACCGTGAAGCCGGGCTTGAACAGCGCCGTGCCGATGCCGAAACCGGATGCCCCCGCCCTGATCCAGTCGGAGAAATTGTCGGGTCCCGCCCCGCCCACGGCGTAGGTCGCGGTTCCCTTCGGCAGGACGGCGAGCATCGCCTTGAGGCCGTCCGGTCCGATCAGGGAGGCCGGGAAGAACTTGAGGCCGTCCGCGCCATTTCTAAGCGCGCTGAAGCACTCGCTCGGCGTCATGACACCGGGAAACGAGAACAGGCCTTCCGCCTTGGTCGTGCGGATGACCTCCGGATTGCAGTCTGGAGAGACGATCAATGTCCCGCCCGCCGACTTGACGTCTCGCACCTGGGCAGGGTCCAGCACCGTCCCGGCGCCAAGCTCGGCCCGGCTGGAAAAGGCTCTCGCCATCGCTTCGATGCTTTTCAGAGGTTCCGGCGAATTGAGCGGAACTTCGATGCGTGAAATCCCGGCCTCGATCAGGGCTTCCGTCACGGGCAACGCTTCTACCGGGGTCAGCCCGCGCAGGATCGCGATCAGGTTACGGCTCATGATGATACTTTCTCATACGAAGAATAGGCGAGGGCAAGGCCTCGAAGCGTAATGCTTTCCGCGTCCAGCAGCCGAGCGGAACAGCCGACGCACTCAAGGGCCGTTGCATAGGCTTTCGCGATGCCGTCGCTGCCGAGCAGGGCCACGTCGGCAAGGGCGAAGTCCTCCTTCACGGCGGCAAGTTCCGAGCCGATCAGAAGACCGGAGAGGCGTCCGCGTGCGGCTTCCGGTGACAACCCCGACACCAGACCGGCGGCCCGGATGCCGAAGAGATCGGCCGTCAGGGCCTGGGGCGCCGCGAAGATGCTTCGGACGGCATCCCGGAAGGCATCGTCGTCCTGCGCCTTTTCCGACAGCCCGTGCCGAAGGACGGATTGGGTGGCAAGAAGCGCGAAGGTCTCCCCGGTCATGCAGGTCCGGAAACGGGCGATGCGTCCCTCTTCCAGGGCGACCCATTTGGTATGGGTGCCGGGCAGGCACAGCGTGCCGGAATAGCCGGGATTGTCAGCGACGAAGCCGGCGATCTGGGTTTCCTCTCCCCGCATGACGTCCGGCGGATCGAGCTGCCGCACGCCCGGCAGTATGCGCACGTCCAGCCGGGCGTCGCGGGCGGGAACCGTCGTCGCGTCTTCCACGCCGGGCGGCGCGCAGGGGGCCGTCACATAGGGCGCTTCCAGCCAGCCCTGCCGGGCTCCGGCCATGCCGCAGACAATGACCGTGGTCTTCCGGCTCTCGTCCAGTACGTCGGAAATCAGCTCCAGAAGCGCCGGTTCGAACTCCTCCGGACGAAGCTTGCCCATGCCCTTGTCGGAACTGCTATGAAGGAACGTGTTGCCGTCGGCGTCCAGCGCCCAGACACGCAGGTTGGAGGTGCCCCAATCGGCGGCGATCCATGAAGCTTTCGCGTTCGTCGTCATCCCGTCACCGCGACCCCGCCGTCGACGACCAGCGCCTGGCCGGTCATCGCCCTGCTGGCGCTGGAGGCGAGGAACAGGACCGGGTCGACCATGTCTTCCGGCTGCAGTTCCACCTTCAGGCATTGCCGGTCGATATGGGCCGCGAGCCCTTCCGGCGTGACCCACATGTCCTTCTGCTTCTGGGTCAGCACCCAGCCGGGTGCGATGGCGTTGACGCGGATATGGTCCGGGCCGAATTCGCGGGCAAGGCTGCGTGTCATGCCGTTGATGCCGGAATTGGCGGTGGTGTAGGGCACGTAGCCGGCGGCCCCCATCATGTAGGAAATGGAGGAAAAGTTGATGATGGACCCACCGCCCGCGGCGCGCATGCCCTCGATCACCTGCCGGCAGGCGAAGAAATAGGCCTTCAGATTGATCGCCTGGGACCAGTCCCAGAAGGCTTCGTCGATGTCCTCGGCCTTGCGGCGCATGTCGTTGGCAGCGTTGTTGACCAGAACCGTGATCGTGCCGTTGATCCGCGCAGCCTCGATCATCGCCTCCTGGAGGGCCGGAATGTCCGAGATGTCGCACGGCAGGAAGAGTGGCCGCTGTCCGTGTTTTTCCTCCATCGCATCGCAGAACGCGGTGGCGTCCGAGCGTTGCACGAAGGCGACTTTGGCACCCTGTTCGAGAAAGCCGTCCGTCAGCGCCGCGCCGATGCCGGAACCGCCCCCGGTAATGAAGACCGATGCGTTCTTGAGATCCGGAAAAATGGCGTTCATCGCAGTCCCTTAAATCGTGTCGTCGGGCCAACCCGCCGGCAAAGATACCCCGGTCGTCGCGTCTGAAAGGACGGAAGCCGCTTCGGGTGATTTCTGCATGGCGGACACGGCAATCTTGAAAAGTTCCATTATTTGGAACTAAGTTTTGTATATTGATACATTGAGCTGGTGCGGGTAGGTTGTCAACTGGTCCGGCGGCAAAAGCGGTTGGAGAACGGGATGACAAAGAAGGCGACGGCGGACGGTACGGTCGGCAAGGCGCTGGAAGTGCTCGAAAAGGTTGCCGAAGCCGGCCGGTCGGTGCGGTTTTCGGAGCTGCTTGCCGGAAGTCCCCATCCAAAGGCGACGCTTTACCGATTGCTTCAGACCCTGGTGAGCCAGGGCATGCTCTCCTATGACGATCATCGCCAGACCTATTCGCTCGGCATCCGCCTCGTCCGGCTCGCCCATACGGCGTGGCGGCAAAGTTCCATCGCGCCGATTGCCCGTCCCTTCGTGAGTGCCCTTGCTGATGCCGCCGGGGAGACGGTGCACCTGGCCCAGCTCGACAGCGGTCAGGTGCTTTATGTCGACAAGCGCAACGCGGCCGACCCGATCGACATGTTCTCCCAGGCCGGCAAGGTAGGCCCGGCCTATTGCACCGGTGTCGGCAAGGCGATGCTGGCGTTTCAGGCGCCGGACGATCTGGAAGGAATTCTCAAGAAGCAATCCTTCTACCGCTATACGCCCGCGACGCTCGTCACCGAGGCGGCGCTGAAGGCGGAGCTTGCGGCAATTCGGGAAGAGGGCGTCGCCTACGACCGGGAGGAGCATGAGGCCGGTATCATCTGCATCGCCGCGCCGATCCTGACGTCCAGGGGAAGGGCGGCAGGCGCCCTGTCAGTGACGACCTCCACGCGGCGCAAAGGACTTGAGGAACTCGCGGCGGTGCGTCCGGCCCTTCTCGAGGCAGCCTCCAAAATCGCGGCGGCGGTCGAGGACTGGCAGTTTCCCGCCTGAACCGGAACTGCCGGGAGCATTTTCGCAAGGGGAGCACGCTGGCGTGTACACTGGAGGCACGCTCCCGTGTGGTGGCTGGCCGTATTTGTCCGGCTGGCTTCCTGTCATCGTAATTCTGCAAAAGATTGCAATGCTCTTCCGGGCGGGCCGGGGGGTGCCGATGGCGGCGATTTCGGTGCGCCCGCCGGGACATCCTGCATCCGCCCACCGGTCGGGTTGCGCGAACGACCGATTCCCGTCTTGACATGAATACTGATTCAGGTTTCATATATGGCTCAGCGTCAGGCAGATCGAGGGTCCTGTGCGAAGCTGTGGGAGCAGCTTGACCCGGCAGGCCGGGCCTCGCGCGCATTGGGAGGAGAATTCATGACGAAACGCGTTTTCCGCTGGGCGCTGCCGATGGTGGCATGTGTCGGCATTGCGGCAGCCGGCGCAACGGGCGCCCTGGCCGACGATATCAAGATCGCCCATGTCTACGGCAAGACCGGCGCGCTCGAGGCCTATGCAAAGCAGTCGCATACCGGTCTGATGATGGGCCTGGAATATGCCACCGACGGCACCATGGAAATCGACGGCCGCAAGCTGGTGGTGATCGAAAAGGACACCCAGCTGAAGCCGGATATCGGCAAGGCCGTGCTTGCCGAAGCCTATGGTGACGACGAGGTCGATATTGCCGTCGGGCCGGTATCCTCCGGCGTCGCACTTGCCATGCTGCCGGTTGCCGAGGAATACGGCAAGGTTCTGCTCGTCGAGCCGGCGGTTGCCGACTCGATCACCGGCGAGAACTGGAACCGCTATATTTTCCGGACGTCGCGCAATTCCTCGCAGGACGCTATCTCGAATGCCGTGGCACTCGGCAAGGAAGGCGTTTCCATCGCAACGCTCGCCCAGGACTATGCCTTTGGCCGTGACGGCGTCGCCGCCTTCAAGGAAGCATTGGCCGGTACCGGCGCAAAGCTCGTCTTCGAGGAATACGCACCGACCGACACCAAGGACTTTACCGCCAACGCGCAGCGCGTCTTCGATGCCCTGAAGGACGAGCCAGGCCGCAAGTTCCTGTTCGTGATCTGGGCCGGCGGCGGCAACCCGATCAGCAAGATCAAGGCGATGGAACCTGAGCGCTTCGGTGTCGAGATCGCCACCGGCGGCAACATCCTGGCGGCCATGAAGGCCTTCAAGGAACTGCCCGGCATGGAAGGCGCGACCTACTACTATTACGAAATTCCGAAGAACCCGGTGAACGACTGGCTGGTCGCCGAGCACCAGAAGCGCTTCGACGCACCGCCCGACTTCTTCACCGCAGGCGGCATGTCGGCAGGCATTGCCATCGTCGAGGCCATCCGCAAGGCCGGTTCCACCGATACGGATGACCTGATCGCCGCCATGGAAGGCATGGAATTCGAAACGCCCAAGGGCAAGATGGTGTTCCGGCCCGAGGATCATCAGGCGCTGCAGTCCATGTATCACTTCAAGATCAAGGTCGATCCGAACGTCGAATGGGGCATTCCTGAGCTGGTTCGCGAGCTCAAGATCGAAGACATGAACATTCCGGTTCGCAACAAGTAGCGATCTTCAAGGACGCGGCGGGCCGCTCCGGCCCGTCTGCGTGGCCCCAGAACCATAAATGGCATAGCTTGATTGCCCGGCCGCAGAGTTTGCTGTCCGGCCGGGCACGCTCAACCCGATGTTTTCCCGGAACCTGTGGACCTGCCGTGGCACAAGAACATCCCATACTGGAAACGCGCGATCTCACCATCCGCTTCGGCGGCCACGTGGCGGTCGATCATGTTTCCTGCAGCTTCGACCGGGGAACCCTGACCGCGATTGTCGGTCCGAACGGCGCCGGCAAGACCACCTATTTCAACCTGATTTCCGGCCAGCTGACCGCAACCGAAGGCGCGGTGCTGCTGAACGGCGAGGCGATCACCCGCATGTCCGTGCCCGAACGCACCGACAGGGGCATCGGCCGGGCGTTCCAGCTGACCAATCTCTTTCCGACCTTGAGCGTGCGCGAAAACGTCCGCCTGGTGGCGCAGGCCAAGGCCCGCAAGGGCTTCGATCTCTTCTCGATTGCCGAAAGCCACGTCGAACTCCTGGAGCGCGCCGACCATGTCCTGTCGGAAGTCCGGCTGATCGACCAGGCGGACCTGAGCGTGTCGTCGCTGCCCCATGGCGACCAGCGCAAGCTGGAAGTGGCGATGATGATTGCCCTCGGCCCCCAGGTGCTGATGTTCGACGAACCGACCGCCGGCATGAGCGTCGACGAGGTGCCGGTGATCCTGGACCTCATCCGGAAACTGAAGAGCGACATGGACAGGACGATCCTGCTTGTCGAACACAAGATGGATGTGATCCGCTCGCTCGCCGACCGGATCATCGTGCTTCATAACGGCGCGCTGGTCGCCGACGGTGAACCGGCGGAAGTGATCGCGCTGCCGATCGTCCAGGAAGCCTATCTCGGCAAGACGCCGGAAAGTGCCGGGGAGGCGGCTTGATGGTGGAGACTCTTCTTTCCCTCAAGGGCGTTCACACCCATATCGGCCCCTACCACATTCTCCAGGGCGTGGACCTCACGGTGCCACTGGGCGGCGTGACGGTTCTTCTTGGGCGCAATGGCGCGGGCAAGACCACGACGCTGCGCACCATCATGGGGCTGTGGACCGCGAGCCGGGGCGAAATCCATTTTGCCGATCACGACATCACCAAGCTGTCGACGCCCGAGATCTCCCGGCGCGGTATTGCCTTCGTGCCGGAGGACATGGGCATCTTCACCGACCTGACGGTGGAGGAGAACATGATCCTGGCGGCTGCCGACGGTCCGATGGACGCAAAACGCCTGGACTGGATCAGGGACCTCTTCCCGCCGATCGGAACTTTCTGGAAGTCCTCGGCCGGCACGCTGTCGGGTGGCCAGAAACAGATGCTGTCGGTCGCCCGGGCGATCATCGAGCCGCGCCGGCTGATCCTGATCGACGAGCCGACCAAGGGGCTGGCGCCGGCGATCATCAAGGCGATGACGGATGCCCTGCGGGAGCTGAAGGAAACCGACACGACCATCCTGCTGGTGGAACAGAATTTCGCCATGGCCTCCGGCATCGGCGACACGGTCGCCGTGATGGACGATGGCCGCATTGTCCACTCCGGCTCCATGAACGAACTGGTCGAGGATGCCGCCTTGCAGGAAAAACTGATGGGCCTGAGCCTGGAGGCGCACCAATGAGCGAAACGGCGATCAAACCCCGCATCGAGAAAATCCCGGCGAAGGAGCAGTTCTTCCAGAAGCTCCCGGTGCTGCTCGTTCCGCTGCTCGGCCTTGCAGGCCTCGTCGCGATCGGCAATCCGGCGAGCTGGCTGACGCTCACCGTCGCGGGGCTGGCGATGGGCATGATGATCTTCATCATGGCGTCGGGGCTGACGGTGGTCTTCGGGCTGATGGACGTCATCAATTTCGGTCACGGCGCTTTTGTCGCAGTCGGCGCCTTTGTCGGCTTCACGGTGCTGGCCTGGCTCGCCGGCTGGACCGCCTCGCCGAGCGTGATGATGAACCTCGCCGCCGTGCTGATCGCCATTCTGGCGGCGATGCTGGTCACCGGCCTGCTCGGGCTCGGCTTCGAGCGGGTCATCGTGATGCCGGTCTACGGCGAGCACCTGAAGCAGATCCTGGTGACCATGGGCGGGCTGATTGTCGCTCAGCAGATGATCTATGTGGTCTGGGGACCGGATGAGCTGCATCTCTCCCGCCCGGAAGCCTTTCAGGGCTCTCTGGTGATCGGCGAGGCGGCCATCGAGAAATACCGTCTGGTGGCGGTCGGCATCGGTCTCGCCCTGTTCCTTGCCATGCGCCACATCCTGAAGAACACCAAGGTCGGCCTGCTCGTGCGCGCCGGGGTGGAGAACGGCGAGATGGTCGAGGCGCTCGGCTACCGCATCCGGCGCCTGTTCCTGATCGTTTTCATGACCGGCTCGGCTCTGGCCGGCCTCGGCGGGGTCATGTGGGGGCTCTATCAGGAGACGATCACGGCTCACATGGGCTCGGAAATCATGGTGCTGGTTTTCATCGTGGTGATCATCGGCGGCCTCGGCTCAGTCGAGGGCTGCTTCATCGGCGCGATGCTGGTCGGCCTGCTTGCCAACTACACGGCCTTCCTGGCGCCTAAGGTGGCGCTGATCTCGACCATCGCCCTGATGGTGGCCGTCCTGATGTGGCGGCCGCAGGGCCTTTATCCGGTCGTCAAGGCGAAGTGAGGAGAGGGACATGCTGACAAGACTTCTCTCCGGCGACACGCCCCGCAGCAGCCTCCTGGCGGCCCTGCTCCTCCTCGTGCTGGTGTCGCTCGCCTTCGCGCCGTTCCTGTTCCCAGGAACCAAGAGCCTGGAAACTGCGGCGCGCATCGCGATCTTCATCGTGCTCGTGGCCAGCTACGATCTCCTGCTCGGCTATGCCGGCATCGTCTCTTTCGCCCACACCATGTTCTTCGGCATCGGCGCCTACGGCACGGCTCTCGCGCTTTCCGCGACCGGGCCGACCTATTGGTCGCTGATCTGGGGCACGGCCGCGGGCGCGGTGGTGGCGGCGCTCTTTGCCCTTGCCATCGGTCTCTTTTCCCTGCGGGTAAAGGCGATCTTCTTCGCCATGGTGACGCTTGCGGTGGCCGGGGCCTTCGCGGTGCTGGTGTCGCAGATGTCCTGGCTGACCGGCGGCGAGGACGGGCTCAACTACAAGATCCCGCGTGAACTCACCCCTGCCTTCAAGCTGATCAAGGCGAAGGTCTTCGACGTCTCGATCAACGGTAAGGTGCTCGCCTATTATCTGGTATTCTTCGCCTCAGCGCTTCTCTTCCTGGTGATGCTCCGGATCGTCAATTCACCCTTCGGGCGGACGCTGAAGGCCGTGCGGGACAACGCCTTCCGGGCCGAGGCCATCGGCTATCGCGTGGTCTGGTACCGGACCACCGCCACCGTGCTCTCCGCCGTCATGGCGGCGCTGTCGGGGTCTCTTCTGGCGGTCTGGCTGCGCTACACCGGCCCCGCCACGACGCTCAACATGGAGATCATGATCGACATCCTCCTGATGGTGGTGATCGGCGGCATGGGAACGCTCTATGGCGCCGTCCTCGGCGCGACCCTTTTCATCCTGGCGCAGACTTATTTGCAGAACCTGATGGGCGTTGCCGCCGAGGCGACCAGCGCGGTTCCGTTTCTGTCCACGCTCGTGGCGCCGGAACGCTGGCTGCTCTGGCTGGGCGTCCTCTTCATTCTCTCCGTCTACTTCTTCCCGACCGGCATCGTCGGGCGGCTGAGAGCGCGATAGGGCTGGGCGGCGTTGAACGGTTCCAGGCTACATATCCGGGACGAAGGCACGGGTCGCCCGCTGGTGCTTATCCACGGCTGGTCCTGCCCGGGCGTGTTCTTTCGCGGCCAGATGGAAACCCTCACACCGCACGCTCGCTGCATCGTGCCGGACCTGCCCGGCCACGGCGCGACCGGGGACCGGTTGCCGCTCTCGATTGAATCTGCCGCCGACGCGCTCCACGCCTATCTGCAGGAGCAGGACCTTCTGGACGTTGTCCTCTGCGGCTGGTCCATGGGCGCCCTGGTCGCGTACTCCCTGATCGAGCGGCACGGCGCGGCACGGATCGCCTCGGTGGTGGCGGTCGACATGTCTCCAAGGGTGCTCAACGGCGAGGACTGGCCCAACGGTTCCCTCAACGGCCTGACGGCGGAGCTGAATGCCCATGTTCTGGAAGGCATGGTTGCCGACTGGCCGAGGCTGCCGGGCCGGATCGCGGCTCGGCTCTTCGCCAAGGATCTGCCCACCGATCCGGACTTGCTGGCATTTGCAAGCGCGGAGATCGCCAGCGCGGACCCTGCGCTCCTGAGATCGATGTGGGCTTCGCTCACGGACCAGGACTTCCGCCCGCTGCTGAAGGAATTTCCCGTGCTGCTGCATCTGGCAGCCGGATTGCGCAGCCAGCTCTACGGTCCGGGCGTCCACCGCTGGCACGAAGACAACGTACCGCGCTTCTGTCTGCATGGCTTTGAAAACTCCGGCCATGCCCCGCATCTGGAGGAGCCGGGCCGGTTCAACCGGCTGCTGCTAGAGCTGGTGGTGGGGTGATTTCTGCGGCTCCAATCCCAAGTTGTTGGAAACTCTGTCGTCGAGGCTCGAACCTCTCGGCTGTCATCCTGGTTTGACGCGCCAGCGGCAAAACCGGGATCCAGTAATCAGGGCGGCTAATCCTGCGAGAAGTTCAGACGCAAGGGGTTACTGGATTCCTGCTTTCGCAGGGATGACAAATGAGGAAAGGTTATTCCTCGCAACCAGGGTGCTGAGTCTGGCTGAAGACTACTGGTTCTTAAACGGCGCGGATCAGTTCGCCTCAGTGCCCATCCCCCAGCTTCGACTTCACGAAGCCGACAAGCCGGTCGAGCAGCGTCAGGGCGAGATAGACCGCCAGGAGCCCGAGGAAGAACCGCATGTCGGTCAGGAGGGTTCCGCCCGCAAAGCTGCGAGCACCGACACCGGTATAGGTCCAGACGAAATAGGCGATCGCGGTAAAGGCCGCGGTCATGACGAGCGACACGAGTATGGTCCGCCAGACAGGCTTCGGGGCGTCGCTCATTTCAGGACCCTCGCTGTGGCAAGATCCGCCCTGAAGACCATCAGGTCGTCCAGCCGCTCGACCTCGCCCTCAACCTCGATGTAGAGCGCCACCAGCGGATTGATGTCTTCGCCGAGCAGATTGCCGTCCTTGTCGGCCATCAGGAAGAAGTTGCGCCCTTCCACCACCCCGGAAGCGACGAAGACCGGAGGAAGGCCACCTGCTATGCACAGGTTGGCGCAGGCCTTGTGCGCAAGACCGCGGCCCGGACGCATCGCCCCCGAATAGCATTTGCCGTCGCAGATCTCCCCGGTGAGTTTCCAGCGCCCGAGGGGCACGGGACCGGCCGGTACAAACCCGCTGTTCCCCTCCGGAGCAGCCTCCATTCCGGCGACCTGAACCATGGTGAGATCGCCGCGTTCGATGGGGGAACCGCGCAAGGTGACCGATGTGTTCCCGTTCGCCTTTGCCTGCTCGAAGACCCCGCGTTTGCCCTGTCCGGCCAGCATGTAGGTCCTGGCCGGAGCGTCTCCTTCGGCCGGAACCCGGAAGACCGGGTAGGGCCTCAGTTCCAGCAGACCGGTCCTTTCAAACGGAGAGCCCCATTGAAAACCGCCGCTGCCCGGGTCGCCCTGAGTGGAGGAGACTGCAAGAGCCGCAAGGCCGAGTCCGCCGACGAAACAGACGATAAAAACGCTCACGAAAGCGATGAGCGGCTTCGGCACCTTGTTGAGATAGCCGACGAAGAAGGGTGCCGATTTTGTCTGCCGCCAGCTCATGTTTCACCTCCGATCACGACCGGTTCCACATAGGTTCCGGGCGGCAGCGCGTTCGGGTCGAGCAGGATGGTCGAGCCATCGAGCTTCAGCCGGTAGGTGGCGATCTTCTCGGTGAAGGGCGCGGGGGCCCGGCCGTCGGCGAGATTGTACTGGTAGCCGTGCCAGGGGCAGGTGATGCAGCCCCACAGCACCTTGCCCTCGCCGAGCGGGCCGTTCTGATGCGCACAGGCATTGGTAACAGCGGACAGCTTGCCGTCGTACTTGAAGATCGCGACCCGTTCGTCTTCCGAAAGCCTCACCACCTTGGCGCATTTGTCGTCGATCTCCTCGACATCGCCCGCCACCAGCCAGCCCTCCTCCAGCGCGGCCTGCGCCGTCTCCTTGCCCCGGTCGCGCCTTGCCTCCATGCGTCCGGTGGTGAAATGAAGACCTGAGACCAGCACCACGCTCGAGGCCACAAGACCGGTGAAAACCGGATCACCGGGTCCCTGCAGGGCGCCGAGCGCCACGTGCAGCACCACGAATGTGTAGGCGGCATAGATGAACATGTGCAGCGCTTTCCAGATCGGCGCACCCAGAAAGCTCAGCCAGAAGTCGTGGCTGGTGGCCGCCAGAACCATGAGGATGAGAAATGCGGCGATGCCGAAGGCCTCGAAGGGAAAACCGATGATCTGCGTGTAACTGGTGTTCGACGACAGCAGGGCGACATATTTGTCCGTCGGCGAGAAGTTGAAGTACCAGCCGAGCACGTAATTGGCATGAACTGCGGCGATCCCCGCCGTCATGACACCGAAGTGGCGGCGGTTGTAGAGCAGCGGCAGGAAACGCCGGTCGAGCCGGGCGAGCGGGCCGATGCAAAGGATCACCGTCAGCATCAGGAAGGCGCAGCTGCCGAAGGCCCGCATTCTGAGAATGTCGCCGCTGACCGGCTTCGTGACCTCACCGAAGAGCGGGCCGACGCGGATGAAAACGTAAAGATAGAGCGCGACGGCGATCAGCAGCACCGCGTCGTAGATCATCTTGTTCCGGTTCCAGATGACCGGCACGAACTGAACGCTCATTGCGACGCCTCCCCGGTTCCGGGGGCAACGGAAGGCGCCTCGATCAGGATCGCGGGCCTGTCGGCTGGCGGCGTCTGGCGAAGGGCCAGGATCGTAAAGAAGGCCAGCGGGAGGAGAAAGCCGAGCACCGTCCAGATGCGGGCATGGACGGTTCTGTGCGCGCGCTTCATCGTCTCGCCTCCCCGTATTTCTCAAGCACGTACCAGCGGTAGAGCACCAGTGGCCAGATCAGGCAGAGGCCGGGGATCAGCAGGGGACGGAACGCGTGCGATCCGCGTGCCGACGGTTCCACCCGGTCGATGCCGACGACGAGAAACAACACCGCCACCACGCCCCCGGCGATCAGGTAAATGCGGCCGATCTCGATCAGAAAGTATGCTGTCTGCAACGTTCGCCCCCGGTCCGTCTCCAACCCCTTGTCATCCCTGCGAAGGCAGGGATCCAGTAAACACCAAACGCTGATGAAATGCACCGGTCATCGCCGGGGGCACTGGATCCCGGCTCTTCGCTGCGCTGCGGCCGGGATGACAAGCCAAAATTCAAATCCGCCTCACACCAGATCCGCATCGGTGACGATCTCCACCAGCGAAGGTCCGTCATGGGCGATTGCGTCCGCGATGGCCGTGTTCAGGTCGGCGGCATCGGTCACCCTGTGCCCGTGACCGCCGCACAACCGCGCGAAGGCGGCAAAGGACGGATTGGTGAGGTTGGTTTCCCAGACCGGCCATTCACCCGCGCGCTGCTCCTTGGAGATCTTGCCGAGTTCGGAGTTGTTCAGAAGGATATGGGTGATATCCATGCCGTATTTGACGGCGGTGGTGAACTCCATCGCGTATTGGCCGAAGCCGCCGTCGCCGGAAATGGAGATCACCTTGCGGCCCCTGAACTCCTCGAAGTCCCTGGTCGCGCTCCAGGCGCCGAGCGCCGCCGGCAGGCTGAAGCCGATGGAGCCGAGATAGCCGGACATCAGGATGCGCTGGCCTGAAGGTTCGAAATAGCGGCCGAAGGAATAGGTGTTGTTGCCGACGTCTACCGGAATGATCGCGTCTGCCGGGCAGAGTTCGCTCAAGGCCTTGAAGACGGCGGCCGAGTGGATGCCAGTGCCGTGGGCCTCGGCGAGACGGCGATCCTTTTCACCCCGCCAGATGAGCCAGCGCTCGGCAAGCTCGGCGACCTGGTCGGGCGCGTCGCCGGGCTTGGAAATCTTGTCCATCACCGCTTCGCAGAAGCTGCCGATCTCGCCCCAAACGGGCAGGGTGACGGGATGGAACTTGCCGAGCTGCATGCGCTCGAAATCCACCTGGATAATGGTCTTGTAGGGCGCGATGCCGGTGTGGTTGGCAAAGGAAGACCCGAGGGACACCAGAAGGTCGGCCTCGTTCATGAACCAGCTTGCCACCGGAGTGCCGGAGCGGCCGAGAACGCCCGCCGCCAGCGGATGGGTGTCCGGGATCAGTCCCTTGCCCTTGAAGGTGGTCAGCACCGGTGCGCTGATCTTTTCAGCCAGCGCAATCACCTTGTCGCGGACGTCTTTCGCGCCGTAGCCCAGCACGATGACAGGGCGCTTGGCGCCGTTGATCATCTCAATGGCCCTGGCGATATCCCCGGCGGACGGTGCGATATCCGTTCCGCCGAGACGGCCCTCCGGCGTGCCGGCCTTCTTGCTGCTCGGCAGGGTCTGGACGTCGTCCGGGAAGATCAGGTGGGCGACGTCGCGCTCCACCAGCGCCGTCTTCAGCGCCAGCGACATCAGTTCCGCGTGGTTGGAGGAACCGAGCACTGCTTGCGAGAATTTCGACACCGCCTCGAAGGCGGACTTGAGATCGATGTCCTGAAAGGCGCCGGGTCCGAAGACCTGTGTCTGCACCTGGCCGGTGAGGGCAAGGACGGGAGATCGGTCGACCTTGGCGTCCCAGAGGCCGGTCAGGAGGTTGGTGGCACCTGGACCGGCAATCGTCAGGCAGGCGGCCGGCCTTCCGGTCAATTTGCCGTAGGCGGAGGCGGCAAAGGCGGCGGCGCCTTCGTGGCGGATGCCGACGAAACCGAGTTTGCCTTCCGCGACCTGACGTCGGACGGCATCGGCAAGCCCGAGATTGGAATGGCCGACCATGCCGAAGACGCGTTTCACGCCCCAGTTGACCATGGTCTCGGCCATGACGTCGGTTACCGTGCGCTCGTGTTCCGGTTCCGGCTCGAGGCCGACAAGGATTTCGCCGTCCTCGACCTTGAGCGGATAGAGCTTCTGACCGCTGTCCTCATGACCGCCGGGAGGCGCGCCGGTGAGTGGGTCGAAGTCCCAGCCGTGCCAGGGACATCGGATCCAGCATTTACCGTCCGTGCCCTCCTCGATGGAGCCTTCGCCGAGCGGGCCGCCCTGGTGCGGGCAGCGATTGTCCATCGCCGCCCATTTGCCGTTGAAATGGGAGAGGCAGAGCGAGGTGGTGCGGGCGGTGATCGTTTTGACCCGTCCCTCGGGCAAGTCGTCCACATGGCCGACCCTGATCCAGTCGAGATTTTGAGCGTCCATTTTCTCCTCCTCGGGAGACCCTTGCCGGTCAGGCAACGCCCCCATAGGCAACGCCGGAAAGATCCGCCATTTCCCGTTTCCAGGTGGTCAGGTCCCCCACGTTGAACTGGTTGATATGGCTGTGGCCGCAGGCCCGCGCCATCACCTGCATCAGTTCGGTCGAGGCTTCCAGGAAGTTGGTGAGCCGGCGGGCGGATTTTTCGATCTCCAGCCGGCTGACCAGATGCGGCTTCTGGGTGGCGATGCCGACCGGGCAATTGTTGGTGTGGCAGGCGCGCATGGCGATGCAGCCGATGGCCTGCATAGCCGAATTGGCGAGCGCGACCGCATCGGCCCCGAGCGCCAGTGCCTTGACGAAATCAGCGGGCTTCCTGAGCCCACCGGTGATGACCAGCGTCACGTCGTTGCGGCCGAGGCGGTCGAGATGACGGCGAGCCCGCGCAAGTGCCGGAATAGTCGGCACGGAAATATTGTCCCGGAAGATGATCGGCGCCGCCCCCGTGCCGCCGCCGCGCCCATCGAGGATGATGTAGTCGACGCCGACTTCCAGCGCCGCGTCGATGTCCTTCTCGATATGCTGGGCGGAGAGCTTGTAGCCGATCGGAATGCCGCCGGTGCGGCTGCGCACCTCGTCGGCGAAGTCGCGAATCTGGCCGATTTCCGTCCAGTCCGGGAAACGTGCCGGTGAAATGGCGTCCTCGCCTTCCTTCAGGTGGCGGACCTCGGCGATCTTGCCCTTCACCTTGGCCCCCGGCAGATGGCCGCCCGTGCCGGTCTTGGCACCTTGCCCGCCCTTGAAGTGGAAGGCCTGCACCTTGTCGAGCTTTTCCCAGGCAAAGCCGAACCGGGCCGAGGCCAACTCGTAGAAATAACGCGAATTGGCTTCCTGCTCCTCCGGCAGCATGCCGCCTTCGCCGGAGCAGATGCCGGTGCCGGCAAGCTCCGCCCCGCGCGCCAGCGCGACCTTGGCGGGTTCTGACAGCGCGCCGAAGCTCATGTCGGAGACGAAGAGCGGGATCTTCAGCCTGAGCGGCTTCTGCGCGTTCGGGCCGATCACGGTTTCCGTTCCGACGGGCTCGTCGTCCAGAAGCGGCATGCGCTGGAGCTGGGCGGTCAGGATCTGGATGTCGTCCCAGTCCGGCAGCTGCGTGCGCGGTACGCCCATGGCCTCGACGCGGCCGTGATGGCCGGTTCGGGACAAGCCGCTGCGGGCATATTGCTGGATCAGGCTGTTATAAGGTTCTTCTTCGGTGCCGTGGCTGGTGTCGGCGTAAAGGCCGAGATAGGCCTTGCGGTTGAAGGGCTGCGGGTGCTCCTGGGCCCAGGCGGCGATTTCATCTTCGTCCACCAGCACGTCGTCACCCTCGACCCAGCTTTTGAACTTAGGCAGGACCTCGGAGTTGTTGTATTCGGAAACGCCGCTATCGAGCCGGTAGTCCCAGTAGTGGACGCCGCAGATCAGGTTCTTCCCCTGTACATAACCGTCGGCCATCAGGGCGCCGCGGTGCAGGCAACGGCCGTAGAAGACGGACACCTCGTCGTCGAATCGGACCACCACCAGGTCGACCTCGGCGACAAGCGCGTATTGGGGCTTCCTGTCAGGCAGGGCGCTCAAGCTGGCAACAACCTGTTTCTTCATGTCTTTCCCCGATCTAATGACGCCGTCCGGCGAAGGGTCCGAGCTAGTCCGTCGAACCCTCCGGGTGGGCGGGCATCATGGTTCTCATTTCGGCGGCGTCTTCTCTCGACGCCATTCGCGCGCCGTACCAGTTGGCCAGCGGCACGGCGGTAATCCCGTGCAGAACCGCGCTGATCCAGACGGCGTTCACCGCCAGCATCAGGAGTGGCTCGCCGATTTCGTGGTCGATCTGATCGACGACAAGCAGCGCAAAGAGCGCCGTTGCCAGTCCGCGCGGGCCGAACCAGCCGAAAAAGAGCTTCGTGACCGGCGCCGCATCGGTGCCTGTGAGCGACAGCCACACGGCCAGCGGGCGCACCACGAACAGGCTGATCAGGATGATGGCAAGGCTGGAGCCGTCAAGGTGCCCGAGCGCCTGCGGCACAAGCGCGAGGCCGATCAGAAAGAAGGCGCCCCAGGACAACATCTGGCCTTCGTTTTCGGTGAACTCGTAGACGAAGGCGCATTGCCCCTTGGTGACGTTGCCGAAGAAGAGACCGGCGACGAAGGCGGAGATGAAGCCGTTGCCGCCGACGAGGCCGGCGGCAAGATAGGCGCCGCACGCCAGCGCGATCGCGCCGATGCCTTCGATGGTACCGGAGGTCATGTCGCGGTTCTTGGCGGCGAGGAAGAGCACACCGCCAACGGCGCCCATGAGGGCGCCCGCCAGGGGGCCGAAGATAAGTTGCTTGGCGGCGAAGACCAGCCAGTCGCCGGATCCGGGTTCCAGCATTTCGCCGGCAAGGCTGGTGAAAAGCAGAATCAGCGGCAGGGCGAGGCCGTCGTTCAGACCGCTCTCCACGGTCAGCGTGCGGCGGACCCGTTCCGGCACGGCCTCGTTGGAAACGACGGCCTGGCCGAGGGCGGCGTCCGTCGGCGCCAGCAGGGCGGCCGCAAGGGCGGGGACGAGAAGGGTCTCCCCCGGAAAGAAGGGCGCGGCGGCGCCGGTGCCGATCAGGATGGCCAGCGGCAGGCCGATCAGCAGCATCCGGAAGGGCCAGAGATGATGCCTGACCAGCGCCTGCAGGTCCGTCTGGGCAGCGTCCAGAAACAGGAGGATGATCAGGGCGAGCTCGGCGACGAGATGCAGGAGGTCGTGTGCCTCGCCCGCCGGCATCAGGCCGGTCTGCGCCATCAGGTAGCCGAAGCCGATATAGAGCATCGGGGCGGTCAGGATACCGCGGGACAGGGTCTTGGCCAGCAGCGTGTAGCAGACCGTGAAGATCGCCAGAATCAACAGACCGGTTGCCATTCGCTCTCTCCCAAAGCTCCCGGCTCCATAAAGGCAGGCCGGAGCCGCCCGTTCAAATCATAACCTGATGACGGTGATGTGTGGCAACCGTGAATGTCTCACCCGGGACAGGATCAAGCGTCACCGGGCCTCGGCCAAGCGGTTGGGCAGGCGAAACGAAGGTTCGGATCCGTCGGCGATTTCCAGGATCAGTTTCTTGTGCACCGCCTCGGCAAAGGTCGCCGTGCTGTCCGCAGTCACGACAAAGGCGGCGGGGCCACCGATGATTTTCCGGTAGAACATCTCTTCAAGGTCATAGGCGACAGGTCGGCCGGAACAGTACCGGCACAGGACCGCGAGGCCGTTGATGACGATGCCGGAGGAGACGACGGTTTCCCGCGCCTCCTCGATCGTCGGGCCGTTCCAGTTGTTGGCGCTGTCCGCGGAAAGATCGATGACCCGGCGCAACCCTTCATGTCCGTTCGTGTCTATCAGCTCCTTGCCCTTCAGGAGGGCCGCGCCGATGGCGTTGCGCCCGTAGGCCCGGCGTGGTGCTGCCATCAACCTGCCGGCGAAATCCTGCGCCGAAGCCAGTCCGTCGATGACTGTCCATTCGACGACGACGTCCTGGGAAAACATGTCCGCCCATTCGACATAGGTGACGGCGATCTTCCCATGGACGTTTTCGGCGATGACGTTCAAGACCGACGGATCCGTGATCGCATCGGCATATCCGGACCGCTGGAACCGGATTTCCTCGTCATCGACGGATCCTGTCGCGTCCGCCAGGAGGACGAGTTCAAGGTCGACCTCTTCGCTGAAGGAAGGACTGGAAGCCAATAGGCCCCATGTAAGGAAGACGGCCAACCATCGCATCGCGTTCGGCTCCCGAAAACAGGCACTTCGAAGAAGCTAGGGCGAGGGAAGGAAAAGGGCAGGGTGAGATCGTTTTGTTAAGCTCGTCATTCCGGACAAGTGGCGTGCAATGAAAAACCCGCCCTCCATGGGAGAGCGGGTTTTCCGTAAATCGGATTTGAATCGGCGTTATGCCACGGCCCGTGCCAGGGCGCATTGCGACCACAGGTCGTTGATCGCGTTGGCAAGCCTTTCGATGTCTTCGGCCGTGTGCAGCGGGGTCGGGGTGAAGCGCAGGCGCTCCGTGCCGACCGGCACGGTCGGGTAGTTGATCGGCTGCACGTAGATGCCGTAGGTCTCCAGCAGGATGTCGGAGAGCCACTTGCACTTCTTGGCATCGCCCACCATCACCGGAACGATGTGGCTGGGGTTGTCCATATGCGGAATGCCGCGCTTGTCGAGGGCGGCGCGCACCTGGGCGACCCGGTCCTTGTGCGCCTTGCGCTCGAACGGGCTGTCCTTGAGGTGACGAATGGAAGCTGCAGCGCCTGCTGCCAGCGCCGGCGGCAGGGCGGTGGAGAAGATGAAGCCGGAGGCAAAGGAGCGGATGAAGTCGATCATGGTCCTGGAACCGGTGATGTAACCGCCCATGACGCCGAAGGCCTTGCCGAGGGTGCCTTCGATGATTGTCACGCGGTCCATCAGGCCTTCGCGTTCGGCAACGCCGCCGCCGCGCGGGCCGTACATGCCGACGGCGTGGACTTCATCGAGATAGGTGAGAGCGCCGAACTTGTCGGCGACGTCGCAGATTTCCTTGATCGGCGCAATGTCGCCGTCCATGGAATAGACGCTTTCGAACGCCACCAGCTTCGGCGCGTCCGGATCGTCCGCCGCCATCAGCCGTTCCAGGTCTTGATAGTCGTTATGCTTGAAGATGCGCTTTTCGCAGCGGGCGTGGCGGATGCCTTCGATCATGGACGCATGATTGAGGCTGTCCGAATAGACGATCATGCCCGGGACCTGGGAGGCGAGCGTGCCGAGGGACGCCCAGTTGGACACATAGCCTGAGGTGAAGATCAGGGCCGCTTCCTTGGCATGAAGGTCGGCGAGTTCGCGTTCCAGCAGCACGTGGTAGTGATTGGTGCCGGAAATGTTGCGAGTGCCGCCGGCGCCCGCGCCGCATTTGGCGATGACGTCCTGCATCGCCCCGACGACCTTTTCGTGCTGGCCCATGCCGAGGTAGTCGTTGGAGCACCACACGGTGACTTCCTGTTGGGAGCCGTCTTCGCGGTAGCGTGTCGCAAGGGGGAACTTGCCGGATTGACGTTCCAGATCGGCGAACACCCGGTAATTGCCATTGTCATGAAGTTTGGCCAGGCGTTCTTCCAGATACGCATTCACGTCCATGAAACCGGTCCTCTCTTCGCCGCGCGTGACCGCAGCGCCTCTTTCCCGTGCCGCCCCGGATCGCGTCCCTGCGGCCAATTCGTCATCCCGTGACCCTGATGAAGGATCGCAGATTAACAGCTAACTTTTAGCTATTCAAAACTGCATTGCAGATCTTCCGTCCTTGATCAAGGTCAAGATGACCGGATGCGTCCAATCGCCATAGGACAAGGACCGGCGCGCGAACTCCTGATTCCCCAACGGCATGTGCCGGATTTTAGCTTTCAATTTTTAACGAAGAAAAACTTACCGCGAGGATCCGCACCGTTCCCCGGGAACCGGTCGACTTCATTAATTCCTTTGATTCATTGAAAAATTCGAATGTATGAATATATGTTCACGGCGAATCCTGTCTCGAAGGAGTGCGCCGGACCGGTGCTTGGAAAGCACGCAGCGGACCCGGCACGGTTGGCGGGTTGCGGCCGGAAAAAGCCGGTTCAAAAAAAATTCTGGTTCTTTCCGGTTTTTTCGCCCGCGGATGGCATCGCCGCAACCGACAGGCGCCCACCGGCCTGAAGATTTCCGGTCATTCGCCTTGCCAGTTTGAAGAAGTGACTTGCATTCCAAGTCTAAACATGAATACTGATTCATGTTTCATGAATTGGGGAGGGCCCGGACGTGGCAAAACCGGCCGGAGCAGCACAGAAGACGAACGCCAGCCAACCGAAAACGGCGCGCGGAGAGGCCACACGCAAGGCCATTCTGGCGGCTGCCGAACGGGTCATCGGCGCGAAAGGCTACAACGACGCCTCCATCGGCCACATTACCAGCGAGGCCGGTGTCGCCCAAGGCACCTTCTATATCTACTTCAACACCAAGGAGCAGATTTTCTCCGAGCTGGTTCTTGAGATGGGCCGTCTGGTCCGTCACACGATCGCCGAGGCGACACAGGGCATCGACAACCGCCTCGACGCGGAAAAGGCGGGCCTGAAGGCGTTCCTGGAATTCGTCTGCGCCCATCCAGACCTCTACCGGATCGTCCAGGAGGCGCTCTTCGTCGACCCCGCCGCCTATCACGCCTATTACGAGGCCTTTGCGGACGGCTACCGCACCGGCCTTGAAGCCGCCGAAGTGGCGGGGCAGATTTCGAGCGGCGATGCGGAAACCAGGGCCTGGGCCCTGATGGGCATTGCCCGCGCGCTCGGCGAGCAGCTTGTGGTCTTCAAGACGGGCAAGCCGATCGCAGACATCGTCGCAAGCGCCTCCGACCTGATCGAAAACGGCCTCAGAGCGGGTTCCTGACCGTGGATCTCGTCGAAACAGACCTGCGCAACGGCGTTTTCCGGATCTGGCTGAACCGTCCGGACCGGCACAACGCGCTGGTCCCGGAACTGGTTTGCAGCCTGCGGGCGGCGATCGCGCAGGCTGCGGAGCAGGGTCCCGTTGCGCTGGTCCTGTCGGGACGGGGGCCGAGCTTTTCGACCGGCGGCGACATAGCCGGGTTCCTGACGCATGCGGGTTCGGTGAAAGAA
>JBNKGB010000018.1:0-61069 GCA_050289605.1 Roseibium sp. | reverse complement strand
GAGCTGGCGGCCGCCATGGTGAAGCCCTATGTGTCTGAGAAGACCCGCTGGATAATCCAGCATCATTGCGTCTTCCAGGGGTTTTATTATAACCATCACCTGGGCGGAGACCGCAACGCGCGCGAGAAATACAAGGACAGCCCCTATTACGAGGACTGCAAGTATTTCTGCCACACCTATGACCAGGCCGCCTTCGATCCGGACTATCCGTCGAAGCCGCTGGAATTCTTCGAGCCCATGCTGCGCCGGGTCTTTTCCGGCAACAAGGAGCACCTGGAACTGAACGAACGCGCCGACGACTAGGGCGAGGCGATGAAAAGCGGCGATCCGGACGGGATAGCTCGCCCGGATTGGCATTTTCGGGCCGCAAAAGGTTCCTTTACAGCGACGGGTCAATCAATCTCTTGAAACGCATATGGTCGTGGAGAGAATTGAAATCGGGATCGGTGCGCATCCATTTTCGCTGGCTTTGGCCAAGATTGCCGGCGATGCTTTCGAGCCAGTCGAGCGCGATCTCCGCTTCTCCCAGTTGGGCATAGGTGCAGGCAATGTTGTAGCCGGAAGTGAACGAGCGGTCCGGGTCGATTGCGATGGCCCTTTCCAGCCAGTCACGAGCCTTGACCTTGTCGCCATGGGCTGCGAGCACGGAGGCGCCCAATTCGATTGGATCGGAGTTTTTTGGATCCGCTCCTGCGGCTTCTTCGGCGCGCTTCAATCCCAGAGCCATATACCTGTCTGCTTCCTCTGTCCGTCCCAATGCGTGGTACACGGAAACGATGAGCAGGGGCGACCGGTAGTCATCAGGTTTGATTTCGAGTGCGCGCAAGAAATGATAGGCGCATTTCTCGAATTCCTGGGTCACCTGGAGGAAGCGGGCGAAGTAGTGATGTGCTTCGTAGCATAGCGGGTCATGGGCCAAGGCTGTCTCGTAGGCCTGACGGGCTTCGTCATCGCGCCCGGCAAGCTGTAGCGCGAGACCATTGGCAGCGTGGGCTTCGGCCATGCCCGGTTCCAGTTCCAGCGCACGGTGTGTCAGCGCCAGGATGTCCTCCGGCGGGTATTCGCAACCATACCAGTCGTTCAGTCGGGATTCGCAGTCCGCCAGTCCGACATAGGCGCGCGCATAATTCGGATCGTGTTCGAGCGCCTTGAAGAAATGTGTTCGGGCCTGTTCCATCAGGCGCCGCGTCCGCATGTGATAAAGTTGGCGGCCTTTCAGGTAATGCGTGTAAGCACCGGCATTTTCAGCCTTGGTTCGGTCCGGGGTATCCGTTTCGAGCAGCCGGACCTGCAACTGGTCGATAATCGTTTTGGTGATCTCGTCCTGCAGCGCGAAGATGTCCGACAGGTCACGGTCGTAACGATCAGCCCAGAGATGACCGCCAGTAACGCCGTCAATCAACTGGCCGGTGATACGAATCCGGTTTCCTGATTTGCGCACGCTGCCTTCGAGGATGTGGCGCACACCGAGATTGCGGGCAATTTCCTGAAGGTTGACCGGCGTCCCCTTGTAGACAAAGGCCGAGTTTCGCCCGACGACAAAAAGGCCGGAGAGCTTGGAGAGGTCGGTGATCAGGTCCTCGGTGATGCCGTCGGCGAAATATTCCTGCTCGGGGTCGCCGCTCATGTTCGTGAAAGGCAGGACGGCGATGGAGGGGAGGCTGGCCGGGGCTCCCGCGGTGGAGTGTGGTTCGGAGGGGCGGGGGGCTACGTGGAACACCGGCACGGGCTCATCGATGTTCTTCAGCGGTGGTTCACCGGCAGAATCGAAGGCGACGTCGAGCCGCTTGCCCACCTGGTCGCGCACGGCACCGGAGACAGCAATGCCGCCGGGGCGGGCCAGCGCCTCGATCCGGGCCGCGATGTTGACGCCGTCGCCGAAGATGTCATCGTCCTCGACCACCACGTCACCGATGTTTATTCCTATCCGGAAGCGGATCTGGCGATCCTCGGGCACGTCCGCGTTGCGGGTGTCCATCGCGTGCTGGATAGCGAGCGCAGATTCCAGCGCGCCGACTACGCTGGTGAACTCGGCAAGGATGCCGTCACCCATCAGCTTGACGATGCGTCCACCTGCGTCGCCGATGGCCTCATCGATCAACCCGGTGCGAATCTCGCGCATCGCAGTCAGCGTACCAACCTCATTGGCGCCCATCAGGCGGCTGTAACCGACCACGTCGGCAGCGAGGATGGCGGCTAGGCGGCGTTCCACCTGAGATCCTTTTGCTGGGCTCGTTTCAAAAACTCAGCCGCATGTTAGCTCATGAGTTCAGAGGATCGAAAGCTGAAAATTCGCGCAATCAGGCCCTGACCGGAGCCGCATATGAGCCTCCGATTCGGGCAGGGTCACGGTCTTTCGCGGCAACATTGTCTTCTCCGTCATGATCCGTTTGCGGGCTTGATTGCCAAAGACAGGTTCGATTTGTCGGCCGGGCGCATGTGGCGGAAGATCATCGAGGCCGGCACCACGGCAGCGAAGAGCGCTGCCGCCGTAGCCGTGCCTGTCGCCCGCCGTTAGCCGGAGTGAACCGACTGGGCGAAAATACCGGCGATCCCTGCACCTCAGTGCATCGGGGACCTTGCCTCCGGCCAGTGCCAGTGGAGGTCGTCGATCACGATCGGATGGCGATGGTCTTCGCGGCCATGCTCCTTGAAATGCGGGTGATCGGGCGGCAGCTCCGGATGGGCGTGGGCCAGCGTGGCCGGTTCGTTCGCCGGCCACAGCCGCAGCGCCGCGAGTACGCCGAGGGCTGCAAGCCCTGCCATCAGGAAAAACGTTGCGTCCAGCCCGAAGCCGGCACCGAAACGGCCGGCCAGCGGATAGGTAAGCAGCCAGCAGGCATGGCTCAGCGCGAATTGCGCCGCAAATAGCGCCGGCCGGTCCTCCGGGTGGGCCGAGCGGCGCAGCAGGCGGCCGGTCGGCGTTTGCGTCAGGCTGTAGCCGAAGCCGATGACCAGCCAGAGCGCCATCAGGAACAGGAAACCGAACGAGGTGACGAAGGGCCCGGCGAGGGTGCCGGCAGCCAGAAGCGCGGCGCCCGCGATCATCGGCGGACGGTCCGGCACGTGCTCGAGCAGCCGCGGCAGCAGGAGAGCCGCCGCCATCGAGCCGCCGCCGAAGGCGGCAAGAGCCAGCGCCACCTGGGTTTCCCCGAGACCGAGGCGGGCCTGGACGATCACGACCGTGTTGACGATGACCATGGCACCGGCCGCGGCGACCGACAAGTTGAGGGCGAACAGCCCCCTGAGGCGCGGCGTCGCGAGATAGATCAGAATGCCGCGCGTGGTCCTCTCCCAGATGCCGCGCGGAGCGGCCGGTTTCGGCGACGGCAGGCGCACCGAGACGACGAGAGCCGCCGAAGCCAGGAAGCCTAGAACGGTGCCGCCAAACAGAACCGGAAAGCTGACGATTGTCAGAAGCGCCGCCGCGAGCATGGGCGAGAGCAGGCTTTCAAGGTCGTAGGCAAGGCGCGACAGGGACAGCGCACGCGTGTAGTCGGCCTCTTCCGGCAGCACGTCCGGAATGGTTGCCTGGAAGGCCGGCGTGAAGCCCGCCGAAGCTGCCTGCAGCAGGAAGATCAGCAGATAGATCTGCCAGACTTCGCTCACGAACGGCAGGGCGACGGCGACCGCCGCGCGTATCAGGTCTAGCGACACCAGCATCACCCGCCGCGGAAGCCGGCCGGCAAAGGCGGAGGCGACCGGTGCCAGCGTGACATAGGCGATCATCTTGACCGCCAGGGCCGTGCCGAGCACCAGGCCGGCATTCTCCCCGGCGATCCGCCAGGCAAGCAGCCCGAGGGCGACGGTTGCAAGACCGGTGCCGACCAGGGCGATCACCTGGGCCAGGAAGAGGTGCCGATAGGTGCGGTTGGCGAGAATGGCCAGCATCAGGACCCTCAGAGCAATCTGGCGAGCGCCCGCATCTCGGCGAGGTCCCGGTCGCCGTCCTGTCCGAGACAATGGTCGATATGGTCGTGGATCAACGTTCGTTTCGCGGCGGTGATCGCCCGCTCGACCGCCTGCAACTGGACGGCGATTTCGGCGCAGGGCTTGCCGTCCTCGATCATCTCGACGACATGGCGAAGATGCCCGTCCGCGCGTTTCAGCCGCTTGATCAGACCTTGGTGCGTTGCATGTCGGTGAGGCTCGCTCATGCCGACAGCCTATCCCCCCTGGGGGGATGGTGCAAGAATGGGCGGGACAGTACCGGCGCTGCTGCTACAGACGCCGGAAAGGCAGCGCCAACACGGCAAGCACGCGGTTGTATTCCGGCAGGGCGGCCTCCGGATCGGTGCCCAGGTTCCGCGGCGTGTCGCCGGGCTGGTAGACGAAAGTGCCGAAGAGTTGGTCCCAGACAGACAGGGTGGCGCCGTAGTTCTTCGCCTCGCTGACATCGGCCGAATGGTGATAGCGGTGCAGTTCGGGGCCGACGAACAGATAGTTGGCCCAGCCCATGCGGAGGTCGACGTTGAAGTGGCTGATGATGCCGTGAAAGGCGTTGACCACGAGGAAAATCAGAACCGCGTCGGGCCGATAGCCCATCAGCCAGATCGGCAGGATGATCGCGAGCCCCTGGATGATCATGGCGTTGACCGGATGGGAGACCGCGTGCATCAGCAGGTAGAGCCTGTCGGGCAAGTGGTGCGCGGCATGGATATGCCACATCAGGCGTCCGAGGGGGCCACGCAGCTCGTGCATGGCGCGGTGGAGGTGATAGTTCATGAACTCGAAGATCAGGAACAGCACCGGCACCTGCAGCCACAG
This sequence comes from Roseibium sp., assembly GCA_050289605.1. Taxonomy (GTDB): domain Bacteria; phylum Pseudomonadota; class Alphaproteobacteria; order Rhizobiales; family Stappiaceae; genus Roseibium. The sequence goes on along the minus strand of JBNKGB010000018.1, from coordinate 56,302 downwards.
AGGCCAGCCGCGCGCAGGGCCGTCCGCCTGGCCGGAAATGGTGATCGAGACCATGGCGAGCGCAGCCGACATCAGGCCGAGCGTGCCGCCGGCCAGCGCGATGTAAGCGATGTCCGGCAGCAGGTTGCGCCAGCTCATCGACCAACGCCGATCCAGAGGCAGGGTGAATTCGATCACCAGGTAGGTCAGCAGAAGCGGCAGGGTGATCAGGATCCACGCCGGCCGCTCGTCCACGTTCATCTGCAGGAAATAGGTGAGGCCGAGGATGATCCACGCCCATGAGAGGGGGTAGAGGCCCCAGCGCACCAACCGCCTCGGCAAACTGTCGTTGGTCATCTGACATTCTCCTTGAGTTTCCGGACATATGTCCGATAACTCTGCAATAGATGCCAGACGACTGGAGGAACAGGTGCCGATGGCCGTTTCCGGACAAACAGGGCGGCATATGTCTGCCGACCCGCGCGTACTCAGGACCCGCGCGACACTGAAGCAGGCTCTGATGCAGCTGTTGCACCATGCGGACTGGAACGACATCACCATTTCCGCCATCTGCCGCCGGGCCGGGATCGCGAGATCCTCCTTCTACGAACACTTCGCCGCAAAGGCAGATGTGCTCGACGAGATTTTCGCCGACCGGATGGACGAAATCCGGATATCCGCAGAGGCGGGCGAACCGCTCGGGACGCTCGAATGGCTTGTCGACCATGTGAGCGAAGCGCCGGATTTTTTCGCGCATGCGATGTCGGGCGGGCGCGGTGACGGGCTGTTGCCGCGTTTCCGCGCGACCCTGACCGCCAGGCTGGACGATGAACTCGCCGCGCGCGGCATCGCGGGTGCTGCCGCCAAGGCGGCCTTTCTCGTCGGCGGCGCGTTGGCCTTGCTGGCCGTGGAACCCGGTGCCGGCACGCGTGCCATGCTACGGGACTATTCCGCCCGCATCATTTCCTGACGTAAGACGGCTTTCAGCCGGTGTGGGATCCGCCGCCGGTGGACGGCAGCGGATCATTCTTCGTGTCCGGTCAGTCCAGCGTGACCGCCTCGATCCGGCCTTCCAGCATGTGGGGCAGGTAAAGCACGTTGCCCTCGGACGCGATGTCCGCAAGCCCTGCCGGCTCCTGCCGGATTTCCGTCGCCGAACCGTCGTCGCCGATCCGAAGGACCTTGCCGTTAATCCAGTCGTTCAAAACGACTTCGCCGTCCAGGCGGACGATGCCGTCGATATTGCCAACTTCTCGCGCCAGCACGGAAATCGCCCTGGTGTCCGGGTCGATGGACAGCAGGCTGCCCGGCATTTCGGTGGTGAAATCCGCCTTCAGGCCCTGGCCCCAGGATCCGGCGAGCAGGCGGCCGTCGTCCCACAAGAGACCGTTCGGATGGTTGAGCTCCGGCGTCTCAAGCCACTTCTCGAACTTACCCTCCGCATAGCGCCAGATCGCATCCGCCATCATGTCTGACACGAAGACATCATGGCCGTTGGTCGTCACGTCGTTCAGGAAGACGGCGCCTGGTGCGGGCAGCGAGGAGAGCAGCTCGCCGGTTTCGGCATCGACGATGCGAAGACAGGTGAGGTCGGCGGCGAAGACCTTTCCGTCCATCAGGGCAAGGCCCTTCGGCGCATCCATGCCGGTCGCCCATTCGGCGTCGATGACGGCGCCGTCCGGCGAGAGCAGGGCGAGATGACCGTTGCCGTCGGCGGCAACCGGGGCACCCGCCATCACGCTGACCACGAGACGATCGTTGGCGGCGTCGTAAAGCACGGATTCGGGCATGTCGAAGCCGCCGGTGGACCAGAGCGAACCGGCGCTCGCGGGAAGGGCGGAAAGGCCGGCCAGCAGGGCGGCGGCAAGCGGTTTCAGGATCTGCATGGGATGTCCTCTTTTGGGCAGTTGGTTCCGGGTTTCATGCAGAAATCGGTCTGAACTTGCAATTTCTCAAATTCTGGTATCAAAAAACGATACTCAATCGATCGGTTTCGGGATCATGATGATGCGCGGCGACACTTTCAAGATCCTTCAGGGCGTGCTCAAGGCGCGCGGCATGACCTATGCGGACCTCGCACAGCGGATGGAGGTTTCCGAACCGACGGTGAAACGGATCTTCGCCGGACACGACTGCAAGCTGAGCCGGCTCCTGGAAATCTGCGGCATCCTGGAGGTGCCGCTGGCGGACGTGCTGCACCGGGCGGAGCGCACCGCGGAGCAGGCCGTAACGCTTCCGGTCGCGGTGGAGGCCCGGCTCGCCGCCGAGCCGTCGCTGTTCCACCTGTTCATTCTGCTCCGGGAGCCGATCCCGCAGCAGGAGATCGAACAGCGCTTCAAGCTTTCCGGCGAGGACATGTTCCGCATGGGCCGGCGTCTCGAGGCGCTCGGGCTGGCCGAAGTCCATCCCGGCAACCGCATCAGGATTACCCGGACCGAGCCGCTGAAGTTCCGCGCCGACGGGCCGCTGATCCCGCTCCTGAAGGAGATCAACACGCGTTTCCTGGGGCAGGTGATCGACACGCCCGGAGGCAACCAGACGTCTTTCTTCACGATCTCGCGGCGGATGCTGCCGGATACGGCTGCCTATATCGCCAGGGAAATCGAGTCGCTCAAGGAAAGCATCGCCGAACTTGCGCGGCAGGACCGGATGATGGCCCGGGAGGAGGATCTGGTGACCTACAAACTCACCGGCGCCTGGGCACCGGTTTCCTTCCCCGATATCCTGACCATAGAACCGCCCGCGTGAGCGGGGCCTAGGACCAGAATTTCGGCGTTTTCTGTGTGGCGTCCCAATAGCCCTGTGCGTGCCGCCAGCGGTCCTGGCACTCGGCCTCGTGCCAGCCGATGACGAACCCGGCGGCCTGGGCGACCGGCACGGCCTTGTCGCCGCTCGCCGTGCACAGGTCGGTCAGCCTTTCCGCCATGGCGACGTCGTTGAGATAGCCGAAGATATCCTGCAGCTTCCGCATGCGCTTGAGAAAGGGCTTGACCCGGTCCCGCGGGTAGAGGCTGTCGAAGAATTCGATGCCGTAGCGCATCTGTTTCAGTTCCTTGCGCATTTCATGGCGTTCGGCGATGGAGAGCTGCTCAAGCCGCCGGCCGTAGTCCCGCACCTTCTTCCATTGGCGCGCCAGCGCCTTGGCGGACAAGTCCTCGACCGGCTGCGCCAGCAGCGCGGACTGGTCGAGATCTTCCGGATCAAGCCAGCCCCGGCCTTCCGTATAGGCGGCCAGGTCCAGCAGGAAGGCGTTGACCTCCTGCGATCGCAGGTGCCCGGTCAGGCCGTTGCGTCCGGTCCGGTCGCGGACGAGGTAAAGGTCTGCCAGGAGGGCGTCGAAGGCGAGGGGTTGCGGGGCTTTTTCGGCGAGTGGCGCGACGATGTCGCCGATCAGCACGTCCATGTCCCGCAAGGCCCCTGCTTCCGTCGCGATCCTGCGGGCCATCCGGTCCAGCGGGGTGGTGGAGAGCGGATTGAGGAGCGGGCGGAACAGCTTGAAGGCGCTGCGCAGCCGCCTGAGGCCGATCCTGAGCTGGTGCGGGCCTTCCGGGTCCTCACCGGCGAGCACCGCCATGCGGTTCTCCGAAATCTGCCGGAGGCAGGATCGCAGGACGTCCCTGAAGGCATGCTCGGCGGTCATGTGCGGGGTCAGTCCGACCGGCGCCGCGAAATAGGGGCTGATCACCTCCTGCTGCTGTCCTTCTGCAAAACGATAGCCGCGCTCGGCCTTGCTGTAGGGCGAAAAACGGAAGGGCACGTCCTGCAGCACTGCCTTGGCCGCCTCGAACACAGCAAGCGCCGGGCCGGATTTCAGCTCCAGTTCGAGTTCGACAAGAGGCTGGCTGCCGTTGCCGGCCAGAATGTTGCCCGCGTCGAAGGCAAGCTCGATGTCGGTGCCGTCCTCTTCCCGGGTCAGGTGCCGGACGGTCCGCTTCATCACGGTCTCGAAGCATTCCGACAGGGGGGCATCGCCGATGATGTCGTGAAGTTTCGCGCGGACCAGTTCGTCCTCGATCACCGAAAAATCGAGTGCGCGGCCACCGACGGGATGCTCGGACTCGACCGGTGAGGACAGGCCGCCAATGACGCCAGTGCCGAGTTTCGCGGTCTGGATCCAGCTCTTTCCGGACTTGCGGACCCGCAGCGAAATCTTCGCCTTGCGCAGCGCCTGGTCGGGCGTGTCGAAATAGATCGATTGCAGGGTCCTGGAAACGGCCTTGCCGGCGGCAAAACCCTCGATTGCGCCGGTGCGTTTCAGGGCCTCCTGGGCTTCGGGATCCAGTTCGAGCTTGAGTTCGATTTCGCGGGCTGACTTGCTCATGACAAAGTCCTAGCCAAGCGGGAGGAGCTTGTCCAGAAAAAGCGCACAATTTGCGCTTTTGTTAGAGGGCTAAGTTTTCGGGTGATGCTTCGGTCGACCGGAGGGGGCTAGCCCATAAGCCTTCTGACCAAAGCCCCGGCTTTGTCTACGACCCGTGTTGCCAGATGGAGATACCGGGGTACCGGATTGTGGTTGAAGGCGATTTTGCGGATGTAATCCGGAACGTGCCATACCGCGGACGTGCCTGCCGGGAAAAACAGGCTTACACCCGGTTCTCCGACATAGACATTTCCTTTCTGATCCGTGATTTCAACCCGTCCCTCCAGAAAGAGGACGGCTTCGTCCCAACCGTAGTGCCAGTTGAATTTTCCCGCAGTGCAAGACCAGTGGCAGACATCGCCTCTGTGGTCGCTCATTGCGGACAATTGTCTGCACATTGCCTGCGGATTGCCTTCAAGAACCCACTCCGGCCGGATCGGTTTCGGTTCAAGGGCATTCTTGTCCAGTTGAGCAGATGAAAAAACGCCGGCCGGCGAAAAGGCGGAGGGTGCAGGTCGTTCCACAAAGCCAAGTTTTTCCGAAACGTCGGCCGGAATTCCCGAATGGATGAGCCGGTCCTCGGACCGGGTTTTGGTCAGCTGGGCATTGTCCGGAAACGTCATTGAGTACACCTGAATATCAATTTTCCTCACATTAGAACGACACAATTGATGGAGGCTTAACGTCCGGCGCTGAAGTTGCACTTATAGGTAGAAATTCCCTGTCCGGTTTTGAGATGGCCGAACAGGAGTTGTCCGGGCGTCCCGATTGCGGACGCCCCCGGCGAAAAGCTGGCCCGGCCCTCGCGTTGCACCGGATCCCTACGGGAGAAACCTGGGGTCGCTCTCTAACCGCTTGCATCCGCCAAAGGCGCATGATAGGCACGCTCTCCGGTGCCGGTTGCCCCCCTGGCGGAACTGGTAGACGCGCCGGATTCAAAATCCGGTTCCTTCGGGAGTGCCGGTTCGATTCCGGCGGGGGGCACCAATTTCCGGGTTTGCGGCCCGGTCAAGACTTCCGTCTATTTGAATTGCACCGTATCGAACGCCAGTGATGCACTGGTTTCGAGAATGTCGCTCACCTGCTTGATCTTTCCCTGACGCGGGTGGCCGACGACAATGCCGATGATGCCGTTTCGGGTCCCGGGCTTTGCCAGGGCGACAAGCCGAACCAGCAACTGGTCGCCGTCCTTGTTCGTGAAATTCCCGATGACTTCGGCGGCAGGCAGGTTGCCCACCATGATGGCGCGCCGGGCGTTCAGCCGCGTGTCCTGATTGGTGCCGAGCTTCTTCAGGAGCTCGATGGCGAAATATTCGCCAACCTCAAGCCGCTTTTGCGGATCATCGGTTCTTAGAGTGTAGGGGACGATCTGGAGCGAGGAATACACCTGCTTTTCGGCGTCGTCGGTGGTGAAGAAGATCTTTATCGGGCCGCCGCCGGAGGGTTTTGCCTGGGTGTGAATTTGCTGGCCTTCGCGGCGGGGTGCCGCGAGGCTGAAGGCGACCGGTACGTCGACCGCGTGTTTGCTGCCGAAGGCCTCGTCCACCGTGTAAATCGTCGATAGCCTGATGCCGCGCACCTCAAAGGGGGTCAGGTTGACCGTTCCTTCGAGCTGTACCTGTTGGGAAGGTGCGGCAACAGGCGCTGCCGCGACGGCGATCAGAGCCATCGCCGCAGGTAATAGGGTGGTGTTCCTCATGTCTACCTCCCGGTGCGGGCCGATAATGGGCGCGAAGACCATGCTAGCAGATGCGGGGGACCTGCCCGCCCGCCCGCTTTTGCACGCCATCGCTGCGGGCTTCCTCAAGCGCGGGCCGCTCCGCCCGACAAAATCCGATTTTCCGCATCCCTAGGAATTTCCTCAGGTGACTTTTGCCGCCGCTGCGGCTAATGGATGCTCATGATCAGACGCCTCTACGATTGGACACTGTCCCTTGCCGCCGGACCGCGCGCGCCTGTCGCGCTGGGGTCCGTCTCCTTCGTCGAAAGTTCCGTCTTTCCGATCCCGCCGGACATTCTCCTGATCCCGATGGTGATTGCCCGCCGTGACAAGGCCTGGTGGTACGCCGTGCTGTGCACCATCGCTTCCGTCGCCGGCGGCATCCTGGGGTATCTGATCGGCTCCTTCCTGTTCGATCAGGTCGCCGTACCGATCCTGACCTTCTACGGCAAGATGGCCTTCGTCGACGAATTCAAAGCGATCTTCCAGGAATATGGCTGGTGGTTCGTCTTCATTGCGGGCCTGACGCCGTTCCCCTACAAGGTGATCACGATTGCCTCCGGGGCGCTCGGGCTCAATCCGGTGGTGTTCATCGCCGCCAGCATCGTTTCCCGCGGCATCCGGTTTTTCGTCGTGGCAGGTCTTCTCTATTTCTTCGGCCCGCCCATTCGGGACTTCATCGAGAAGCGTCTTGGCCTCATGTTCACCATATTTGTGGTGCTGCTGGTCGGCGGCTTCGTATTGCTTCGGTATTTTTGACGGGTAAGAGGGTGTAATGACGGCGGATCGGACGGCACGATATCTGACGGGTCTGATCCTGGCCGGCGGGCTGGCGGTCATCGCGGGTGCCTGGGGCTTTCAGCTGATCGGCGGATATGTTCCCTGCAAGCTCTGCCTGGAGCAGCGTATTCCCTATTACGTTGGACTGCCCTTGACGGCGCTGGCGCTGATTTTGATGAGCCGCGGCAAACCCGGCACGGCGGTTCTGATCCTGCTGGCGGTTGCCGCCATCTTCGCCTATGGCTCCGGCGTCGGCGTTTATCAGGCCGGTGCAGAGTGGAAGTTCTGGGCGGGACCCAGCGACTGTGGCGGTGGAACCGCCGCGCCGAAATCGGCGGCCAACATGCTGCAGGCTCTGCAGGCGACGCGCGTCGTCAGCTGCACGGAAGCCAGCTGGCGCATGTTCGGCCTGTCATTCGCCGGCTGGAACGCCGTCGCCTCCGCGGGCCTTGCAGGTCTCGCATTGCTGTCGGCCCTTATGTTGAAACGGCGCGGCAATGCGGTCACAGTGAACGCATGAGCAAATCCCGACCGACTGAGGACAAACGGCGCGAGGACGCGCTGAAGGCGCTCGACCGGGCGCAAGTGGACAGCGAGACCATCGTCGGCTCCACCTTCGTCCGCATGGCCGAACGTGCCAAGGACCACATGAGCGCGGCCGACAAGGACGAAGACGACCGGATCGAGGTCTGGGGTACCCGCATCGGCCGGGGGCTGGGACTGATTTTCGGCATAGGACTGGCGATTTACCTGCTGGCGACCTACGTCTGGGTCAAGTAGACGGAAATTCGGCCCCCTGACGTCCGTCAGGGCCGTCCCGTCCCGAACCGCCAGAGGAAAAGCAATGGCTTCCATCCATTCGGTCAGCAGAAGCGGCTGGTCGGAGCGCAAGGCTCCGGATCTCGCCGATTTCGAAGCCATGGCGAGCGAAGTGCTGGCAACCCTTCCGGTCGATTTTCTGCAACTTTGCGGGCATCTGCAGATCAGCCTGGCCGAGTTTGCGCCGGACGAGGTTCTCGACGCGCTAGCGATCGAGGATCCATATGAGCTGCTCGGCCTCTTCGAGGGCCAGGGCCTGACCGAAGGCGGCGACGCGAACCTGACCGGCCAGTTTCCCAACCGCATCTGGCTCTACCGGCGGCCTATCCTGGACTATTGGTCGGGAATGGACGAGAGCCTGGGCGACGTGGTCGCCCATGTGCTGATCCATGAGATCGGCCACCACTTCGGATTGTCCGACCAGGACATGGAACGCATCGAGGCCGCAGCCGACCTGTAAGAGCTGGCTGCGGCCTCGGCGAATTCGGTTCCGAAGAGCTGCTTACTCGGCAGCTTCCTTCTGCGCGCGATCGATGGATTCAATGATCAGCTTCTTGGCCGCATCGACGCCGCCGACACCTGTCACCTTCACCCATTTGCCAGGTTCCAGGTCCTTGTAGTGCTCGAAGAAGTGCTTGACCTGCGCCATGGTGATCTCCGGCAGATCGGAGATGTCATGGATGTTGTCGTAGCGCTTGGACAGCTTGTGGGTCGGAACCGCGATGATTTTCTCGTCCTGGCCGGACTCGTCTTCCATCAGCAGAACGCCGATCGGACGGCAGCTCATGATGGCGCCCGGCACGATCGGACGCTGGTTGACGACGATGACGTCGATCGGGTCGCCGTCTCCGCACAGGGTGTGCGGAACGAAGCCGTAATTGCCCGGATAGCGCATCGGGGTGTAGAGGAAGCGATCGACGTACATGGCGCCGGCTTCCTTGTCCATTTCGTATTTGATCGGCTCGCCGCCAACGGAGACCTCGATGATGACGTTGATGTCTTCCGGCGGGTTCTTGCCAATCGGCACAGCGTCAATACGCATAGCAAACTCCTGTTGATCGTTGCTGCGTCTATCGCAATCCCGCCGCAGAAGTTCAAGCTTTTAATTTTGCATTGCACCTAATTGATGAACATGCCTCTAATCGCGAAGCTTTCGTTGCGGAGGAGCGTCCGTGAGACAATTCCAACATTCCTTGGCCGGACTCTGCGGCCTTCTCCTGTCGGCATCGGTATTTTCAGCGATACAGTCGGCCGAAGCCGCGGGGATCACGAGCGAGTATACCAAAATCCAGCTTGAGAACTGTATTCAAATTGAAGCCGGAGATGCCGAGGGAACCTATGGTGGCGCGTGGCAATGTGCCGGTTACAACGACCTGCCGGTCTATGTCGCCGAAGGAGACCTGCGCATGTTCGTTTCCTTCGGGCCGGGCGCGGCGGACGAGCCGGCCGCCGAACAGACCCTGCCGAGTTTCAACTCCGTCAACGAAACGCTGGAATGGCGGCTGCGGGACGGGATTCCCTTTGCCACGATCCTCAGGTGGTTCCCGAGCCTTGATGACGGCGCCAGGACGGGCAGCGTGCTGATCGTCACGCAGCTCAGGCCAGGCGGCGGCACCTGCCAGATCGCCCGGATCGACGCGCAGGCGAACGGGGACGCCAACGTCCTTGCGCGACAGGTCGCGGATTCGACCGCCGGAACCTTCGACTGCGCCGATCAGCCGGTCATCATCGGTAATCCGGGGATCCTGAACTGAGACGGCGGTCCGGCGGTCGTCGAGCCGGTCCGCTTCAGGTCAGCCGCCCGTCGCGGGCCAGACGTAGATCGACAATTCCAACCGCTTGCCGCCGAGCCTGTACCAGGATTTGGCGGCAAGGCGCCCGCCAACCGCCTTGTAGAAGGCGCGGGCAGGGTGGTTGTCGCTCAGGACCTGAACAGCAACTCCGGTCAGGTTCCGCGAAGCAAGCGTTTCCCGGACATTGTCGAACAGGGTCCTGCCGAAGCCCAGGCCCTGATATTCCGGTTTCAGGTAGAGCTCGTAGATTTCGCCGTCCATTCCGGTGTTCCGCAGCCGGCACGGGCCGTAGGTGGCATAGCCGGCGAGAATGTCCGCAATGCTGAGGATCTTGATGTCTACGCCCCGGTCCAGTGCACCTTGCCACCAGCCTGGGCCCCTGCGGGAAATCATCTTCTGCAGATCGACGCCGTGCAAAACACCCCGGTAGGCTCCGAGCCAGGCTTCCGAATGAATGCCGGCAAGGGCTTCGCAATCCGCGGTCCGTGCCGCGCGCAGATCGATCAGGTCCGTTGTCATACCGGGAAGAGGATACAACAAGCTTTTTGCCGGAAAAGAGGCAATCGCCTCGCCGACGGCGAAAAACGTTCCCGGCCGGCTTCGGCCTTGAAATTTTTAACGAGGGGAGCGCGGGTGGCCGGTGCCATCGGACGCAGGTTGAAAAGGCGATGAAGTCGCACAAATGAAAAGGGCCGGCATGTTGCCGGCCCTTCAGTTGCCCTGATGTTTGACTCGTTAAATCTGGTCGATCCGTAAAAACCCCGGGGGGCTGGGGGGCTAATGCATACCGTGGCTCTCACCGATCGTACCCATCAGGGTATGAACTGAATATGGGTAGTTAAAATGGCTGGCCAAGGGCTGGAATGCGGCAAAATCATGAAATTTTGCGAATTCTTTCTGGGCAAAGTTCCGTAGGGTTCGATTTCCTTGTTCTCCCCGGAAATATCGGGTCTGAACAGCCCCATTCTTTTCCCTGAAAGCGCTTTCGGCGGCCCTGGGCTTGCCATCCCTCCCAAGGCGACGCATCATGACATTAGCGTGACAGGGGATTCCCGGTCCGGCGAAACCCGGTCAGCAGCGAAACCGCAAACGAAATGGAGGCGGAATGAGCGAAGCCGATGACAGCGCGTTTCAGCGCGGCGCGGGCCTGAGCCCGGCGCCGCAAAGCCACACGGCTCCCTCTCCCAAACCCGTTGTCGCCTTCGACCGGCGTGAACTCGACACGATCCTGCGCCTTTACGGACGTATGGTCGCCGATGGCGAGTGGCGGGACTATGCAATCGATCTCCTGAAGGAAAAGGCCGTCTTCTCGGTGTTCCGGCGAAGTTCGGAAATGCCGCTCTACCGGATCGAGAAGGATCCGAAGCTCGGGCGGCGCCAGGGCGCCTATTCCGTCGTCGCCACGGGCGGCATGATCGTCAAGCGCGGCCATGACCTTGCCCAGGTTCTGAAGGTGCTGGAAAAGAAGAAACACCTCAGGCTGGTCGACGCCTGATCCGCCACCGGAATCACCACCGTTCAAACAAAAAGCCCGGGACGATGCCCGGGCTTTTCTTGTTTCAGGATGTGCCTGCCGCTTAGTCGCGATTTCCGAACAGCTGCAGCAGCATCAGGAACAGGTTGATGAAGTCGAGGTAGAGACGCAGGGCGCCCATCACGGACTTCTTGGTGGCGACTTCGCCGCTGTCACCGTCGTAGTACATTTCCTTGATCTGCTGGGTATCGTAGGCGGTCAGGCCCGCGAAAATCAGAACGCCGATCACAGAAATCGCAAACTGCAGGGCGGAAGAGGCCAGGAAGATGTTCACCAGCGACGCGATGATAATGCCGATGAGGCCCATGAACAGGAAGGAGCCCCACCCGGAAAGGTCCTTGCGGGTGGTGTAGCCGAAAAGGCTCAGCGCGCCGAAGGAGGCAGCGGTGATGAAGAACACCCGTGCGATCGACGCCCCGGTGTAAACCAGGAAGATCGAGGACAGGGAGATGCCCATCACGGCGGCGTAGACCATGAACATGGTCCGCGCGGAGGCCGCGCTCATCGACTGGATGCGGAAGGACAGCCACATCACCATGCCGAGCGGTGCCAGCATGACGATCCACTTCAGCGGGCTGCCGTAAAGCGTGACGCCAAGCTGGGTCAGCATCTTGCCGTTGCCGAGGCTGGCGACTGCGGCGCTCGGATCGGTCGTGGTGGCAAACATGGCAGTTGCGAGTGCCAGGAAGCCGGTCAGCGCAAGGCCGATGGCCATGTAGTTGTAGACACCCAGCATATAGGCCCGCAGGCCCTGATCGATGCCGGCCTCGGCGCGCGTACCCGTAACGGTGTAAGCACCCTGAGATTGACGGTCAAAGGTCGACATGGTCGTGTAAATCCCCTTCTTCACGAAATGCGCATGTAACGTTACATGCGGCACAACTCTCTCAACATATGGTGAAATGCGGCGTGCAGAACAAGTCGGCTTTTATGAAATTATTGTAATTCAGGGCATCCGGGCTGCAGAAATTGCCAATATGTTTAAGATTTACCCGGTTTTGCTGACCTTGGACCATGCTCGTGGTTGGCCGGTCAAAGGTTCCTCAGGACCGGTGCAGGCTTTTCGCCGAGGATGCGCCAGGTGCCGATCAACCCGAAACCGACGGTCAGCACCAGGGCAATCAACGCCGCGCTTGCCGCCGCAAAGGGCATCAGCGTGAAAGTCCCGTCCATCACGCGGGTGATGACGTACCAGGCGGCGACACCGCCTGCCACCAGGGCAAAAATCGCCGTCGTCAGACCAAGAATGGCATACTCCAGGCCATAGGCCACGATCAGCCTGGGGCGTGTCGCCCCGAGGGTCTTCAGGATGACAGCGTCATAGATCCGGTTGCGGTGCCCGGCCGCCAGGGCGCCGGCAAGCACAAGGATGCTGGCGATCAGCGTGATGGAGCTGGCGCCGCGCACGGCCCATGCGAGTTGCGCCACCAGGTCGTTCACCTGGGAAATCGCATCCTTGACGCGGATTGCGGTGACGGTCGGAAAGGCTCCGGAAACGGTCTTCAGCAGCGCCAGTTCGGTCTCGACCGGCTTGTCGTCGTCCCAGCCGAGCGTCATCAGATGCGCGTGGGGTGCGCCGGCGAAGGTGTTGGGCGAAAACACCATGACGAAGTTGATGGCGAGCGATTGCCACTCGACCGAGCGGAAATTGGCGATTTCCGCGGTGATCTTTCGTCCCAGCACGTTGACGGTGATCTTGTCGCCGATCTCGAGGCCGAGATCGGTGGCCGCTTCCGCGTCGAAGGAAACCAGCGAAGGGCCGGCGTAGCCGTCCGGCCACCAGCTGCCTTCCACCAGCTTGGAATTTGCCGGCACCTTGCTCTCGTAGGTAATGCCGCGGTCGCCCCTGAGTACCCAGCCCGAGCCTTCCCGGCGGGGCTTGAATTCGTCGGCCGGGATGCCGTTCAGGCTGACGATCCGCCCGCGCAGCATCGGCACGCCCTGTATCTTCGCGCCCGGCGCTTCCTTGCGCAGCAGCGCTTCGAAGGCGTCGCGCTCATGGCTCTGGATGTCGATGAAGAAGAAGCTCGGCGCCTTGTCTGCGATCGTCGCGGTCAGCTCGCGGCGCAGGTTGCCGTCGATCAGGGTGAGGGCGACGAGCAGCGTCAGGCCGAGGCCGAGGGAGAGTACCACAGAGGGCGTCAGGGCGCCGGGCCGGTGGATGTTGGCGATCGCCAGCCGCAATTCCGTGGAACGGACGCCCGGCAGCCGCCTTGCGGCAAACATGATGAGGCGGGCGACGGCGGCCAGCAGCATGAAGGCACCAGCGGCGGCGGCCAGGTAAATGCCCGCCATACGCTTGTCTTCCGACAGGAAAACCGCAATTGCGGCCAGCGTCAGCACGGTGGCAGCGGTCGCCACCAGATATCGCTTGCGGGGGAATTTCGAGCCTCCTGTGACGATATCCCGGAACAGCGCCGTCGGCGGAACGTCATGGGCGCGGCCGAGCGGCCAGAGCGCGAAGGCCAGCGCGGTCAGGAACCCGTAGACGAGGCCTAGCCCCAGTTCGAGCGGATAGATGGAGGCGTCCAGCCGCACCGGCAGGACACCGGAGAGGGCCGCGGCCGCTACAAAAGGAATGATTGCACCGATGGCGAGCCCGATCGCGATACCGATCAGGGCCAGGAGAAGCATCTGGACGAGATAGACCCGAAACACGAAGTCGCCAGTGGCCCCGAGGCATTTGAAGCTGGCGATCACCTCGCGTTTGGTTTCCAGATAGGCGCGCACGGCGTTGGCGACGCCGACGCCGCCGACCACCAGCGCCGTCAGGCCGACCAGCGTCAGGAACTGGGTAAACCGGTCGATGCTGCGCTGCAGGCCGGGAGAGGCGTTGGCGCGCGAACGGATACGCCAGCCGGCGTCCGGCTGTTCCTTCTTGGCCCGGGCGATCACGGCTTCCAGTGCGGTGTTCGACGGCGGGGGATCGATGCGGACGCGATAGTGCCAGCGCACCAGGCTGCCGGGCTGGACAAGTCCGGTTTCGCCGATGGCTTTCTGCGAAATCATGAGGCGCGGCCCGAATTCCATGCCGCCCGACAGTTTGTCCGGTTCGTTCTGGATCGTGCCGGTGATGCGCACCTTTGTCCGTCCGAGGGCCAGCGTTTCGCCGACAGCAAGGTTGAGCCTGGCCAGCAAAGAGATATCGGCAACGGCGCCCCAGACGCCGTCCGTCTTCTCCAGCGCGGTTTCCGGGGCCTTGCCGGCGGAAAGGTCGAGCGTGCCATAGAGCGGATAAGCGCCGTCGACGGCTTTCAGCTCCACCAGAGCCTGGTCGCTGGAATCTTCCTTCCGGACGATTGCCCGCAAGGTGGCGACTTCGGAAACCCTTCCGAGCGTTTCCAGAAAGGCGAGCTGATCCGGTCCGGCCTGCCGGTGGATCAGGGAAAAGTCGAGATCGCCGCCGAGGATGGACTGACCTTCCCGGGAAATGCCGTCGGTCAGGGCGCGTGAGACCGAGGTGACGCCGGCAATCGCGGCAACGCCGAGCGCGATGCAGGCGATGAAGATGTAAAATCCCTTGAGGCCGCCGCGCAGCTCCCGCAGGGCGAAACGGGCCGCCAGCCGGAAAGTCTGACCGCTTGCTGGCGCGTGTCCGGAGACGAAGCCGCTCATGCGGGCAGCCCTTCGGAGGGTTCGCGGTCGCCAGTGCCGGCTGCGCCGGCTTCCTCGATTTCGCCGGAGCGGACACGGATCACGCGGTCGCATCTGGCCGCAAGGACCGGATCATGGGTCACGAGAACCAGGGTGGTCCCGCGTTCGCGTTGCGCGGCGAACATCAGGTCGACGATCTGAGTGCCGGTGGTTTCGTCGAGATTGCCGGTCGGCTCGTCCGCGATCAGGATCGCCGGTTCCACGATCAGCGCCCTCGCAACCGCGACCCGCTGCTGTTCGCCGCCCGACATCTGGGCCGGATAGTGGTGCATCCTGTGGCCGAGGCCGACGGCTTCCAGCTCCGTCCGCGCCTTCTGGAAAGCCGAGGTATCGCCCGCCAGCTCCAGGGGAACGGCGACGTTTTCAAGGGCGGTCATGTTGGGAACGAGATGAAAGGACTGGAAAATGATGCCGACATTGCGGCCCCTGAAACGGGCGAGCTGGTCTTCCGACAGCGGTCCGAGATCGGATCCGGCCACCTGCACCGTGCCTTCGTCAGCGCGTTCAAGGCCCGCCATGACCATCAGCAGCGTCGACTTGCCGGAGCCCGACGGGCCGACCAGGCCGACCGAAGTGCTGCCGCCTATTTCCAGATCGATCCCCTTGAGGATGTGCACCCGGCCGGCGCCTTCGCCGAGGGTCAGATGGACATTCATCAGGGTGATCGCCGGTTGTTCTGTCATTATCTGCCCTTTTCACCGGACGCGTGATCGTCATGCCGACAGCGCGCGCCCTCGACTTTTGGTCGCTCTGCGACCATATGGGCCTGATGCAACGGGTCTTCCAGTCCTGAGGGAACGATAACGTGAAGCGATTTCTTGGTATTCTATTCCTTTGCCTTTTCCCGCTTGCGGCCCAGGCGGCGGATCTGAAGCTCGTGGTCCTGGGAGACAGCCTGTCGGCGGGGTTCCAGCTCGAGCCCGGCACGGGCTTTCCCGAACAGCTCCAGAAGGCCCTCGACGAAAAGGGATATTCGGTCGAGGTCGTGAACGCGGGCGTTTCGGGCGATACATCCTCGGGCGGGCTGTCCCGGCTCGACTGGTCGGTCGACGGCGGCACGGACGCGGTGATCGTCGAACTGGGGGCGAACGATGCGCTCAGGGGCATACCGCCGGAACTGACCCGTAACAACATCGAGGAAATCACCAGGCGCCTCAGGGAGCGCGGGGTCGAGGTGCTTCTGGCCGGCATGCTGTCGCCGCGCAATCTGGGCTCCGAATATGCCGAGGCGTTCGATCCGATCTATGCGGATGTTGCCAAGACCCACCAGGTTCTGCTTTATCCTTTTTTCCTTGAAGGGGTGGCACTCAATCCCGAACTCAATCTTTCGGACGGCATGCACCCGAACGCGGAGGGCGTCGCCGTCATCGTTGAAAACATCTTGCCGAAAGTGGAAGAGCTTTTGGCAAACGCCCAATCGTCTTGAGGGTTGGAGGCCGCACTCTTTTTGCCGTGCCGCTTCCGGAAAACCCTGTCTTAAAAACAAAAGGATAGCCTGATGGAACAGCGCCGTCTTGGCCGTACGGATATTTTTGTGAGCGCGATCTGCCTTGGAACCATGACATTCGGGGAGCAGAACTCCGAAGCCGAAGGCCACGCGCAGATGGATTACGCCTTCGAAAGAGGCATCAATTTCTTCGACGCAGCAGAGCTTTACCCGATCCCGCCGAAGAAGGAGACGCAGGGGCGGACGGAACGGATCGTCGGCACCTGGTTCAAAAAGAGCGGCACGCGCGACAAGATCGTCATGGCGACCAAGGTGGTTGGCCGGACCGACATGGACTGGTTCCGCGAAAACGGCGCCCATGGGCGGTTGACCCGAGAACAGATCCAGTTCGCGGTCGACCGGAGCCTGAAAAACCTTCAGACCGACCATATCGACCTCTATCAGATCCACTGGCCGGACAGGCGGGTTTCGGGCTTCGGCTCCAACCCGACCCGCTGGGTCGACCTCGAGCCGGCGGAAGACGAAACCGGCATCGACGTCACGCTGGAAGTGATGACCGATCTGGTGAAGGCAGGCAAAATCCGCCATCTCGGCCTTTCCAACGAAAGCTCCTGGGGCACGATGCGGTTTCTTGCTGCTGCCGAGCGGCATGGCCTGACGCGGATCGTGTCGATCCAGAACGCCTATAACTTCCTGAACCGGACCTTCGAGGTCAATCTGGCGGAGATCGCTCTGCGAGAAGATGTCGGCCTCCTTGGTTACTCAGCCCTGGCGCAGGGCTATCTTACCGGAAAATACCGGAACGGCGCCTTGCCGGCAGGCGCCCGCAAGACTCTGTTCGACCACCTGCAGCGTTATGAGCATCCGCGAACCCTCCAGGCGGTCGACGCCTATTGTGACCTGGCGGCTGCTGCCGGGCTCGACCCGGCGCAGATGGCGCTCGCCTTCGCCAAGTCGCGATCCTTCATGACTTCGGTCATCATCGGGGCCACGAAGATGGAGCAGCTGGAAAGCGACATTGCCGCAGGTGACCTGGTGTTGAGTGCTGATGTGCTTGAAAAGATCGATGCCCTGCACCAGGAATTCGGTAACCCGGCGCCTTAACGGTTCGCAGAGAATCATATGGATTGAAATGCCGGATCGGCGCTGGCCGGTCCGGCATTTTTCGTCTGTCCACATGCGTTTTTGATTCAGCGTCAAGGACTTAAAATTTGGGCTTGCGAAATCCATGAAGTTGATTCCTCATGGATTTATCAGCATCAGCGGAGGGAACACCCATGCCGCGACTTTTTACAGGCCTTGAAATTCCGTCCGAGACGGCGCTCAGGCTTTCTTTGCTCCGGGGAGGCCTTCGGGGCACCCGCTGGATCGATCCTGAAAACTACCACATCACCTTGCGCTTCATCGGCGACATCGACGATCGCACCGCCTATGAAGTGGCGGAAGCCCTCGACAGGATCCGCCGCGAGCCGGTCGAAATACGGTTGAACGGCCTCGGCTCCTTCGGCAACGGCAAGCCGCATGCGGTCTGGGCCCGGGTCGAGCCGACGGCTCAGCTCGCCGAGCTTCAGGCCGAACAGGAGCGGATCATCCAGCGCCTGCACCTGCCGGCCGAACGACGGAAATACATTCCGCATGTCACGCTCGGCCGCTGCAGGACCTCGACCAACGAGGATGTCGCGAAATGGCTGTCCGAGCACGGCGATTTCCAGGCGCAGCCCTTTATCGCCGGCCGCTTCGTGCTGTTTTCGGCACGCTCGAGCGTCGGAGGCGGACCATATCTCGTGGAAGAGGCCTATCCGTTGGCGGCCTGACGGCAATCGCTCTAATTCTTGGCCGTGAGCAGCCTGGCGTATACGTCCAGCGTCCTGGCGCACATGGTTTCGACCGAAAAGTTCTGGCGGACATGGGCAAGTGCCCGGTCCGCCATTTCTTTTCTGAAGTTCGGGGCCTGCGAGAGGGCGGCCCTGATCGCCGAGGCGAGGGCACGGGCATCGCCGGCGGGCACGCGCCAGCCGGTCCGTTCGCCTTCCGGAACATCGGGAGGCGCCAGTACGGTTTCCGGAACGGCGCCAAGATCGGAGACGATGACCGGAACGGACGCCGCCTGCGCCTCGACCGCCGCCCGGCCGAAGGCCTCAGGTTCTGTCGAGGCGACGACGGCAAGGCTTGAGATCGCAAGGGCCGCCGGAACGTCGGCGCAATGACCGACGAGGCGGACGTTGTCGTGAAGACCGTGGGCGGCGATCAGCCGCTTGAGCTCGGCGACATAGCCTTCTCGGCCCTGCGCATCGCCTGCCAGAATGGCGATCGGGTCGCCGAGGCCGGCTTCCTTCAGCAGTGACATCGCCTCTATGACGACCTTCTGTCCCTTCCAGGCCGTCAGCCGGGCCATGTTGAGGATGATCGGCCGTCCGCTCGGAACGCCCCAGCTGTCCTTCAGCGCCTGCTGGCGCAGGGCACTTACGTTTTCCGGGGCAAGTCCCTTCAGGTCGGAACCGCGATGCACCACGGTGATCCGGCCGCTCGCAAAGCCGTGCCGGGACGCCACGAGATCCGCGATGAAGTTCGAATTGGCGATGACGGCGTCGCCGCGCGCCATCACCGAATTATAGAAGGACTTGAAGGCGTTCGTCTGATTGTAGGTGCCGTGATAGGTTGTCACGAAAGGGATGTTGGTGCGCCGGGCCGCCCAGAGCGACGACCAGGCCGGTGCCCGGCTTCTGGCATGGATGACGCTGACATTGCGTGTGTCGATGATCTTCGCAAGGCGGGTGGCATTGCGCCAGAGGGTCAGCGGGTTCTTGGACTTCACGGGCAGGACGATGTGTTCGGCCCCGCAGGATTTCAGCTCGGGCACCATCTGGCCACCCTGGCTGACGACAAGCGCCGTTCCGCCGGCTTTCACCACCGCCTGCGCCACGTCCAGCGTCGTCCGTTCCGCACCACCGGAATTCAGGTCCGGAATGACCTGCAGAATTGTGGTTGCTGAGGGCAGTGAAACCAAGTCGGACCTCCGGATGGTCTTTTCAAGGCGGGATGCATGTGCCAAAGGCAGGATGAAGAAATACTATCAGAATGAGAGCCTTAATATGGGTGCGCGCGATCCGCAATTCATCACCGTCGGAAAAAAGGACAGGGAGCGCCGGATTGCGGTTCTGAAAGAGGATGGTGCCTCGCCGGGCCTCATGTGGCTGTCGGGCTTCAAGTCTGACATGAGCGGCACCAAGGCGGCCGCGCTCGCGGACTACGGCAGCGAACGGGGTCAGGAGGTGGTCCGGTTCGACTATTCCGGTCACGGTCAGTCCGGCGGTTCCTTCGAGGAGAGCTGCGTCTCCGACTGGCTGGAGGAGGCGCAGGCTGTGTTCGACACGTTCTGCGTCGGGGACACCGTCCTGGTCGGTTCCTCCATGGGCGGCTGGATCGCGCTTCTTCTCGCCCTCAGCCGCAAGGCGAGCGGCCGGATCAAGGGGCTCGTGCTGATCGCGCCCGCCGTCGATTTCACCGAGGAGCTGATGTGGAAGCAGCGCTTCACCGACGACATCCGCGAGACCATACTGACGGAGGGCCGGTGGGCGCAGCCTTCGCAATATAGCGAAGACCCCTACGTCATCACTCGCAAGCTGATCGAGGACGGGCGCAGGCATCTCGTCTTCGGCAGCCCGATCCATGTCGGTGCGCCGGTCACCATCCTGCAAGGGGCGCAGGATCCGGACGTGCCGGCCAGCCATGCCCAGCGTCTCGTGGAGGCCCTGCCGCAGGACGACGTCACCTTTTCACTGGTGCCGGACGGGGACCACCGCCTGTCCCGGCCGCAGGACATCGAGCTGCTGCTGCGCGCGGTTGCGGCGATGTCGGACGCCTAGCGGTCAGGACCCTGGAGCGGCATCGTTTCCCGGCCCTGCTTCTGGACCCGGTACCAGGCCCAGAAAAGTCGTGCGGCGACGGCGCGGTGCGGAGCCCAGAGCGACGCGATTTCATCGAGTTCTTTCGGCGCGGGTTTTTCCTTGAGTGCGAGCGCGTCACGCACGGCGATCTGAAGGGCCAGGTCGCCGCTCGGGAAAATGTCCGGATGTCCGGCACAGAACAGCAGGAAGATATCCGCCGTCCAGCGGCCGATGCCCTTGATCGCGCACAGGCGCGCATGGGCTTCCTCTGCCGAGGTCTCTGCCAGATGCGCCAGGTCGAGCCCGTCCCGGCAGGCTTCGGAGACCGCGCGCAGGGTCCTGATCTTGGGCCGCGACAGGCCGGCACCGGCCAGATCCGCGTCGGAAAAACCTCCGATTCGGTCGGCAGTCAACGGGTCCACCAGTGCCAAGAGGCGGGCGAAGATCGCCGAGGCGCTTGCGACCGACACCTGCTGCCCGGTGACGATATGCGCCAGGCCCTCGAAATCTGCGGCCCGGCGGCGCAGCGGCACCGGTCCCGCCTGCTCCGCGACCGCCTCCAGACGGGGGTCCTGGCGGATCAGTGCCGAAAGTCCGGCAAGAACGTCTTCATGCGTGACAATGGGTTTCATGGCGGGGGCCGGGAAAACTGGGCGTTTGCGTCGAAGGGCGGGAATGATAGGTAGGACATGAATTCAAGTCCGTCCTTCCGTCAACCCGGTTCCGCCCACCTACATGTCCACACCTGTCTTCCGCTTCGCTCCTTCCCCGAACGGTCATCTTCATCTGGGGCACGCCCTGTCGGCGCTTTTGAATGCCCGGGCAGCGACCGCCCTCAGCGGCAGGCTGCTCGTGCGCGTGGAGGATATCGACCAGACCCGCTGCACGCCGGAACTGGAAAGGGACATGTTCGAGGACCTTTCCTGGCTCGGTCTTCACTGGGAAGAGCCGGTGCTGCGCCAGTCCGAAGCCTTCGCGCATTACCGGGCCGCGCTGGAGCGGTTGCAGGACATGGGGCTGGTCTATCCGGCCTATCTGACGCGGGCGGAAATCAAGGCCTTTGTCTCCTCCCGCGAGGCCGCGGGCGAAGTCTGGCCGCGCGATCCGGACGGCGCGCCGCTTTACCCGGGCGATGCGGCCGTGCTTTCGCAGGCGGAACGGGAGTCCCGCGCGGAAAGCGACGCGCCCTTTGCGCTGCGCCTCGACATGAAGAAGGCGCTGGACCGTATCGGCGGGCCGCTCTCCTGGAACGAAACCGGTGCGGAAGGCCCGTCGCTGTTCGACAAGGTTCACGAAGTTCCGGTGGACGCGGCCGATTGGGGGGACGTCATCCTCGCGCGCAAGGACACGCCGACCAGCTATCATCTGTCCGTTGTTGTCGACGACGCCCGGCAGGGGATAAGCGACGTTCTGCGCGGCAAGGATCTTTATCATGCCACCAGCGTGCACCGGGTGCTGCAGGAACTGCTCGGCCTGCCCGCGCCGCGCTACCGGCATCATCGGCTCATCCTGGACGAGGATGGCCGCAAACTGTCGAAGTCGGACCGGGACACGAGCCTGAAGTCCCTGCGGGAAGCCGGAATGACCCATATGGAACTGCGGCGCAGGATCGGACTTTGACGGGGAGTGGGACCGGCGCACCTCAAACGAGGCCGGTTCCGAACCACAGATCAAGAAACCAGATCCAGAGACTGGTGGTCACGATTGCGCCGAGCGTGGTCATGGTGATGGCGTTGGCGGACATGGCATGGCCGGTGCCGTACCGGTTGGCGAAGATATAGGCGTTGACGCCCGTGGGACTCGACGCGGTCAGGGTTGCCACCGACGTCCACAGCGGCGGCAGGTGAAACAGGAACGTGCTCGTCGCGAAAACCACGGCCGGCATGAAGAAGACCTTGATCAGGCTGAGCAGCAGGCCCGGCAGGATGTTGCCCTGCATGGGGTATTGCACCAGGCTCATGCCGAGCGACAGAAGCGACAGCGGCAAGGCCGTCGCCCCGATGCGGGTCAGCACGTCCATGGGAACAGCGGGAAAGCGAAGTCCCGTCTGCCGCCAGAAGAATGCCAGCAGAATGGTGACGATCAGCGGGTTGGTCGCAAGGCTCCTGAGCGCTCCGGCGAGAAGTCGTCCCAGCGGCGGCCTTGCACTGCCGCTGTCGACGGCGGCCGCCTGCTCCATGGCGATCGACATGACGACGGTCATGGTGGCAAGGTGAATGGAAATGATCAGCAGCAGTGGGACAAGTCCCGCCTCGCCGTAGACCGCCGAAACGAGGGGAAGGCCGACGAGGATGGTGTTCGCGAAGGCCGCCGATATTCCGCCGATGGCGCCTGCCCGGGCTTCCCGGCCAAATCCCTTGCGTATCACCATCGCGCCGACCGTCCAGGCAACGCCGACGCCGAGAAAGTAGCTCGCCCACAGGGCCATCGGAACGCCGCCGGAGAAATCCGCGTTGATCAGGCTTTTGAAGATCAGCACGGGAATCGCAATGACGTAGACGAACTGGCCGAGTGCCTCGCTCACGGTCGGTTTCAGTACCCGGAATTTCGCCAGTCCGTAGCCGATGCCAATCAGCAGAAAGACCGGGGCGACGATTAGAAAGGTTTGGGCAAGCATCTGGCAATTCGACCGGATCGGAGGTCCGGAATGCGGGTGGGACTGAAAACGACCGGACTGCCGGCAACGTTCGCAACGGGTTGGATGGACAGAAGCCGGGCGGCAGGTTAAGCACGAATATGGTCAAGGTGGCTTTTTAGCGTCCGTCTGGCAAGCCCTCATGACATCATATTGAACAGAGGACTCCGGGCCGGATGGCAGGACAGGACGATGACAGCGTCAGGATTGCGCTGCTGGCTCATGATCTCAGAACGCCGCTCGCCGCAATGCGCCTGACGGCCGAACTGATCGGAAACGGTCCACTCGACGAAACGCAGGCCGAACAGCTTTCCATTCTTGTCCGTTCGATCGATGCTCTCGTGCAGATGACCGGCGAACTCATCGCCACGGCCGGTTCGGGTGCCGCAACCGGTGGCGAGCCGTGCCCGATCGCGGATTGCGTCTCCGATGCGGCCGGTCTCTTCGAGGTGGCCGCGGCCGCGAAAGGCTTGTCGCTTGCGTGCGAGATCGATGCGGCCGCGGAAGCTTTCACCACCCGCCACAGCAGTTCTCTACGCCGTGTGACGGCGGCGCTTCTGGATAACGCCGTGAAATACACGTCAACCGGCGGGATCAAGGTCCGGGTAGGCGTGGCGTCGTCCGCCGACCAGGCCGGCGACGGCGATATCGACCGGATCGTCCTGTCGGTCGAGGACAGCGGACCGGGCATCGATCCGCAGGAGCAGGCACGCCTGTTCCGCCCTTTCGTTCGGGGGAAACACGGCCGGGAAACCGGACCGGGCACCGGCCTCGGGCTTTGGGGAATAACGCAACTGGTCCGGGACATGGGCGGGCAGCTCAGTCTGACGCGGCCGGAGGGCGGGGGCAGCCGTTTCGAGGTTCTGCTGCCGGCCGACACGGAATGGGCCGAACCGGGGGCATCGGGGGAGCATGAGCGCGAGACGCCGCGCGTGGGACCTTCGCGGGCCGTTCCGGCCGAGATTGCGGCGAGCCTGCCTAGAAATGTCCTGATCGTCGACGACAACGAGACCAATTGCCGGCTTCTGGAGGCACTGCTGGAATCCTTCGGCATCTCGTCGGAAATCGCGCGCTCAGGCGAACAGGCGATCGGGCTGGTCGCGCATGGAAACTACGATGCCGCCTTGCTGGACCTGCACATGCCCGGCATGAGCGGGCTCGAAACGGCCGAGGAATTGCGGAAGCTGAAGACGGGGTCGGAGTTGCCGCTGGTCGCGGTGACCGCGGCGCTGGAGTCGGTTGGCGACGAACGCCTGCACGCTGCCGGCTTTCAGGACATCCTGACCAAGCCGTTGTCGCCGGCGGCCCTGTTCGAGGTTGTCCAGAAGATCGGAGGACAGCGCAGGACGGGTGAGCAGGAGGTCTGAGGGACGCCGAAGGTGGCTCCCGCCACGGTCGTCATGTCAACCGCCGCGCGGCCTCCAGTGCCATTTCCAGCCGGTCGTCGCCCCAGAAAAGCTCACCATTCGGCAGGACGAAGCTCGGAGCGCCGAAAATGCCGCGGTCCTCGGCCTCCGCGACCGCCGCGCGCAGGCCGCCTTTTGCTTCCGTGCTGTGGGCTTCGGCCAGTACCTCCTTTGCAGGCGCGCCTGCGTCCAGCAGAAGATTGGCCATGAGTCCCTCGCCCGAAATGTCGAGACCCTGTCCGAATTCGGCCATATAAACCGAGCGCGTGAAAGCGCCTATCCAAGGTTGGTCCCGGCCGGCAAAGGCGATGCGGGCCGCCAGCAGGCTTGCCTGCGGGAAAGGTACCGGCATGCAAAAAGGCAGGCCGTAACGCTCGCACTGCCGTTCCATGTCGCGCCACATGTAAAGACCCTTGGCGGGGTGGAGGTTGAAGGGGGAGGTCTCCCAGCCCTGTTTCTTGAAGATCGGGCCGAGCAGAAACGGTCGCCACTCGATCCTGACGCCAAGATCCTGCGCGAGCGCCTCGATGCGCATCGCCGAGAGATAGCTGTATGTGGAGGCGAATTCGAACCAGAACTGGAGAGTGGCGGGCTCTTCAGCCGGGGTGTCCGGGACCGTTCCGGGAATGGAGGATTGAACCGGCGGCGACCTGTCCTGCATGCTGGCGAACTCCAAATTCAGAAACCGGCCCGCTGCCGGAAGGGATTGGATCACCGATCCGGATGCGATAAAGAGCAGCCATGACGCAAGCCGATCCGTTCAACAATATTCCGAAGTCGCCGTTGCGCAAGGCCGCATGCTGGTGCGCCGCGCATCCGATGGCGGCCACCGGGATCTACGTGGTCGCGGTGACCCTGTTTTTCCTGGTCTTTCCGCAGGTCGATATCAGGGCAAGCGGGCTGTTCTACTCCGCCACCGCGGGCTTTTCCGCCGAGAATGTCGCTTTCCTGAACAAGGTCAGGAACCTCGGGCCATTCCTCGTCCGTATCGTCGCGGTCGTCTGCGTCGCCGTGCTCGCGATCAAGCTGCTGGTTCCCGGCCGTTCGCCGCTGATGCCCTTGCGCAAGCCGTTCTTCCTGCTGTCGACGCTGATCCTCGGTCCGGGCCTTCTAGTCAATCTCGTTCTCAAGAATAACTGGGGCCGGCCCCGTCCGCGCATGATCGAGGAGTTCGGCGGAGACCTGCCGTATCAGCCCGTCTGGAAAATCTCGGACTATTGTCACAGTAACTGTTCGTTCGTCTCCGGCGAAGCGTCCGCCAGCCTGTGGCTCGTTGCCATCGCCTTCGTGGTACCGTCCGGCTGGCGAAAGCCCGCCCTGGCCTTTCTCCTGCCCCTGTGCCTCATCCTGTCGGTCAACAGGGTCGCCTTCGGCGGCCATTTCCTGTCCGACACGCTGATCTCCTGGGGGCTGACGCTGCTTGTCGTTCTGGCGGTCTACCGGCTGCTCTACGTCAATACGCCGCCGCTCGTCAGCGATTCCGGGCTGGACGAATGGTTCACCGTGAAGGGGCGCCGCCTGCAGCGGACCGGGCAACGCTACGGGATCCGGGCGCGGCGGATCTTGAGGCGCATTCTCCGCAAGTTCTCCGAAAGCTGATCGGAGCCGATCCGCTATTTTCGCGGGCGGGTCCGTTTCAGGATCCGCGCGAACCGGAGCGGAGACCTGTCCTCCACCCAGGTAATGGCGCTGTTGAGGCGCGGCAGGTTCCGCCGGCGTGTGCGCACCAGGCGCACAGCGCCACGGCTCGAACCGACGGCAACGACCAGTCCGAGAGCCAGAAGCGGCACGCCGGTCGGGACAGGCAGCCAGACCGTGGCCAGACCGAGCAATATCAGGACTGCAGCGAGGCACCACCAGAGGAGCTTCATACAAGGGCCGGAAGAAGCGGTTGCGGGAACAATCCATACCGCGCGCAGTGAGACGGATTTATGAAGCTCCTGCAGCGTACTGCTCAGGCCAGCGATGCAAGCAGGTCCTCGCATCCGGACCGCACCAGCCTGTAGACCTCCTCGAAACCGCCGGAGCCCCCGTAATAGGGGTCGGGAACGTCACGCGCGGGGTTCTGCAGCAGCATACGGACATGTGCGGTTGCCATCCCGGCTTGAGCCGTCAAGTCGGCGAGATTGCTCCGGTCCATGGCGACGATGGTGTTGAAATTCAAAAAATCGGCCGGCTGTATCTTCCGGGCGCGTTGGCCGGAAATATCGATCCCGTGCCGCGCGGCGGTCTCCACCGAGCGCGGGTCGGGCGGGTCGCCGACGTGCCAGGCACCCGTACCGGCGGAATCGATCAGGAAGCCGCCGGCAAGGCCTTCATCCTCCACGAGGGCGCGGAAAACACCTTCGGCCAGCGGCGAACGGCAGATATTGCCAAGGCAAACGAACAGAACGGCGTGAGGCAAGTGGCTCTCCAGGTCAGACCATGACGCGTTAAGGTGCGTTGTTCGTCTCGCCGATGCAATGGGGCGGGCTGCCTCCGGTTTTCTGACGGCGGCCGGGCATGCGATGCGGCCAATCGCCTTTGGCGCGCGCGCGGACTACACTGTCAGTATGGGGCTTGTGGCTTCAAGGAGGGTCAGATGGCGGAACGACTGAAACCGGAAGATCGGGCGGCAGGACTGAAGGCCCTGACCGGCTGGCATTTGTGCGAGGGCCGCGAAGCCATTTCGAAATCCTTCAGGTTCCGGGATTTTCGCGAGGCTTTCAGCTTCATGACGGAAGTCGCGCTCGTCGCCGAAAAGATGAACCATCATCCGGAATGGACGAATGTCTACCGGAGCGTGGACATCGTCCTGTCCACGCATGACGTCGGCGGATTGAGCGAACTGGACATGGAGCTTGCCGCCCGGATCGACAAGATCGCCGGCAAGCGCTGAGTTCCCGCTCTCCGGCAGGCGAAAGGGCCGGTTCACATGCCCTTGGCAAGCTGGAAGCTGTGGCCGAACTCCGTTCGTTCGGCTGCCAGCAGTGTGTGGCCGTTTTCCCGGCAGAAATGCGGGATGTCGATTTCGGCCATCGGATCGGTCGTCAGCACGGTCAGGCGGTCGCCATCGGCAAGCCGGGTCATCGCTTTCCTGGTCTTGAGAACCGGCAGCGGGCACTTCAGCCCCTTCAGATCGAGTGTC
Organism: Roseibium sp.; assembly: GCA_050289605.1. Lineage (GTDB taxonomy): Bacteria > Pseudomonadota > Alphaproteobacteria > Rhizobiales > Stappiaceae > Roseibium. Next base: position 29,161 of record JBNKGB010000018.1, on the reverse strand, counting down.
GTTTCGCTCACCAGCCGTTTTCCCTGATGCTGTTCCTGTCACGGCGCGCCAAAATACAAAAACCTGCTTCGGATTGACAGAGGGCAGGCGCAAAAGGTTGCGGCAGCGGCACCTTGGCACCGCGTCCGGCGGTTGTTCCTCTCTGGCGATACAGCGAAAAAAACACTAGGGTCCTGACCCTAGATACAGCAACTGCAACCTGATTTTCGCCGGAACGGGAAGGGATCTCATGACCGATCAGCCGATAACGCCATTGGATGTGCTCGATTTCTGGTGGCAGGCAGGCGCGGCGAAATGGTTCGCCAAGGACGACAAGTTCGACCGGATGTGCGAGATCAGGTTCCTGCCGGCGATCGAGGCGGCGGCGGCCGGCACGCTGGATCACTGGATGGAAACAGCTGACGGATCGCTCGCGCTCCTGCTGCTTCTGGACCAGATGCCACGCAACGTCTACCGGGGCACGCCGGGAGCCTTCAAGGCGGATCGCAAGGCGGTCGCGGTTGCCGAGAAGGCGCTCGAATGTGGCTTCGACCGGGCGTTTCCCAAGGAGGTGCGAAGCTTTTTCTATCTGCCCTTCGAGCATTCGGAGGACATGAGGGACCAGGAGCGGTCGGTCGATCTGTGCCGGGCGCTTGGCGACAAGGAAGCCTATCACTACGCTCTGATCCATCTGGATGTAATCCGGCGGTTCGGGCGTTTCCCGCACCGCAACAGGATTCTCGGACGCGAAACGACGCCGGAAGAACAAACCTACCTTGACGATGGCGGTTTTTCCGCCTGATCGGGCACTTCCCTGCCGGACAATCCTTCTACAAGGCGCCAACCCGGAACCTGGCGGATCCCGGGCGTCGGCGTTTGTCTGTAGCTGCCACATTTTTATGCGATAGTTGGGGTGAGAGGAAACTTGCCTAAAAAATACCCCGTTGTGCAAGTTATGTTTAAAAAGTAGGCAGTTTTTTTGCCTTAAAAGCGACCAGACTGATTCATCTCGTTGCGTCAGTTTTGTGCGGACTTTCCCGGTAAACCGCAGAATCCAGCGAAATTTCGACTGAAAAAGCGAAGTTGGCACGGTCCTTGATTAGAAAGGGCCGATGCCGGCTCGGGGCCACGCTGCGTGGCAAGGGCAAAGACCTGAAGAATTCCTTCCAGAGGGGAACGCAAACAGGCGCAGTTACCGGGACGGTCGGCGAGCTTCTTCGACGGGAAGGGGCGTTAGAAGGGGAATGAACGAGCAATGAAAATAGTGATGGCCATCATCAAGCCGTTCAAGCTCGACGAAGTGCGTGATGCCCTGACGGGCATCGGCATCCAGGGGCTGACGGTGACTGAAGTGAAAGGCTACGGCCGCCAGAAAGGTCACACCGAAATCTACCGTGGAACCGAATACGCCGTCAGCTTCCTGCCGAAGCTGAAGATCGAAGTCGCGGTCGACGCAGCCTCCGTGGATAAGGTCGTCGAAGTGATTTCGAGTGCCGCGAAAACGGGCCAGATCGGCGACGGCAAGATCTTCGTGTATTCGATCGACCAGGTCGTCCGCATCCGTACCGGCGAAACCGACGCCGAAGCTCTTTGATTCAGTAAGGAAATCTACCATGAAAAAACTTGTCGCTAAGGGCGCGACGTCGCTGGCGGTGCTGAGCCTTTCGGTTCTGCCGGTGCTCGCTCAGGACACGGCCGCCGCTGCCGAAACACCGGCTGTTTCTCCGGAAGTCGCCTATATCTTCAACACGCTTCTGTTCCTCATCGGTGGTTTCCTGGTGATGTGGATGGCAGCCGGCTTCGCCATGCTCGAAGCAGGCCTGGTCCGGTCCAAGAACGTCTCCATGCAGTGCCTGAAGAACATCGCGCTTTACTCGATCGCCGGCCTGTTGTTCTGGATCACCGGCTACAACCTCATGTACACCGGCGTCGACGGCGGCTTCATGGGCTCTTTCGGCCCCTATTCCTTTGATGCCGTCGGCGGCGACGCGCTCGACACCGGCTATTCCACGGCATCCGACTGGTTCTTCCAGATGGTGTTCTGCGCAACCACTGCTTCGATCGTTTCCGGCACGCTCGCCGAACGCATCAGGCTGTGGCCGTTCCTGATCTTCACCGTTGTCCTGACGGGTATCCTTTATCCGATCACCGGCTCCTGGGAATGGGGCGGCGGCTGGCTGAACGGCGATTTCGTCAAGAATATCGGCGGCGCGGAATTCTCCGACTTCGCCGGATCCACGCTCGTCCACTCCGTCGGCGGCTGGGCAGCACTCTCCGGCGCCATCATCCTGGGTGCCCGTAAAGGCAAATACGGTGCCGACGGTTCCGTCCACCCGTTCCCGGGTTCCTCCATGCCGCTGGCAACCCTCGGCACGTTCATCCTGTGGCTCGGCTGGTTCGGCTTCAACGGCGCTTCCCAGCTTGCCATGGGCACCATCGGTGATGTTTCCGACATCTCCCGCATCTTCGCCAACACCAACATGGCTGCTGCAGCCGGTGTGGTTGTCGCGATCGCCCTCACGCAGATCCTGTACAAGAAGGTCGATGTGACGATGGCCCTGAACGGTGCACTGGCCGGCCTCGTGGCGATCACCGCCGAGCCGCTCGCGCCGAGCGTCTGGGTTGCCGTCTTCGTCGGTGGCGTCGGTGCCGCGATCGTGGTCTTCGCCGTGCCGCTGCTCGACAAGCTGAAGATCGACGACGTGGTGGGCGCCATTCCGGTCCACCTGCTGGCCGGTGTCTGGGGCACCCTCATCGTGCCGCTGTCGAACTCCGACACGTCTTACGTCTCCCAGCTGATCGGGATCATTTCCATCGGTGTCTTCACGCTGGTCGTCAGCTCGATCGTCTGGATCGTCCTGAAGTCCACGATCGGCATCCGGGTTTCCGATGAAGAGGAGGCTCTCGGTCTCGACAAGGTCGAAATCGGTGTCGAAGCCTACCCGGAATTCGGGGTCGGTTCGCAGCGCCTCTAGGAGGCCGCCGCACAAATATCTCCCAGGCGGTCTATTGGCTCAGACCGCAAACTTGGAAAGCCCGGGGGCAACCCCGGGCTCTTTTTTGTTCATTTGACCCGTCTCGCACCGAGCGCAGAAATTTGCCTAAAAAAAAGACTGATGACCAAAAAATAACCCGTACTTTCATTCGGAACCGGCAGGAGACTCAGCGCTTCGCTCAAATTTTTGGCTGAATCTAGCGCATTTCGTGGTCATTTGCCCGTTTGGCATGCAGTTTGAATGCGATCCTCTCCAAAACGCACAAGACAACGGCATTTTGCCTAATTGGGGGTCACATATGAACGCATCCGGGGTTGGCGGAGACGTCTTTTTCGTTCTGGTCGGGGCTATTCTCGTATTCGCCATGCACGGCGGATTTGCCTTTCTTGAAGTCGGCACGGTCCGCCAGAAAAACCAGGTCAATGCACTGGTCAAGATCCTGGTCGATTTCGCCCTATCGACCATCGCCTATTTCTTCGTTGGCTATACGGTCGCCTATGGCACGACCTTCCTGGTCAGTGCCTCGACCCTTTCCGGCGGAGGCAGCGGGTTCGAGCTTCAGGGCCTGACGCTGGTCAAATTCTTTTTCCTGACGACTTTTGCCGCCGCCATACCGGCGATCGTCTCCGGCGGCATCGCGGAGCGGATGAAATTCTGGCCGCAATGCATGGCGACCGTGGTCCTCGTCGGGATCGTCTATCCATTGTTCGAAGGCGTCGTCTGGAACGGCAATTTCGGCATCCAGTCCTGGCTCGAGTCGCAGTTCGGGGCCGGGTTCCACGACTTCGCAGGGTCGGTCGTCGTCCATGCCGTCGGCGGCTGGATCGCGCTCGGTGCCGTCCTGCACCTGGGCGCGCGCATGGGCCGCTACGACCGCAGCGGCCGCCCGATCGGCATTCCGCCGTCCTCGCTGCCCTGGCTGGCAATGGGATCCTGGATGCTTTGCGTCGGTTGGTTCGGCTTCAACGTGATGACCGCCGGTTCGCTGGAAGGCGTTTCGGGCCTGGTCGCCATCAATTCGCTGATGGCCATGGTCGGCGGCATTCTGACCGCCCTCGTGGTCGGTCGGAACGATCCGGGTTTCGTCCACAACGGGGCGCTGGCCGGCCTCGTTGCCGTATGCGCCGGGTCCGACGTCATGCACCCCGTCGGCAGCCTGATCGTCGGCGGCGTGGCCGGTGCGATCTTCGTGACCGGGTTCGAGTTCTGCCAGAACAAACTGAAGATCGACGACGTGCTCGGCGTCTGGCCGCTGCATGGCGTGTGCGGCGCCTGGGGCGGTGTTGCGGCCGGTGTCTTCGGGCTTCAATCGCTGGGGGGGCTCGGCGGCGTTTCTCTGGCCTCGCAGGTCATCGGCACGGTCGCCGGAGCTCTCTATGCGCTCGTGGCCGGTCTGGTCGTCTATGGCGTCCTGAAATCGGTTCTCGGACTGAGGCTGACCCCGGAAGAGGAACATCGGGGTGCGGATCTTTCCATCCACAAGATCAGCGCCAATCCGGAACACGATCTCGGCCGGTAACGGAAGTTTCCGGCGGAAATGGCGGGAGGACCGGATGCGCTCCCGACACGTGGGAGCCCGGCACGTGGGCGCCCGGCGGACCGCAGGTCCGAACGCCACGCATCAAGGAAACCCGCCGTTTTCCGTTTCCGCCAGGATCCGGGAAGCGGCGGGAAAGGGCCCGGTCCTTCTCAATCGGCCAGAAACAGTCCGGCGGCGTATTCGAGGTTCTCGATACGGAATGAGTGCTTGCCGTCAAACAGGCAGAACTCAAGGAGGTGATGTGCCTGATCCGCCCATCTGGAACAGTCCAGCCCGGGCGGCTGCTCCTTCCCGATTGGCTGGTATCCGCCCGTCCGGATCATCAGGTCGAGCGCTTCGAACACGTCACCCTGGTGAGCGTCCTTGATCTGCTGGCCATGGAGGGGAACGACCGGGTCCTGCCTGCCGTGAAAATGGATGAGGTTGACGGCGCCCGTCGGGCAGTTTTCCGGGATCGGCTTCCAGAAGGTTCCCGACATCGGTGCGAAGCCCGCGAAAGACGTGCCCCTGTGGCAGGCCAGGTGCCAGACCACCATCGCACCTGAGGAAAATCCGGCGACCATGATCCGTGAGGGGTCGACATGGAAGCGGCTTGTGAGGTCGGCGACGAGGTCGTCGAAATAGGCCAGTTCATCGACACCTGTCAGGGAGTCGGAGCTGGGGATGTGCGGTATGTTCCATTCGGGGCCAGCCGCCTGCGCGGCGACGAAGGCCACGTTCAGCTCCGATGCCAGGGCCGTCAGGCCCTTGTTTTTCATGATGCCGGCAGCGGTGCCCCGATAACCATGGATGAAGATGATCGCGCCGATCCCGTCCGGTGTCGCGGCATTCTCAGGCAGAACGATCCGATAGGTTCGTGAGCCGACGGTGCAGTCGCTGGCCTCGCCGCAGGCGCTCGCGGCCGTGACCTGCCATGACAGCGCGCCTATCGCCAGGAAGGTGACGAGCAACAGGCATGTTTTGCGGATCCGCGTCATCGGGCGTGTCCCTGGTGCGTTTGGTGCCGGCCTCAGGCTAACACATCTGGCTGCCCGAAGCCTGCCCGTTCACCAGTCTGCCCGCCGATGCCGTGCGCCGCTCAGATGCCGGCCGCGGATCAGAGCAGCAGTCCGGCCAGATCCTCGTGGCTGCCCACGATCCGGTGAGCACCGGCGGCCAGAAGCTGCTCAGCATGGCCGTTGTGGCTGTGGCCGCCGCCGACGAAGCCCCAGACGGTCATTCCGGCCGCCAGGCCAGCCTTGACGCCGTTGGAACTGTCTTCGATCACCAGGGCGGCCGCCGGGTCGACGCCGAGGTTGTGAGCCGCAAACAGAAACAGGTCCGGTGCGGGCTTGCCGTTCTCGACCTGTTCGCCGGAATAGACATGGGGCGCGAAATAGTCGTAAAGGCCGGTGTGCTGCAGCTTGTGGATCAGCCTCTGCAGCCGCGAGGAAGAAGCGACCGCCCGCGGTCCGCCGTAAGCGTCGAGCAGCTGCTTGATGCCGGAGATGTCCGTGAGTTCCCTGTTCATTCTCTCCAGGGTCGCCTTGTCCAGGTCCTCGCCGAAGGTTTCCGGAAGGGGGCCCTTGCCGAGCGCCCGGTGGTCCTTGTCCAGCGCGGCACGGAAGTCCGGTCCGCCCAGCCCCTGAAAACGGTCCATATACTCGTCGAGTCCGTAATGAAGCCCCAGGCGGGCAAGGTGCTCCCGTTCCACGTCGACATAGATCTTTTCCGAATCAACGAGCACGCCGTCACAGTCGAACAGGATCGCTGCAAAAGTCATCGATATTCAGCCTTTCAGCACCGGGCAAGGCCCGGAATGCGTGGGGAAGCACCCGCCGGCGTTCCCTCGTCAATGTCAGTGTGAGCCGTCGAACAGACCTTTAACAACCTGTCTTTGAAACAGGATGACAAGCAGGGCCGGCGGCAGAACGGCGAGGATGGTGAGCATCAGGCCGCGAAGACTGGTGCTGCCAAAAAACTGCAGCCCGCGCACCACGGTGTAGGTGCTTTCCTCCGAGGTCACGATGACGGGCCAAAGGTACTGGTTCCAGCCGGTCACGAACAGGACCAGAAACAGCGCGCCCGCAGTCGGCAGGGACAGCGGCAGCAGGATGTCCCGGAAGAACTTGATCGGCCCGGCGCCGTCGAGACGGGCGGACTCCAGCAGCGTATCTGGCACGGTCAGCAGGAACTGCCGGAAGAACAGCGTTCCAAGCCCGGAAGCAACGAGCGGCAGGATCAGGCCCGCCCGAGTGTTCACCAGCCCGAGGCCGGCAACCACGTCATAGGTTGGCAGGAAGCGGGATTCCAGCGGCAGCAGCAGCGTCAGCAACAGCACCGCGAAGATGGCGCTGGCAAAGCGCACGCGGAAATAGATCAGCGCATAGGCGGTCAGCAGAGAGAGTGCCACCTTCAACGTCGCGAAGCCGGCTCCCAGAAGAAAGGAGTTCCACAACATCGACACGGCGGTGACCTCGCCCGAAAACCCGGCGCTTGCCTGAAGGAACGAGCCGTAGTTTTCCAGTGCGCTTGTGCCCGGGTCCAGCCGAGGCCTGACCGGTCCGCCGGCATGGGTGGTGGCGGCGAAGATGGAATAGACGGGCAGCGCCATCACGAGCGCGCCGGTGATCAGGATCAGGTGATCGACGAACTGGGTTTGAAATCGCCGCCAGGTAGGCATCGGGGGATCGTTCCGGTTTCCGTCAAGAGGGGGGACGCGCACGACGCGCGGGAAGGTGAGATTAACCGGCTCCGGGGCTAAAGGACAACAATGCCGGAATGCTTGGCCTTGTGCTCGGGCTCGACGTGAATGGTGATGCGCGCGCCCGGAACGTCCTCGGCGATCGCAACTTCGATACGGTCGCAGATTTCGTGGGCTTCCTCCACCGCCATGGATCCCGGAACGACCAGATGGAAATCGACGAATGTGGATTTTCCCGCGATTCTTGTCCTGAGATCATGTGCTTCCAGGGCACCTTCGCCATGCTCGGAGATGAGCAGGCGGATCTTCCCCAGGACATCCGCAGAGGCCGCTTCGTCCATCAGGCCGCCGACGGATTCCTTGACCAGTTCCCACCCGGACCACAGCACGGTGAGGCCGACAAAGACCGCGAGCGCCGAATCGAGGGTATTCCAACCGGTCAGCAGGACCAGCACAACGCCGACCAGAACACCGAGAGAGGAGATCACGTCCGTCATGAGATGCTTGCCGTCCGCGACGAGCGCCGGCGAGCGTGTCGACTTGCCATGGCGCATCAGGTAGCGGGCCCAGACGCCGTTGATGGCGGCTGCGACGATGTTCATGGTTATCCCGGCTGCGGAATATTCCGGGCTCTTTTCGCGGGTCAGTCCGAACCAGGCTTCCCGGAAGATGAAGAGGGCGGCGAGCACGATCATCACGCCCACGAGAACGGCGGCGAAATATTCCGCCTTGTCGTGGCCGTAGGGGTGGTTGCTGTCGGCGGGTTTGGCGGCGAACCAGACGGCGGCCAGCGTGGCAAGGGAGGACGCGATGTTGACCGTGGTCTCCAGCGCGTCCGAATAAAGCGCGACGGAGCCGGTCAGCCAATAGGCTTCGAATTTGAGGCCAAGCACCAGAAAGCCGATGACGATGCTTGCAATGGCGGTCCGGAGCCTGAGCTTTTGATCCATGAAACTCCCCAGATCAATCTGCTCTCAACCGGCGACACGTGAAAGCAGCACGGAGGGGCCGCCCGTTCGCGGCTGTCCAGCGCACAGCATTGTGCGGGCCGTCCCGCGTCAGGGGCCGGTCCGCGGCAAGGGGTACCAGTTTTTGCGTGGGTTACAACCCGTTTGTCGGGACGGCACCAAGATTTCGGGGAGGGATTGAATTTAGGACACACATGCGGGGATCAGGAGCCGTCCTTCCAGTCCATGACGGAGGCCCCGATGATGAGGCCCGGACCGTCGTGGTCCTCGATCTGGATCAGAACCGCGCAGCGGGTATCGTCCTTCAGCATCAGCTTGGATTTCGGCATGCGGAAGGTCTCCGTGCCGCCCGACCACATTCCCATGGGCTCGAGATTGCGGACGACGTTGACATATCTGATCTTGCGCCCGGCATTCTCTCCCCGGCCGATGCTGACGGTTTCCTCGTCCTCGACACCCAGGAAATAGATGGTCGCCATCTTTGCCCCGGCGGGCAGCGTGCCGCTGACGTTCGCCTGCACGGCCATGTCCGAAATGGAAATGTCCACGGTTGCGGTAAACGGCTCCGTCCGACCCAGGGCAGCGCGGACATCACGTTCGCGGCTGCCGACGACGTGTTCCTCGCCATTGATGACCATCTGCGGCGTATAGACCGACCGGTCGCCCCTGCGGGCGGCATAGGCGCGCTGACGCTGGGAATAGGCCGGGCTTGCAAGCGTGTCCTTCCAGCCGAGATAGTCCCAGTAGTCGACCGGCAGCACCAATGTGAGCAGGTCGTTGTCTTCTTCCGACAGCCGTTCGGCAAGCTTGTCGGCGGGGGGGCAGGAAGAGCAGCCCTGGCTGGTGAACAGTTCGACCACCTTTTTCGGCTGCGCCTGCACGGCTCCAGGGGAAACCGTCAATGTGAGAATTCCGGCGATGGCAATCACTCCGGCGCGAAAAGCGGATGCGGCTTTCCGACTGACAAGACCCGGCATATGGCTCAGTTCCTAATTTCGAATGCTCACAAAATATGCAAAGGGACGTTCAATCGCGAGTCACCATCCGGTGACCTTGGCGGTTTTCCGGCGACATCGCGGGAAGTTGACCGTCCGCCAAATTCAGGTGTTTGCCGGAACGGAGAAAACACAGGGAAAGCCGCGGCCTTCAGCCGCCGTTCTTCACCTTCTCGAGCTGGGGCAGGAAGGTGTCGCGGTAGGAGGCCGGGTTCAGCGGGCCGATGAATTTGTAGCGGATCGTGCCCTTCTCATCGATGATGAAGGTTTCCGGAACACCGTAGACGCCCCATTCGATCGCCGCACGGCCGGCGGCGTCCACCCCGATGCGCTGATAGGGATTGCCCAGACTGCCGAGGAAACGGCGCGCGTTCTCAGGCTTGTCCTTGTAGTTGATGGCGACGAGCTGGATGCCGTCCACCTTGGCGAGCTCTTCCAGCAACGGATGCTCCTGCCGGCAGGGCACGCACCAGGACGCAAAGATGTTCACCACGGAGACCTTGCCGAGCAGGTCCTCGCGGGCGAGGCCAGGCACGGGGGTTCCGTTCTTCGTCAGCCCTTCCAGGGCGGGCAGAGAAAACTCCGGCGCCGGCTTGTCGATCAGCGCGGACGGGATTTCCTTCGGATCGTGACCGAGGGTCAACTGAAACAGGAACAGTCCCGCCAGGCCGGCGAAAACGACCAGTGGCAGGAGGATGAGGACCGGAAAGCGGCGCCTTGCCGGTGCCCGGGTGCCGGTGTCCGCGGTCTCGCCGTCGTTGCCGGGCTTAACGTCTGTGTTTGAAGCAGTCATTTTTCTACCGGTTCGAAGTGTCGGGCCGTGCACGGGAAATTCCCTGTTCGGCGAGGTCCTTCAGGGCTTTTTCCTGGTTAGCCTTGTCGATCCGCACCCATGCGATCAGGCCGAGCACCGTGATCAGGCAAAGGACGTAGGAGGCAACGATAAAGCCGGCGTGGGGGCCAAGATCCATTGCTTCTACTCCGCGGGCTGGGTGGTTGCGGCGGCGGTGCCGGACCGGGCGGTGCTGGCGGCGCGCAGACGCAGGGCGCGCACCCGCCGGCGCAGGATCTCGTTGCGCATCGCCAAAAGGTGCAGCACGAAGAACAGCAGCGAGAAGGCAATCGCCATGACCAGAAGCGGCCACAGAATATCCGCGTAGATGGTCGGACCGCCCATGCGCATGACGCTGGCCGGCTGGTGCAGCGTGTTCCACCAGTCGACCGAGAACTTGATCACCGGCAGGTTGAGCGCCCCGACAAGCGTCAGGACGGCGGCCGCCTTGCCGGCCCGGATCGGGTCTTCCATTGTGCGCCACAAGGTCATCAGGCCGAGATACATGATCAACAGGACGAGCACCGAGGTCAGCCGGGCGTCCCACACCCAGTAGGTGCCCCACATGGGCTTGCCCCAGAGCGAGCCGGTTACCAGCGCCATGAAGGTGAAGGCCGCGCCGATGGGCGCTGCGCATTTGGCCGAAACGTCCGCAAGCGGATGTTTCCAGACCAGCGTGCCGAGAGACGACAGTGACATGATGGAATAGCACATCATGGAGAGCCAGGCGGCGGGCACGTGAATATACATGATCCGCACCGTGGCGCCCTGCTGGTAGTCGTCCGGTGCCACGAAGAAACTCATGTAGATCCCGGCGGCGAAGCTTACGACGCACAGGGCAACGAGCCAGGGGAGAACCACCTGGACCAGCCTCAGAAACCGCGTCGGATTTGCATAATCCCAAATTGCCATGGCACCGTTCTAATCTAGAGCCTTGCCCGCTTCAATGGATGACAATGACGCATCGCCGCATTGCGCAGGATCAATTGGCGTGCCGGCAACGGGTGCGGCCGATCCGGCGCGCCGGTGCCGGATATCCTTTCCGTTCGGCACGGAAAGATTATCCAATTGATTCCGATCGGTTTTCCCGGCTTCCCGAAGCTTCTGGAGGATTTGCAGTTGCATCGGCGTGCATTCCTGATAAACGGGGATTCCGGCTTCAACGTCAAGGAAACGATCATGCCGGATTTCTCCACCCTCGTCCTTTTTGCCGCCGCTTCGCTGGTCCTGACCGCGACGCCCGGGCCCGACATGCTGCTGATCGCCTCCCGCAGCATCAGCCAGGGACGGTCCGCCGGGTTTCTGACCTATGCGGGCATTGCCGCCGGTACCTACTGTCATGCGCTGGCTGCCGCCTTCGGCCTCTCCCGGCTGTTTGCCACCGTGCCGCTGGCCTATGAAACCGTTCGCTGGGCCGGCTGCTTCTATCTGCTGTATCTGGCGTTCAAGACCCTGCGGTCGCAAGGGGCAGGTTTTACGCCAAGCGCAAAACTGAAGCGCCTGTCGGACAAGCGCATCTTTCTGGAAGGGCTGGCGACCAACATCCTCAATCCGAAAATGGCGCTCTTCGTCCTTGCGCTGTTTCCCCAGTTCGTCAGCCCGGCAGGCGGATCCATGGTCCTGCAGATGCTTGTGCTGGCCTCGGTCATCAACGGGATCGGGTTTCTGGTCAACGGATCGGTGATCCTGTTCGGCGGTTTCATCCGCAGCCGTCTTGCGGGTCTCCGCCGGTTTCCGAAGCTGCCGCAATATCTGCTTGCGTCCGTCTTTACGGGGCTGGCGTGCCGTCTCGCCCTGGGAGAGCGGAGCTGATTTTCCGCTGCAGGATCCCGCGGCAATCCGCGGGATCAGGCTGCCTCAATCCCCGGAAAATCTCAGTGCGGTAGCCGAGGCGATCGGGCCGATGACAGCCGAGATCAGCGTCAGGGAGCAGAGGATCAGGAAGGGCGTCAGGAAGGGGACGGGATCGTGAATGGCGGCATCGGCCGCGCTGACGCCGAAGATCAGTACGGGGATCGCCAGTGGCACGACCAGAACGGCGAGCAGCAGGCCGCCGCGGCGCAGCGAGACCGTCAGGGTCGCACCGATGGCGCCGATCAGCGTCAGGGCGGGTGTGCCGACCAGAAGCGTCAGCGTGACGGCACCCATGGCGACCGGATCGAGGTTGAGGAAGATCGCCAGGAGCGGCGCCGCAACGACCAGCGGCAGGCCGGTCGCCACCCAGTGCGCCAGGCACTTGATCAGCACCACCAGTTCCAGCGGCCTTCCGGCCATCAGCATCAGGTCCAGCGTACCGTCGTCCCGGTCGGCCTGGAACAGCCGATCAAGCCCGAGCAGGGTCGCCAGCAACGCACCGATCCACAGGATCGCCGGACCGATCCGCGCCAGCAGGTTGAGGTCCGGGCCGACGCCGAAGGGAATCACGGTGACGACCGCCAGGAAGAACAGGACGCCGACCAGCGCGCTGCCGCCGACCCGGATAGACAGAAGCAGGTCGCGCCGGAAGAGCGCGGAAGCCCAGCCGGTCATAGCATCGCCTCCTCGTGGGCATAGTCGCTCGGGTCTGCCGCATGCAGGTGCAGGATCTGCATCCTGGCAAGGTCCAGCTCCGTGTGGGTTGCCGTGACGATAAGGCCCCCGGACGCCAGATGCGCGTTCATCAGGCCGAGGAGCTGCTTTTCCGAGGCCTTGTCGAGCGCGGAGGTCGGCTCGTCCATCAGCCAGACCGGGCGGGCGGTCACGAGAAGCCGGGAAAGCGACAACCGGCGTTTCTGGCCGGCGGAGAGATAGGCGGCCGGCAGGTGCGCGGTATGGCCGATGCCGAGCGTCTCTAGCGTTTCGAGCGGCGACAACAGCGAACCGGTAAAGCCTTCGGCGCGGGTGGGCGCATTGAAGCTCTGCCAGAACGTCAGGTTTTCCAGAACGGAGAGGGCCGGTTTGACTGCATCCTGGTGGCCGAAATAATGCGCCTGTTCCTGCGGCAGCCGTTCCTCCTCGCCGCCTTCCAGCCGGATCGATCCCTTGGCGAGCGGCACGAGGCCGGCCAGGGTGCGCAGCAGCGACGACTTGCCGATGCCGTTCGCGCCGGTGACCACCAGCGCGGTGCTGCTCTCCAGCGAAAAGGACAGATCCTGGAACACCCGGCGTCCGCCGCGGTCGATGGTCAGGTTTTCGGCGATCAGTTTCAGGGGGACGGCTCCGAGGCAAAAGGGACGTTCGTATTACTTGCCCCGGCAGCTAACATGCAAGGAATTTCCCGGCCTTGTCTTTTGTCAAAGAACGGTTCTTCCGGAGCGCGGCAGCATGCACCGCGCTCCGGCCGGATCCGCTTTTGGTATGTCAGGGCATCCCGCATGCGTTCAATTGAAGGCAGGATGCTCCAGGGTCAGTCGAAGACGGCGGCGATCTGGTCGACGCTGATGCCTTCCTTGATCTCGCGCAGGCGCGCATAGATGAGCGCGATAAGAATACTGCCCAGGCCGGAGCCGATGGCGGACAGCAGGGCATAGAGAACAAGCGACACGGCGATGCCGCCGACGGCCTGGATGAGCCCGATAACAAAGCCTGTCACCAGATTGATGATGATGATGCAGATGATCAGCACGAGGAAGGCGCCGATGATCGGCCAGCGGTATTCCTTGGTCAGTCGCGCGCTGCGGCCGAGACCACCGAACCCGACCCGCTCGATCACGACAGCCGGGGCCATCACGCTGAAGACCGCGTAGACCCAGAGGCCCGGAATGAGCAGGAACATGGCCGCGATACCGAAAAGAACGGCGACGACGAGGCTGAGAACGACGAGAGGCAGAATTGTCCCAAAAGCCGGACCGAGATAGCGGCCGATCTGGGCGGGCCGCCCGAGTTTCGCATCATAGGCAAGCTGTACCAGCAACGCGGTCGTGACGGCATAGACGACCATGTTGATGGCGAACACGACCACAAAGCCGATGGCGCTGCCCGGCCCGTCAAATTGAGGCGTCTCCTGTCCGAGCGCGGCTCCGAAGCCGACGAGGAGACCGGACGCCAGCAGGCCGATGAGGGCCGGGACGAAGGCGATGAGGATAACGGGAATGAATTTGCTGAAGAGGATCGAAAAGCTTTCGCTGATGATCGAGCCGACGCCAAGGGATTCCCTGGGCTGGGTGAGAGTCGTGTCAGTCATTCGAATGCTCCGTTCAGGTCAAAATTACTGAAGATGGGCTTTGGGGTGCTGTCACGTCTGGGCTGCCGTTCCACGTCGGAAATGGCAGTTATGTTTTTGATTTTTATGCCTCACAATATGTCGCTTCTTCAAAGGGCTCAAGCGGCGCGCGAGAGGGGCTATTCGAAGACGGCAGCGATCTGGTCGACGCTGACGCCTTCCTTTATCTCGCGCAGGCGGGCATAAATCAGGGCAACGACGATGCCGAAGGTGGCGAGTGACGCGGGATAGATCGTCGCGATCAGGATATTGGCGACAAGATCGCTGATCAGGCCGCCGACGAACCCGGCCAGAAATCCGATCACCCCGTTCACAATGACGGAGCAAATGCCGGTCAGCACAAGGGTTCCGAGCACCGCCCACCGGTACCCCCTGGTGAGCTCGGCGCTGCGGGCGAGTCCACGCAGTCCGACCCGCTCTATGACGACGGCGGGAGCCATGAGCGAGAACATGGCCAGAATCCACAGAACCAGGAATATCTGTACCGGTATGATCAGCAAGTTGAAAAAGGGGAGCGCCATCGTAACGAAGCCGAGCAGGAAGGTCGCGGCGGCCAGAACAAGGAATACACCCAGGCTCAGGATCAGGACCGGAGTTACGGTTACCAGTGCTGTACGATAATACCGGCCGACCCGCATCTTCTGGCCAAGTTTGGCATCATACGCCAGTTGCACTGGCAAGGTGGTCATCACCGCATAGCTGGCGAAGACCAGAAACGCCATCAGCACGCCGGGTATGATCAGCCCCACTCCGATTTCCCGGGATTCGAGGTCTGACAGCCCGATGCCAAAACCCAGGAGAAGGGCGGGGAGCAGCAACCCGAGCACGAGCGGCGGAATCCCCAAGAGGTAGATTGCCGGGAAATTCCTGAAAAAAATCGAGAAGCATTCGCCGAAAATCGAACCGGCGCCAAGCGGAACCTTTGGAGTGGAACCGGAAGGATCGTCGCGGGGGACGAGCGGTTCTCCGGCGCCCGAAAGGATGCCGGCAGGATTTGCTTGCTGATTGTCCAAATTATCCACTTTCAAATGAACGTAAAATGAAGTGTTTGCCACTATAACGGGCAAATTCCGGAGCTCAAGATCTACCTGTCAATCGAAGACAGCCGCGATCTGGTCGACGGTAACGCCTTCCTTGATCTCGCGCAGGCGTGCATAGATCAGCGCGGCCGGGAGGCCCGTCAGGCCTGTCCCGACTGCTGCGACCACCGCATAGAGAACGGCGGCCGGAAGCATGCCGGAAACGGCTCCCAGAATTGCCGCAAGATACTGAGCCCCCCAGCCGAATGCGAACTGGCAGAGGAGCGAGAGAAGAGCCAGCACAACGATCGGCCAACGATACTCCTTGGTGAGTTCCGCGCTGCGGCCCAGCCCTCGGAAGCCGACCCGTTCGATGACTACGGCGGGAACCGTGACGGAAAAGACGGCCATCACCCAAAGGCCCGGCACCACCAGGATGACGAGGGCAAGCATGGAAAGCAGCATCGCGGCAACGGAGAGAACGACGACCGGCAGGGCGGTGGAAATTGCCGGTCCGAAATAGCGGCCGAGTCGCACTGGCCGCTGCAGCTTGGCGTCATAGGCGAGCTGGACAAGCAGGGCTGTTGACACGGCGTAGACCGCAACGTTCACGATCAGGGAGATCGTATAGGGAATGGTGTCTATTCCGGCGAAATCCGGCTTCTCCATTCCGACCACGGCAGCGAGACCGACGGACCACCCGCTCAGAAGGATCCCGATCACGTTGGGGATGAGCGCTATGAACGCGACCGTGAGGAAGCGCCTGAAAAAAATCGAGAAGGTGTCGCCGATGATCGAGCCGACACCGAGCGGCAATTTTGCCGGTCCTGAAATTGCAATATCCGTCATTCCCCAATCTCCAATCAAAAGACGCTATTCTTCAAAGAATACCCGGTCTCACGCTTCTTCCTCTTCCTGGGCATAATGCTTGTTCTCGCGCCGGTCGCCGAAAAGCTGGCGCTGCTCCAGGTGTTTGCGCTGGGCGTTGTAGAAGGCCTGCAGGAAACGCAGTCGGTCTTCCGGCCTGACCGGATCCGCATAGCCGATCTTCTTGCGGATCTTTTCCACGATGGCCTCGATCGTCGCCTCCCGCTGGCGGGCGGCCTGGGCGCTCGGCAGCGTGCCCTGGACGCGGAGCAGGGATTCCAGGGTCTGCAGCTCGAAGGCGCCGTAGTGGTCGAGCTGATGGGACAGGAACACGATCTTCCGGCCGTTTTCGGGAAGAACCTGCGTTTCGCCCGCAAGGTCCTTCAGGAGCACCGGCACGGGCAGGTGGATCACGTGGGTGCCCGCCATCATGTCGCCGAGGCGGCGGCGGTAGCGGTCGAAGAGCGGCACCATCAGCGTCATCAGGACCCAGGAAAGGGCTGCCAGAGACATCAGAGGCGTTGCCTCGTCGAGGGTCAGGAGGAGGGTTGCGGGCAGGAAGATTTCCGCTTCCTTCATCAGGTTGCGCAGGACCAGGGCATGAGCCGACAGCGGTCCGCCGTCGTGAGAGACAACCTTGATCTTCATGAAGCGCTTGCCGAGGGTCTGGCCGTTCCAGGCCAGTTCGGACAGCGCGTAATAGGGCACGCGGATGAAAAAGAAGAGCAGGGCTCCGATGGCCATCATGGACTGGGGATCGGCGAGATCCGTAACGGCGAGCAGGATGATCAGGCAGATCGCCGCCGTCAGGGTGATGGCGATGTCGGTAATCTGGGCGGCAAGACGCACCCCAATGCCGGCGATGGGCAGGGTAAGGGGCACCCCTTCGGGCGGCATCAGGATATCGGGCGAGGGTCTTGCCTTCTTCCTGTCTTTCCGGCGGCGCAGGATCATCGCTGCCTCCGTCCGCCGAGGAGGAACCAGGCCAGCCAGAGCGCGCCCACACTCCAGCCGATCAGGTAGCGGAGGGTCATGTCCTGAACCAGCTGGCGGCCGAAGCCTTCGAGCAGGGCGGCCACCACCAGCATGAGCGCGGCGACAAGGGCCAGTTTCACCGCATCGCGGCCGGCGTGGCGCAGCGCTTCGGCCCTGGTCCTATCTCCGGGAAAAAGCACGGCGGATCCCAGCTTCAAACCACCGCCGCAGGCGATGCACACCGCGGAGATTTCGGTAACGCCGTGAATGGAGAGCCAGCCGCCAAGGTCCGGACCCAGGCCCCTGTCGACGTGGAGGGCCAGGAAGGCGCCGAGCATCAGGCCGTTGTAGAAGGTCAGGAGGACGGCCGGGGCGCAGGCGAAGACGCCCAGCCCGAAGACGAAGATCGCGATCCTGGTGTTGTGGGAGAAGAGATAGGTCGCGAAGGCGCCGAGGCCGTTCGCACTGTCGTGGCCGTAGATGGCCTCGCGCAAGGATTCCGTCGTGGCGTCCGGTCCGCGCTCGCCGGCCATGTCCGCGGGCGTGAAGACATAGAACCAGTCGTTGCTTTCCTGATAGAGCAGGTAGCCCACCAGCGTGCCGAGCGCCATGCACAGGAAGCCGAGCAGGATGAAACGCCAGCACCGGCGCATGGCCTCGGGTGCGCCGTGCGTCAGAAGACGCCCGAAAAGTCCGCCGAGCCGCTGCTGGGGAGCATAGACGCACAGATATGCACGGGCGGTCAGCGCTTCCAGATAGCCGAGCAGGGCCTTGTCGAGCGAGATTTCGCGGGCAATCGCAAGGGACGTGGTGGCCTGCCGGTAAAGGGCGGCCAGATCGCGCGCCTCGGCAAAGTCCATGCGTTCCAGCCCCCGGTTTTCCGCCGCGAGGACCAGGGTTTCGAGCCGCCGCCAATCTGCTTCCCGTTCCTTGCGGAACCGTGCGGAACGGATGAGGTCCTTGCCGTCCATCAGATCAGCTCCCGTGCCTTGATCTCAAGATAGGCCGAAACGAGCCGGGCCGTGACCGCGTTGGGCCTGGCGTCGATGATCGTGACCCCCATGCGCGCCAGCCTTTCGAAAACAAGCCGGCGTTCGTGCAGCGACTGGTCCGCGGCGACCAGCGCGGCGGCGCCGTCCAGGTCGCCGGAGGCGTTTTCAACCAGGGTTTCCAGGTCGGGGTCACGGATGGCGACGAAGATCAGCAGGTGACGCTTGGCGAGGATGCCGATGTTCTCGATCAGGAGTTCGGCGGAAGTCGTGTCGACGAAGTCGGTGAAGATGATGATCAGGCTGCGCTTGGGTGTGCGGGCGTTCAGCTCGCTCAAGGCAAGCGTGTGGTTGGTTTCGCGGCTGACATAGTCGAGTTCCGCCGTCCAGCTGCGCAGCCGCGCGAAGGCCGTTCGGCCGGGAGCGGGGGCGGAGAAGGTGCGCGGCTGGACGTCGTAGGAATAATAGCCGACGAGATCACCGCCGATGGCGGCCGCCCAGGCGGTGGCGAGCGCCGCTGTGACGGCGTGGTCGATCTTAGGCAGTCCGCCGATTTCCTCGCGCATCAGGTAGCCGTTGTCGAGCGCGACGATGACATGGTGGTTGCGCTCGGCTCTCAGCTCCTTGGCCACCAGCGAGCGGCGGCGGGCGGAGCGCTTCCAGTCGATGGTCTTGATGTCCATGCCCGGCACGAAGTCTCGCAGCTGCTGGAACTCCGAGCCTTCGCCGATGGCGCGGTTTTCCTTGACCCCGTAGAGGGTCGACAACACCGTGGTCGTGATCTGCCCGGACTGGACGAGCCTGATGTTCGGCACGACGCGCAGTTCTGCGCCAACACTCAGCCGGGGCACGAATTCCAGCAGCCCGAGGCGCGAGGCCCACAGCAGCCAGACATGTTCGAACGTCCAGAGACCCCGGCGCCTGGCCTGGCAGGCGATCTCCGCCGTGGCCGTTCCCTTCTGCCCGGGCCGGAAGTCGATTTCACTGCTGCCGGTCAAGCCCTCCGGCCAGTTCAGCTTTGCCCTCAGGCCCGCGGGCGCGCGTTCGATCTCAAGGTGCAGAGTGACGGTCTCGCCGACGAACACTTCCGGCGGCCCGTCGAAGGTCAGTGCCTTGGGGCGCCGGAAGGACAGTCCCAGGTCGAGCAGTATGAGCGCGCCGAGCACGATCCAGGGTGCTGCCGCCGCCTCACGCAGGGCGTCACCGGCCACGACCGCGACCACCGACAGGAAAAGCGCGATCACGGCAAGCGCGAGCAGTCTTTTGGATGGCCTGATCAGCGTGGGGCCTCGATCTGGTTGAGGATGTTCTCCAGGACCTGCTCCGGGCTGCGGCCTTCGATTTCCGCGGCCGGTCCGAGCACGATACGGTGACGCAGCGCCGGAATGAAGAGCCGCTTGACGTCGTCGGGGATGGCAAAATCGCGCCCGTTGAGGGCAGCCGTCGCCCGCGCCGCGGCTGCCAGCGCGTCGGCCGCGCGCGTCGAGGCGCCGAAGGCGATTTCCGAACTCTCCCGCGTCGCCCGCACAAGGCGCAGGATATAGGCGAGGATGTCGTCCTGCAGGATGATGCCGTCGACCAGATCGCGGCTTTCAGCCAGTTTAGCGGAATCCAGCACCTTGGAAAGGCTCTGGGTCTCCAGACCGGCTTCGATCGGTTCGGCGGCGTGCTGGCGGAGGATCGCCATCTCGATGTCCTCCGGCGGGAAGTCGATGACGATCTTGAAGAGGAACCGGTCGAGCTGGGCTTCGGGCAGGGGATAGGTGCCCTGCTGTTCGATCGGGTTCTGCGTCGCCACCACGATGAACTCGCGGCCGAGGGAATGATCGGTGCCGTCGATGCTGACCGTGCGCTCGCTCATGGCCTGAAGCAGCGCGGCCTGTGTCTTGGGCGGGGCGCGGTTGATCTCGTCGGCCAGCAGCACCTGGGAGAAGACCGGACCTTTCGTCAGGACGAAGGCGTTGGTGCGGAAATCGAAGATCGAAGTGCCGAGCACGTCGCCGGGCATCAGGTCCGGCGTGAACTGGATGCGACCGAAATCGAGCGCGAGCGCCGCGGCGAAGCTGCGGGCGAGCAGGGTTTTAGCCGTGCCCGGAGGGCCTTCCAGCAGAACGTGGCCGCGTGCGAAAAGCGCAACCAGCAGGAGTTCGACGACGTCCGCCTGACCGAGAACGGTCCGGCCGATCTCGGTTCTCAAGGCATCCGTGCGGTCGCGCAGGGCTTCAAGCGTCATGGGTCATTTGCTCCAAAACCTGTTCAAGTTCGTCAATCAGATGGATCGCCCCGGCAGCCGGCAGGCGGTCGGGAAGCCGGTGGATCTCGTTCAGCACCTTGCGCAGCCGCGGCGCTTCGGCCGGGTACCGCCGGCCGGCGAATTCAAGGAACTGCTGTTCGCCGGCGTAGTGACGCGCCTGGGCGGGGCCGAAGAGTGCCGCTGCCGTCGCCGTCAGCCGGGCTGCCGCATAGTCGCGAACGAGGGCACCGTCCTGTCCGGACAGGCGCATCAGCCGGGCGCGGGCCCGCACGGCCAGCAGCTTGCCGGTGCCCGGGCCGTTTCCGCCGGTGCGGATCGGTCCGTAGCGGATCGCCCCGCGCCAGAGAAAGAGGGCCATGGCAACGGCGGCCCCCACCCAAAGGGTCAGGAACGGTGGTCCGAAGAAACGCAGAAGGTCGTCCCAGGTCCGCTCCCGTTCCGGTTCGCTGGCCGGATCGCGCAGCCAGGACGAGCGGCTGTAGTCGATGATGACATTGTGCTCGCCCGCCTTCGAGCGGATCAGATCCAGCACGATTTTCGCGTTGTCGCCGAGGCGCAGGCCGTGATTGTTCAATAGGTCCGGATCGGAGAGGACGAGCACCCGGTCGTCCTGGCGGATCGAGACGGCGTCGAGCGGGCAATCGGCAAGCAGCATGGCCTCCCGGCTGCCCAGGATCGGGGTGCAGTTCTTGCTTGTGAACATCTGCGCGGCATAGACCTGTGCGGTGAGTTCTTCGCCGTCCTTCGAGCGGTAACGGAAGTCCTTGAACGGCGCTCCGTCGCCACGTGTCGTGAAGCTGCGGTCGCCCGTCAGCTGGCGCATGAGGGCCTGAAGACGTGTCTGCTCGACGTTGAGGACAGGATGGGCAAGGCCGGTCAGGCGCATGCCGCTGCGCCATTTCGGCAGGACGATGAGCGAGGGGACCCGCTCCGCCTTCTGCGCCAGGATCCTGCTTTCCAGGTCATATTCGTCCTGCTGCTGCAGTAGCTCTTCCTTGGTTTCGGGAGCCTTGCGCTCCTGATCGAGGAACGTGTCGTAGACCGGCAGAACCAGGAGACCGATCGCCGTCTGGTCGATCAGCCAGCCGCCGGAGAAGTTCAGTGCGCTGACACCGTTCGAGGCCAGCCAGATCTGCAGGCCGTCAAGGCCGGAGGGGGAGCTGCGCAGCTCCTGCTGGCGCTGGGAGAAAAGGTACCAGCCGGCACCGATCGCGAGCACGCAGATCACGGCGATGATCACGATCTCCAGTTTAAGGGGACGCGGATCCTGGTCGTTCACCGTCTCGCTCATGAGGCGCCGGGCCCCAGCAACAGCCGGCAGCTGCCGACATGGGCATGGAATTCGTCTTCCGTGACATCACGTCCGCCGAACTGAACCAATTCGCCGGCAAGGACCAGGGAGCGCAGCAGGTCGCGGTGATGCTGACTTTCCGGGATATGGCGCAGGGCGTCGCGGGCGGTCCAGCTGCGCTGCATCAGGATGCCGTTTGCGGTGGCGGTGGCCGACAGGGCCTTGCGCATCAGGAGCACTAGCGCCTCGCGCCGGTCCCTGGTGCGCAGGATTTCGTCGAATGTGCCCGTCTTTTCCGCCCAGGCGGGCATGACAGTCTGTCGTTTCGAACCGTCGCGTCCGGGGTTCTGGGCATCGCGGCCGAGGGCGACGGTCAAACCGCCGCCGAAGCGCAGGAACACGACTGCGATGGCCAGGAGAATGGCTCCGGTGACAAGGCCGACGCTCCACTGGCCCACCGGTCCAGGTTTTCCGTCCTTCTCCGCTTCTTCCTGCGGTCGCTTCGGCTGCTCTTTGGTGTCGAGGTCCGGCGCGGGCGCGGCCGGGTCGTAATAGGTGACGTCCGGGTCTACTCCGCGCAGACGGATCGAGCGGAGATAGTCCTTGCCCGACTGGCCGATTTCATAAGGCACCGTCACCGTCTTCTGGGCGTGTGACGGGATCAGGATTCCGGGAAAGATCAAAAAGACAAAAGCGATGAAAAATCGGCGCATATTGGTGTTATTGCCGATATCGCGACCCCAGGCAATAGACCTCTGCCGCCAATGCGGGTTGTGGCCTCGGTTCGTACTTGCGGTTGTGGCGGCCGCGCCTTGTCACGCGGAGCCGCGGCCGTTCCGGCTTTTCCGGCATGGCCCCGACAGTATGACGGCCGCTGCCCCCCACCCGTCCTGGCTGTCAAGCCAGGACCAACGGGGAGCAGCGGCCGCCGATCGATGCGTTCAGAAGGTCTTAGAAATGAACCGACCTTGAAACCGCCGGCTTCTGGAGCGGCGGAGCGAACTTGGTAAGATTGATCCCCTCCACGGCGGCCTTGTATTCCTCAATGCTCGGGGTGCGCCCGAGGACTGCGGAAAGGACCACGACCGGTGTCGAGGCCAGCAGGGACTCGCCCTTCTTTTCCGTGCTGTCTTCCACGACGCGGCCCTTGAAGAGACGGGTGGAGGTTGCCAGAACCGTGTCGCCTTTGGAGGCCTTTTCCTGGTTGCCCATGCAAAGGTTGCAGCCGGGGCGCTCCAGATAGAGAATGTTCTCGTATTCGGTCCGGGCGGTGTTCTTCGGCGCCGCGTCATCGAACTCGAAGCCGGAGTATTTCTCCAGCATCTCCCAGTCGCCTTCCGCCTTCAGCTCGTCGATGATGTTGTAAGTCGGAGCAGCGACGACGAGCGGTGCCTTGAACTCGACCTTGCCGTTTGCCTTCTCAAGGTTTTTCAGCATCTGGGCAACGATCTTGATGTCGCCCTTGTGGACCATGCAGGAGCCGACGAAGCCGAGATCCACCTTCTTTTCGCCCCTGTAGTAGGAGACGGGCCGGATCGTGTCGTGGGTGTAGCGCTTGGAGACGTCCGCGTTGTTGACGTCCGGGTCGGCGATCATGGGTTCGTCGATCTGGTCGAGATCGACAACGACTTCCGCGAAATATTTGGCGTTGTCGTCCGGGGTCAGCGCCGGTTTTTCGCCGGACCGGATTTCGGCAATGCGCCTGTCGGCCTTGTCGATCAGGCCCTGGAGCACCCTGGCATCGTTGTCCATTCCCTTGTCGATCATGATCTGGATGCGGCTCTTGGCGATCTCGAGCGACTCGATCAGGGTGTCGTCGTTGGAAATGCAGATGGAAGCCTTGGCCTTCATCTCGGCGGTCCAGTCGGTGAAGGTGAAGGCCTGGTCGGCGAGCAGGGTTCCGATGTGGACCTCGATGATGCGGCCCTGGAAGACGTTGTCGTCGAACTGCTTCAGCATCTGGGCCTGGGTCGCATGGACAACGTCACGGAAGTCCATGTGATCCTTCATCGAGCCCTTGAAGGTCACCTTGACCGACTCGGGGATCGGCATCGTGGCTTCGCCGGTGGCGAGCGCCAGGGCCACCGTGCCGCTGTCCGCGCCGAAGGCGACGCCCTTGGACATGCGGGTGTGGCTGTCGCCGCCGATGATGATCGCCCAGTCGTCGATGGTGATGTCGTTCAGGACCTTGTGGATCACGTCCGTCATCGCATGGTAGACGCCCTTGGGATCACGCGCGGTGATCAGGCCGAACCTGTTCATGAAGCTCATGAGCTTCGGGATGTTGGCCTGCGCCTTCAGGTCCCAGACAGACGCCGTGTGGCAGCCGGACTGGTAGGCGCCGTCGACGGTCGGTGCGATCACCGTCGCGGCCATGGATTCCAGCTCCTGAGCCGTCATCAGGCCGGTCGTGTCCTGGGAACCGACGATGTTCACTTTGACGCGGACGTCCGAGCCCGCATGCAGGACCTTGCCTTCGGTGACGCCGACGGCGTTCTTGTTGAAGATCTTCTCGACCGCCGTCAGGCCCTGGCCCTCATGGGAAATTTCCTTGGAGGGCGCGAAGACGGGCGGCAGGTCGATGCCGAGCGTCTCTGCAGCGAAGCTCTGCAGTTTCTTGCCGAAGACGATGGCATAGGAGCCGCCGGCCTTCATGAACTCGACCTTCTGAGGCGTCAGCGACGAGGAGATGTCGACGAGTTCTTCGTCGCCGGCTTCGTTGTAGAGCTTCTTCTTCTTCGTGTTGATGGTCAGAACCGTGCCCGTTTCGACGGAGTATTTCTGCTCCAGCACCGGGCTTTCGTCATTGTTCAGGATCGGCTTGCCGTCTTCGCCGAGTTTCTTGACCCAGTTCTTCAGGTCGATGCCGATGCCGCCGGTCACGCCGACGGTCGTAAGGAAGATCGGGGAGATACCGTTGGTCCCTGCGACCACCGGGGCGACGTTGACGAAGGGAACATAGGGGCTGGCCTGCTTGCCGGTCCACAGCGCCACGTTGTTGACGCCGGACATGCGCGAGGAGCCGACGCCCATCGTTCCCTTTTCGGCGACCAGCATTACCCGCTTGTCCGGGTGCTGCAGCTTCAGCGCCTCGATTTCCTTCTGTGCCCTTTCCGAGATCATGCACTTGCCGTGCAGTTCACGGTCGGCGCGGGAGTGGGCCTGGTTGCCGGGGGACAGCAGGTCGGTGGAAATGTCGCCTTCGGCGGCGACATAGGTGACGACCTTGATTTCCTCGTCAATGTCCGGGAGCTTGGTGAAGAACTCGGCCTGGGCATAGCTTTCCAGAATGTCCCTGGCGATGTCGTTTCCGGCCTCATAGGCGGCCTTCAGCCGGTCCGTGTCGGCGTCGTAGAGGAAGACCTGCGTCTTGAGGATTTCGGCGGCGCCCTTCGCGATTGCCTGGTCGTCGCCCAGAGCGAGGTCGAGCAGAACCTCGACCGACGGGCCGCCCTTCATGTGGGACAGCAGCTCGAAGGCGAAAGCCGGCGTGATTTCCTCGACTTTGGCGCTGCCGAGAATGATTTCCTTCAGGAACTTCGCCTTTTCACCGGCTGCGCTCGTCGTGCCCGGCAGGGTGTTGTAGATGAAGTACTTGAGCGAGTCGGCCCGGTGTTCGTTGCCGGTGTCCTTGATCTGGGCAACGATCTCCTTGATGAGCGCACCGTCTTCGATGGGCTTGGGATGCAAGCCCTGGCTTTTGCGAGTCTCGATCTCATTTAGGTAATCTGAATACAAGCTCATGATGATCCCGGCGTCCTGATGTTAGATGATGCTTGCATACCCGGCCGCCGTCGGTTTGGCGAGCCTGGAGAAGCTTTGCTGAGCGTCGTCTTAATTCAGTATACAACGGTATGCAATATCTTTCCATTCATCGAATGAAGGATATATACCGCTTGATGCCGCTGCGTTCACTCGGGTGACGAAAACCGGAACATGGCCTCGAACCGCCCGGTAACGACACTACTAGCATCGACAAGGGCGTCAGTGTCGTGTCTGGTGAACAGAGTTAAAGATTGCTATAGGTGCGGCGCACCAATTTGCGGCTGCGAACGAGGGAGAGGCTCTCATCGCATCCGCTCGCAAGAGCACCGGATGACGGAACGTTTCAGGTTCCTGGTCCGGAGTCATGAGTGATACTGCTGGCACCGGATCGGACGCGTTTCGGGCCATCGGACAATCAAGGAGATCGCACGTCGTGACCCAGTCCCTCGATAGCTTCAAGTGTAAGAAATCACTGACCGCCGGCGGCAAGACCTACACTTATTTCTCCATTCCGGAAGCGGAAAGGAACGGCCTGGAAGGCGTTTCCAGGCTGCCGTCCTCGCTGAAGGTGGTGCTGGAAAACCTGCTGCGCTTCGAAGACGGCCGCACGGTGACGAAGGAAGACATCCTCGCCTGCGCCGAATGGCTGAAGACCCGCACGTCGGACCACGAGATTTCCTACCGCCCGGCCCGCGTGCTGATGCAGGACTTCACCGGTGTTCCGGCGGTCGTCGACCTGGCGGCCATGCGCGACGCTGCGGTGAAACTCGGCGGCGATCCGGAGAAGGTCAACCCGCTGGTTCCGGTCGACCTTGTCATCGACCACTCGGTGATGATCGACTATTTCGGCACCAAGGATGCCTTCACGAAGAACGTGGAACTGGAATATGAGCGCAACAAGGAACGTTACGAGTTCCTGCGCTGGGGCCAGTCCGCCTTCAACAATTTCCGAGCCGTGCCGCCCGGAACCGGCATCTGTCACCAGGTGAACCTGGAATATCTGGCCCAGACCGTCTGGACCAAGGAAGAAGACGGCGAAACGATCGCCTATCCGGACACGCTGGTCGGCACGGATTCACACACCACCATGGTCAACGGCCTGGCCGTTCTCGGTTGGGGCGTCGGCGGCATCGAGGCGGAGGCCGCCATGCTCGGCCAGCCGATCTCCATGCTGATCCCGGAAGTCGTCGGCTTCAAGCTTACGGGTAAGCTTAACGAGGGCATTACCGCAACCGACCTTGTCCTGCGCGTCGTCGAAATGCTGCGCCAGAAGGGCGTCGTCGGCAAGTTCGTCGAATTCTACGGTGAAGGTCTCGATCACCTGTCTCTCGAAGACGAAGCGACCATTGCCAACATGGCGCCGGAATACGGCGCGACCTGCGGCTTCTTCCCGGTCGACGGCGACACCCTGAAATATCTGAAAGCTACCGGCCGCGACAAGGACCGTGTCGCTCTCGTGGAGGCCTATGCCAGGGCACAGGGCATGTACCGTCAGGGTGGCGAAGAGCCGGCCTTTACCGACACGCTGGAACTCGACATCTCCACCGTCGT
Organism: Roseibium sp.; assembly: GCA_050289605.1. GTDB lineage: Bacteria > Pseudomonadota > Alphaproteobacteria > Rhizobiales > Stappiaceae > Roseibium. The sequence continues at coordinate 2,256 of JBNKGB010000018.1, read as the reverse complement.
TCCGGCGGTCTCCGGTCCGAAGCGCCCGCAGGACCGCATCAACCTTGCGGACGCGGCAAGCGGCTTCGCCAGGACGATGGCGGAGGAATTCAAGAAGGCGGGCGAAATCTCCAAACGCGTAGCGGTCGACGGCAAGGACCATGATCTCGGCAATGGCGATGTCGTGATTGCCGCCATCACTTCCTGCACCAACACGTCCAACCCGTCCGTGCTGATCGGCGCCGGTCTTGTCGCCCGCAACGCGCTGAAGAAGGGCCTCAAGGTCAAGCCGTGGGTGAAGACCTCGCTGGCGCCCGGCTCCCAGGTCGTGACGGATTATCTGGAAAAGGCCGGGGTTCAGGGCGATCTCGACGCACTCGGCTTCACGCTCGCCGGCTACGGTTGCACCACCTGTATCGGCAACTCCGGTCCGCTCGATCCGGCGATCTCCAGGGCGATCAACGACAACGATCTGATTGCCTGCTCGGTCCTGTCCGGCAACCGCAACTTCGAGGGCCGCGTCAACCCGGACGTGCGGGCGAACTATCTGGCCTCGCCGCCGCTGGTCGTCGCCTATGCCATTGCCGGCAGCCTGAACGTCAACATCACCGAGGATCCCCTCGGGGAAGACCAGGACGGCAACCCGGTGTACCTCAAGGACATCTGGCCGACCACCGCCGAGATTGCCGATCTGATCCGCTCCTCCATCAACGAGGAGATGTTCCGGACCCGCTATTCCGACGTCTTCAAGGGCGATCAGCACTGGCAGGGCATCAAGGTGGAAGGAGGGCTCACCTACTCCTGGCCGGTTTCCTCGACCTACGTGCGGAACCCGCCCTATTTCGAAGGCATGACCATGGAGCCGAAGCCGCTTCAGGACATCGAGGGCGCGGCGGTCATGGGACTGTTCCTGGACAGTATCACCACCGACCACATCTCGCCGGCCGGATCCATCAAGTTGGACAGTCCGGCGGGCAAGTACCTGTCCGAGCATCAGGTTGCCCAGAAGGATTTCAACTCCTACGGCTCGCGACGCGGCAACCATGAAGTCATGATGCGCGGCACCTTCGCCAACATCCGCATCAAGAACCAGATGGTTCCGGGTGTCGAGGGCGGCGTTACCATGAAGGACGGCAAGCAGGAATGGATCTACGACGCCTGCATGGAATACAGGGAAGCGGGCATTCCGCTGGTGGTTTTCGCCGGCAAGGAATACGGCACCGGCTCATCCCGTGACTGGGCCGCCAAGGGCACAAATCTTCTCGGCGTGCGCGCCGTCATCGCCCAGTCCTTCGAGCGTATCCACCGCTCGAACCTCGTCGGCATGGGCGTCATCCCGCTCACCTTCAAGGACGGCGAAAGCTGGCAGTCCCACGGCATCACCGGCAAGGAACGCGTGACCATCAAGGGCATTGCCGACATCCAGCCGCGCCAGATGATGAACGTGGACGTCACCTACGAGGACGGCACCACCAAGGTGATCGAGTGCCTGTGCCGCGTCGATACGCTGGACGAGCTGGAATACATCAAGGCCGGCGGCATCCTGCACTATGTGCTCCGGAACCTTGTGACGGGCTAGGAATTCCGGGCAGGCAACGGCTTGCCTCAGGCTTCCAATCAGGAAAAGGCCGCCCGTTCGAGCGGCCTTCTTCATTTACGTTGCGACATCCACCACGATCTTGCCGCGGGCACTGCGGTCGTCGATGGCGGCATGGGCCTCGGCGACCTGCCCCAGTGTGAAGCGGCGCGGATCGAGAACCGGCAGAAGCTTGCCGTCCTCGATCAGCCGGGTGGCCTCGGCCATGATCTTCCCGTGGTGCTCGCGGCCGATGCCGGTCAGCAGCGGCAGCAGCGTGAAGACGCCGGAATAGCTGCCGCCCTTGAAGGACAGCGGTGCCAGCGCATGGTTGCCCCAGCCGAGACTGCTGACCACATGACCGAAATGGCGGATCGCCTGGAACGAGGTGTCGAGGATCGCGCCACCGCAGGTGTCGTAGACGATGTCGAAGCCCGTTCCGCCGGTATGGTCGGCAACATAATCCTCGACCGTTCGGGCACGGTAATCGATCGCCGTTGCGCCGAGAGCCTCCAGCATATCCTTCTTGTCCGCGCTGCCGGTGGCATAGACATCGGCGCCGAAGGCACGGGCAATCTGGATGGCGACGTGGCCGACGCCGCCGGCGGGGAACAGAACGACGGTCTGTTTCATGGCTCCGTTGTCCATGTGACCGAAGGTGAAGCAAGACTAGAGGAAAAACAGAGCAGCGGGCATCGACT
>JBNKGB010000017.1:0-61179 GCA_050289605.1 Roseibium sp. | reverse complement strand
ATTCCGTCGTCTCAAACCCCGGTTCGACCTCGATGAGATGAAATCCGAGTCCGGTCAGGCCGGTTGCATCTCCCAGCGACTTGTTCAGCCGCCTGGCGTTCGGATTCAGAAAATGCGTCTTCTTCAGGCCCGCCATCCCGGCAATCTCTTCCCTGGTAAGAATGTATTTTTCGTCCGGCATGTCCTGCTCCAGTCAATGTGTTGTCGGCAATGCCTCGACCTTAGGATACCGGCACCGGAATTGGATAGCTCCGCGTTGCCGAATTCGCATGACCGCTCCCGGCCCGCACCCCTCTCCTGAACAAGAATTGCGTGGTCCGCCCCGTCTCCGGCGTAAGCACATGCTTACGGGGCAGGAAATCAGCGTTTCGTCTATCGACCCTGACATGTCGCAAACGGCAGATAGGACGCAGGCCGAAACCGGCCGCCTGCAATTTTGCAGATTCGATTTCATTGAAGGACGCCAAAATGCTCAGGAAATCTTTCGCCGTGCTTTGCCTCACCCTCGTGCCGATTGCTGCGCAGGCCATGCCGGTTGTCGGAGACCACGTCGGAACCAATCCGAAGGAAGCGGCCGCCGCCCTCGAAAAGGCGGGCTGCACGGTCAGGGAATTCGAAGCCGAGGACGGAAAGATCGAGGCGAAATGCACCGATGCCTCGAACAAGTTGTGGGAAGTCTATATCGACCCGGCTTCGGGCAAGGTCACGAACGTGAAGGACGACGACTGAACATGACGATCCGCGTCGCTCCACCATCGCAGGAGGGGGCGCCCAGCGCCCCCGACCCCTGGGACCCGCTCGTGCGCATCAGCCATTGGCTGATCGCCGTTGCCGTCATCGCGAACGGTCTCCTCGACAAGCCAGGCGGAACGATCCATGTCTGGATCGGCTGGGGAGTTCTGGGACTGCTGGCCGTGCGGCTGGCCTGGGGACTGATCGGTCCGGCTGAAGCGAGATTTTCCGCGTTTCCGCCCAACCCGCGTGCCGCCCTGTCGCATCTCGTCGAACTCGTTCGCGGCAAGCCCCGCGAATATGCCTCTCACAATCCGGCGGGCGCGATCATGGTCTACGCGCTCTGGGGATGCCTTGCCCTGGTCACGGCAACGGGCCTCGTCATGACGGACGCCAGGAGCCCGATCGCCATCGCGCAGGAAAAAGCTGCGGTCGCTGCCGGCGACTGGTCGGTTCTCGTGAAGACGGAAGGCGATGAGGAAGAAGAGGAACACACCCTCAAGGGCGCGGCGAAGGAGCTGCACGAGGGCGCGGCCAATCTGATGTTGATCCTCGCCCTGATCCATGTTGCAGGCATTGTGGTGGAAAGCCGCGCGCTGCGGCGCAATCTCGTTCGCCCGATGGTCATCGGACGGATCAGGAACAAATGAAGCTTGCACAATTCCGCCTGCTGCCGGCGCGTGGCCGGACCGCTGCCCTGGCGGCCTTCATGCTGCTGCAGTCCATTGCCACGGTCTTCTTCCTCGGCGACGCTGTTTCGGACCTGGTCTCGGAGCCCGCAAGCCCTCCGACCGTCTTCGAGGCCTTCGTCGCCTTTATCCTGGTAACGGGGCTTCTTCTCGTCGGCTGGCAATTGCGGCTGACGCTGGAAAGAATGCGGGGTCAGGAACGCGCCCTTGGCGCCGTCCGTGGCCATCTCGGGCAGATCATCGAAACGCAATTCACGGAGTGGGGTCTTACGCCAGCTGAACGCGATGTCGGTCGGCTTGCCCTGAAAGGTCTGGATCTCGCCGAAATCGCGGACCTGCGCGGGGCGGCTTCCGGAACGGTGCGGGCGCAGCTCGCCCGGATATATGCGAAGGCTGGTGTGTCCGGCCGTCACCAGTTCGCGGCCTGGTTCGTGGAAGATCTTTTGCACGACGGCCTTTCGGAGATGGAACCGGCCTGGACCTGAAGCCGGGCCGGCCGGTTCCCGAACTCAGTACTCGCCGAGCTTGATGTCGCGCGAATATTCCACGCCGTCGACTTCCTTGGTCACGGCCTGACCGCAGATGGTGGCACCGCGCGTGGCGTCATAGGTCAGGGACGGTGAACCGGCGAGTTCCCAGCCCTTGTTGAGCGCCTGGGTGACGCGGTGGCAGAATTCGCTGTCGTCCACGTTGGTGATGAACCGGTAAAGCTTCATGGGTGTCTCGTTTTTCTTCTCAGGACCGGGCCGCGATGGCATCGGCGATGGCGATTACCCGCTTGCCCATTTCCGCATGTAGCCGTTCGACCATCTTGCCGTCCACCTGAATTGCACCCTTGCCGGCATTTTCCGGCTCTGCGAAAACCTCGTTGATCTTGCGCGCCCAGGCGATGTCCTCCTCCGAGGGGCTGAAGGCGGCATGGCAGGGGGCGATCTGCTTCGGGTGGATCAGCGTCTTGCCGTCCATGCCCATGTCGGCGCCCTGCGCGCATTCGGCGGCAAAGCCTTCCTCGTCCTGAAAGGCGTTGTAGACCCCGTCCAGAATGTCGATGCCGCCGGCGCGGGCCGCCGCCACGCAGGTCATCAGCCACGGCATCATCGCCGCCCGGCCCGGCGTCAGCCGGGCGCGTGTTTCCTTGGCGAGATCGTTGGTGCCCATCACGAAGCACGACAGCCGGACTTCCGGGTCCCGTCCGCAGGCACCGATCGCACCCGCGTTCAGCATGGCTTCCGGCGTCTCCATCATCGCCCAGAGCTTCAGATCGGCCGAAGCCCCGTGAACGGAGAGCTTGTGCGCGATCCGCTGCAGATCCGCGGGCCCGTTCACCTTGGGCACCAGGATGGCATCGGGATTGGCCTTCACGGCAGCTTCCAGGTCCGTCTCGCCCCAGGGCGTGTCGAGACCGTTGATACGGATAACCACTTCCCTGGAACCGTAGCCTCCTGCCGACACCGCTTCCGCGATCTGTGTACGAGCAAGTTCCTTCGCGTCCGGCGCCACGGCATCCTCCAGATCCAGGAGCAGGCAATCGACATCCAGCGTCCGGGCCTTTTCCAGGGCCCGCGCATTGGAGCCGGGCATATAGAGAGCGGAGCGGCGAGGTCTGAACTGTGCGGTCATGAGCAGGTCCTGGGCTGGCGAAACTGATATCGCGTTAACGTAGCGGATCGGCGAAACGAGTGGAATTGTCCGAAGGGGGAAGGACAGGGCCGGCCCTATTCCGCCGGTGTTTCCGCAGAGCGCCCTCTGAAGATCATGTCCTTGGCCGCAACGACGGCGCCCAGCGTGATCGCCAGGCATGCGAGACCGACCGAGAGCGTCAGCGCCCCGAAGCCGAAGAGGATCAGGAGCAGCGTCGACAGAAGCGGTGCCGAATAGGCGGCCGCGCCCAGAACCTGGATGTCGCCGCGCTTGACGCCGATGTCCCATGTGAAGAACGCAAGGCCCATCGGAAAGACGGCGAGCGCCAGGACGGACGCCCATTCAAGGGTCGTTGCCGGCAGCACGGTGTCCTCCAGCAAGAGATGGCTGGCAGCCGAGAGAAGGGCGGTCATCACGCAGAAGCCTGCAACCGCTTCCGTCGGAACGGCGCCGAGACGGCGGGAGAGAACGGAATAGCTGGACCAGAACAGCGAGGAGGCGACCGCCGCGCCATAGCCGAGCGTCGACCCGCCTGAAAACGACACCCCACCGGCGCCGGCAAGCAGCAGGGCCGCACCGGCAAGCCCGAGAGCCGATCCGGCGACATGGTGGAGACGAAGCTTTTCGCCGGGCAGGAAGGCCGAGAAAAGCACGATCAGCAACGGCCAGGTATAGTTGATCAGGTTCGCCTCGACGGGCGGAGCGTTGCGGATGGCCGTGAAATAGAAGAAATGAAAACCGAACAGCCCGACAGTTCCGAAGACCCAGATCCTCAGCGGCTGGCGCAACAGTTTCAGCTTTCCGGTCAGGGCCAGCCAGACAAGGGCGAGCGTGCCTGAAATGCCGAAGCAAAGTGCATTGAGCAGGAAAGGCGGAACCCGGCCGGACCCTGCGCCGAACAGGCCGAGCGTCGCCCACATCAGAACGGCGCTCAGTCCAATCAGGGTTGCTTTCAGTCGCGCAGTGTCCGTCATCTCGGGTCCCGTAGCCTTTTCGCCTTCGCTCATGGCATGAAACGTCAAAGAACGAAAGACGTAGCTGGAAATTGATTCAGGTCCTTGATCCCCGGTCCGGTTTCAGGACATTGTGTGGCTCACTTCAGAGTTCACCACCTCCGGGGATTTCATGACGACTACGGAAATCAGGGTTCTTGGGCCGGAAGACGCCCACCAGCTCGCACCGCTTATTGCCGAAAACGCCCAGGCGCTGAAACGGGGCGCCCCGCGCCGTCCGGACGAATATTATGCAGAACGCATTCTGGGCGACAAAACCGCGGAAGTAATCGGCGCCTACGACGACGGCAAGCTGGTCGGATTTGCCGTCTACTTCGACTTGCCCGAGCTGATTACCGGTCTCCGGATCGGCCAGATGGACGACATCTACGTGCATCCCGACTATCGTCAGAAGGGCATCGGCCGCAAGATGATCGAAACCCTCGAAGTGGAGGGCAAGAACCGAGGCTGGCTGCACCTGCGCTGGCTGGTTCCGGGCAAGAATACCCCGACCGTTGCGCTTTACGAGAAGATCGCCGAACCCGATCACCGCAAGAGCTATGTGATCCCGATCGACCGGATTGCCGGCGACTGACGCGGCCGGCCCGGACTCTCCCTCATTCCGGATCGGCGTTCGGCCATGCCCCGCCTGTCCGGAATGACCAGGAAAACGGATGGTCAGGTCCCGGCCTGAAACAGCGGCGGGATCCGGCCGAGCGGAAGCAGGCCGAGCCGGACGAGGCCGTGATCGACCATCACCGGCAGCTTGATGGTGGAGACGCCGTCGACTTCCTTCGCCGACGGTTCCAGGCTTTTTAGCGCGCTTTCCAGAAGGGCAGGCGTCGTGTCCTGTGGCGGAAACAGCGGTGTCACCTTCTCTAAGAGACTGTTGGCGTTGGCGACGGCCACGTTCAGTTTTCCCGACAGGGTCCCGTCTCCATAAAGAACGAGATTTCCCGAAGCGTTGAGGCGGCTCTCGCCGAGGCCTGCATCGAACAGAACCAGCTTGACCGGCAGTTCGCCGTCATTGGCCTGCACAAGGCCGGCCAGGCTGCCCCCGGATAACAGGGCCGTGCCATCGGCGATCCGGGCCTGCGCGCGCAGGGCGATCGGCTCCGCCAACTGTGGCAGGGACTTCAGCTGCAGCCCCGTCAAGGATAGAAAACCCTCCAGCGTACCGGCGCTGTCCGGGGCTTCCCGCATATGCGCTTCCAGCTTTTCGGCGGCAAAACTCCCGGCGGAAGCGGCATTTTCGAGCGTTGCGTCCGGCGCGCTGACGACCGCATCCAGTTCACCCAGCGCGCTGCCGGAAAACTTCATGCTGGCACGGGCGGTCTGCCAGCCGACCGTTCCGGCAAGCCCGTTCAGGGGCACGAGCAGATTGGCCGGCGCCTTGGCCTCGAAAATCACATGCCGGGGATTGTAGATCAGCGCAACGGCCGTCAATTCCCCGAGCGACGCGCGTGCCCCGGCGCGGTCCCGGGAGACGAGGTCTCGGCAATAGACCTCATAGCGGAACGGATAGCCGGCAATCGACAGGTCCCCACAGCTGACTTCCAGGCCGTCCTGCGCGAGCGAGGCCATCTGCGCGCTGATCTGTTCCCGAAGAGCCGACCGCCCATAGAACCAGGCCACAGACCATCCTGCGGCCACAAGCACGAGCGCGCCGATGAGGAGAACATAGCGGCGCCTGGAGGAAGCGGCCGGTTTCGTCGAGGATGCTGTCACGGTTCAAAACTCTTTGTTGAGGCACCATCCGGCGGCCATCCGCACCAAATGCCTCCGAAAGATGGCATTGAAACGGCTTGCCGGGATTGTTATCTCCGCAGCTGCGAAAGAAAAGACAGGTCGATATGAGCGATTTTTGGGTCTTTGGCTACGGGTCTTTGATGTGGAACCCGGGATTTGATCATCTGCGTTGCGAACCGGCCCTGTTGCGCGGCGCCCATCGCGCGCTCTGCGTCTATTCCTGGGTGCACCGAGGCACGCAGGAGCGGCCCGGCCTGGTCTTCGGTCTCGACAACGGCGGTGCCTGCCACGGCATTGCCTACCAGGTGGCCGAGGATATCTGGCCCGGCACGCTGGAGTATCTGCGTGCCCGCGAACAGACCACCATGGTCTACAAGGAACACTGGCATCACATCGAGCTGGAGAGCGGTGAGAAGGTCGAGGCGCTCGTCTACATGGTCGACCATGGCCATCAGCAATATGCCGGCGCGCTGCCCCTGGAGCGGCAACTCGACATCGTGACCGGAGCCGTCGGCAAGTCCGGCGAGAATCCGGAGTATGTCATCAACACGGCAGCCCATCTGGAAGAGATGGGCATCGCCGATACCAACCTTGCCTGGCTGGCAGAACGGCTGAAGGAAATCGTGAAACAGTAGTCCGGTTTCTTCGCAAACCCCGGATCAGGTTACGCCCCACCAGCGCAAGGTTTGCGCGCAATGATGACGAAGCGCCTCGGCGGCGGCATCCGGGTCCCTGTTTGCCAGCGCCTCGATGACGGTCAGATGTTCTTCCATGGCCGACACGATCCTGTCCTGCAGAAAGGGCCGCGCGTTCTGGATGATGGCGATGCGTGTCCGGTTGGCGGCATAGGACGCCGTCAGCAGCGAATTGCCGAGACCTTCGCCGAGATAATTGTGTAGCGAAAGATCGACCTCTATTGCCCTTGGCGGCATGTTCCCCGAGGCGCCAGCCCTGGCAGCATCGCGCAATTCCTCATGGTGGCGCCGAAGTGACTCCAGGCCCTCCAGCGCATTTCCGGCGATCCGCCGCCGGGCGCCTTCCTGATCGTAGACCAGGCGCACATCCAGACATTCGCGGATGTTCTCCGGGCTCGCCTCCATGACCTGCACGCCACGTTTCGGCAGGGTCTTCAGGAACCCTTGCGTGCTGGCGTGCTTGACGGCTTCACGCACCGGCGCGATGGGGAACTCGAGAATGTCGACGAGCTGGGACATCGAGATGAATTGTCCGTTGCGCAGGGTCCCGGACCTGAGGGCGGCCAGAAGCGCTTCCTGCGCCTTGTCCATCAGCAACTCGCCCTTGTTCTCTTGTCTCATCACAGGTTCCCGAAACGGCATTACCAAGCAAACCAAAAAGGTCTTGCTTGAAATTTATTGTAGTCTCTTAACTAGAATAACTCGTAAAATGTTAGTTGCAAGCTTAGAATTGCGCGATGCACGGCCTGCATCGGGACGGCCGCTTGGAGGGCGGCCACAAGGAGGAGAACATGGCACATCTACCCGGCAAGCCCGGTTCCAGGGACGGCGCTCTCTATAACGAGGACCTTGCACCGATCCCGGCGAACAAGCGCAAATGGGGCGCATTCGAAATCTTCAACGTGTGGAACAACGACATCCAGAGCCTCTTCGGCTACACGCTGGCGGCATCGCTTTTCATCACTTACGGCCTCAACGGCTGGCTGGTCTTCGCGGCAATCGTGCTGGCCGGGTTCTTCGTTATGTTCCTGGTGAACCTGACCGGGCGCCCGTCGGTCAAACACGGCATCCCCTATCCGGTGATGGCGCGGGCCTCCATGGGGGTCTACGGAGCGCGCTTTCCCGCCCTCGTCCGCGGCATCGTCGCGATCTTCTGGTACGGCGTGCAGACCTATTTCGCCTCCACCGCGGTGGCCCTGCTGCTCAACACCCTGCTCGGCATCAAGGGCGGAACGGAGTTCCTCGGCATGACGGCGGTCGGCTGGCTGTCCTATCTGCTGGTCTGCGTCTTCCAGGTTGCCCTGTTCATGAAGGGCATCGACTGGGTCGGCAAGTTCCTCAACTGGGCGGGCCCCTTTGTCTATGCCGTCATGATCGCACTCTGCCTGGTGATCTGGTGGAAGGCCGGCAACGGTATCTTCTCGGCTCTCGGCACAATCTTCGAAGGCAGCGAGGCAACCGCCCCGCGCGGTCCAGTCGCGGGCTTTTTCACCGTCGTCGGCACGATGATTGCCTATTTTGCAGCGGTCGTGATCAACTTCGGCGACTTCTCGCGCTTCGTCTCCGACGAACCGTCCATGAAGCGTGGCAACTTCTGGGGCCTTCCGGTGTCGATGGCGTTCTTCTCGTTCATCGCCCTGTTCGTGACCGCCGGGACGGTCGTGCTGTTCGGTGAAAAGCTGGTGAACCCGGCCGATATCGTCGACCGCGTCGACAACGTCTTCCTGACCCTGATTGCCGCCGTCACCTTCTTCGCGGCGACGGTCGGCATCAATCTTGTCGCCAACTTCATTCCGCCGGCCTATGACATCGCCAACCTCAATCCGGAAAAGATTTCGGCCAGGACCGGCGGCATCATCACCGCTGGCATTGCCTTCTTCATCGGCGCGCTCTGGGTGACGGTCATCTCCAACATCGGCATTGCCGGGTTCGTGGACACGCTCGGCGCCTTCCTTGCACCGCTCTACGGCATCCTGGTCGCCGACTACTATCTGGTGCACAAGCAGAATATCGACGTCGACGACCTGTTCTCCTCCGATCCGGACGGCAAGTACCACTTCAACGACGGCTGGAACATCAAGGCGATTGCCGCCTTCGGAATCGCCGCGGTCTTTTCGGTGGCGACCGTCTGGGTGCCGGCTCTTGCCGAACTGGCCGGCTACGGCTGGGTGATCGGCGCAGTGCTCGGCGGCGCACTCCATATCGCCCTGGCTCGCCTGCAGACGGCTCACGCGGGCAAAGCGGTTCACTGAAGGTCTTGATCCGCATTGCCATTGGCCGCCCCGCTCCGTGCGGGGCGGTCTTTTTTCACCCTTCCTGGAGAGCAATCGCGCCTGAAGCCGGACTTCAGCCGGCGCTTTTGAGCGCGTCCACGCGTTCCAGAACGGGAGAAGGACGCCGCGCCTCGCGAGCTTCCTCGATCAGGCGGTTACTGGCCGTTTCGATATCGCCGACCATGCGCTCGTAGAAGGCGTTGGGAGAAAGTCCCGGCTCGATCGGCGGCAGGATCTCCACGATCACGGTGCCCGGATAGACCTTCCAGGAGGCCCGCGGCCAGTAGAGCCCGGCATTGTGGGCGATCGGGGCGACGGGACATTTCAGGTCGCGGTAAAGATGGGCGATGCCGAACTTGTACTGGGGCTCGCCGCCCGCGGGACGGCGGGTGCCTTCGGGAAAGATCAGGATCTGCCGTTCCTCGGCGATGGCTTCCTTGGCCGCCTCCTTCATCGCCGCCAGGGCCGCCGTACGCTTGCCCCGGTTGATCGGGATCTGTTTGAACTTCGCCGTGTACCAGCCGAAGATCGGGATCCAGCGCAATTCCCGCTTCAGGATGAAAGCCGGGCTCCTGAACAACGGGATCAGCGCCACGGTTTCCCAGGCCGACTGATGCTTCATTGCGGCGATATATCCGCCCTTGGGCAGGTTTTCCCGGCCGCGCACCTCCACCTTGATCCCCCCGGCCACCCGCATGACGAACTGCAGAATATTCGACCAGGCCGGCAGCACCCACGCCCCCCATTTGCGCGGCAGCAGGAGGACCGGAGAGAACACGATCATCAGCAGGAGAGTAATCGTGTAGAAAAGCACCTGGAAAAGGGTAGAACGCAGAAAAAGCATGGCACCTTGGAGTCTGGACAAAGGCAAAGGTGGTCCGGCTGCCGTCAGTGCACGCCCTGCACGGTCATTCGCAGCCGAGCGAGGATATACTTCACATACTCGCGCATGAGAAGCTGCATTGTCGCCGGTTCCATGTACCAGGCGTCCAGGTTGAGGCCTCGGGAAAAGACGGGGTAGGGGATGAGCTCGACTTCCGGCATGGCGTCGGACAGTTCGGCTTCCGCCCGTGGCAGGTGGTAGGCGCTGGTTACCACGAGCAATTTTGAAAAACCGTTCTTGCGCACCCAGGCAGCGGTTTCCGCCGCGTTCCCTGCCGTGTTAAGCGCCACCCTGTCGAGGTCGACGGTGGAGGCCTCGAGCGGTTTGCTGGACGAAGTGACAGCCGCAAGCTGCTTGCGCGTCGTTCCCGGATGAACGCCGGAAATCAACAGCCGCTTGGCTTTGCCTGCCTCTAGGAGACGAACGGCCTCGTAGACCCTGTCGTGGCCTCCGGTGAGCACGACGATCGCGTCAGCCCGCACCTTCGACGGAGCCCGCTTGGAGGCGACATCCTGCGCGAACACGATGAATTCCCCGATTGCTCCGGCGGTCAGGGCGGTGATGACGGCAACGAACAGGATGCGCAGCCCGAGGCGTTTCTTTCTCTTGCCGGGTGCCGCACGGCCGGCCTCGCTGACCGGCGCAGTCTCCCGCAGCGCGCTCAGTCGGCGGTCCGGGACAATGGACCCACCGTCTTTCGCTGAGGGTGTTATGACTGTGTCTGCGTGCGTCATGAGGCGACTATGATATTTGATTCGGCCAATTTCGCGGCATTTCGGCTCAAAATCAATCCACTTTCGCTAGATGGGCCTTGACCGCCAGCCCGGATGTCAGCGCCGTCAGGATGGCAACGAGGAAGACGACGGCGAACACGCCGAAATACCCCGGCAGGCTGACCGATACGGTTCCGAAAAGCGCCGACAACTGGTCGGATCCTGCCTGCCCCTCTCCTTCCCGGGTCAGCAGGTCGAGGAGCAGGAAGCAGAATATCGCGGCGACCCCGCCGGACACGCCGCCCTTCAGGCCCAGCAGAAGAAAATGCCTCTGGAACTCGCGTGCGATGAAACCGTCTTCGGCCCCGACGAAATGCAGCACCGAGACCACGTCCTTGTTGCCTGCCATGGCGGCCTGGGTCGCGAAGACGACACTGAGCACCATCGACCCCAGCACCAGCAGCATGATGGCGACACCGCCGACGACGACCGCCCCCGCCATGGCGGAGAGGCGCGATGTCCAGACTGAATGATCGTCGACACTGGCGCCGGTCACGGTCTGGGACACCTTTGCCCTGAGCTGGGCAAGGTCGAGGAGAGCAGGGTCGGCGACCGTAATCTGGATCAGACGGGGCACGGGAAGGCCCTCGAGCTGCAATCCCTCCCCGAGCCAGGGCTCCAGAAGCGCCTTCGTGTCCGCGTCCGACAGCGCGCGCACGGAGCCGATGCCGGGGAATTCCTGCACCAGGGCGACGGCCTTGTCGATCTCCCGCAACATGTCCACGCCTTCGGTCGGCCGGATCTGGATCGTGATTTCCCTGACGAGATCGTTCTGCCAGGCGTCAGCCGCATCCCAGACGACGGAAACCGCGCCAACGGTCAGGCAGGCCAGGAAACTCATGATGGCGACGACAAGGGTCAGGGCACGGCCCGCAACCGACTGGGGCGGCACGATGGCGGCGGCGGGCCGAAGCTTGGCCTCGTCGCCTGTTTCCGGATTATGCGGCTTCGCGCCTGTCTTGCGCTTCGCGCGCTTCGGCAGGCGTGGCCGCTCCGTGCGCCGTCGCGGCGGTTTCACCTGCACGGCGGCAGCCCGCTTTTCCTTATCGTCTTCCGACTGTTCCATTCTGCCGCCTGCCAAACCTAGTCAAATATCGAGATGCGTCCATCCGCCAGCACCATGCGCCGGGCATCGACCTGTTCCAGCAGTGCGATATCGTGCGTTGCGATCACCACGGAAGTCCCGAGTTTGTTCAATTCGATGAAAAGGCGCAACAGACGCCGAGCGAGCGGCGGATCGACGTTGCCGGTCGGCTCGTCCGCGAGCAGCATCTCGGGCCGCGTGATCAGTGCCCGCGCGATCGCCGCGCGCTGCTTTTCACCGCCCGAAAGCACCGGCGGCAGCACATGCATCCTGTCACCGAGCCCCACCCATTTGAGCAGGTCGATCACGTCGGACCTGTATTCGGACTCTTCCTTGCCGAGCACCCTCAGCGGCAGGGCCACATTTTCATAAGTTGTCAGGTGGTCCAGGAGCCGGAAGTCCTGGAAAACGACGCCGATCTTGCGCCGGAGCTTCGGCAGCTCCTGCTTGCCGATCACGCTGAGATCCCGGTTGAACACCCGGATCAGGCCGCGTGTCGGGCGCAGCGACATGAACAGGAGCCGGATCAGGCTTGTCTTGCCCGCCCCGGATGGGCCGGTCAGGAACTGGAACGACTGCGGTTCGATCTGAAAGGTCAGATCCCGCAGGATTTCCGGTCCCATTCCGTATCTCAATCCGACGTTTTCGAAGCGGATCACACGTTTGACTCCTGTTGACTGACCGAACGCTATAGCCAGCGCGTTAACGGTGCATTAATCATATAAAGGTCCATTAGGGAGTGGAAAACCCGTCACCGGATTTGCTGGGGATTTGCACTCCCCGGTCGCGAAATTCATGCCGGTTTCCGACCCTGCTGGTTTGGAGCCTCCGGGGAAACAGGTTTCGGTCGTCGCGCGAGTCGGTTTTCGGTGCCCGAAGAGGAGAAAGCCCGCCGGGGCGCGCGCGCCGCAAACCGGTGGCCTTATGTCCTGGTCGAGGACGCCTCTTTTCGGCTGCGACCTGATCCTCGATCCCTGAAGGCCCTTGCCGAAAAACGGTTAGAGCATGCCATGGCGAAAGGTCTTCGCAAATGAAGATCAAGTGTCCCGACTGCGGTACATCCTACGAGATCAAGGTGGAGGCACTCGGCCCGGAAGGTCGCAGTGTGAAATGCGCCAAGTGCAGCAGCAGGTGGTTCGTTTCCCCTGAATTCGAGAAGGGCGAGATCGCCGCCGAAGCCGCGGCCGAGGAAGCCTCCGGGTCAGGCGTCCCGGAAGAAGATCCGTCCGAAAAGGACGAAGCCGACTGGACCGCCGATGCCGCCGAAGAGATGACCGGCGCCTCCGAGGCGCCGCAGGAGCCTGTGGAAGCGGACGACGAGGACGAAGTCGAGGATAAACCGGCGCCCAGGAAGTCCGCGACGTCGGACGAGCGCAAGTTTGCAGCCGATCTTGCAGACGAGGAAGACGCCTCGAGCGACCTCAACGATATCGAGACCTCCGCAAAGCGGCCGAAGATCATCGTCAACCCGGACAAGTTCCGGCGCGATCATATCGGCGCGTTGCTGCGCTGGCTTTCCAGGCGCAATTTCCGCCGCATCGGCGGACTGGCGATCTTCAGCGTCGCGCTGACCGCCTGTATCGCCTTCGTGCTGATGCGGGACAGCATCGTCAAGCAGTCGCCCGATCTTGCCAGCCTGTTCCAGCTGGTCGGATTCGACGTCAACCTGCGCGGTCTGGAATTCCGGAACCTCAGAACGTTCACGGAAGTTGAAGATGGCAAGCGTGTTCTGGTAGTTGAGGGGTCGATCCGGAACCTTCTTGAGGAATCCAACGCCGTTCCGGCGGTGCGCCTGTCGATCCGCAGCAGCGATCTGCAGGAAATATACGCCTGGACGGTTGAACCCCGGACCAAATCGTTGAACGCCCTTGACGAGACCCGGTTCAGAACCATTCTGCCCGATCCTCCCAAGGACGCTTCTGATATTCAGGTGCGCTTTGTCGATCGCGGCAAACGCCAGATAGTTCTCGAGTGACCATGACCGCCAACATCCGCACCCTTTTCGACGAAGACGCCATTGCAACGCGCGTGTCCGCCCTCGCGGAGGAGATTGCCGAGGGCAAACCTCACAGCCTGCTCGTCGTCGCCGTCCTGAAGGGCAGCTTCATTTTCGCCGCCGACCTTGTCAGGGCGATGCACAGGGCCGGACTGGAGCCGGAAATGGAGTTCATCCACCTGTCGTCCTACGGCGCCGGGACCGAAGGATCGGACAACATCCGCATTTTACGCGATGTCGAAAGTGACGTTAACGATCGCGACATCATTCTGGTGGACGATATCCTCGAATCAGGGCGCACGCTGGCTTTCGCACGTGAGCGGTTGATCAAGCGGGGTGCCCGCTCGGTAAAAATCGCAGCATTGCTGGACAAACCGGAGCGCCGCAAAGCTGCCATATCTGCCGATTATGTCGGATTCGCCTGTCCAGATAAGTTTGTCGTCGGATATGGTATGGATATGGGTCACGCCTGGCGGCAGTTGCCCTTTATTGGATACGTTGTTGCGCCCGAAGAGGCGGCATCAGACGGCAACACAGGAGAGTGAGCATGGCTCGCATTCTTCTTACCGAAGACGACGAAGCGGTCCGCAGCTTCGTGAAGCGCGCCCTGGAGCTGGACGGGCATTCCGTCGAAGCGGCAGAGGACGGCGGCGAGGCCATCGAGCTTCTGACCCGCGAAAAGGGCGGCTACGACCTGCTTCTGTCCGATATCAAGATGCCCGTCATGGACGGCATTGCCCTGGCACTGCACACGGCCCGGGACTATCCGCACATGCCGATCCTCCTGATGACCGGTTTCGCCGATCAGCGGGAACGGGCGACCGGGCTGGATTCCCTGGTGCATGACGTGGTCACAAAGCCCTTTTCCCTTGCCGATATCCGCAAGGCTGTTCGTGGCGCGATCGCCGGCGACGCTCCCCGGGAGACCCGCCGCTACGCATGAGGCATTTCGGCATGCCCCCGAGACGAGTGACCCCAGGACGAAAGACCCCGCTTCGAGCGGGGTTTTCTTTGCCGGTGAAAAGACACCGCTTTCTAACTGCCGATTTGCGACCAGCGGCTCATCCTGCGAGACAGCGCTTACGCACTCCCTCAGGATGAGGGGGGTGAGTTGGCTTGGATTCGGAAATTTCAACACACACGACCTCGTCCTGAGGAGCGAGCAAGGCTCGCGTCTCAAAGGATGGGCCGCTGGTCGGGACGGTCGCCGCCTCAATACCGCTTCAGCAGCCGCTCCAGATAGTCGAGCTCCAGTTTCGGCCGCGAAGGATCGGAGAAGCGCCGGCGGAGTTCCTCCAGAATGCGCCGGGCTCTCTGGACGTCGATTTCGTCCGGTATCTGCACCCGGTTGTTGAAATCGGGGCCTTCCGTGCGGCGCGGACGACCCAGGGGATCCTCGTCCAGCGGAGAATTGCCGTTCGGCGAGCCGGCGCCTTCTCCCTGTCCCATCATCTGCTCCGTCAGGCCCTGCGCGCCGCGCCGGAGCGCGTCAAGCGCGTTGCCCTGCTGGCCGAGGGCCTTCTCGCCCTTGCCCTGCCCGAGGGACTGCTGCGCCTGTCCCATGGAGTCGCCCGCCTCCCCGAGAGCCTCGTTCTGGCCCATACCGTTCTGGCCGAGCTGATCCATGAGTTCCTGCAGTTGCTGCGCTAGGTCGCCCTGACCCTGTTGCAGCTGCTCCAGCATCTTTTCAAGCTGCTCCCTGGTGAGCTGTTGGCCCTGTCCCTGCTGTCCCTGCTGTCCCTGCTGCTGCTGGCTGCGCTGGTTCTGCTGGTCCTGGTTGAACTTGTGGGTCTCGTCCATGAGCTGCTGCTGGCGCTGGATCATTTCGCCTAGTTTGTTGAGCATCTCCATCATTTCGCTGGACATGCCGTTCGGCGTCATCTGTGGCCGGCCGGCCTGAAGATTTTCCAGCATCCGCTGCATCTGCGCCAGCAGCTCGCGAGCCGCATCGCGCGAACCGGTGCGCGCCAGCTCCTCGATGCGCTTCAGCATTTCCTCCAGATCCTGCTGGTTGAGCGTCTGCTGGTTGCTATCGAAAGGCTGCATCGCCTGCGGGTTCTGGCGCATCTGCTCGGCAAGCGCCTGCATGTATTCGTTGAGCGCTTCCCGAAGCTGCTGGGTGAGCTTGGCGATCTCCTCGTCGCTCGCCCCTTCTTCGAGAGCCTTGCGCAGGGCTTCCTGCGCGTCGCGCAGCTTGCGTTCGGCGGCCGAGAGATCGCCGTCCTCGATCGAAAGCGCCAGGTCCCACATCAACGGCAGCAGGTCCTTCAGGTCCTCATCCGATTGCGCCTTCGCCAGCTCGCCATAGGCGAAGCGCATGCCGAGATAGTTGCGCGGCTTGAAATCGAACAGGTCCGGCGCCAGCAGCAGGGCGTCCATGGCCATGATGACCCGGGCCTGGCTCTGCGCGTCCAGCGCAAGGTTCCGGCGCTGTTCGACGACGGCCCGCGCCAGCGGCTTGGCGAAGCGGCGCTGCGGCAAGGTGATCGTGTAATCGGGCGAATGGCCTTCCTGACCGGCCTGGTCACGCGCAAGCAAGCGCAGATTCACCTCGGACCCTGCCCAAGGGTGGGAGGTGAGATCGCGGATGGATTCAGCCGTCTTGGCCGTTCCGGAGCGCGGCGGCAGCGACAGGGGGAACTGCGGCGCATCGACGAGGGGACGCGGCGCATGGCCGTCCTGGTCCGGATCCGGCAGGGGCGTAATCCGGGCCTCGGCGGAGACGACGCCATAGTCGTCGTTCACCAGGTAGGAGAATTTCAGCGCACCGCTGAGCTGTTCCTCGGGATCGTCGGTCAGGCGGATCTCCGGCTCGTCATCCGGGCGCACGGCGAACACGAACCGCATCAGAGGTTCGTCGCCGTTGTGCAATTCGACCACGCCCGTGGTTTCAAGGCCGAGCTTGCGTTCCACCGGCAGCAGCTTCTGAACGTCGGGATCCCCGGTCGTGGCCGCCACTTCCGGTTCGACGACGCTGGCTTCCGTGCTTCCCGATGCGGTGAAAGTCATGCCGAGGTCGGGCGCGCCCTGGCTCCTCACCACGAGGACCGACCCTTCGGGTACCGAGACCGGGGCGCCCGGGTCTCGCAGCTGGGCGCTCTCTCCGGTGAGATAGACCGGCGGCTCGCTGGTGTAGAGCGGCGGCGTGACCCAGACGTCGAGCCGGCTCGGCGCCTCGACGGTCTTGAAGGGGTTCTGAAAAGCGGAAACCAGCCGGCCGCCATAGTCGCCGCTCGCGGTCGAAAAGCCGATCACCAGCAGGCAGGCCGCCAGCACGCGCAGAGCGTAGGGATCGCGGCGGAACGCCTGCGGGTCAGGTGCCTTCGAGCGGATCGCAGCGACCGCGGCCGCGGTCCGCCGCTGGTGCAGAGCCCAGATGGCCCGGCTTTCCGGATCGTTCGCACCGACGGTTATGTCGTCTTCGAGGGCCGTCAGGGGCCTGTGGGTGTAGCCGGAGGCCTTTTCCACGCGGTGAAGGGCATCGGTGCGTGTCGGCCAGGCGAGGCGGACTAGATCCCGCGCGGCCAACAGGGCGGCAACGGCAAAGCCCGCGATGCCGAGTGGTCCCGCCCACGCGGGCAACGCAAGCCACAACCCCAGCCAGGACACGCCGACGAACAATCCGGCCACCACCAGCACCGGCAGGAGCGCCCGCCAGAAACGTTCGACAAACAGCGCCGCGCGGCTGTGCCGCACGAGCTTCTCAAGACGAGAGCGGATGAAGGCAGGCCCGGCGGAAGGCCTTTTCGGGTCTGGATCCTGGTTGCTGTCGAACGGGCTCAAGGGCACCTCCGGTTCATCTCCGGCCACGGTGCAAAAAGATCAGGCACCGGCGGCTGGATCTGCCTCCCCGACAATAAGGTGAGGCATAGGAGGCCTTCCGGCAACCTGTCGGATGAACTAATTCCCGGTGGAGGCCGTCACGAACCGTTGAGCCAGTCCGGAATTCTGTCGAGCCCCAGCAGATCCTCATAGGTCGTTCTGGGCCGGATGACGGCAAACCTGTCAGAATTGACCAGGACTTCGGGGATAAGCAGCCGGGAATTATAGGTACTCGACTGGACCGCCCCGTAGGCGCCGGCCGAATAGACGGCCAACATATCCCCAGCATTCACACGGGGCATGTCGCGGTTCTGCGCAAGGAAGTCGCCGGTTTCGCACACCGGGCCGACGATATCGGCCTTGATTCGCCCCGCTTCACCCGTGTCTTCCCTGACCGGCGCCACTTCGTGGTAAGCCTCGTAGAGGGTCGGCCTGATCAGGTCGTTCATCGCTGCATCCACGATCACGAAGGTCTTGTCCGCTCCCTCCTTGACGTAGATGACCTCCGTCACGAGGATGCCGGCGTTGCCGGCGATCATCCGGCCCGGCTCGAACATCACCTTGCAGCCGAGCTCGCGAACGTGCTTCTTGACGACCTCAGCGTAGGCGTCCGGATGCGGCGGCGGATTGTTGTCGGTGATATAGGGAATGCCGAGGCCGCCGCCGAGATCCACATGATCGATGCCGTGACCTTCCGCCCTGAGGGTCGTAATCAGGTCACCCAGGCGCGAAAAGGCGTTGTCGAACGGCTCCAGCTCCGTGATCTGCGAGCCGATATGCATGTCAATGCCGGTGACCCTGATGCCGGGCAGTGCCACGGCTTCGGCATAGACCTCCCGGGCGCGCTGCCAGGGAATGCCGAACTTGTTTTCCGCCTTGCCGGTCGCGATCTTGGCGTGGGTTTTGGCGTCGACATCCGGGTTGATGCGCATGGAGACCCGCGCGGTCTTGCCCATTTCGCCGGCGACGCGGGAAAGCTGCAGCAGTTCCGGCTCGGATTCCACGTTGAAGCACAGGATGTCTTCGCTGAGCGCATAGGCCTGTTCGGCCTCCGTCTTGCCGACGCCGGAAAAGACGATCTTGTCTGCCGGCACCCCGGCGGCACGGGCGCGCCGCAATTCGCCCTCCGAGACCACGTCCATGCCGGCTCCGAGCCGGGCCAGCGTCTTCAGCACCGCCTGGTTCGAGTTGGCCTTCATGGCGTAGCAGACGAGCGAGGGGATATCGCCGAAGGCAGAGGAGAACACGTCGTAGTGCCGCGTCAGCGTTGCCGTCGAGTAGCAATAGAAAGGCGTGCCGACCTCGCGGGCGATGTCCTCGATCGCAACGTCCTCGGCATGAAGCCTGCCGTTCTTATAGTCGAAATGATGCAAGGGAAGCCCTCATGCGGCTGACGGGCAGCATCGAACAGCGCTGCGCCGGTTATTCTACTTGATCAGGAAGTCCAGGAAGAACGATTTGTCGCTCTCCGGCGTTTCCGCCTGAACCGGTTCCGCGGCAGTGGCCGGATCCGTGGCGGCCGTTTCCTGCTGCGGCTGATAGGCGCCCGGAGTTTCAAGAGATCCCTTCCGGCCGCATCCGGCAAGGGACAGGCTCAGGCTGAGACCGAGTAGCGCCAGAATCTTGAACCTGATCTTGAACCGGGGTGTCATGACGATAAATGCCCTTCGGAAATCCTTCACGGTCCTTCTCCTCGCATGACAGGCAGCTTTCGGCAAGGCCGCTTCGGCCCGTCACGCGAAGATAATGGCAAGGCCCTGCGTCAAGGCCTTCAGGCCTTCGACAGGTCCTTCAGCCAGCGCCGTGCTTGCTTGCGCACGTTGACCGGCGAGGTGCCGCCGTAACTGGTACGGCTGCGCACGGACTTGTCCACGGAGAGGACAGAGAAGATCTCTTCGGTGATCTTCGGCTCGACCGCCTGCATGTCTTCAAGCGGCACCTTGTGCAACTCGACGTTCCGCTCCACTGCGAGGGCGACAATCCGGCCCGTGACATGGTGCGCGTCGCGGAACGGCAGGCCGAGCACACGCACAAGCCAGTCGGCGAGGTCGGTGGCGGTGGAGTAACCGGAACCCGCCGCCTTCTTCATCGCCTTGGTCACCGGCTCCAGGTCCCTGACCATGCCGGTCATGGCCGCAAGCGCCAGGGAAACGCTGGCAAGCCCGTCGAAGGCCTGTTCCTTGTCTTCCTGCATGTCCTTGGAGTAGGCGAGCGGCAGGCCCTTCATCATTACGAGCAGAGCCTGAAGCGAACCGTAGATGCGCCCGGTCTTGGCGCGCACCAGCTCGGCCGCATCCGGATTCTTTTTCTGCGGCATGATGGACGAGCCGGTCGAGAACTTGTCGGACAGCTTGACGAAGCCGAACTGCGCCGAACACCAGATCACGATCTCCTCGGCAAGCCGGGAAAGATGCATGGCGGCAAGAGACGACGCCGCAAGCGCTTCGATGACGAAGTCGCGGTCCGAAACCGCATCGAGCGAATTGGCTGCCGGACGATCGAAGCCGAGCGACTTTGCCGTCATGTGCCGGTCGATCGGGAAGGACGTTCCGGCAAGCGCGGCGGCGCCGAGCGGGCATTCGTTCATGCGTTTGCGCGCGTCGCGCACCCGTCCGCGGTCGCGGGCGAACATTTCCACGTAGGCCAGAAGATGATGGCCGAAGGTGACCGGCTGCGCCGACTGCAGATGGGTGAAGCCCGGCATGACGTCGCCTGCATGGGTTTCCGCCTTCTCGGCCAGTGCCTTCATCAGGTCGGTGAGCTGCTCGTCCAGGGTATCGAGCGTGTCGCGCACCCAGAGGCGGAAATCCGTCGCCACCTGGTCGTTTCTGGAGCGGGCCGTGTGAAGGCGCCCGGCAGCCGGACCGATCAGTTCCGCAAGACGGGCCTCGACATTCATGTGAATGTCTTCCAGCGCGCGGGAGAACGTGAAGGTGCCGCCTTCGATCTCTGACAGGATCGTGTCTAGACCTCGAACGATCTTGTCGGCATCGTCCTGCGTCACAATGTCCTTTTCGGCGAGCATGCGCACATGGGCTTTCGAGCCGTCGATGTCTTGCTTATATAGCTTCCGATCGTAGTCGATGGAGGCGTTGATCTCCTCCATGATGGCGTCCGGTCCTTCAGCGAACCGGCCTCCCCACATGCGATTGCTCATGTCCTGTCCCTTAAGAGGCGCCTCTTGCGAGGTGTGAACCGATGACGAAGCCAACCGAACCCGCGAAAACCTCACGGCGCGCAGTTTATGCCGCCGGGCTCGCAGGTGCTGTTGCTGCTGTAGCGGCTCTATACGTGATCGCCGGACCGAATGGCAACATCACAGGTGCGCAAAGCTGTTCCGCCGCCCTTAAAACTGCCGCCGCGATCCAGCCGCTGGCGACCGGTGAAGTGGCCGCGTTCCTTCCCGCGAGCCAGCCGCTGGACCTGAAGCACCTTACCTTTACGGGGCCCGACAACCAGCCGATGGCCCTGACCGATTTCAAGGACAGGACAGTCCTGCTCAACATCTGGGCCACATGGTGCGCGCCGTGCCGAAAGGAAATGCCGGCACTCGATGCGCTTCAGGCGGAGTTGGGCAATGAGAGTTTCGAGGTGGTCACGGTCAACGTGGACCGCGGCGGCCCGTACAAGCCGAAGGCGTTTTTGCAGGAAATCGGCGTCAGCAAGCTGGCGTTCTACCAGGACAGGTCGAACGGCATCCTGAAGGATTTGCGGAAAGTCAGCCGCGCGACGGGCTTGCCGACCACGATCCTGGTCGACCCGGAAGGCTGCGAAATCGGCACGATGTACGGCCCGGCCGAATGGGCGTCCGGCCAGGCGAAAGCACTCATCGAGGGAGTGCTGAAGGATACGGGAGAGAGCTAGACGGTGATATCGACGGCGTTGCCGAGCCCCGGGATTTTCCGGGTTTCACGGCGTTGCTGCTCCGTTTCCTTGGCCTCTTCAAGACGCGCGGCGACACCGCGCTCCTGTTCGTTCTCGTTTCGGATGGCATTGGCCGCAAGCTTCGTTTGCACATCCGCCGCACTGTAGGCGGCGGAGGGCGATGAGCTGCCCGATACACTTGCCATGAACCTGCTCCTCTGGTCTCGGGTCTAGACCCGGATGTCGACGCGGCCGCCGAGCCCGTTCTCCGGACTGCGAGACTGTGCCCGGTCCTGCAGCTGCTCGGCCCGCCGACTCAGGAATTCCGTCCGGTTTGAACTGAAATCCGCCTGACGCCGAACCGTTTCGGCCGCCGCCGCCGACTGGCGTGCCTTGATCGCCTCCGCCTGTTCCGCGACCTTTTCGGTACGCGGCTTCCTCAGAGACGGCTGAAAGGCCTGCGATGTCACGTTTCCGACTGCTTTGGGCATGGTATGTCCAGTCCTGGCTACCATTGTTCGATCATTCTGCCCCAAAGAACTGAATGCAAAGGTAAAATAAAGGCAGCACTTGCCCGAGTGCTTTTCGAAATACTCAAAGCATTAAGTCAATTTTATTAAAATCAGAGTTTTATCGAGCCAAGATCTTGAATCCAATAATATTCCTCAACGGTAATCGCGTTAACCCAACCGAACAAATTCGTCGCGACCGCTTCGCGCGGCCGGAGGAATTCGTCGGAAATCCCGACGGTCTTCCGTTATGTCGTTAAGATGATCCCGGAGGGGAGGGATGGCTGTCAGGCGGTCACGTCGACCCTGGCGCCAAGCCCCGGAGGCGGGGTTGCCTGCACCGATTGCAGGTTTTCCGCACCCTGCTGGAGCATCGCGATGAGGTTGGCATCCTGCTGAGCGGCCATCTTCATCATCTCGGACTGAAGCGCCTGGCCGGTGCGGGCCTGGGTCATTGCCACGTAGCTGCTTGCGATTCCGACGCTGTCCATCCGGTGCTCCCTGGTGCCGGGGCACCCTACTCCCCTGCCCTTAAGCCTTGGTTAACAAAGACTTACCTTTGTGGACACAGGCTCATGCGGTCCCGAGGGCCTTGCGGCGCACCTTGCCGGACGGGGTGCGCGGCAGCTCCGCGACAATTCGGTAATCCTTGGGGCGCTTGTATTCCGCCAGATGGGCGGCAGCATGGGCTGCAAGGCGGTCCACATCGAACGCGTCTGTGTCGCGAGGCACGACAAAGGCGGTGATCAGGCTGATGCCGGCGCGGGTGGAGATCGCCGTCACGGCGACTTCCAGCACCTGCGGTTCGGCGGCAAGAACACGCTCCACTTCCTCCGGAGCCACCCGGTAGCCGAAGGCATTCATCAGGTCGTCGGCACGGCCTTCGTACCAGTAGTAACCGTCTTCGTCCTGCCGTGCCCGGTCACCGGTCAGGAACCAGTCGCCCCGGAATGCGGCGGCGGTTTCCTCGGGACGCCCCCAATAGCCGAGCATCAGACCCGGTTCGTCGCGCCGGATGGCGAGAAGTCCCGGCTCGTTCGTGCCTGCGGGTACATCGTCATCTCCGACTTCCTTCAGGATCGCGACCTTGCGGCCGGCCTGCGGCTTGCCGGGAGAGCCGGGTCTTACGGGAGCATGCGGGCCGCTGGAGAGATAGGTCGAGATCTCGCTCATGCCGAGCGCTTCATAAAGCTCGCGACCCGTCCTTGCCTTCCAGTCCTGGTACAGCGCGGCCGACAACGCTTCCCCCGCTGTCAGGCCGTGGCGCAGTCCGGGAAAGGATTCTCCTGAAACCTGGCCGTATTTCAGGATCCGGCGGTAAAGGCTCGGAACGGCGGCAAACAGACTTGCCCGGCACGCCTCGATGACATGCGGCCACAGATCCGGCTCGCGCGGGCCGTCATAGACGATGCTGGTGGCCCCGTTGGCCCAGGGGTCCATCAGACCCACGCCGAGCGTGTAGGTCCAGTTGAAGGCTCCGGCATGAAGAAGCCGGTCATCCGCGGTGATGCCATACCAGCCCTGATACATCGGCGCCCTGGCGGCAGCCGCGCGCTGCGCATGCAGAACGCCCTTGGGTGTACCGCTCGTGCCGGAGGTGTAGATCAGGAAGGCGGGATCGTCCGGGCCCGTCCCGGCAAAGGATCCGGGAACGGACCGCTTGAGCTGCCCGATACCGTCGGGTCCGAGAAAGGGAACTCCGCCGTCTTCCGGCAGGGCGGTTCTGCCGTCATGGACCACCAGCGCTGCGCCGCTGTCGGCCAGAATGGCCGATGCTTCGGAGGACGTAAGTTGTGCCGAGGTCGGCACCGGCACGAAGCCGCCCGCGATCGCTCCGAAAAACAGCAGCGGAAAGTCGCTGGTATGCCCGATCCTGAGCAGGATACGGTCTCCGCCTGCAAGGCCAATCTGCCGCAGTCCGGCGGCGACGGACAGCACCGAGGCGGTCAGGGCGCCGTAGCTCCAGGCCTCAAGGACCGCCCCCTCCGGACCCACCACCTCCAGCGCCGTCTTGGCCGGATCGGCGGCGGCGCTGGTCAGGCAATAGTGGGCGAGATTCATACAGTCCTATCGGGTCGGAACCGGATGTTCGCCGCGATAGTCGTAGAATCCGCGCTGGGTCTTGCGGCCGAGCCAGCCGGCCTCGACATATTTCACCAGCAGCGGGCAGGGCCGGTATTTGGTGTCCGCCAGACCTTCGTAAAGCACCTGCATGATCGACAGGCAGGTGTCGAGACCGATGAAATCGGCGAGCTGCAGCGGTCCCATCGGGTGGTTGGCGCCCAGGCGCATGGCCTTGTCGATGGATTCGACGGACCCGACGCCTTCATAGAGCGTGTAGATCGCCTCGTTGATCATCGGCAGCAGGATACGGTTGACCATGAAGGCCGGGAAATCCTCGGCGACGGCAATCTGCTTGCCGAGCCGGTCGCAGAAGGCCTTGGACGCTTCGAACGTCTCGTCCTCGGTCGCAATGCCGCGCACCAGCTCGACCAGTTCCATGACCGGCACCGGATTCATGAAGTGAATGCCGATGAACCGCTCGGGACGGTCGGTCGACGCGGCCAGACGGGTGATAGAGATCGAAGAGGTATTCGTCGCCAGGATGGCTTCCGGCTTCAGGATCGGGCAGAGCTGGGAAAAGATCTTGCGCTTGACCTGCTCGTTTTCGACCGCGGATTCGATCACCAGATCCGCGTCGGCCAGGAGGTCGAGGTCTTCGGCCGGCCTGATCCGGTCCAGGGCCGCCGCCCGGTCTTCTTCGCTAAGTAGGGACTTGGTCACCTGACGCGCCAGATTGCCGTTGATGGAGGCGAGACCGGATTCGATCCGCTCCATGGAAATATCGCTCAAAGCCACTTCATATCCGGCAACCGCGCACACATGCGCAATGCCGCTGCCCATCTGACCCGCGCCGATCACGCCGACTTTCTTGATTTCGACAGCCATCCTGAAAAATCCGATCTCTAATTTTGGCCGGTTCGACCCTGTTGCGGCTATTTTTGGCAAGTCTTGCGCCGAACAGCAAGGACCCCGGAGCGAAAACTGTCGTTCGCTCCGGGGTCCGTGTTCAATTTGCCGCAGATTTTACTCCACGGCCGCCTTCAGTTCCGGCAGCGCCTCGAAGAGGTCCGCGACGAGGCCGTAGTCGGCCACCTGGAAAATCGGGGCTTCCTCGTCCTTGTTGATCGCGACGATCACCTTGGAGTCCTTCATGCCGGCAAGGTGCTGGATGGCACCGGAAATGCCACAGGCGATGTAGAGATCCGGGGCGACCACCTTGCCGGTCTGGCCGACCTGCCAGTCGTTCGGGGCATAGCCCGCGTCGACAGCCGCACGCGAGGCACCGACGGCCGCTCCCAGCGCATCGGCGACCGGCATGATGACTTCCTGGAACTTTTCCGAGGAGCCGAGCGCGCGGCCGCCGGAAATGATGATCTTCGCGGAAGTCAGCTCCGGACGATCGGACTTGGAGAGTTCCTCGCCGACGAATTCGGAAAGACCGGAGCCATCGGTGCCGGCGACGGTCTCGATCGCGGCAGACCCGCCGTCTTCCGCTGCGGCGAAAGTGGAGGTCCGCACCGTGATGACCTTCTTCGGGTCGGTCGACTTGACGGTCTGGATGGCGTTGCCCGCATAGATCGGACGCTCGAAGGTGTCGGCATCGACGACGGCCGTGACGTCGGAGATCTGCATCACGTCGAGCAGGGCCGCGACGCGCGGCAGCGTGTTCTTGCCGTTGGCGGTTGCCGCGGCGACGATGGCGTCGTAGTCGCCCGCGAGACCGACGATGAGATCGGCGGTCGGCTCGGCGAGCTGGTGTTCCAGCGCATCGCTCTCGGCCACCAGCACCTTGGCAACGCCGGAGAGCTTGGCAGCCTGTTCGGCGACACCCTGGACGCCCTTGCCTGCAACCAGGACATGAACGTCGGCGCCGAGCGCGACGGCGGCGGTCAGGGCTTTTGCGGTGGCATCGCTCAGGGCGCCGCCGGCATGATCTGCCACAAGAAGTGTTGTCATCTGTTTTCCTCCTGCGACGGGCCTTAAAGGACCCCGGCCTCGTTCTTGAGTTTGTCGACCAGTTCGGCGACGGACGCCACTTTCACACCCGCCTGGCGTGCCGGCGGCTCGGTGGTGGTGACAACCGTCAGGCGCGGCGTGATGTCGACACCGAAGTCGGCCGGCGTCTTCTCGTCGATCGGCTTCTTCTTCGCTTTCATGATGTTCGGCAGCGACGCATAGCGCGGCTCGTTGAGGCGCAGGTCCGTCGTCACGATCGCCGGCATCTTCAGCTTCACGGTCTGCAGGCCGCCGTCGACTTCGCGGGTGACGTCGATCGTGCCGTCCCCAAGCTCGAGCCTAGAGGCAAAGGTGCCCTGGCTCCAGCCGAGCAGGGCCGCCAGCATCTGGCCGGTCTGGTTGCAATCATCGTCGATCGCCTGCTTGCCCACGATGACAAGGCCTGGCTCCTCGGCTTCCACGATCGCCTTCAGGATCTTGGCAACGGCCAGCGGCTCGGTGGTCTCGTCGGTCTTCACCAGGATGCCGCGGTCGGCGCCCATGGCAAGACCCGTGCGCAGGGTTTCGGTCGCCTGCTGCGGACCAACGGAAACGACGATGACTTCACTCGCCTTGCCTGCTTCCTTCAGCCGCAGGGCTTCCTCGACGGAGATTTCGTCGAACGGGTTCATGGACATCTTTACGTTGGCAAGATCGACGCCCGAACCATCCGCCTTCACACGGACCTTCACGTTGTAGTCGATGACCCGCTTCACGGGCACAAGGATTTTCATTTGGTCTCAACCTCTTGCTGGGCCGGCTTTCACCGCACTG
This sequence comes from Roseibium sp., assembly GCA_050289605.1. Classification (GTDB taxonomy): domain Bacteria; phylum Pseudomonadota; class Alphaproteobacteria; order Rhizobiales; family Stappiaceae; genus Roseibium. The sequence continues at coordinate 34,644 of JBNKGB010000017.1, read as the reverse complement.
CATATATGGGCTCACCACCGGGTTACCCCTAAGGAACAAACGGCGGAAATGAGCCAATCGTGGCGCATGGCGGGGGACGGTACTGACCTGCAAAGCGGCTGTCAATTGCGCTAAACGGTCAAACCCGCCAAATTGCCGGGCTTGGAAAAACACAGGTCGCAATGAAGACATTTCGGCGTCGCAGCAAGCGCGGCGATTCGCCTTCGCGCATCGCCGCATTTCAAGCCTGTTCGCCCGGACGGACGCAGATCAGATTCCCGAGACCTTCTGGTTGGCTGCACCGGTCACCGGCTCTGCCAGAACCGTTGTCCAGACGCCGTTCTGGTCGCGGCAGGCGGTTCCCTGGATCGAAAGGTCCATTCCACCGAACGTGGACTGGCGCAGATATTGCCGGCACCAGTGACCGCTCTTGCTCTTGTAGGTCCGGATCGGCGTCAGGATTTCGGACCAGCTGCCACCCTGACCGATCTGGACGGTCTCACCGCTGACCTTCGTTTCCAGGGCCTCCTGCACCGTCTGGGCCAGCAAGGTCCTTTCTGTTTCCATGTGGGCCGCAAGCGAGGATACCGCGCTGTCCAGGCGCGACTGCATCCAGAACGTGGTGAACATGAAGGTGCCGGCGATCAGCACCAGCGCCGCCGCCATCTGTGCCAGCGGATATTTCCAGTGGACATAGTGTGCCGGATCCGAAGGGACCTTCCGTTTTTCAAATTCGCGGTCGATCACGGACTGGAACCTGTCCAGGCTGCCCTGCGGCACCTGTTCGTAGACGGATTTTTTCAGCAGGGTATCGTCGTGCGCCATCAGCTGGAGGAGATCGTCCCCGCCGTCGGTGGCCCGGATCTGAGCCAGAAGCGCGGACCGGCCTTCTTCGGGCACTTCCCCGTCCAGGAACCTGCCGATAAGTTCCGCCAGCATAACCTGATCGCGTTTTTCCTCAAAGGTCATCGCATTCCCCCTGGCAGTTTGCGCAGGCTGACTTCCGGCGCATACCCGTTGGATTCCAGCCATTCCCGCAACCGCAACCGGGCACGGGCAAGCCGGCTGGTCACGGTGCCGATCGGCAATCCCAGTTCGTCGGCGACATCCTTGTAACTGCCGCCTTCCACCGCGATCTTCACGAGCACGTCCCGGTTTTCCGGGTCGAGCTGGCCGATAAACGCCTGAACCTGCTGCAATTCCAGACTGCTGTCCGCGGCCTTGGCGCCATCGTAGCTTTCCTCGAAATCCAGCATGGCCAGATCGAAAAGCCGGGCGCGGTTCGCGGTGTCCCGCTTGGAATTCAAAAACAGGTTCTGCAAGATGCGGAACATCCAGCTGTCCAGGCGCGTCGCCGGGTCGAACTGATCGAGAGACCGGATTGCGCGCTCGCAGGTGGCCTGTACAAGATCGTCCGCCTGATCCGGATTCCTGCACAGCCGCAAAGCGAAACTCCTTAGCTTCGGGAGCAAACGGATCATCTCCGTTTTCAGGTCTTCTTCGGGCAAGGAGGTCTCCGCAACACAGCTCTCAAGATGAACAACACGCAACGCGGTTTTTTGATCCGGATTTTTTTTATACAATTTTATGGAAGAAGAAAGAACAGCCGCGTGTTGTAACCTCGAATGGCGGAGAACATATTTCCGTCAAAACAGTCAAGTCGTAGTACCGAAGTCGAAATTCGTCATGAAACACACCCGCCAGAATACATTGCAAGACCGCCTCTCTGCGATGATCCGCGTTCTGCCGGGTGCTGCTGCTGCGGCGGTGGCGTTCTCGCTTGTCTTCTTTAGCCCCTTACTCGACATGAAGGACACCATCGCCGCGGCCGCACAGTCTTCCAATTCGCACGGCAAGAGTGACGGCAGCAACGGCAATCGTGGCGGCAAAAGCGGCAACAACGGTGCCAGTAGCAACAGTGGTAGCAGCAGCAAGGAAGCCGCAGGACAGGGAAGCAAGAGCAAGCCCGGATCCGCGTCGTCAAATGCCTCAGCGTCTTCAAACGCTTCTGAAAATTCCGCTTTCGGCTCTTCACAAGAAACGTCTTCGAGCAGTATCTTCAACCGTCTCTTTGGCCAGCCAGGGTTCGATGTCGACAGCGAACCTTCCGGCGGATCCTTGTCCGAACCGGAAGAACGCGCGACGATCGAAAACGGATGGCAATAAATCCGGAAGGCGGAATGGGCGTTGAAGTTTTTTGAAGTGCGGCCTTTCAGGCAGATAGTATTTTTGTGTCTTAATGTATTTGCGATTTCCGGTTGTTCCGTAGCCACCCTTCAGGACACCGGCGCCAGCGCTACTGCTCAACACAAAAGCCGGCAGGAACTGAATTCAACGGATCGTTCCATCGCGAACAGGAACCTGCAGGCGGCACTCGAGAAGTCCGTTTCCGGGAAGTCTCTCGGGTGGAAAAATCCGGCCAGCGGAACCAGCGGGTCGATTACCCCGCTGAAGACCTGGAAGACAGCCGAAGGCAGATACTGCCGCTCCTTCAGCGAAAAGATCAGGCTGGCGTCCGGCGAATCGATGAACCGGCAAGGCGTCGCCTGCCGCTATGACGATGCGGTCTGGAAATCGGCCTGATTCGGGCTCCGGACCCGGTCCTCGTCTTCCGCATGAGGTCTAGGCCGCGCTCCGGTCGAACAGCGGCACGCCTTTCCTGCGCAAGAAGATCACCAGGACCGCACCCGCGGCGAGACCGCCGACATGGGCGATAAAGGCCACCTGGCTGTCCGAGGACGCGATCACGTTGTAGATCTGGTAAAGGATCCACGCCCCCAGCAACCAGACAGCCTGCAGCCTCAGCGGAATCCGGCCAAGCGCCAGCACCCACACCTTCACGCTCGGATGCAGCATGAGATAGGCGGCGACCACACCGGAGACGGCTCCCGACGCACCGATCAGGGGGACATCCGACCATACGTCGACAATGGCATAGGCGAAGCCGCCGGCGGCCGAACACAGCAGATAGAACAGCAGATATCTGGCGTGGCCCAAGGCATCCTCGACATTGTCGCCGAACACCCAGAGAAACAGCATGTTCCCCGCCAGATGCATGAGGCTGCCGTGGAAAAAGGCATAGGTGACCACGGACGTCCATTCCGGCAGGACCTGCAGTTGCGGTTCCAGGTCACGGAAGTCGAACAGGACCGCCGGAATAAGGCCGAAAGAATAGGACGAAGCGCCGACAGCGACGTTGTCGCCGACCCCCTCGTAAAACACGAAGATCAGCATGTTTGCCGCGATGATCGCGATATTGACGAAGGGAAAGGGGATGTGAACCCGCTCGTTATGATCGTAAAGCGGTAAGAACATGTGTGAGCCCCCGGCGATCTGAATGGAATGAACCTGGATCCCGGCCCTAGCGGTTCTGGCCCGGCACCCAGAGCACATCCTCTTCGCCTTTGCCGTTCAGATAACGGGAGGCGACAAAGAAATAGTCCGACAGCCGGTTCATGTAGCGCAGGGCCGCCGGATTGACCGTCTCGCGCGCGGACAGCTCGACCATCAGCCGTTCGGCACGCCGGGAGACCGTCCGGGCAAGATGCAGATGGGCGGAAGCGGCGCTGCCGCCGGGCAGGACGAAGGAGCGAAGCGGCGACAGCTCCTTGTTGAGCACGTCGATGGCCTCTTCGATGGCTTTCACCTGGGCATCGGTGATGCGCAACGGCTCGTAGCCGAGATCCTCTCCGGTATCCGGCGTCGCAAGATCCGCCCCGAGGTCGAAGAGGTCGTTCTGGATGCGGCTCAGAACCTTGTCCAGCTCCGGCGCAGCGTCGCCCGTGTGCAGCCTGACCAGGCCGACAACGGCATTGGTCTCGTCGACGGTGCCGTAGGCTTCGATCCTGAGATCGTTTTTCACCCGGCGTTCACCGGATCCGAGCGCGGTGGTGCCGTCGTCTCCGGTCTTCGTATAGATCTTGTTCAGTACAACCATTGTGCCCCTTCCCAATTCCGGCCGCGACCGGCTTGTCAGTGACCCGTTCCGAAGAAGTACAGGCCGCCCATCACAAGCACAATGACCAGAAACTGCAAGCCCACGCGCCAGCGCATCAGCAGCTGCGAGCGATTGCCCGGACCGCGTCGGAACATGTTCCAGATCCCGAGCAGCAGCACGATCGCCACTGCGGCCATGCCGACCGGAATGAGAATATTTATGATTTGAGCCATTTCCCTAGTCCTTGTTAGGCCGGCCGGCAGGCCTGCCTGTCGGTCCCGACCGGGACCCGTCTATTCCTCGCCGTCGGCCGCCCGTATGCAGATCCTGTCCAGGAGGGTGGTCGGCAGCAGCCGTTTTGCCACGGCCATGATGCTTGTCGGAACAGTGACATGATAGCGCGCCTTGGGACGATCCGCTTCCAGGGCGTGAACGAGTTTTTTCACCACGGCCTCGGGCGGCAGCTTGAAGGGCCCGGGCTCGCCCATCTCCATCCGGCGCCTGCGTTTCAGATAGGCCTTCCTGTGCACGGACGCGTTGAGGCCCTCGTCACCGATCCAGCGATCGAAATTCGCCAGCGCGTTTTCGGTGAATTTCGTCGCGATCGGGCCCGGCTCGATCAGGCAGACATGGATCCCGGAGCCGCTGAGTTCCTGCCGCAGCGTGTCGGAATAGGCCTCCAGGGCGAATTTCGACGCGGTATAGCCGCCCCGGTATTTGAGCGCCACCAGCCCGAGGACGGAGGAGCATTGCACGATGCGGCCGCGACCGTTGGCGCGCATGGCCGGAACAAGGCGCCGGGTCAGGTCGTGCCAGCCGATGAAATTGGCCTCGAATTGCGCCCGGAGCGCTTCAACCGGAATGTCTTCCAGCGCACCGGGGATCGCGTAAGCGCCATTGTTGAAGACCGCGTAGAGCCCGTTCTCGGTCCGCTCGAGCACCGTTTGCGCCGCCGTCGCGATGCTGTCCGGGTCCTCATAGTCGAGCTGCAGGGCCTCGAAACCCGCATCGGCAAGCCGGTCGGCGTCTTCCTGCTTGCGCGCGGCCGCGAACACCCGCCAGTTGCGCCCGCGCAGAATGTGAGCGGCCACGCGCCCGATCCCGGAAGAACATCCGGTGATCAGGATCGAGCGCTGCGCGGGGAAGCTTTCGGGATAACCGCTCATGCGAAAGGGATCCGATTGTAAAAATTAACGAGCGGATTCCTATCAGATCGGATCCCCTGAAAGCAATTTCGGCACCGGACCCGCAAAGCCGGCCGCCTCCTTGATGAAATGCGACTTCAGACCCGGCATGCGGTCGACAAGGCCGAGGCCGAAATCGCGCACGGCCCGCAGAAGATCGTTGTCGTTTGAAAACAGTCGGTTGAGCACATCCGTCACGACGCCCATCTGGAACGTGTCGAACCGGCGCCAGCGCTGATAGCGCTCAAGCACGTCGAAGCTGCCCGGATCCTGGCCGAGACGTCGCGCCTCGATCAGCACTTCGGCCAGCGCCGCGACGTCCTTGAACCCGAGATTGAGGCCCTGACCTGCGATCGGGTGAATGCCGTGGGCGGCATCGCCGATCAGCGCGAAGCGCGGCTTGACGAAATCGCGCGCCAGCTTCAGTCCGAGCGGATAGGCGCGCCGCGGTCCTGCCAGGGAAAGCGCGCCCAGATGGTGACCGAACCGCCGCTCCAGCTCCAGCTCGAAGGTGAAATCGTCGGAGCGTACCAGCCGTTCGGCATCTGCCGTCTTTTCCGTCCACACCAATGAGGACCGATTACCGGGAAGCGGCAGGATCGCGAAGGGTCCGGCGGGCAGGAAATGCTCCTCCGCCCGGCCTTCATGCGGGCGCTCGTGCGCGACGGTCGTCACGATGCCCGACTGGCCGTAGTCCCAGTTGACCGTGCGGATGCCCGCCAGATCCCGGAGTTTCGAACGCACCCCGTCGGCAGCCACCAGAAGCCGGCTCTTCAGAAGCGTGCCGTCCTCCAGCGTCAGCTCGACATGATCGGGCAGGGCGCGGAAGGTTTCTGCCGTGCCCGGCGCAAAGAAGGCGACGCCCAGTTTCTTGGCGGCCTTGTAGAGCGCCGGCATCATGACACCGTTGGGCATCATGTGCGCGAAGGGCTCGCCCGCAGCCGTCTCGCCGCCGAAGGTCAGGAACACCGGCCGGACGGCATCCCGCAGCTTGCTGTCGGTGACGATCATCTCGTTGATCGGCTGCGCCTCGCCCTCGATCTCCTTCCAGATCCCGAGCTGGGTCAGCATCCGTGAGGCCGCCGCCGCGATCGCCGAAGCCCGCGGGTCCTTGTGGAGCTGGTCCATCGGTTTCGGATCGACAACGGCGCAGCTTATCCCGGCATCTCCCTGTTTCAGGGCGACGGCAAGGGACAAGCCCACATAGCCGCCACCGGCGATCACGACGTCGTACATGTCCGTGGCGGTTTTCTTCTTCGCCATAGTCTCTTTCTCCAGGGCCGCGGCTTCCGGCATTCCTTTAGGGCATCTTGACTTTAACGTCACCTGCCGTCCAAGAGTGCATGCAGGTCATGGACACACAAATCACCCGTCCGTCTATCTAACAGGGATTGCGCCGATGAACACGGCCGTTGATGGTCTTCTTGAAATTCTCGACCTTGAACCGCTGGAACGCAACCTGTTCCGTGGTCGCAGCCCACAGGTCGGCTGGCAGCGCGTTTTCGGAGGGCAGGTGATCGGCCAGGCACTGGTCGCGGCATCCAGGACCGTGGTGGAGGACCGGCACGTCCATTCGCTGCACGGCTACTTCCTGCGTCCGGGCGATCCGTCGGTGCCGATCATCTACGAGGTCGACCGCATCCGCGACGGCGGCAGTTTCACCACGCGGCGCGTGGTCGCCATCCAGCATGGCGAGGCGATCTTTTCGATGGCCGCATCCTTTCAGGTGTTCGAGGAAGGGCTGGAGCACCAGGTCGCCATGCCCGAAGTTCCGATGCCGGAGGAGCTGCCGAACGAACAGGAGCTGAAGGAGAAATTCCTGTCCATGGCGCCGGAGAACGTCCGCCGCTACTGGGAACGGGAGCGGCCGATCGAGATGCGCCCCGTGGACATGACCCACTATTTCTCCAAGGAACCTCTGGCGCCCCGGCAATATGTCTGGGTACGGGCCACCGGCGCGCTTCCCGAGGACGAGCGCATCCACCAGTGCGTGCTTGCCTATGCATCCGACATGACGCTGCTCGACACTTCGCTGTTCCCGCATGGCACGTCCGTCTTCAGCCCGAAGATCCAGGCGGCCAGCCTTGATCATGCCATGTGGTTTCACCGGCCCTTCCGCGCCGACGACTGGATGCTTTATGCGACCGACAGCACGTCCTCGTCCGGCTCGCGCGGCATGAACCGCGGCACGCTCTTCACCCGGGACGGCGTCCTGATCGCCTCCACGGCCCAGGAAGGCCTTATCCGGTTGCGGACGACGAATTGATTGCCGGAAAAGGCAGAATTCAGGCTTTCCGTCGACCGGCAATCATCCCTGAAACCTCATCCTGAGGAAGCGCAGAAACAAAACGTCAATCACCGGATCGGGCTGGTGAACCCGGAAATGGCAAGCGGATTGTCCGTCAGGGCCTGATGATCGGGCGTATCGGGCAGCAGGGCGCCGGAGAAGGCCTCGAACATTCGCCTGACAAAGCCTTCCGGCAGGTCCTTGGTGATGAACACCATGCGCGTACGCCTGTCACCGTCCGGCCAGGCCTCCAGCGTTGCCGGCGGGTGGAAGACGTGCTGGACACCGTGAATGACCACCGGACGGTCCGGATCCTCGGCGATCTGCACGATCCCCTTGACCCGCAAGAGCTTGGGTCCGTGGGCGGAGCGCAAAAGGTCGAGGAACATTTCCAGTGCCGAGGCCGGAACCGGCCGGTCCGTCGACAGGGTGAAGGCCCGGATCGAATCGCTGTGCCGGTTCACGTCATGGGCGTGATCATGCCCATGCTCGTGCCCGTGCCCATGGCTGTGGTCATGATGATGCGTGTCACCTGTCGTCTCATAGGCCTCGGCGTTCAGCCAGGCCGCCACATCCGGGATCTTGCTGTCCGGATTGTAGAGGCCGGCATTGAAGAGCCGGGCCGGGATGGCTTCTCCCGCCTGGACATCGAGCCGCAGCGCGCCCGGGTTCAGAACGGCAAGCCGATCCTTCAGATCCGCGAAGGCTGCGGTCTGGGCCGGCGTCTCCAGGAGATCGGTCTTGGTGAAGACCAGCCGGTCCGCCACCGCCGCCTGCTTGCGCGCTTCCTCGTGTTCCTCGAGGGTCGACAGGCCGTTGACCGCGTCGATCAGGGTGATCACGCTTTCCAGCCGGTAGCGCATCACCAGATAGGGATGCAGCATGACCGTGTGCAGGATGGGGGCCGGGTCCGCGAGGCCCGTCGTTTCGATGACGACCCGGTTCAGCCGTTCCGTCCGGCCGTTGTCCAGCCGCCGCAACAGGTTTTCCAGCGTCGTGACGAGGTCGCCCCGGATGGTGCAGCACAGGCAGCCGGACGAAAGCTCCACGATGCCGTCGCCAGCCTGGTCCACGAACAGGTGGTCGAGGCCGATTTCGCCGAATTCGTTGATGATGACGGCCGTGTCCGCCATCGTCGGATCCTTCAGGATCCGGTTGAGCAGGGTCGTCTTGCCCGAGCCAAGAAATCCGGTCAGGACCGACAGGGGAATGGGCGGTTTCGGGCCCTTGCGCGCGGCGTTGCCGGAAGTCGGAGCAGGGGAGGCCATGACGCGTGTCTCCAGGTCATGCCGCAGCTTCAAACACGTCGGATCCAGATCTCGTTTGATCAGAAGAATACCGGAAAGCGGCGGCGCAGTCAGGCGGCACCGCTACCATTCTTTACCTGTCCAGGTCAAAGGGATAGGCGCTCCGGCCCTAGCCGGCGTTCAAAATCGTGAATTCAGCGGTATTCAGGTCCGCCTCGTCGCCGGCATCCTCGTCTTCACCGGACGCAGCGGCAATTTCCATGGGATCCAGGTCCTGGACGGCTTCGCTTTCCCCGTCCTCCGCTTCGTCCGCATCGACGACGCTGCGAACCGCTTCCGCGGCCCTTCGGAGGGTCGCGATGACGTCCTCGACCGAGACGCCTTCCTCCAGCTGGTTGGCGGACAGTTCTGCCAGGCTTGCCAGGGCCCGGATGGTGGCGGTTGATCTCGGTTCCATCATCATGCGAATTCTCGATCCTTGACCCGGCTGCGGGATGCCGAAAATGAGCTGGCGGACGACGCCGCAACACCTTCGGATGGACGGCCATAGACTGCAGGAATGCTTACTGCAGTGTTAAGGAACAGCGTAAATAAAGGGTTAAGTTCCGAAGACGCGGGCGAAGCGCGGCGGAACTACTTGCGCGGACTTGGGGATGGAACGGGGACGGTAAAATCCAGCCCCTTGCGGAAAATGGAACCGGGTGCGGCCTGTTGCGCGTCCCCGGAATCGCCCTGGCTGCCGTCGTCGGATTGTGGAATGGCCGCGGCCGAAGCGGCGGCGGCTGTTTTCTGCAGTTTCATGCGGATTTCGATTTCCGCACGGCGCAGGGGATTGGCGACAGGCAGGGGAATATCCTCTGCCGGAATGTCGGCCGTGCTCGTCACGTCGTCGCTTGCCGCATCCGTGCTTGCCGAACCGGCATCGACTTCGGGCGTTCCCTTGGGATTGCCGAGACCCACCACCAGCGGCTTGTAGGCGATCCGGCGAGGCCCCAGGGTCCGGTCGAGGATCTTGTTCCAGTCCGGTTTGCCATTGGCCAGCGTGAAGCCGCTGTCGTCGAGGTCCTCTTCCTTGTCGGCCTTGGCGAAGAACAGGAAGCTGCCGCGCGTCTTGTTCTGCATGTCGAACCTGGCCATGTAGCCTTTCGGGCCCGGGCTCTTGTTGCGCCGGCAATAGCCGTCGGCTGGCGGATTGCCGGACGTTCCGGACAGGCCGGCAATCGGCTTGCCGCGACTGCCCTTGCGGAACCCTTCCTCGAAGAGCTGGCGCGCGAAGGCCGTGCGCTCAAGACCCGAGCCGGCCCCGAGAACGACCGCGATCAGGGTTCGGCCCTTCCGGGTCACGGACGCGGCGACATTGTACCCCGAATTGCAGATATAGCCGGTCTTCATGCCGTTGGCGCCCGGCACACGCAGCAGGAATTCCCGGTTGGCGGAGCGCAACGTCTTCTTGCCGAAGCGAATGCCGGGATGATTGTAGTATTTCTGGGCCTCCGGAAAGTCGTTCCGCAGCGCCATGGCCAGGACGGCAAGGTCCCTTGCGGTCGTCACCTGGCTGTTGTCGGGCAAGCCGTTCGGATTGACGAAACGCGTATTGGTCAGGCCCAGCCTTTTTGCCTCCGCGTTCATCATGGCGATGAAATTGGCCTCCGAGCCGCCGATCGATTCGGCGAGGGCGACGGCCACGTCGTTTGCCGACTTGATCAGGATGATTTTCAGCGCCGAGTCGACGGTAAGGCGCGTGCCGACCTTGAAGCCCATCTTGCTCGGCGGCTCGGCGGCCGAGTTCGCCGACTGGACCACCGCCGAATCGAACGAAGCCCGACCCTCGCGAATCGCCTTGAAGGTGACATAAGCGGTCATCATCTTGGTCAGCGAGGCCGGATACCATCTGCGGGTGGCGTTCTTCTCGTCGATCACCGCGCCCGATTTGGTGTCTACCAGCACGTAAGCTCCGATATCCGCCAGGGCCGGTCGCATCGCCAGTCCCAGAACGAGGACGAATGCCGTCAGGCTGACGGAGATCAGACGGGCAATCGGGGTGTCGAACATCAGGTCTTCCCGCAAAAAACGGTTCCGCACGCAAAATACTTACAACTTTACCCTTAAAAAACCGGAACCGGACGCCAAGAGCAAGCCCTTCCCCCCGGCTTACCGGTGCCGATCCTCAGAACAACTGCTGCTTTTTTGGGCACTATCTGCCGAGATCCTGCACAAAGGCCGGTTAGGAAAGAGCTTTCTCCAACGACCGTCCTACGTCATTCTGCCCCTCGACCTTGGCCCGGCTCTTGCTAAGATTGACGAGGCGATCTTCCTCTTGCATCCCGAAAGGACCTCGGCGCAAGTTGAGGACCGAGAGGAAAAGAAAAACAAACTTGCGGGAAACCGGGAGACGGCGCGCTCATGTATGATGCTGGTCCAGCATCACAATCGGACATTGGAAAAGATGCGATGCAACGTGTGAACGGCGTTGCGCGTGTCCGTTTCGACGTGTCCGGCGGCCTGACCCGGCTTGCGGATCTCTACCAAAGCGGATCGGCAAAAATCCGTCTTCCCAAAGTCTATGGTGAACCGCGCACGGCCGTCCTGATCAATACGGCCGGCGGACTGACGGGCGGCGACAGGCTGACCTTCGACGTTGCTACCGACGACGACGCACACGCAATCGTGACCAGCCAGACCGCTGAACGCGCCTATCGCAGCACCGGCGACAGCGCACATGTGGCGGGGAAATTCTCCGTCGGCGCGAATGCCACCCTCGAATGGCTGCCGCAGGAAACGATCCTGTTCGACGCCTCCCGTCTCAACCGGTCGATGGAGGCGGACCTGGGCGAGAACGCCCGGCTGCTGATGCTGGAAACCGTCATACTCGGCCGAACGGCCATGGGCGAGAAAATCCACTCGGTCTTCTTCCGCGACAGCTGGCGTATCCGCCGGGGTGGCAGGCTCGTCTTCGCCGACGACGTCCGCCTGGACGGCACGCCTGAGAAATTCCTGGCGGGACCGGCGACCGGCAACGGCGCCCTGGCCTTCGCAACGCTGGTCGATTGCGCCCCCGATGCGGAAGACCGTTTGTCTTTGGCCCGTGCCTCGATGGAAGATGCAAACACCGCCTCGACACAGGCGGCGGTGAGCAGCTGGAACGGCCTGCTGGTCGCCCGGCTTGTCTCCCACGACAGCCGCGATCTCAGAAACACCCTGATACGTTTTTTGACCCGATACCGCGCAGCCGGGCTGCCGCGTGTCTGGCATTGCTGATTTGGAGGACTTCTTACGTGAACCTGACTCCCCGCGAAAAGGACAAGCTGCTGATTTCCATGGCCGCGATGGTCGCCCGCCGCCGCCTGGAACGGGGCGTGAAGCTCAACCATCCCGAAGCCATTGCGCTGATCACCGATTTTGTCGTCGAAGGCGCCCGGGACGGGCGCTCCGTCGCCGACCTGATGGCCGCCGGCGCCAAGGTGCTGACCCGCGCCCAGGTGATGGAAGGCGTTGCCGAGATGATCCACGACGTGCAGGTGGAGGCGACCTTCCCGGACGGCACCAAGCTCGTCACCGTTCACGAACCCATCCGCTGACCCGTTCAAGGAGAACGACATGATCCCTGGAGAACTCTTCCCCGCCGCGGGCGAAATCGAGCTGAATGCGGGTCTGGAAACGCTGACGCTGGATGTCTCCAACACCGGCGACCGGCCGATCCAGGTGGGCAGCCACTATCATTTCGCCGAAACCAACGAGGGCCTGTCCTTCGACCGGGACAAGGCACGCGGTATGCGCCTCGACATTCCGGCTGGAACCGCAGTCCGCTTCGAACCGGGCCAGACCCGTTCCGTGACGCTGGTGCCGTTTCAAGGCGGGCGCACGGTCTATGGCTTCAACCAGAAGGTCATGGGCAAACTCTGAAAAGGGGAGGATGAGGCAATGCGCAAGCAGATCACGTCCAGACTCGGGATTTCCGGCGGGGCCTCGTTTTTCCTTGCTGCGAGCCTATTTGTCCTGGCAATCCCGTCCGCACACGCCCAGGACGATCCCGACTGTGCCAATGCCGCGACCCAGATGGAAATGACCAGATGCGCCTATCTGGACTGGCAGGCCGCCGATGCGGAGATGAATGCCGCCTACAAGACGGCCATGGCAAAGATGCGCGGGATCGACAGCGGTCTGTCGGACGACCTGAAAGGGGCGGCGCAAGCGCTGACAGTCGCCCAGCGCGCCTGGCTCCCCTACCGGGACAAGGCCTGCGAAGCCTACGGCTTCATCGCCCGTGGCGGCACCATGGAATCGCAACTGGTCAACATCTGTCTCACGGACCTGACCCGGCAGCGGGCGCAGCAACTGCAGGACCTCGCGAGAGGTCTCGGTGAATGATGTCTTTCAAGAGCCGCAATTCCTTTTTCCTGTCCGGCCTTCTTGCCTTGGTATTTCTGGCGGGACCGGCGGAAGCTCAGGAAAAAACCGCGAAAGACACGCCGGAAAGGTCCCTTGAAAACATCGACTGCGGCTATCCGCTCAACAACTCCGAGCGCACCTATTGCGCCGAGAAGGCATTGAAGGAAGCGGAAGCGAACATGACGGCGGCCTATGACCGCCTCCACGCCAGGCTTGTGGAGATGGACGCGGAATTGCCCGAGCACCTGAAGGGCAGTCCGGCGGCGCTGGAAGAAGCGCAGGCCGCCTGGAAAATCTACAGCGACAAGGACTGCAATGCCTACAGCTTCCCGTTCAAGGGCGGCACAAGGGGCCAGGAGCTTTACCGCAGCTGCCTGATCGTCCTCACCATGAAACGCACCGAGGATCTCGACGCCACGGTCGAGGACTACGGCAACTGATTTGATGACTTTCTGATCGCCGATTGGAGACAAGAATGGCTTACAAGATGTCCCGCGCCGCCTATGCGGATATGTTCGGACCGACCGCCGGCGACAGGCTGCGCCTTGCCGATACCGATCTCATTATCGAGGTGGAGAAGGACTTCACTGTCTATGGCGATGAAGTGAAGTTCGGCGGCGGCAAGGTGATCCGCGACGGCATGGGCCAGTCCCAGGCACCCCGTTCGGCGGGCGCGGTCGACACGGTCATCACCAACGTGCTGATCATCGATCACTGGGGCATCGTCAAGGCCGATGTCGGCCTGAAGGACGGTCGCATCGCCGGCATCGGAAAGGCCGGCAATCCGGACGTGCAGGCCGGTGTCGACATCATTGTCGGACCGGGCACCGAAGCGATTGCCGGTGAAGGCAAGATCCTCACCGCCGGATCGATCGACGCCCATATTCATTTCATCTGCCCGCAGCAGGTGGAAGAAGCGCTGACCTCGGGCGTGACCACCATGCTGGGCGGCGGCACGGGTCCTGCCACCGGCACCAATGCGACCACCTGCACCCCCGGTCCCTGGCACATCACAAGGATGCTGCAGGCCGCCGACAGCTTCCCGATGAACCTGGCCTTTGCAGGCAAGGGCAACGCGTCGCTCCCCGCCGCTCTGGAAGAGCAGATCCTGGCGGGCGCGGCGGCGCTGAAGCTGCACGAGGACTGGGGCACGACGCCTGCCGCCATCGACAATTGCCTGTCAGTCGCCGACGAATACGACGTCCAGGTGATGATCCATACGGATACGCTGAACGAGAGCGGCTTCGTCGAAAACACCACCGCAGCTTTCAAGAACCGCACCATTCATGCCTTTCACACGGAAGGTGCCGGTGGCGGCCACGCCCCGGACATCATCAAGGTGGTCGGCGAGATGAACGTCATCCCGTCCTCGACCAATCCGACCCGGCCCTACACGGTCAACACGCTGGAAGAGCATCTCGACATGCTCATGGTCTGCCATCACCTGCACAAGGACATCCCCGAGGACGTCGCCTTTGCCGAGAGCCGCATCCGCAAGGAAACCATCGCCGCGGAAGACATTCTCCACGACATGGGCGCCTTCTCGATCATCTCCTCCGACAGCCAGGCCATGGGCCGCGTCGGCGAAGTGCTCATCCGCACGCTTCAGACCGCCCACAAGATGAAGGTCCAGCGCGGGCGCCTCGCACAAGAAACCGGCGAGAACGACAATTTCCGTGTCAAGCGCTACATGGCCAAAACCACCATTAACCCGGCCATCGCCCACGGCCTCGATGAGCATATCGGCTCCGTCGAAGTGGGCAAACTGGCCGATCTCGTGCTCTGGGACCCGAAATTCTTCGGCATCAAGCCCGCGCTGGTGCTGAAGCTCGGTTCGATCGCCTCCGCTCCGATGGGCGACCCGAACGCTTCCATCCCGACGCCGCAGCCGGTCCACTACCGGCCGATGTTCGCCTCTTATGGCAAGGCCATGACCGCCAGCCGCGTCACCTTCGTCTCGCAGGCAGCTCTCGATGCCGGCATCAAGGACAAGGCAGGTCTCGACAGTCTCGTATTGCCGGTGAAGAACACCCGCGGCGGCATTTCAAAGAAATCCATGGTGCTCAACGACGCAACGCCGCACATCGAGGTGCATCCGGAAACCTATGAAGTGCGCGCCGACGGCGAACTGCTCACCTGCGAACCGGCAGATGTCCTTCCGATGGCTCAGCGCTATTTCCTGTTCTAAAGCGGCAGGGAGAAAGCGGGCATGTACAAGATCATCGGATTTCCACGCACCCGCGCCATGCGGGTGATCTGGATGCTGGAGGAACTGGGTGAGCCCTACGAGCTCGATCCGGCGATGCCGCATTCGGACACCGTCAAGGCGCTCAACCCGAGCGGCAAGGTTCCGGTGCTGATCGATGGAGACGCGGTCATCACCGACTCCATCGCGATCTGCACCTATCTTGCCGACAAGCACGGCAAGTTCACGTTTCCGGCCGGAACCCCTGAGCGGGCCCGGCAGGACAGCTTCACCCAGTTCGGCGTCGACGTTCTGGAAGGAGCGCTCTGGACAGCCGCCAAGAACACCTTCATCCACGCGGAGGAAAAGCGGGTTCCCGCCATCAAGGACGTCTGCCGGATGGAATTCGCGCATGGCCTCAAAACGCTGGAACAGCGGCTTGGAGACGGACCCTACGTGATGGGCGACACTTTCACGATCGCCGATATCATCATCGGGCATTGCCTCGGCTGGGCGACCGTCGCCAAGTTCGAACTGCCGGCAGAAGGGCCGGTCAGCGACTATTTCAGGCACCTGAGGGAACGCCCGGCTTTCATGGCTATGATGGCTAAGGTGGCCGAGTCCGCATGATCCGCGTTCGGAAAATTCACCCGGCGGGCGAGTGGCCCGAAAATCTGCAGGGCGAGGCGGCCGACTGCATCACCCTGGACCGTGAGGACCGGTATCGCAGGCGTGCGGTCATGACCGGAGCAGGCGGTCTCGCCTTTCTGCTGGACGAACCGGCCGCCGTTCATCTGCACCACGGCGACGGTCTGGAACTTGAGGATGGCCGGATCGTCGAGGTTCTGGCGGAGCCCGAGGATCTGGTGGAGATTGCCGCCGAGAACGCGGGACATCTGGTCAAGATCGCCTGGCACCTTGGCAACCGGCATCTGCCCACCCAGCTCCTGGGCGACACCTTGAGGATCCGACGCGATCACGTGATCGAAGACATGGTCCGGAAACTCGGCGGCAAGCTGACCCCCGTTTCAGCCCCCTTCGACCCTGAAGGCGGCGCCTATGGACACGGCCAGACCCATGGACATGATCATGGGCATTCCCACGATCATGGTCATAGCCATTCCCACGGGCATCAACATCATCATGGGCATGGACCGGGCCACAGCCATGACTGATCCGGTTTCGCTGCCCGCGCTCTACCGGCTGATGGCCTTCCTGTCACCGGCATTCCCGATCGGCGCCTTCACTTACAGCCACGGGCTGGAACAGGTGATCGACGCGGGCGGCGTGACCACAGCGGCGGAGCTTTCCGACTGGCTGGAAGACATCCTGCGGTATGGTGCCGGGCGCTCCGATGCAATCCTGCTGAAGGAGACCTGGCACGCGGCGCGGGCAAGCGACCGGGGCCGGGTCGAGGAATTGCGGCAGCTCGGCCTTGCCCTGCAGCCGTCGAAAGAGCGGCATCTGGAGACCAGCGCCCAGGGGACGGCCTTCTTTGAACAGATCGCCACGAGCTGGAGGCCGCAGAACGAAACCTCTGCTGCAACCCTCTTCCGGAGCTTCGCCGATACCTACGCTGAACCCTGGCCCTATCCGGTCGCTCTCGGTCTTGTCGCCGCGGCGCATGCGATCCCCGAAGAGGCGACCCTCATGACCTTCCTGCACGCCTTTTGCGCCAACATCGTTTCCGTCGCTGTAAGGGCGGTCCCGCTCGGCCAGAGCGACGGCCAGAAGGTGCTGGCCGGGCTGGAGCCGGTCATCTTAGACGTTGCGGACCAGGCAACCACGTCCGGACTGGAGGCTCTCGGGACCTCCACCTTCCTTGCAGATATCGCCTCCATGGCGCATGAAACCCAGTATTCGAGGCTGTTCCGCTCATGACATCCAAAAACGGTCCCCTGCGCGTCGGCATCGGCGGTCCGGTCGGCTCCGGCAAGACGACCCTGACCGACCGGCTGTGCAAGGCCATGCGCGAGCGCTTTTCGCTCGCCGTCATCACCAACGATATCTACACTCAGGAAGATGCCGAGGCTCTGACAAGGTCGCAGGCGCTTACCAGCGACCGCATCCGCGGCGTGGAGACCGGCGGCTGCCCGCACACGGCAATTCGCGAGGACGCCTCCATCAATCTCGCCGCCGTCGCCGACCTCACCCGGTCGATCCCGGACCTCGACCTGATCCTGATCGAATCGGGCGGCGACAATCTGGCCGCCACCTTCTCGCCCGAGCTTGCCGACCTGACCCTCTATGTCATCGACGTTGCGGCGGGCGAGGAAATCCCGCGCAAGGGCGGGCCGGGCATCACCCGTTCCGACCTCCTCATCATCAACAAGACGGACCTGGCGCCTTACGTCGGCGCAGATCTCGACGTTATGGACCGGGACGCGAAAAAGATGCGCAAGGGCCGCCCCTTCGTCTTTGCCAATGCAAGGGCAGGCAAGGGCGTCGAGGCCGTGGTAGAGTTCATCATCGAAAAGGGCGGGCTCGGAGCCTGATTTGAAAGGTCATGAGCCGCCTCAATCTTTCAAGGCTGGTATCGGATGATCGCTGGCAGACAGGACGCCTGCGCGCATAACAACGCGCTCTGGTGCGATGCCGTCCTGAAGGCGGCGGGCGCCGGGACCCGGTTTCACGCCGGATTCTGGGAAGCCAAAGGCACGGTTCTGCCGCTTTATCCCAACATCGTGACCTTGAGCGCGCAGCCGGGCTCCGATTTCTACGCCGCGCTCGAGACCTTGCCGGCGGCGGCGGCGGTCAAGGACAGCTACGCCGACCTGAACCTTGCACCGCTCGGCTTCCGGCAAGTCCTTTCCGGCACCTGGCTGTTCCGCCCGGAGCTGGCAGGGCACAGACCGCCCATCAGCTCAAGCTGGCACAAGATCACCCAACCTGACGGCCTGAAAAAATGGCGGATCGCCTGGAGCACCGACGAAACGCTCCATCACCTCCTGCCAGCCTCTCTCCTGAACAGGAATGCGGTCGACTTCGCCGCGGTGATGAAGGACGACGGCATCCGTGCGGGGGCAATCTTCAACAGGGGGCCGAAATTCGGCAATTCGGAAGTGATCGGCCTTTCCAACGTCTACAATCGCAAGAGCTGGCTCTACAGCGCCCTGCATGACCTGTTGGAACCTTTCGCGCATCGGCCGATCTGCACCTACGAAACCGACGAAAACCTCCTGCCCGTGTACCGGCAGCTCGGGTTCGAGGACTGTGGCAGGCTAGCGGTCTGGCTGAAAGACTGAGCCACGGCAACCCGTGCTTGATCTTTACGGCTTTTGCTTTCACCCTGCGGGTGTGAGCTGGGGAGGTTTACGATGTTCGACGATGTAAATCTGGTTGCCGTTGCCGCCGCCGCCATCGGGTCGTTCCTGTTCGGCTCGATCTGGTATGGCCTGTTCGGAAAGGCCTGGAAACGGGCGGCCGATCTGGACGAAAAGAAACTCCGGCCGGATCCGGTCGTTTTCAGTACCGCGTTTTTCTGCCAGGTCATCATGGCCTTCGTTTTTGCGGGCATCATCTTTCACAGCGGTCCGGTTACCCTGGCGAACGGCATCATCACGGCGGTGCTGATCTGGATCGGCATCGTCATGCCGACGCAGATCGTCAATCACCGCTTTCAGGCCAAATCGTGGAACCTGACCTTCATCGACGGCGGGCACTGGCTGGGCGTGCTGCTGATCCAGGGCTGCCTGATCGGCTGGCTCACTTGACGCGAACGTAATACAGGTGGCCGCGAACCTGGTCTCGTTCAGTTGTGCCCCTGATTATGGCGACCGATGTAAATCCGTACGTTTTTGAAGAGGTTAGGGCTTGTCATAGACAAAAGACTCGCCGACTAAAGTACCAAAGTTTGGTTCTGGACGCTTGCGGGGGCCATACGCATAATGGCCCCCGGCAAAATGGCTGGCAGGAAGGAGTGGAGAGACCTTTCGGCCGTCAATTGTGTTTTTGGGAGGTTCTCATATGTCTGACTCTGTTTTTCCCGTTCCCGCGGAGGTCGCCGCGCGGGCGCATGTCGACAATGCCAAATATCTGGAAATGTATCAGCGCTCGGTGGAAGACCCGGACGGATTCTGGGGTGAGCATGGCAAGCGGCTCGACTGGATCAAGCCCTACAGCAAGGTCAAGAACACCTCCTACGACTACCACAATGTTTCGATCAAATGGTTCGAGGACGGCACGCTGAACGTCTCGGCGAACTGCGTTGACCGGCATCTGGCAACGCGCGGCGACCAGCCGGCCATCATCTGGGAAGGCGATGATCCCTCCGAACACAAGATCATCACCTACAAGGAACTCTTCCATGAGGTGAACAAGTTCGCGAACGTGCTGCACGCCAAGGGCGTGAAGAAGGGCGACCGCGTCACCATCTACCTGCCGATGATCCCGGAAGCGGCCTATGCCATGCTTGCCTGCGCACGCATCGGCGCCATTCATTCCATCGTCTTCGGCGGATTTTCTCCCGACAGCCTTGCCCAGCGCATCGAGGACTGCGCCTCCGACTGCGTGATCACCGCGGACGAGGGCCTGCGCGGCGGCCGCAAGGTGCCGCTGAAGGCCAATGTCGACAAAGCCGCTGAAAAGGCTCCGGTAAAGACCGTCATCGTGGTCAAGCGCACCGGTGGCGACATCGCCATGCAGGACGGCCGCGACGTCTGGTACCACGACGAAGCCGCGCGGGTGTCCGATCATTGCGAACCGGCGGAAATGAACGCGGAAGATCCGCTCTTCATCCTCTACACCTCCGGGTCAACGGGCAAGCCGAAGGGCGTGATGCACACGACCGGTGGCTATCTCGTCTACGCCTCCATGACCCATGAATACGTCTTCGACTATCATGACGGCGAGGTCTACTGGTGCACGGCGGATGTCGGCTGGGTCACCGGCCACAGCTATATCGTCTACGGTCCGCTTGCCAACGGCGCGACCACACTGATGTTCGAAGGCGTGCCGACCTATCCGGGGCCGGGACGGTTCTGGGAAGTGTGCGACAAGCACAACGTCAACATCTTCTACACCGCGCCGACCGCGATCCGCGCGCTGATGGGCGCGGGCGACGAGCACGTCACCAGGACCTCGCGCAAGTCCCTGCGCCTGCTCGGTTCCGTCGGCGAGCCGATCAACCCGGAAGCCTGGACCTGGTACTACAACGTGGTCGGCGAAAAGCGCTGCCCGATCGTGGACACCTGGTGGCAGACGGAAACCGGCGGCATCCTGATCACGCCGCTTCCGGGTGCGACCGCACTGAAGCCGGGATCTGCAACGCGGCCGTTCTTCGGTGTTCAGCCGGCCATCGTCGATGCGGAAGGCCAGTTCCTGGAGGGCGCGACGGAAGGCAACCTGGTGATCAAGGACAGCTGGCCGGGCCAGATGCGCACCGTCTATGGCGACCATGAGCGCTTCGTCCAGACCTACTTCGCCACCTACAAGGGCCTCTACTTCACCGGTGACGGCTGCCGCCGCGACACGGACGGCTACTACTGGATCACCGGCCGCGTCGACGACGTCATCAACGTCTCCGGCCACCGGATGGGCACGGCGGAAGTGGAAAGCGCGCTGGTTTCGCACCCGAAAGTCTCGGAAGCGGCAGTCGTCGGCTACCCGCACGACATCAAGGGGCAGGGCATCTATGCCTATGTCACTCTGATGGAAGGCGAGGAGCCTTCGGATGCGCTGAAGAAGGAACTGGTCACTCACGTGCGCTCCGAAATCGGCCCGATCGCCTCTCCGGACCTGATTCAGTTCGCGCCCGGCCTGCCGAAGACCCGCTCCGGCAAGATCATGCGACGCATCCTGCGCAAGATCGCCGAGGACAGCTTCGACAGCCTGGGCGACACCTCGACGCTGGCCGACCCGACCGTAGTTGACGACCTGATCGACAACCGCCAGAACCGGAGCTGAGGAACGCGTTTCCCGAAACACGAAAGGCCCGCCAACCGGCGGGCCTTTTGTTTTGTCAGGCCGCTTATTTCGACAGATAGATCGACTGGATCTTCTTGGCGATATTCGAGAAGGCGGTGATGAGGCTTTCCGAGGATGTGGCTTCGTAGTAGTAACTGCTGCCGCTTGCGCAATACTTCATGAGGTCGTCCCCAAATGACGATCCGCCCGTGTCAAAATAGACGGCATAGATCTTGATCCCTTTCGACTTCATCGCGTCGCAAAGCTCCTTGGCGCGTTCCGCTGGGGGATCCGAATACCTGGAATTGGCGTGAAACCGTTCCACCCAGTAGTCGTCGGTCTTGCACCCTGAGTAGGTGCAAGTCGTTCGGTCTTCCCGGCTGTACTCCGCGTTGAAGTCGCCATCGGTCATGATCAACGCATACTTCAGGATGTCATCCTTGCCGTAGTCTTCAGGCGCGCTGCTGGAAGGCCAGAGGGATGCCCAGTTGGGGGAAAGGGTGTACCAGCCCCAGGCAATACCGGTTTGTCCCCCGGTGCCGCCGCCGTCGTTCAGATCGGAAATGGCGGTAACCAGGGTAGAGCGGGTGGACGTCAGGGGAAGCAGCTCGTTGCCCGGACATTTGTCGCTGCCGGTGCTCCAGCGTTCGAACCCGCCACTGTCCCTTACGTAATATTCGGGTGTTCCGTGGAAGAACTCCGATGTCGAGCCATCATAATCGTAGATCGCATCGGTAAATTTCTTGTCGCCTTCCCGTTCATTGACGCAATTCTTGTAGGACGAGCCCCCGTTTGTCACGGTGTTGGCGTAACCGCCGAGATTGACTCCTTGCGAATAGGGAACCAGGGAAATTCTGACCTTGCTGTCGGCGGCATCCGTACCTGCGGGTATCAGAATGTTGACCACGGAGTCCGCCGCGGTGCGCAAGGTATCCATTTCGCTGGACATGGACCCGGTGACATCCACCACCATTGCAAGCTCGACATTGTAACGGGAATAGGACACCTGGGAGCTGGTTCCGAACGAAAACGTCGAAGGCCCTAGGCTTTCCTTCATATACCCGCCGATATCGATAAAATAGTTGTCGAGCATGGCGGACGAGGCAACCGTGATCATGCCGTTTTCGCTGTCCACCTCGAAACTGAGGTTCTTGATCGCATCGTCCAGAAACTCCGCGCCGGAAAGGTTCGCCTTGAAGGAAGCCGTCAAAGCGTCCATGATTTCCGCATCGCTCATTTCGGCGGTGGACAGGTCGGTTGCGACGGCCAGCGCGGCGGCATCAAGCGCATAGGACAGCTTTTCCCGGGCATTGACCGAGCGGGACACGTCGACCGCGATACCGGCGATCAGCACCACCATGATGACCATGACACCGAAGATCGGCAGGACGGCTGCCCGCCTGTCACTGATCAGGTTTACAATTCTGGTTTTAAATATTTTTCGGTAAAAAAAATTCATCAAGACCTCAGTCCGTTGCCGGATCACGACTTGTGGAACGTGCTTGTTTCGACTGTTGCGGGGCTGGCTGCTCGCCTTGAAACACCGGCTAACAACTTTCGCGCGTGAGTGTGCAGGAAAACCACTAAATAAAATGGAAAAATTAGGCGGGAATTGGCCGGATAATATTTACAATTTCATAACGACAGCGTTGGGCTTCAAGGAAAAGCCCGTCCTTCGTTGCTGTTTCGGCTTTTTGGCGGAATGTTCTTAACGGTAAAGACCGGCTTGCGGCTTGGCGCACCATGTTCGGGAAAGGCCGAATTTTCCTCTGCGCTCCCGCGCGGCCCGGGTACGATCGCCCGGCTCCCAGGAGCCGGTCTGTCGACAGCCGGGACGACCGGTCGCGGGCCGCCGGCTGATTGCCGGCGTCACTTCGACAGGTAAATGGCCTGGATCTTCTTGGCGATATTCGCGAAGGACCGGACAAGCTCCTCCTTGGAGGTTGCCTGATAGTACCCGTCCTCGCTGGCGCATTCCTTCATGACCCTTTCCGGGTCCGGATTGTAGCTGCCGAAGAAGACGGAGAAGACCGTGATGCCCTCATCCTTCATCGCCTTGCAGAGTGTGACCGCCCGCTGCGACGGGGTGCCTCCATAGCCGCTTTCGCTGAAGTCCTGGTACCAGTAGTCCGCCCGTCCGCCTCTGCAGTTTTCCGTGACGTTGCCCCAGTACCGTTGGTTTTCACATTCGGTGCGCGACAGGCGCTTCCTCCAGTAGAAGGTGTTGAAGTCGCCGTCGGTCATGATGAGTGCGAATTTGAGCACCTTCCGGTCCGAATAGGACGCCGGTTCGCTGGTTGCCGGCCAGAGATTGGCCCAGTTCGGCGACAGCGTGTACCAGCCCCAGGCGATCCCCGTCTGCCCGGCCGTTCCGCCGTTCGCAATCAGCTTGTCGATTGCAACTTCGATCTTGTTTCGCTTTGCCGTCAGCGGCTCGAGCTGCGGCGTGGGGGCACATCCCCAGGATCCACCTCCGAAATAGGAGTCCTGGTTGTTCCTGTCATAATCGTAGGTGTCGTCGGTGAACTGGGCAGTACCCTGTCGCTCGGTAACGCAGTTCTGAGTGCCCTGCGCGCCTTTTGCGACCTTCTGGGCATATTCACCCAGGTTGACACCCTGGCTATAGGGCACAACCGAAATCCGGACCTTGCTGTCCGCTTCATTGGTTCCGACGGGGATCAGGACGTTCAGGGCTGACTTGGCGGCGTCCTTCAGGGTTTCCATGTGGGGCGCCATCGACCCGGTAACGTCCAGGACCATCGCAAGCTCGACGTCGAACTGGGAATAGGTGGCCTGACTGCTGGTTCTGAAGGCAAATGTCTCCGGCCCGAGGTGTTCCTTCATGTAGCCGCCGATATCGATGAAGTAGTTATCGAGCGTTGCCCAGGAGTCCACCGTGACCAGACCGTTATCGGTGTCGATCTTGTATGTCAGGTTCGCGACAGCCTCATCCAGAAACTCGACGCTTCCAAGGTTCGCCTTCAAGGAATTGGTCAGGGCGTCCTTGACCTCCGTATCGCTCATGAGGGATGTCGACAGATCGGTCGCCAGCGAAAGCGCCGCCGCATCAAGGGCGTAGGACAGTTTCTCGCGCGCGCTTACCGAGCGTGATACATCGACGGCCGTCCCGGCAATCACCACGATCATGATGACCATGACCCCGAAGATCGGAAGAACTGCGCCCCTTCGATCAGAGACTAACTTTTGGTTGCAATGTCGATCAAGTAAACGCCAAATATTGTTCATGACTGCCTCGTGACGTTACGAGACAGTTACTTGACAAATATGCCTAAAAAATTAATCGAATGACCTGTCCAGTAAGAAGTGTTTTTAACGAATATTGCTCGAAAAAGTTGAATTTTCCTCTAAGCCCCTGTCACAAAAAGCTAATCTTGGTTACCGGCGCAGCGCATTTGATTTGAGTTTTAATGAAATTTTCCCGTTCCCTCGCCGAAAGGGGCTATTTCGAGAGATAAATCGACTGGATCTTGCGGGCGATATTGGCGAAAGCCTTCACGAGTTCGCCGGAAGATGACGCCTGATAATAGTTTCCTTCGCTTGCACAGGACTGCATGTTCTTTGCACCGGTCGAGCTGTTGCTCGTGCCGAAATAGACACCGAAGACCTCGATGCCGGCTGCCTTCATGCCCTCGCACAGCGCCCTGGAACGGGTGGAGGAAATGTTGCTGTAGAATTCACCCTCGTCCTGCTCATCCCAGCCGTTGACCGCAATCGTCCTGCATTCCCAATGCCAGGACCAGTGCGAACGGAACCATCCGCATTCCTCCTTCTCCCCGACATAGTCGTAGTAGCGGTTGTTGTTGCCGTCGGTCATGACAATGGCGAACTTGAGCGTGTCGCCGTCGGTATAGGTGGCCGGCGCGCTTTCTTCCGGCCAGACATTGGCGAAGTTTGGCGAGAGGCTGTACCAGCCCCAGGCGACACCGGTCTGTCCGGCCGTCCCCCCGGTGTCCGTCAGGGCCTCGATGGCCGGAAGGAGCACGTCCCGGTCCCTGGTCAGTGGAACCATTTCCGAAGTGGACGAGCAATTGTTGCTGCCACCACCGAAAAATGTCTGGAGCGGCGGCGGACTGGCATCGGTGTAATAGTCGTAGGCCGCATCGGTGAACTGGACCTCATGGTCCTCGTAGTCCTGGCGCTCGGTGACGCAGTTGCCGCCGACGCTGTGGAACTCTCCCCCCTTTACCTTGTTCGCATATGCGCCGAGATTGACCCCCTGACTGTAAGGAACAAGGGAAATCCGGACCTTGGCATCCTCTTCCTCGACGTTGTCGGGTAGCAGGATGTTGACCGCCGCCGTCGATGCCTCGCGCAGGGTTCTCATGTCGCTCCACGACATGGAGCCGGTGACGTCCACCACGAGCGCCAGCTCTACCTTGAAGCGGGAATAGGTGACCTGGCTGCTGGCGGAGAAGGCGAAGGCTTCCGGCCCGAAGCTCTTCTGCATGTAGCCGCCCAGATCGATGAGGTAGTTGTCGAGCGTGGCCGTGGAGCGGACGGTCACGAGACCGTTTTCCCGGTCGACTTCGAACTGAAGATTGTCGACGGCTTCCTGCAGGAAAGAGACCCCGCCCAGGTTCGCCCGGAACGAGGCCTCCAGGACTTCCAGGATCTGGGCGTCCGTCAGGACGGAGGTCGAGAGCTCGGACGCGAGCGCGAGCGCCGCGGCGTCGAGGCTATAGGACAGTTTTTCGCGCGCGCTCACTGTCCGGGTCACATCGGCCGCGGCACCGAAGATAACGACAAGGAAGATCACCATCAGCGCGAACACGGGCAAAACAGCTCCCTGCCGCGCCGCACGGAATCTCTCCATGCACGGTCTGATAGATAACATTGTCAATCACACACTACTTCTTATGGTTGAGAAGACGCTGCGCTCAAAAAGTTCACATTCTCTTAATCATGAGAATTACGCAGCGTTAACTTATTGAAATAACGTTATAAATCCTTACCGTACGGAAATCGGACCGGATCAAAAAAGTGACGTTAGGTTGTATTGGAAACATCTCTCGGCCGGATGGGTGCCGGATCTGCGGGAAAGACAAGCGATATTAAGCCCTTGCGGACTCGCGGACAGCTTCCGGCAGGCAACAGTCCCTGGTGCGGGCCTTACGGCTCCAGCTCTGTGTCCCAGTACAGGAAATCGAGCCAGCTATCGTGCAGATAGTTGGGCGGAAAGCCGCGGCCGTTGTTATGCAGATCCTGGATGGTCGGCTGGAAGGGCATGTGCATTGGCCACATGTTCAGCTGCTTGCATGACTTGTTGGATTTGCGCAGGTTGCACGGGGAGCAGGCGGTGATGACATTGTCCCAGGTGGTCAATCCACCCTTGGAGCGCGGGACGAGATGGTCAAATGTCAGTTCTTCTCTGGAGCCGCAATACTGGCACTGGAACTTGTCACGAAGAAAGACGTTGAAGCGGGTGAATGCTGGATATCGGCTTGGTTTGACGAAGGTCTTGAGCGAGACGACGCTGGGTAATCGGAATTCGAAGCTCGGACTTCGAACCGCCGCGTCGTATTCCGCAACAATGTTCACCCGATCAAGAAACACCGCCTTGACAGTGTCCTGCCACGACCACAGAGACAAGGGGTAGTAGCTCAAGGGCCGGTAGTCCGCATTGAGCACCAACGCCGGATGGGCGCCCGGCGAAACCGCTATCGTCACCTTCCGCTCCTTCTGCCTAGAACCATAAGCGTCCATAAGAACGCCTTTACGCGGTTCC
Source organism: Roseibium sp. (assembly GCA_050289605.1). GTDB lineage: Bacteria > Pseudomonadota > Alphaproteobacteria > Rhizobiales > Stappiaceae > Roseibium. The sequence goes on along the minus strand of JBNKGB010000017.1, from coordinate 7,786 downwards.
AACAACCAAAGTGCGATCAATTTCCCGCGTTCAGGTGCCAGCCGAAGGGAAAACTGATCCCATCGGACAGTCCTTTGCCCGGTCAATCGGACAGCGGAACATGCCCTTTTGTGACCGGAGTATTGTAGTGCCGAGGTGACAGTCTTGTGAAGCCCGGCAATTTCATTTCCTTTGCCGGTTGTTGAAAGGTGGTCCCGGGCAACGGATTTTTCTTAAGCCTATGAATCATTTAACCAATGCCCGGCCGGCCTGCGTCAAATCGACAACAGGGGGCCGATCACAAAAAAAGGGCGCCCGTGGGCGCCCTTGATTTTTTCGGGAGTCGACCCGAATCAATTTGCGATCCACTCCCGGATGTCGACGAAGTGGCCGGCAATCGCGGCTGCCGCTGCCATGGCCGGGGAAACCAGATGGGTGCGGCCCTTGTGGCCCTGGCGGCCCTCGAAATTCCGGTTGGAAGTCGAGGCGCAACGCTCGCCCGGCTTCAGCTTGTCCGCGTTCATGGCAAGGCACATAGAGCAACCCGGCTCGCGCCATTCGAAGCCCGCTTCCTTGAAGATCACGTCGAGTCCTTCTTCCTCGGCCTGTTCCTTCACCAGGCCGGAGCCCGGAACCACCATCGCACTGACATGGGCAGCAACCTTGTGGTTGCCGATGACGGCAGCAGCGGCCCGGAGATCCTCGATGCGGCCGTTGGTGCAGGAGCCGATGAAGGCCCGGTCGATCTTGATGTCGGTGATCCTGGTGCCCGGTTCAAGGCCCATGTATTCCAGGGCACGCTTCTTGGACTGGCGGCGGTTTTCGTCCTCGATCTCATCCGGATTCGGCACCACGCCTTCCACCGAGACGACGTCTTCGGGAGACGAGCCCCAGGAGACGATCGGCGGCAGGTTGGCGGCATCCAGCTCGACGACCTTGTCGAAATAGGCGCCTTCGTCCGTGTGAAGCGTCTTCCAGTAGCCGAGCGCCATATCCCAGGCTTCGCCCTTCGGGGCTTTCGGACGGCCGTTGATGTAGTCGAAAGTCACTTCGTCCGGCGCGATCAGGCCAGCGCGTGCGCCAGCTTCGATAGACATGTTGCAGACCGTCATGCGGCCTTCCATAGACAGCGAGCGGATGGCTTCGCCGGCATATTCGATGACGTAGCCGGTGCCGCCGGCGGTGCCGATCTTGCCGATGATCGCCAGAACGATGTCCTTGGCGGTGACGCCGGCCGGGATCTGGCCGTCGACCTTCACCAGCATGTTCTTGGCTTTCTTCTGGATCAGCGTCTGGGTGGCCAGGACGTGCTCCACTTCGGAGGTGCCGATACCATGGGCCAGCGAGCCGAAGGCGCCGTGCGTGGAGGTGTGGCTGTCGCCGCAAACGATGGTCATGCCCGGCAGGGTGAAGCCCTGCTCAGGTCCGACGATGTGCACAACACCCTGGCGCATGTCGAGTTCGGAGTAGTATTCGATCCCGAATTCGGCGGCGTTCTTGGCGAGCGTCTCCACCTGCAGCGCGGATTCCGGATCGTCGATGCCGTGACGGCGGTCGGTCGTCGGCACGTTGTGATCGACCACTGCCAGCGTCTTTTCCGGCTGGCGCACCTTGCGTCCGGCCATGCGCAGCCCTTCGAAAGCCTGCGGGCTGGTGACTTCGTGCACCAAGTGACGATCGATGTAAAGCAGACCGGTTCCGTCCGGCTGCATGTCGACCAGGTGGTCATCCCAGATCTTGTCGTAAAGCGTCCGTGCCTTGGCCATGGCTCTCTCCTCGTTCCCGCCGGCCGGCGCGCGGTTCTTCCGGCGCTCCGTTTCCGGCACCCGGCCCTGCGTTCGCGAGATCGCAAGGGGGCATGATGCTAAAATGCTGGCTAGTGAATGACGCAGCTCCGCCTCAAGGTCAAGCGTCGCGAGTTGAGCTGAATTCAACTGAGATTGACTGCGGCAGGCCTCGCGTCGCCCGGACAGCAAAAAGGCGGCCCAATGGACCGCCTTTTCGAAACTGTCAAACCGGATCGGCTTATTCGGCCGCGGTTTCCGCGGCGGCTGCTTCAGCGCTCTTTGCTTCAGCCTTGGCGGCCTTTGCAGCGGCAGCTTCTGCGCGGGCTTCTTCGTTGAGGCGCTTGGAGCGCGCATTGGTGTTTTCAACGATACGGGCGGACTTGCCCCGGCGGTCGCGCAGGTAGTAGAGCTTCGCACGGCGGACTTTACCGCGGCGGACGACTTCCACGCCTTCCAGCATCGGGGAGTAGACCGGGAAGACGCGCTCGACGCCTTCACCGTAAGAAATCTTGCGAACCGTGAAGCTCTCGTTGATGCCGCCACCGGAACGGGCGATGCAGACACCTTCGTAAGCCTGGGTACGGGTGCGGTTGCCTTCGGTAACCTTCACGTTGACGCGAACGGTGTCACCGGGAGAAAATTCGGGAAGCTTGCGCTGCGCTTCGATTTTCGCCATTTCCTCAGCATTGAGCTGCTCGATGATATTCATGGCATTTTTCCCTTTTCAATTACAAAGCGGTCAGTGCGCTCTTCACGTGAAACGCCAAGAACGAATTCACCAACTTTGGGCCATGTCGTATATCCACCGGATTTCCTTGCGTTTTTCGGACTTCCGAGAAACACAAACAACGCAGGTCCCTGATTGAGGAGATCCAGCGTTCTTCCGGTTCGGGCGGGCTATACAGCAAATCCGGCGGAATGTCATGCGCTTTTTGAAACTCTCGAGCACCAGGACAGGGAGCCCGGCTGTCTGTCCGTGCCGGCATCCCGCATCGACCGGGACCGGTCAACCGCCGGATGGCCTGACAGGCGCCGCCACCGGAATTTGACGTAGATGCAGGTCCGTCTTTTTTCAATTCTTTTGAAATAAGTCGTTTGCCCCATAGGCATTGGTGCATATGAACTATATAGTCCTAAAAACTTAGTAGAATTCCGTGAGCGCGATACTACTGCCGGAGGACCACCCTGGAGACCAACCAAGACAGTCTGCTTTACAAGCTTTACAGCTCTGCCTTGCTCGACGGCGGGCTGACCGGCGTTCTGTCCGACCTGGCCCTGGCTTATCCGGACCTGCCGATTTCCTACCAGGCGCAGTGCGTCTACGAAAACTCGCTCTATGACTGCGCGTTCTTCAATCACGGAACCGGTGACATCGCGCAGCAGCTGTCCCGCACGCAGTCCGCCAATCCGTTTCCTCCGCTGGCCCTGAAATGCAACATGTCGGACGTCGCCCTGACCTCCGACTTCATCGCCCCGGAGGAGGTGGAGAAGCTGGACTTTTACGACGAGTTTCTGAAATCCCACGGCGAGATAAACCGCGCCATGGGCATCATCCTGCATCGAAACGGCGATGATTCCGCCTTTGTCGCAGCAAACCTGCCAAAGGCAATGGGCCGGAGTGAAGAGGATCATGTCCTTAGTCTTTTCAGATATTTAAGGCCTCATCTGCAGGGAGCCTTCGGCCTGCTTCTGGAAGTCGCCAAAAGGGAAATCCGGCTGACCTATCCCGATTTCTGGCTCGACCAGATCCCGACGGCCGCCTGTATCGTCGAACCGAACGGCAAGATGCTGCACATGAACGCCCGGGCCGAACGCCTGTTTCGAAGGGCGGAAAATCTTTTTATCGACAAGGCTGTCCGGCTCTCCGCGCGCAACAGCTTCACGCAGGACGTCCTGCGTGATGCCTTGTCCAACGCCCACAGGCGCGCGCGTCCTGCCGGACCGCTCCTGCTCACGCGCAACAGGGCGACCAATCCGTTCATGTTCGTGGTACCGGTCCAGCACAAGGACGAGGTGCATCCAGGTCTTGCGCCCTTCATCGCGCCGTCGCTGCCACTGCTCGTCACGATCTTCGACCCCGAAGAGGCGCCCGGACGGGCCGAAACGCTTCTTGCCAGCACGCTGGGTCTCAGCCAGCGGGAAAGCGAGCTGATCCAGCAGCTCATTCTCGGCGCGTCCCTCAAGGAAGCCTCCGAAGCGATCGGGATCTCCTACCACACCGGCCGCAACCACCTGGCCAGCGCAACCTCGAAAACCGGGTCCAGGTCCCAGTCCGACATCATCCGCCGCGGCACGCAGATCCTGGCACGCCTGAGCGAAGGCAACGGCGGGATTGATTGAAAGCGAAACGTCTCATTGCATTTTTCGGGACGTCCTTGAACGCCTGAAATCCATCCTTGACCTCATCCTGAGGAGGACCTCTCGAAGGATGGGCCTCTTGCGCTGAACAAGTTGCATATCCTTCGAGACAGCGCTTCGCGCTTCCTCAGGATGAGGCAGAAGGTGCAGTACTTCGCAGTACCAAAATTCCTTGAAAGTGTCCGCCCTTTGAGGTGGCGAAACCTCAATCCACGTCATCCTCGTCCGCCATATAGGCGTCCCACAGATCCGGGCGGCGTTCGCGGGTGAGACGTTCGGCCTCGGACATGCGCCATTCGTGGATCTTCTTGTGATTGCCCGACGTCAGCACCTCCGGGATCTTCAGGCCCTCGAACTCCGCCGGGCGGGTGTAATGCGGATATTCCAGGAGGCCGGTCTCGAAGCTTTCGGCTTCCGCGCTTTCCACATTGCCCATCACGCCCGGAATGAGCCGGACGATGGCGTCGAGCATGGTGATCGCGCCGATCTCGCCGCCGGAGAGGATGTAGTCGCCGATACAGACTTCCTCCAGCCCGCGCGTGTCGATCACCCGCTGGTCGACCCCCTCGAAGCGCCCGCAGACGATGATGGCACCGGGTCCTTCGGCAAGCTCATGGGCGCGTGCCTGGGTAAACGGCCGGCCGCGCGGGCTCATGAGCAGCCGCGGCCGCGGATCGTCTGAAGGCGCGGCCGCGTCTATGGCCCTGGCGAGCACATCGGCCCGCAGCACCATCCCGGCGCCGCCGCCGGCGGGCGTGTCGTCCACGGACCTGTGCTTGTCCGTGGCAAAATCCCGGATCTGGCTGGTTTCAAGCTGCCACAGGCCCTTTTCCAGCGCGCGCCCCGACAGGCTCTGTCCCAGCGGGCCCGGAAACATGTCCGGATAAAGCGTCAGAATGGTTGCCTTGAAGGCCATGGGCATCTCTGTCGGTTCAACTATGGGCGCATGGTGCCGGATCCGGCCGGCGCACATTAAGCATCTGTTTACCACGCCTTCGAAAGGCCGCGTCATCAACAGGTTAATAGGCGGAATGAAAGTTCTGATTAAGGCTCGTGGCGCAAACTGGCAAGAGCGTTTCAATCGGGTGTGCCGCCATGGTCAAGTTCCCAGTCATTCGTTTCAAGCTTCCAGCCTTTGTCCAGGACCGGATAGACCAGCATTGTCTTGACATTTCCCTGAGCCGTCTGTTGCCGCTCGCCTCACTGCTGACCTTCGGCGTGCTGGCCGGCCTGGTGTTCAACACCGGCGTCGGACACCCTTATGACAAGGTCATTCATATCGGCTTTTACGCTTTGCTGACGCTGTCCATCCATGCGCTTTTCTGCTGCCGCCTGCGTATATCGGCAGTCGCCGCCTTTGGCATGGGAATTGCCGGTGAAATCGCGCAAGGCTTTGTTCCCTATCACGAAATGTCGCTTGAGGACACGGTTGCCAATGGCATCGGCGTCACCTTTGTCGTGGCACTGATCGCGCTGATCCGGTCGGAAACCAGACAGGCTCTGGCCGACAAGGCGGAAGACCTCGATTTTCGGGAAATGGGCCTGCGGCCGGTCCGGGCGCGCTATCTTTCCGGGGAAACTTCCGACGGATCCGGTTTCTCTTCCGAGAAATAGTTTTCCGGCAGATCCACCGTTACCAGTCCCTCGTCCAGGCTGATGGCCGGCACGAATTCCTTCGTGAAGGGAACGTAGAAGGTTCTGCCACGCTTCGGCCGGATCTCGAGGAGATCGCCGGCACCGAAATCCTGGACGGCAATGATCTTGCCGAGCGTCTCGCCGTGCTGGTCGAGCACGGTGAGGCCGTTCAGGTCGGAATAGTAGAATTCGTCTTCGTCAGGTTCGGGAAACTGGTCCCGGTCGACATAGAGTTCGAGGCCGTTCAGCTCTTCCGCCTGGTTGCGGTCGGTGATGCCCTTGAACCTGGTGATCACGACCGTCTTCTGCACCCGCGCCTTGTCCACCTCGAAGGACCGTTTGCCGTCTTTCGTGGTGAGCACACCGTAGTCGGTGAAGGACAACGGGTCGTCGCCGAAGGGCTTGACCCGCACTTCCCCGCGAATGCCGTGCGCCGCGCCGATCTTTGCCAGAAGAACCTTCTGCTCGTCAGAAGACGTCATGTCGAAACGTTCCTCTCGAAAGATCCGGTGCGGCGCGGCTTGTCTGCTTATTCGGCAGCAGCTTCTTCGGAAGCGCCTTCGTTGGCGGCTTCCGCGGCAGCAGCAGCTGCTTCTTCTTCAGCCTGACGCTTGGCTTCCAGGCGTTCCTTGGCCTTTGCGCCCAGCTCTGCCTTTTTCGGGTTGTTGCGGGCTTCGCGCTTCAGGACGCCGGCAGCATCCAGGAAACGGTGAACGCGGTCGGTCGGCTTCGCGCCGTTGGCCAGCCAATGCTGGATGCGCTCGATGTCGAGCTTGACGCGATCTTCGGAATCCTTCGGCAGCATCGGGTTGTAGGATCCGACCTTTTCGATGAAGCGGCCATCGCGCGGCGAGCGGATGTCAGCAACAACGATGCGGTAATACGGGCGCTTCTTGGAACCGCCGCGTGCCAGGCGAATTTTCGTAGCCATTTTGTTTCTCCAGTTTGTTCAGTTGCCGGCTTTCGCGGCAATGGCTTCGTGGTGCCGGATGACTTCCCGAACGATGAAATTCAGGAACTTTTCGGCAAAGTCAGGATCGAGATTGGCGTCGGCGGCAAGCTGCCGCAGCCGCTCGATCTGAATTTTCTCCCGCGCCGGGTCCGCCGGCGGCAGGTCGTTTGTGGCTTTCAGGACACCCACCTTCTGGGTGCACTTGAACCGTTCGGCGAGCATGTGGACGAGCGCTGCATCGATATTGTCGATGGAGGCCCTGAGGGCCTTCAGCTCTTCCACGGCCTTGCTTTGCCCCAACAGGGTTTCGGCTTCGCTCATGCTCATTTCTTCTTGCCCCTGCCCAGTCCCGGCATGCCGGGGAGTTTCGGACCGCTGAGACCGGGAAGACCCATGCCTCCCGGAAGTCCGCCGCCCAGGCCGCCAAGACCGCCGAGTCCTCCCGGCAGGCCCTTCGGCAATTCCATTCCGCCCGGCAGCTTGCCGGACTTGGCCATTTCCTCGAGCTGCTTGGGATCGACATCCGGCATGCCGCCGCCCATGCCGCCCATCAGCTTGCCGAGCAGGCCCTTGCCCTTGCCCATCTTCTTCATCATGTCCGCCATCTGGCGGTGCATCTTCAGCAGCTTGTTGACGTCGGCAACGTCCATGCCGGAGCCGGCGGCGATGCGCTTCTTGCGGCTGGCCTTCATCAGGTCCGGCTTCTTGCGCTCTTCCGGCGTCATCGACTGGATAATGGCGATCTGGCGCTTGAACATCTTGTCGTCGATGTTGGCGGCCTCGATCTGCTTTTTCATCTTGCCGATGCCGGGCAGCAGGCCGAGAATGCCACCCATTCCGCCCAGATTCTGCATCTGCTTGAGCTGCTCTGACAGATCGTTCAGGTCGAACAGCCCCTTCTGCATGCGCTGCGCCATCGCTTGCGCTTTTTCCGCGTCGATGGTCTCTGCCGCTTTCTCGACCAGCGAGACGATGTCGCCCATGCCGAGGATACGACCCGCGATACGCTCGGGGTGGAATTCCTCCAGCGCTTCCATTTTCTCGCCGAGACCGACGAACTTGATGGGCTTTCCGG
>JBNKGB010000016.1:0-61640 GCA_050289605.1 Roseibium sp. | reverse complement strand
GATCAGGGCGTCCTGGACCAGGCGATGGAACTCGTCAAGGACTGGAGCCGGGAAGAACGGGCAGCCCTGCGCCGCGACGTGCCGAAAACGGCCCTGCAGACGCCTTTCCGGAACGGCACGGTTCTCGATGTCGCCAGGGAGGTCCTTGCCCTCTCGCAGGAAGGCCTGAAGCGACGCAACCGGCTGAGCGACGGCGATCTTGACGAGCGCGTCCATCTTGCCCCCATCGAGGAAGGCATTGCCTCGGGCATGTGCCCTGCCGATGTTCTGCTGCAGCGCTACAACGGATCCTGGAACGGCGATATTTCCAACGTCTTCAAGGAATATGCCTACTGATTGACAAGGGGCGCTGGCAACAACGCTGGCGTGTGCTTCTGCATCCGAAGCTGCAGTGTCAATTGACCTGACGCCTGCAAAGGGTCACTGTGTCAGTGATCGGTCTTGTTTCTCAAGGCCTTGGCACGGTGACCGGAGCAAAGTGATGACTGGCGGCGATACGGCGGCTCCCCCTTTCGACATCTTTTCGCTGACGCAGGACGTGCGCGACCGGTTCGGATGGTCCAACGCGGACCTGACCCGGGTGATGGAACAGCTCATGCCGGCGGCGCTCAACGGCTTCCGGCATTTCGGCAGCACCATTCCGGGTTTTTCCGAATTCCCGGGCAACCTCACCCAGCAGGCCGCCGCCGCTTCAAATCCGTTTGCCGCATTCTCCGGTCTTTTCCAGCCCCCGTCGCAGGCGGCCCTGATGCCGTTCTTCGGTCCCGAGGCGGTGCAAAAGGCCCTGGCAGGCCAGATTTCCGGCCTGACGGGCCTGCAAAGCGAAGCCATTCACGAAATGATGCCAGTCGCTGCCACCCTGGCTCTCGGGCAGATCGCCCGGCCCTTCGTCCATGGGGAGGCGCGCAACCTTCTGGATGCGTATCTGCGCGGTTTCGCCCGCGGCCGGCCGAAGCCGCAGCCGACGCCGGTCGACTACCTGCAAGGCTATGCCAACGCGATGCAGGCCTTCTGGGGAGCTTTCCTGCAACCGGCAAAAATCGTCACCAGTGAGGCCGAGCCCGAGGAAGCCGTCGAACCTGAGGAAGTGGAGGAAGAAGACCTGCCGCCGGAGGAGGAGGCGAGCGGGAGCGAAGCTTCGGAATTCGACGAGATGGTCGCCGGCTGGATGGCGGCCGGCCGGGACTTCCAGTCCAGCCAGTTCAAGGCCTTCGACAGTTTTTTTGAAAAGGCCTCGCGGGACTTCAACCGGTCCTGAGGCATCCGGTCCCGAGGCCGGCATCGCGCTTCTCCCTCAAAACGGCGGCCCGCTCATAAAAAAGACCCGCCGGGGGCGGCGGGTCAGTTTCGTCAGCAAGGCAATGCCGACAGGGGCTGCAAAAAGGGGAGGTCAGCCAAACACGTCAACGGGTGACATCAGGCGGCCAGTTGCCCGCACTTGGCTCCGGCAGCGCCGGCAATCGAAAACACCGGGTTTACAGGAGCATTGGCCGCGCTGAAATTCAGGGCCTTGCCCGAGGCTGCGGAACCGGTCACCAGAGATGACGGGTCGGTATAAAACGGTTGCGCCAGGGCACGTCGAACGTCGCTCCGGGTGAGGCCGATGTCATTGAGTTGCTCGTCGGACCAGTCCTGAAGCTCTGCAAAATGACGGCGGTTCGCAAGTACACGCCATGCACGGGCAGCCATCTGCCCAAAGAGAGCGAAGAAGGGGGTGGTTGCTGTGTGTGTCATGACAAATTTCTCCTGTGGGCGACCGAAGGGATTTTCGGCAGCCTGTTCCGGCCGGTCGTGGCCCTGCTTGTTTGTGGAACATGCTCTAGATGGACTGTCCTCTAATATAAATCCAACGAATGTTTTTGATGGAAGTCATCGTTTCTCGTGATGTCTCGCAAACCGGCCGAGCGCAGGATCAGCGCCGGAGGGAGGTTTCTAAAACATTTCCCGTTTGAATGATTTCTATGATAAGTATGAGCGTTGCTTATAATTGAGGCGCTTATGCTCGACCTGGATCAGCTTCGAACCTTCGTGGCCATTGCCGAAAGCGGCAGCTTCACACGTGCGGCGGACAATGTTCACAAGACGCAGTCGGCCGTCTCCATGCAGATGCGACGGCTGGAAGAGCGCATTGGAAAACCGCTTTTTGTTCGTGTTGGACGGCAATCGCGCCTGACGGAACATGGCGAGCGCCTGCTGCATTATGCACGCCGCCTGGTCCAACTGAACGACGAGACGCTGGCCGCCTTCGACGATACGGAACTTGCCGGTCTCGTCCGGCTCGGCACGCCGGACGATTATGCGGACCGCTTCCTGCCCGAGATTCTCGCGCGATTTTCAAGATCCAATCCGAAGGCCGAGGTGAGCGTGGTCTGCGCGCCGACACCCAACCTTGCGGACATGATCTCGGAAGGCGAGCTGGACGTGGCCATCATCACCCACGTCCAGAAACGGGGACGGAAAAACGTGGAGGTCGTGCGCCGGGAGCCTTTGCTTTGGGTCGCTTCCGCGCGCCACGCCGTGGAAAACGAGTCGCCGCTGCCGCTTGCCCTCGGGCGGGCGACCTGCGATTGGCGCAAGGCCGCGATGAATGCTCTCAGCGACCAGATGCGCGAACACAGGCTCCTGTATTCGAGCTGGAACTCGACCGCTGTCGGGGCGGCCGTTCTTGCCGGCCTCGCCATTTCGGTCCTGCCGGAATCCGCTCTTCGGCCCGGCATGCGCGTTCTGACGGAAAGTGACGGCTTTCCGCGCCTGCCCGAATGTGAAATCGGCATCCTGCGATCCTGGCACAACAACTCCAGGGTGACCGACGCCCTTGTGGAACACATTCTCTCTTCGCTGGACAACCTGTCGGTGCCGCAGGCCGCGGAATGAGGTGTGAATGTTCGCAAGTGTCTGATTTTACTTTTATTATTAAGTATTACCTGAGGAATTATCGATAAATTTCCGATTGATATGTAAGCAATTGTGATGTATCGTCCTTGAATCAATTCGCAATGCAAATCGCCCGGCTGATACGCGGCTCATAAGTAGGGTCCCGCATGAATCACGCATTAGACATCGATCAGTTGCGCACCTTCCTGGCTATTGCCGAGCTGGGAAGCTTTACCAAGGCCGGGGAAGCCGTTCACAAGACCCAATCCGCCGTTTCGATGCAGATGCGCCGCCTGGAAGAGCGCGTCGGGCAGGCGATATTCATCAAGGACGGGCGCCAGTCCCGCTTGACGGAGGACGGCCTGCGTCTGGTGGAATTCGCGCGCCGCATGATCCTGCTCAACGACGAGACCCTGTCGGCCTTCAATACCCAGAAGGAAGTCGGCCACGTGAAGCTTGGCGTGCCGGACGATTATGCAGACCGGCTGCTGCCGCAGGTCCTGGCTGCATTCAACCGGCTCAATCCTTCCATCGAGGTCCTGGTAGAATGTTCGGGCAGCCTGAAGCTGGCCGAGGCCATCCGCGACGGGGCGCTGGATGTGGCGATCACCACGTCGAGCGACTCCCTGGATCGGCGCGGCGAGATCATCCGGCGCGAACCGCTCTACTGGGTGACGTCCAGCCAGCACTGCGCGCATACCCAGGAAGTCGTCCGCCTGGCCCTTGGGCCTGCGAGCTGCTGCTGGCGCCGGCTTTCCATGGAAGCGCTGGACCGGGCGGGACGGCAGTACCGGGTCTCCTATACGAGCTCGAGTGCCACCGCGCTGGTCGGGGCGGTCCAGGCGGGACTGGCGATCACCGTCTTTCCGGAAAGCGCCATCCGCGACGGAATGCGCATTCTGGACGAGAAGGACGGTTTTCCCTCGCTCCCCTTCTGCGATATCGCGCTGCTCAGGTCCGACGCGGCGCGCGAAGCCATGCACGACAAGTTGTGCAATCACATCATCGCGGCCATCGGCAATGTCGGCGGCGGTGCCGTTCAGGTTGCTGCCGAATAGGCGGAAATCCCTTCAAGAAAATTTCGCAGACAAAGACCGCGAGGCCATGAGGCGCGCGGTCTTTGCCGGCAGTCGCGTGGCTTCTTGCTAGCGGGCACGCAGCATCAGGAGATTGCCGCCGAGAACGCAGACGAGGCCGGCGGCGGCCAGCGACGTCCACTGGTAGCTCTCGAAAATGGTCGACAGGGTCAGCGCGACGACGGGGAAGAGCACCGTTGCATAACCGGCCCGCGCCGATCCGATCCGGCCGAGAAGCGTCAGATAGGAGGCAAAGGCGATCACCGAGGCGACAACAGCCAGATAGAGCAGGCCGCCGAAATAAGGCAGGGACCATTCAACGGAGAAGCTCTGACCGCGCAGAGCCGACACGAGAGCGAGAAAGACCATTCCATAGACCATGCCCCAGGCCGTCGCCGGCGTCACACTGATGCCGCGCCTTTGCGTGTCGGCCGACAGCATGTTGCCCAGGCAGAAGGACAACGTGCCGCCGATGCACATGGCAAGGCCGATGGCGGCACTCGAGTTGAAGCCGGTTGCGGCAAGCTGCGGCCAGAACATCAGGGCAATGCCTGCGAACCCCAGAAGGCCGGCCGCCAGGGCAAGCATGTTCGGGCGTTGGCCGAACAGGATCAGACCCAGGAACAGGTTGAAGATGGAGGCGGTTGAGAAGATCACCGCCAACAGACCCGAGGGCAGCTGCGAAGCGCCGTAGTAGAAGAGCGTGAAGTTGGTCGAAAACAGCAGCACACCGAGTCCGGCGAAGCGCAGGTGATCCTTGAGCGGGAACGACAGGTTATGCCCCCGGACCTTCGCCCAGGCGAGCATGATCGAGGACGCCAGGACGAAACGCCAGAATACGGACACTTCCGGCGCGACGTTGGCCACCTGTCCTTTCATGGCGATCCAGCTGAAGCCCCAGGCGAGGACCGTGGCGGCGTAGAGGCCGTAATCCATGGTGCTGAATCCTGAGGGCCGTGTGCTCAGGGACGGCGTGGCAACGCTCATGACGCGATCTTTCATCTGGAGAAACCGAGCCTAATCTGTCGTCCGGAACACTTCAGGGCAAATGATTGTTTTTGATCTTCTCATAAGAATGGCAGATGAGTAAGTTCGCCTGTCAGGACGCAATCGGAATGGCGCAAGGCGCGGAGGCAGCATGAGTTTTCTCGTGATCGAGAACTACCAGGACACGGGGCTTGGCCTGCTCGGACAAGCGGCACGGGAGGGCGGTATTTCCTGGGAAGCTGTTCGGGCCTATCTCGGCGAAGCGCTGCCGGAGGAAACCAACGGCTTCAAGGGGCTCGTGGTGCTGGGCGGAGCACAAAACGCCCTGGCAGACGAAGACTACCCGCATCTCCCCGGCGTTTGCGACCTGATCCGCGCGTTTCACGAGGAAGACAAGCCCATCCTCGGCATCTGCCTTGGATCGCAGCTCATCGCCCGGGCCTTCGGCGGCAGCAATATTCTGGGCCGGCCCGTGGAATTCGGCTGGAAGGTCGTGGTGCCGACGGAAGAAGGCAGGCAGGACCCGGTGCTGAAGACGCTTGGCGACGGCGGTCCCCAGTTCCATTGGCACACCGATACGGTCACCCTGCCGGAAGGCGCGGTGCATCTGGCGGAAAGCGCCATGACGCCCGTTCAGGCCTTCCGCATGGGCCGGACCACCTACGCGCTCCAGTTCCATCTCGAAACGGGACTGGAAGATGCCCGCTCCTGGACCGAGGTCTTCGCCGGTGACATCCGTGCCCATAGTCCGGACTGGCACGAGCGCTTTGATGCGGAAGCGTCCCGTCACGCGGCGACCTCCGACGCGATCGGCGCGGCGCTTGCAAGGGCCTGGCTCGCGCTGCTCTAGACAATCGGATCATCCAGAGGTCAGACCTCGGGAGTGCCGCCCGCCAGAACCACCTGCAGGGCCGCTTCGTCGAGGTTTCCGCCGGACAGGATGACGCCCGCCTTCCTGCCCTTCAGGCGGGAGGCTTCCTGGCGCATGGCGGCGAGGGCGGCCGCACCGGCACCTTCGGCGACATTGTGGGTGTCGGCATAAAGGATCCGGATCGCGTCGGCGACTTCACTTTCGCTCACCGTGAGCACGCACGCGGCGCCCCCGCTCAGCACGTCAAGCGCTTCCTGGACGGGTTCCCGGCACGCCATGCCGTCCGCGAAGGTCCTGGCGGTTTCCGTGGTCACGATGCCACCCGCCTCCACGGAGAGCTTGTATGCGGGCGCCCTCTCGGTCACGACCGGCACGATCTCGGTCTTGAGGCCGAGCAGGTCGCGTACGGTGATGAGGCCGCAGGCGCCCGATCCCATGCCTACGGGGACATAGACCACATCGAGATCGGGATGCGCCCGGAAGAACTCGAGGGCATAGGTCGCGACCCCCATGACAATGTTCCTGTGGAAGGAGGGCACCATCAGGTAGCCGCTCTCGGCCACCAGTCGTTCCGCCGTGCGCCTGGCGATGTCGAAATCCCGTCCGTCCACCACGAGCTCAGCTCCGAAGGCCTTCATCGCCCGGTTCTTGCCTTCCGCGTTGCCCTCCGGCACGACGATCGTCGCCGGCAGCCCCAGGCTGCGGGCGGCAAGGGCCATCGACTGGCCGTGGTTGCCGCGCGTCGCGGAGACGACGCCGGTGGGGCGGCCGTTTTCCTCGATGTACTTCTGAATGAAGACGATCGAACTGCGCGCCTTGAAGGCGCCGATCGGCGTGTGGTTCTCGTGCTTGACGACGACCTCGAAGCCGAACCGCTCCTTCAGAAGCGGCCAGGAATAGGCCGGTGTCTCCGGAACGAGCCGCCGGACGATCGGGAAGACGGCTTCAAGCTCCGCCAGTGTGAAGAGAGGTGTCATGACTTTTCCAAATCGCTCTGACGACCGGGTGACGCGGGCCGCCCCGGGGCTGGTTCGATGATCTGCTTATAGTCCGCATCCGTTCCGGGTCTTTCAAAATCCTGAACCATTTGAGACTTGTGCGCCCGCAGGGCTCGTTTACTTTGCCCCCATGAACGCTCGTCCTCACCAGCCGCCCGGAACGCTGCCGTTGAGTGCCTCCTTCGCCGGGCACAAACTCACCTTGCTGCCGGCCACCGGATACGACGTCGGATTCGTCGCCGCAAACGACAGTCTCGGCTTTGCCTTTGACGCCCAGGCGGGACATCACGCAATCGGGTCCGACCGGAGCGAAGCCTATTTTCGACTGCCCAACAGCCTGGCGCTGACCCCGCGCGGCTGCGACGTCCGTTCGAGATCGGAGACAGGCGGCGAATATCTTCTGCTGACGGGGCGAGCGGTGCGGGTTCCACCGGACCGGTATTGCACCAATATTCAGAACGCCGGGGCGCTCGCGGCGGCCGCGGCACTTCGCATATGGCTCCTGAGCGGCGAGACCCCGGCAGAACTGGAAGCCGAGGCGCTGATCGGAAAACTGTGTTCGACCGCCTTCGGCAGGGGTGGTCCCGGCAAGGCGGCCCGATGGATGACTACGCGGCGCTTTCGCCGCATCTGCAACCTGATCGAGGACCGGCTGGAGGACAGGCTCACGGTTGCGGCGCTCGCGGCGGAAATCGGGGTGTCCGCCAGTTTCCTGAGCCGCGCCTTTTCGGCCTTCTGCGGCCAGTCTCCCTACGACTACATCGTGAGCCGCAGGCTGCAGCGCGCCCGCCGGCTCATTGCGACGACGGCCAGGCCCTTGCCCGATATCGCCCTCGAAGCGGGTTTTTCCTCCCAGAGCCACATGTCGGCAAGCATGAAGGCACGGCTGGGACTGAGCCCGTCCGACATTGCCCGTCCCTGACCCGTGCGGGGCATTGTGGTATGCTGACCTGTCGATGAAAACGGGAGGATACGCGATGACGGTCACCCACAAGGGACAGTGTTTCTGCGGAGCTGTTGAAATCGAAGTCACCGGCGAGCCGGCGGGCATGGGCTATTGCCATTGCGGGAGCTGCCGTCACTGGTCGGCCGGACCGGTCAATGCCTTCACGTTGTGGGAACCGGACAAGGTCCGGGTGGTAAGGGGCGAAGAGCATCTGCGCCAGTACAACAAGACCGAAAACAGCGACAGGAAATACTGCGCGAAATGCGGTGGACACGTGATGGCCGGTCATCCGGGCATCGGTCTTGTGGATGTTTATGCCGCGATCCTTCCCAGCCTCGAATTCCGGCCGGGAATTCACGTCAACTACGCCGAAACCGTGCTGCCGATGAAGGACGGTCTGCCGAAAATGAAGGATTTTCCGTCCGAATTCGGCGGGTCGGGGGAAACGGTCCCCGAATAGCCGTTGCCCGAAGTGTGCGGGCCGTCCCCTGCCGTTTTTCGGTTTCAGGAGACGGCCGGCTTCAAAGAATGCGGACCGGGATCGGTTTTACAGAACCAGATTGTGCCGGCCGACCTTGGTAATGTCGGTCTCGCCGCACAGGCCCATGGTTACGTCCATTTCCTTCTGGATGATCTCCAGGACCTTGGTGACACCCTTCTTGCCCATGGCGCCGAGGCCGTAGACGAAGGCGCGGCCGATATAGGTGCTGTGCGCGCCCATCGCGACCGCCTTGAACACGTCCTGTCCGGAGCGGATGCCACCGTCGAAATGCACTTCGATCCTGTCGCCGACCGCGTCGACGATGTCCTTCAGGATGTCATAGGAGGCGAGAGCTCCGTCGAGCTGACGGCCGCCGTGGTTGGAGACGACGATCGCGTCCGCACCGATGTCGGCGGCGATCTTCGCGTCTTCCACGTCGTTGATGCCCTTGAGAATGAGCTTGCGGTTCCAGTGTTTCTTGACCCATTCGACCGAGGACCAGTCCAGGGTCGGGTCAAACTGGCTGTTCGTCCATTCCGACAGCGAGGTCATGTCCGACACGCCGGCAACGTGGCCGTGAATGTTGCCGAACTGGTGCCGTTTTGTCTGGGCCATGTTCAGGCACCAGCGCGGCTTGAAAAGCAGATCCACCAGCACGTGGGGCTTGGGATTGGGCGGCGTCGACAGTCCGTTCTTGATGTCCCGGTGACGCTGTCCCAGAACCTGAAGATCCAGCGTTAGCACCAGGGCCGAGCATCCGGCATCCGTCGCCCGCTGCATCAGGCTCTCGGAAAAGCCCCGGTCGCGCATCACATAGAGCTGGAACCAGAAGGGATTTTTCGTGTTTTCCGCGACATCCTCGATGGAGCAGATGCTCATGGTCGACAGCGTGAAGGGAACGCCGAATTCCTCGGCGGCCTGTGCCGCGAGAATTTCGCCGTCGGCGTGCTGCATGCCGGTCAGGCCGACCGGGGCCAGCGCGACCGGCATTGCGACATCCTGGCCGACCATCGTCGTCCTGAGCGAGCGGTTGTCGATGTTGCGGGCAACCCGCTGGCGCAGCTTCTGACGCTTGAGTGCCGCTTCGTTGTCCCGATAGGTGCTCTGCGTCCAGGAGCCGGTGTCGGCATATTCGTAGAACATCTTCGGCACCCGGCGTTTCGCCAGGGCCTGCAAATCCGCGATATCGGTCACTACAGTCATGGAGGTTCTCCTGGAATTCAGAGGCTCAGGATCGAGCCGGAGTTGCGGGCGGCTTGGTTCGCCGAAGACCGGCCAGCTGTTCGCGCCGGTCCAGTTCTTCCGCTTCGGCAAGGGTGCCGCGCACATAGTCGATATGTTCTTCGGATGTTCGCCGTGCGGTCACCGGATCGCCTGCGTGGATGGCATCGGCGATCGCCTTGTGCTGCAGCAGCAGTTCGCTCCGGGCCGTCGGATGATGGTAGAGCCGGCCGCGGTTGTAGAAGACGCCGTTTTCCAGCAGTCGGTAGCAGGACCGCAAGGTGTGCAGCATGACCACGTTGTGGGCCGCTTCGCCGACCGCGTGGTGAAACGCGACGTCGAGCCGGCTTTCCGCATGGCGGTCTTCCGCCTCGTGGGCCAGTTGCATCTGGTTGATGATTTCCTCGAGCCGCGCGAGGTCGGAGGGGGCTGCGCGCATCGCCGCCTGGGCAGCGGCCTGTCCCTCGATTCCGCGCCGGAATTCGAAATAGTCGCTGACCGCCGAAGGATGGCGGGCAATGAGCTGCACCACCGTTTCGGAGAAGATCGGGCCGATCAGATCGGCGACGTAGGTGCCGCCGCCCCGGCGTGCCTCGATCAACTCCCGCTCCTCCAGGATCTTGAGTGCATCCCGCAGGACGGGCCTGGACACCTTCAGCCGGTCTGCCAGATCACGCTCCGCGGGCAATTTGTCGCCGGAGTGCAAGACGCCCTTCAGGATCAGATCCTCGATCTGCTCCACCACGGCATTTGCTGTCTTCTGATGGTCGACTGGCTGAAACATGTCGTCCGCTTCCCTTTGATTGCGACGGAAAATAAGGCCAAAATCAAAATTGGTCAACTTTTTTATCCAATTCTTGTTGCGGAAATGCCGCTCGGCCCGGCAAACAAGGGATGTGACGAAAATGGCTGTTGGTTTCTGCCCTTCCTTATGGGCATTGTGAGCAAAACAGGTGAAGGGCCGCGTTGGACGGCGCTCGCCGTATAACAAGCAGCATCGGGATCGGCATTTTGGAACAGGGTTCAGAAAACGGGTCGTCCTTTCCCTCCTTCCGGGCATCGCCCTTGCGGGACCGCGTTCTGGGCGAGGTTCATGCCCGCCCCTTTCGTCCGATCGGTGCCCCCAGGACCGTGCTCCACTACGCCTTCCTGACCAATGCCGAGGAAGCGGCAAGAGACCATGCTTGGCTTTCGGAATTTTGCATCTCGCGAGGCGGACACGGCCCGGCGGCCGGGGCGAGGCACCACACGGTTCCCTTCGGCGGCGGCACGCTGAGCTGGGAGCAGCATGCCGAATTCACCACCTACACCTGGGACGGGGCCGCGCATGAGCAGACCATTTTCGGTCAGGTTCCGGTCAAGCATCCCTTCGGCGCGGCGTTTCGCGCACCGGGCGACCTGCTGGTTGCCGTGCGTCTTGAGCTCAGGGGCGGCAACGACGCCATAGAGTGGCGCCGCCAGTTCGATGAAAGCAGCCTGACCGTCTCTAACCTGGAAGAGTGCGGGGCGATGGTGGCGACCGACTTCCGGCAGGACGGCGACGGCATGACCCGGTTTCTGGTCTGCAACCGCTCCCTCAGCGACGTGCAGTCCGGTGCGGTCGTCCAGAGGCTTCTGGAGGTGGAAACCTACCGCACGCTGGCCATGCTCGGCCTGTTCGAGGCGACCCGCCTCCAGCCGGAAATCCGGCGCTTTGAGATCGAGCTGGCAGAGCTGACGGAAGAGATGAAGAATTCGGCCGCTCTTGGCGCTAACCAGGAGCTTCTGGACAAGCTGAGCGCGCTTGCGGCGGCGCTGGAGGCGGGCGCCACGGCAAGTACGTTCCGCTTCGGAGCCAGCCGGGCCTACGACCAGATCGTCCATGCGCGGTTCGAGGCCCTCAGGGAGGAGCCGGCGCCCGGGGATCTTTCCCTGTCGTCTTTCCTGGCGCGCCGGCTGGCACCCGCCATGCGAACCTGTCTGGCCATCGAGGAGCGGCAGGCGATGCTGTCGCGAAAGCTCGCCAGGGCGACCACACTCCTGCGCACGCGCGTCGATGTCGAGCTGGAAGAGCAGAACCGGGGGCTGCTGGAATCCATGAACCGGCGCGCGCAATTGCAGCTCCGCCTGCAACAGACCGTGGAGGGCCTGTCGGTCGCCGCGGTGAGCTATTACGTGGTGGGACTGTTTTCCTACCTGGCAAAGGCGGCCAAGGGTACGGGTCTGCACCTGCCCGACCCCGGTCTGATGACCGGCCTTTCGGTGCCGGTCGTCGTGCTGGTGATCTGGTGGACCGTCAAGCGCATCCGCCAGCAGCACGGTGAGCACTGACTTTTTGAAAGACAACGAATGAAAAAGGCCGGGAAAATCCCGGCCTTTCGCGTTGAGAGGTTCGGCAAGGACCTTACTTGGTCGAGCCGTCTTCGTTGAACTGGGCCAGATAGGCAATGACGTTTTCGCGGTCGTCGTCTTTCTTGAGGCCGGCGAAGGCCATCTTGGTCTTCGGGATCATGTCCTTCGGCTTCTCCAGGTATTCCATCAGCGTTTCTTCGTCCCAGACCTTGCCTTCACCCGCTTCCAGAAGGGCGCTGGAGTACTTGTAGTCAGCGACCGCACCCCAGTTCCGGCCAACGATGCCGTTGAGCTCGGGGCCGACCTTGTTCTTCGCATCCGGGCCGACCGCATGGCAGGCGGCGCATTTCTTGAACACTTTTTCACCCTTGACGGCGTCGCCATCCGCGCTTGCCTGGATGGTCATGGCCAGAAATACCGTTCCGGCGATCGTCAGCAGTCGCTGCATATGTCTCTCCCTCGCTTCGAGTGTGTTGAAACCCGCCGCCACAGAACCCGATGTCGGGCAAGGATGCAAGCGACGGACCGTCGCATGTGTCCACTCTGCCATAAAATCCTGCGTTTTTCCGGTGGTGGGCAGAGGTCAGGAACTCTGCAGGAGGCCTGCCTGCGGCTGCAGCCAGGTTTCAAGACCCGCGTCCCAGTAGGGGGAGGGGCCGTAGAGATCCGCCAGAAAATCGATGAAGACCCGGACCTTGGCCGGCAGGAACTGGCGGCTCGGGTAAACGGCATAGAGGCCGACATCCTTGGACGCCCGGTATTGCGGCAGCAGGATCTTCAGTCTGCCCGTATGCAGTTCCGGTCCGATGTCCCACGTGGAGCGGAGCGCGATGCCCACTCCGGACAGAACGCATGCCCGGACAACTTCGTTGGAGTTGGTCTTGACGGGAGACTGCGTCCGGACAATTTCAGTTCCCCGCGGACCTGCCAGGCGCCAGGGATCCTGATTTGCCGCGGCGATGGTCACGTGATTGGCGACGAGATCCTCTATGTCGCGAGGTTCGCCGCGGCGTTCCAGATACTCCGGGCTTGCGCAAAGAACCCTGTAGATGGGAGCGAGGCGGCGGGCCACAAGACTGGAATCCGAGAGTTCCGCGATACGAATCGCCAGATCGTAGCCGTCCCCGACGATGTCGACGAAATCGTCGGACAGATCGAGATTGATCGAGATATCGGGATTTTCCGTCAGGAACCTGGCCAGATGCGGTGCGACGTGCAGTCGGCCGAAGGAGGTCGGCACCGCGACCTTCAGGTTGCCCTGTGCCCTTGCGGACCCGCGGGACACGAATGTTTCCGCCTCTTCGACGGACGCCAGGATGGCAATGACCCGTTCGTAGAAACCGTGTCCGGCCTCGGTCATCGCAATCTGGCGGGTCGTGCGTTGCAGGAGGCGTGTCCCAAGCCGTTCCTCGAGCCTGCGGATGCGTTTGGATACCACTGCGGGCGACAGGTTCATTTCACGACCCGCCGCAGACATGCTGCCCGCACTCACCACGCGGGCGAAAATTTCCATGTCTGTCAGATTGCTCATTTTCAATCTCTCAGAAACACAATTATTATTTTCCGAACGGTTTCCCCGGCTGCGATACTTGCCAAACTAAGAGAAAGCCGATGCTTTAGGACGGCCTATCAGCTTGCGACCCGCAAGGGCAATCTGTGTGGACCAATTTTCGAACATTTGAAAGGAAAGCCTCGTGACAGCGATCGCCATGCCTGCTCCGGACAAGGACGTGCTCGCCCGCCGCCAGGAAATCCTGAGCGCTCTGCAGGCGATCGTTCCCGGCGAAGGGGTCATACATGACGAGCGCGAAATGCGGGCCTATGAAACCGATGCGCTGACAGCCTACCGGCAAATGCCGCTGATCGTGGTTCTGCCGGAAACGGTCGAGCAGGTCTCCAGGGTGCTGAAATACTGCCACGACAACAACGTCAAGGTGGTGCCGCGCGGCGCGGGAACCTCGCTTTCCGGCGGAGCCCTGCCACTGCAGGACGGGGTGCTGCTGTCGATGATGAAGTTCAACCGGGTTCTCGACATCGACTTCGAAAACCGGGCCGTGGTCGTTCAGCCGGGGGTGACCAACCTTGGCATCACGCGCGCGGTCGAGCACGAGGGATTCTACTACGCGCCGGACCCGTCGTCCCAGATCGCCTGTTCCATCGGCGGTAACATCGCCGAAAACTCCGGCGGCGTGCACTGCCTGAAGTACGGATTGACCACCAACAACGTCCTCGGCCTGGAAATGGTGCTGATCAACGGCGACGTCATCCGTCTCGGCGGCAAGCACCTGGACAGCGAAGGCTACGATCTGCTGGCGTTGATGACCGGGTCGGAAGGCCTGCTCGGCGTCGTCACCGAGGTCACGGTCCGTATCCTGCAATCGCCGGAAACCGCAAGGGCGCTGCTGATCGGCTTTCCCACCAGCGAGGACGGCGGGCGCTGCGTTGCCGAGATCATTGCGGCGGGCATCATTCCGGGGGGTATGGAAATGATGGACAAGCCGGCGATCCACGCGGCGGAAGACTTCGTCCATGCCGGCTATCCACTCGACGTGGAGGCGCTCCTGATCGTCGAACTGGACGGACCGGAAGGCGAGGTGGATTTCCTGATCAAGCGGGTTGAAGAAATCGCAAAGGCAAATGGCGCCAGCCACTTGCGGACCTCGGAGAGCGAAGAGGAGCGGATGACCTTCTGGGCCGGACGCAAGGCAGCGTTCCCCGCCGTCGGGCGGATTTCGCCGGACTACCTGTGCATGGACGGAACCATCCCGCGGCGGGAATTGCCGAGGGTGCTGGCGAAGATGCGGGAGCTGTCGGAAAAGCATGGACTGGGCGTTGCCAACGTCTTTCACGCGGGCGACGGCAATCTCCATCCGCTGATCCTCTATGATGCCAACAAGCCTGGAGAACTTGATGCTGCCGAGGCATTCGGCGCCGATATCCTGCGCCTTTGCGTGGAAGTCGGCGGCGTCCTGACGGGCGAGCATGGCGTCGGCATCGAAAAACGCGACCTGATGACCGACATGTTCTCCGAAGCGGACCTGAAGCAGCAACAGCGGGTGAAGTGTGCCTTCGACGACAAGCACCTTCTCAACCCGGGCAAGGTGTTCCCCGTGCTGCACCGCTGTGCGGAACTCGGCAAGATGCACGTGCACAAGGGCAAGCTTCCCTTTCCCGATATTCCGCGGTTCTGAGGAGATCCAGATGGATACGACACTGAAACCGCTGGACACGCGACAGCTCGAGGAAGCGGTCAGATGGGCGGCGGCCGAGGAGCAGCCGCTGGAAATCGTCGGACATGGATCCAAGCGGAACCTCGGCCGTCCGGTGCAGGCGGCGCATGTGCTCGACCTGTCCGGCCTGACGGGGGTCGAAAGCTACGAGCCCGCCGAACTCATCCTGACAGTCAGGGCGGGCACACCGATTGCCGAGGTCGAAAAGCTGGTTGACGACAACGGCCAGCAGCTTTCCTTCGAACCGATGGACTACGGCCCGCTTTACGGCGGTGAACCGGGGCGCGGTACGGTCGGCGGCGTGCTGGCGGCCAACCTCTCCGGCCCGCGTCGCATCAAGGCGGGCGCGGCGCGCGACCACGTCCTCGGCATGGAGGCGGTGTCGGGGCGCGGCGAGATCTTCAATTCCGGCGGCAAAGTGGTCAAGAACGTCACCGGCTATGACCTTCCGCGCGCGCTGTGCGGCTCCTACGGCACGCTGGCCGTTGCCGCGACGGTTACGCTTAAGGTCAATCCGAAACCGGAGACCTCCGCCACCTTCATGCTGAGCGGACTGGATGCGGAGGATGGCATCAAGGCCCTGTGCACGGCCATGGGATCGTCCGCCGAAGTGTCCGGCGCGGCCTACCTGCCGGGGGATATCGACGGCGGGGCAAGCCGGGCTGTGCTGCGCCTGGAGGGTTTCGAGACGTCGGTGGACTACCGCTTCAAGACCCTCCAGACCCTACTGGGGGAATTCGGTCCCGTGTCCCGCCTTCAGGAAGCCGACACGATCGTACTCTGGAGGGACATCCGGGACGTGACGGCCTTCGCCGGTACCAACCACCCGGTCTGGCGCCTTTCCGTCGCCCCGACCGCGGGACCGGAGCTTGTCCGGATCCTGAAGGAAAGAGCCGAAATCAGTGCCTATTTCGACTGGAGCGGCGGCCTTGTCTGGCTGACCTGCACGGATGGCGGACTGCACGATCAGGACATCCGGGCTGCCGTCGTCCATGTGGGAGGCGGTCATGCGACCCTGGTGCGGGCGGATTCCTCGGCACGGTCCGGCACGGCGGTCTTCCAGCCGCAACCCGCTCCGCTGGCGTCCTTGTCGCGTCGTCTGAAGGAGCAGTTCGACCCGAAGGGCATTCTCAATCCGGGGCGCATGGTCAGCGGGTTGTGATCCGGCAGAGACAGGGGAATCGGGCAGAGCGGATGGTTCTTCCCGATGAGACAGTAGTGTTCCGATGGCGCCTTGTGCGGGCGAAACCCAGCCCGTACGATCCGCAGCCAATCGGGATGGGACCCGCAACGGGCGGGCAGTGGGGCGTCAGGTAGCATGCAGACGAATTTTACCGCGGAACAACTGAAGGACAGACATGTCGCGGAGTCTGAAAAGATCCTGCGCAAATGCGTTCATTGCGGCTTCTGCACGGCGACCTGCCCGACCTTCACGCTGCTGGGCGACGAGCTCGACAGTCCGCGCGGGCGGATCTATCTCATCAAGGACATGCTGGAAAACGACCGGCCCGCAGACGAGAAGATCGTCAAGCATATCGACCGCTGCCTGTCGTGCCTTGCATGCATGACGACCTGTCCGTCCGGGGTGCATTACATGCACCTGGTCGATCATGCCCGCATCCATATCGAAAAGACCTACAAGAGACCGCTCGCCGACCGGCTGATGCGCTCCGTCCTGGCTGCAATCCTGCCTTATCCGAAGCGGTTCCGGCTGGCGCTGGTCGGCGCCTTTTTCGGTCGTCCCCTTGCCGGCGTGTTCAAGGCGCTTGGCGGCCCGCTTGCCAAGATGGGAGCAATGCTGGAGCTCGCGCCGGTCAAGGCGCCTGCGCGCGGACAGCATGAAGGGCCCGGCATCTTTAGAGCCGAGATTCCCGCCCGAAAAGGACGCGTTGCCCTCCTGAGCGGCTGTGCCCAGCCGGTCCTCAATCCGGGCATCAACGATGCCACCATCCGCCTGCTTCGACGGGCGGGGTACGAGATCGTTCTGCCTGAGGGCGAGGTCTGCTGCGGTGCGCTTGTCCATCACATGGGGAAGGAAAAGGCGTCGCTTGAAAACGCCCGCCGCAATGTCGACGTGTGGCTGCGCGAAGCCAACGGCGAGGGGCTCGATGCGATCCTTATCACCGCGTCGGGCTGCGGCACGACCATCAAGGACTATGGTTTCATGCTGAAGGACGACCCTGCCTATGCCGAAAAGGCAGCCAGGGTTTCTGCACTCGCCAGGGACGTGACCGAATTCCTGACCGGTGCGGAACTCGGCGAGCCGGTCGTGATCCCGAAACTCACCGTCGCCTATCATTCGGCCTGTTCCATGCAGCATGGCCAGAAGATCACGCGCCAGCCGAAAGATCTCCTGAAGGCCGCAGGCTTCAACGTCAAGGATGTCCCGGAAGGACATCTTTGCTGCGGGTCGGCCGGAACCTACAACATTCTCCAGCCGGAGATTGCCCGGCGCCTGCGCGACCGCAAGGTCGCAAACATCGAGAAAACAAGCCCGGATCTGGTTGCCACCGGCAACATCGGCTGCATGACCCAGATCGGCCTCGGTACGGACATCCCGATCCTGCACACGGCGGAACTGCTGGATTGGGTCTATGGCGGCCCGGAACCGGAGGCGGTTTCTTCCGTCCTGCGCAAGAGGGAAGCGGCAGAATAGGCCGATCTCCCCGGTCTTGCGTATACCTCAACTCTCGCGCGTGCCGAGTTGCACCGGGGTCCTGTCCGGCTCCTCGTCCGGTGTTTCGCCGGCAAGGCGCAGGGTGCGTTCCAGAAGCTGTTCGTAGATCGGGCGTCCGCCAAAGTGATGGGCGGTGAGGGCAGCGGTGGTACAGGTGATCAGGACCGGCATGATCAGTGCATAGGCGCCGGTCAGCTCCATCACCAGCACGACGCCGACGAGCGGTGCGCGAACGGAAGCGGCGAAGAAACCGCCCATGGCCGCGACCGCGCAGGCCGCCCGGAAGTCGTTTTCGAGCGGCAGGATTTCCGCGGACGCAACACCGAAGGCGAGCCCCGCGCAGGTTGCGATCGAAAGCATCGGGGCGAAGATGCCACCCGGCACGCCCGATGCGTAGGAAAACAGGACGCCACCAAGGCGCAGAAGCGTGAGCAGCACGAGGGCGACAACGCCGAACTCCCGGCTGACGAGGTTATGGATCAGGTTCTCGCCGCCGCCTGTAGCTTCCGGGAAGAGGTTCAAGAGAACGCCCGTCACGCAGCCGATCGCCAGCGCGGGCAGCCAGCGGAGACCCGCGGGGATTTTCTGGAAGAGGTCCATGACCGCGATCAGAGCCCAGTTGAAAAAGACGCCGAGCGCGCCGAGCACGATCCCCAGCATTGCCAGCAGAGCGAAGCTCCATACGGGAACATAGCCGACATCGATCAGCAGCGGCGGACCGATATGGGTGAGCTGTTCGGTGAGCGCGGCGCTGATAAGCGAGGCGATGATGACGGCCATATAGGTACGGTAGCCGAACGGAAACTGGCGTCTGGTTTCCTCCACGATGAAAAGGATCGCCGCCAGCGGTGCGTTGAAGGCGGCCGCAAGGCCGGCCGCGGCTCCCGCCGCCAGCAAACCCTTGTGGTCGTCGGGGGAAATACCGTGGGACCTCGAAAGCGCCTCCGCCGTCATGGCACCCATGTGTATGGTCGGGCCTTCCCGCCCGAGAACCAGGCCGGAGCCGAGTGCGAGCAGGCCGCCGAAGAACTTGGCCACCAGCACGCTCGCCCAGTTGAGCGGACGCTTGTCCTCCATGGCGCCCTCGATCTCCTGGATACCGCTGCCGGCCGCTTCCGGCGCGACGCGCCGGACCAGCAAGAAGGCGCCGCATACGCAAATGGCCGAAACGGCGACGGAGACCGCGTAGGAGAGGGTGCCCCCTCCGAGCGAGGTCCGGAGCGCCGCATAGTGAGTGATGATGAAATCCATCCCGGTGTGAAAACCGGTCGCGAGGCTGCCGACAAGGAGGCCGACCAGCGCCGCTTTGACGAAATAGGCTGCGTCCGATCCGGCAGCAAAGAGTTTGGTGTCAGGTGTCATGCCTTGGACCGGTGTGCGGGGAGGGCGGTGAATCGGCCCTTTCCTGCAACAAGGTGCAAGGAAAGCCGGAAGCACGCAAGCTGCGGATTGCGTTGACGGAAAACGTTTGGCCGGAGTGCGGGATATCGGACCGGACACGATGGCGCGTCCATCGAGCCCATTTGCGGCAAACGAAAGGAGCAGCCTGTATCCCGGGGGACAAAGGCTGCTCCGAGCCGTGGGATTTTCCGGCCGGCGAACCGGACCGTAAAAAACCGGGTCAGATGACGATCACCTTGGTGCCGACGCCGACACGCTCATAAAGGTCCATCACGTCCTCGTTGCGCATGCGGATGCAGCCGGAGGAGACGGCGTGGCCGATGGTCCAGGGCTGGTTGGAGCCGTGGATCCGGTAGAGCGTCGAGCCGAGATAGAGCGCCCGGGCTCCGAGCGGGTTCTGGGGGCCACCTGCCATGAAGGTCGGCAGGTCCGGGCGCCGCTGAAGCATTTCCTTTGGAGGGCGCCAGTCCGGCCATTCCGCCTTGCGGGTGATCTTGTGGGTTCCCGACCACTCGAAGCCGGGTTTGCCGACCCCGACGCCGTAGCGGCGGGCCGTGCCGTCCTTCTGCACCAGGTAGAGGTACTTGGCGTTGGTGTCGATCACGATCGTGCCGGGTTTCTGGGGGCCGTCATAGGCGATGACCGTCGGCAGGAACTGCGGCGCGACCTGACGGGACTGTGCCGCCTGGGCCTGGGGTTGAGGCTGCTGGCGCACCGGCTGGGACCACCAGTTGGCACGGCGCACCTGACCCCTCTGGACCTGCACGTTCCTGCCTGCGCGGGGCTGCAACTGCAGCAGCCACGGTTCCGTGAGGTTGGGGCTGAGAACAAGGGGAGGAGGTGCAACCTGACCGGCGGTCGCAGGCACCGCCGTCAGACCGGCAGAAACGAACAGGGCTCCGGCAAGTCCCAGAAGCCCGGGAGAGAATTTACGCATAAAGAACATGGCCGTACTCATAAATCTGTCTTCATCCACGTTCGACGGTATTTTAGGCCGCCGGTTAACGGATTGGCAACGATGATAAGGAGAGCAGCTCAGCCAAAAGTGAATCAGGACGCCGGAATCTCAGCTATTCTTTCTTATGGTTAGTTCTTTCTTGAAGAACAGCCTTAATGAATTCCTGACCACCGGGAGCCGCTGGCCGAATATCTGGAAGGAAAGTTTGAAAGTCTTGCGATTTCGGGAAGTTGTTGGTTAATTCACACGCCTGCGGGCGTCCCTGGCGACCATAGGCAGAAGCGGCCTGGCCTGCTGCTGGGACATGCCAGGCTTGATCCGCGGGTCGTACAGCATGTTCAGGATGATCTGGTCGAAGACCGTAAAGCGGCTGTGACGGGAGGAATCGTTAAAGACCGAGTGGGTGAGCGATGAATCGTCGTTCATGGGGCCGAGCCCCTGCAGGGTCTCCTCGACCAGGCAGCGCCGGAACAGGAATTCGCCCTCGTCCGATACGATGACTGCGGTGGAGCGCTTGATGCCGTTGGGTCCGGAGACCACGCGGACAAGGCAGCGACCGGGAACCTTCGCCCTCTCGCTCTTGTAGACGTCGTTCCGGACCACGCTCGCATATTGCGCGCGGTCGACCACGTAAATTTCGAAATTTGCCCTGGCCAGGGACTCAGCGACCCCGGTCTTGAGGCCGCCGATCCGCGTGCCGATCTCCTTCACGAACCGGAGCACGGTCTGCTTCCGGTCTTTCGAGGACAGGTTGTGAACGTAAAAGAGAACCGGCGTGGTGAACTTCTTGACCTGATAGGGCCGCCAGCTCCAGCTTCGGTATTCCAGACCGAAGACGGTTTTCTCGAAACCCGACAGAAGTTCTTCCGTCGAGAAGGAATCGTTTCCGGCGTGTGCCGGAGAAACAAGCAGCAATCCTGAAAGCGAGACCAGTATCAGGAAGAGGCGCATGGCTTGCATGAGTCAGAACGCCAAATGCAACGGCATGGGTGGCGGAAGCCTTCTGCTTCGGCAGGCGGTGGTGGGATCCTGCACTCGGTTGCTTGTCGGTTGTTTTCCAAAGGATAGCCAATGGGTGTTCAAGAAGGAAGCCAAGAAACTGTTACCAAAGACAGAATCCTTCCGCGGGGTTCGGCAAACGGTGAAAAAACAATTCCTTAAACTTCCCGCGTTATAACCGGCGCCATTGCGAAATAACAGGTCTGCAGGGGCTAGGGGACGGGAGTAGGCATGACCGCGGTGAAGAGATCTTTTCGAGCGGAAAGTTTGATACGCATGAATTCCGCGGTGGCGGAAGACCCGGCCTATGCGAGCGAGCGGCGCCACCAGGAAGTCCTGGCGGAAATCGCCGGCCTGAAGTCCATGCTTCGCCATGGTGCAGGCTCCCAGCAAAACGGCCTGGACCCGCAGGCCGTCAGCGAGAAGTTCATGGCGGAATTCCGAAAGGAACTGTCGGAAGCCGCCAAGCTGAAGGTCGAACTGGATGCGATCTACGAGGCGATCGCCCAGACAAAGCGCGAAATCGCGACGCTTCATCACACGACCGGGGCCAATGGCGAGGAAATGTCCCGAGTGACCAACGAGCTGGACGCGGTCGTGATCGGAACCGAGGGCGCCACCGAATCCATTCTGGCCGCGGCGGAATTCATCGACGAGACCGCCAACACGCTGTCCGCGCGGATCAAACCGGAAGATGCCGAGCTGACCGGCGACATCCAGGAGAAGGTCATTCAGATCTTCGAGGCCTGCAACTTCCAGGACCTGACCGGCCAGCGCATCACCAAGGTTGTCTCCACCCTCAGGTTCGTCGAGGACCGGATCATCCAGATGATGGATATCTGGGGCGGGATCGAGAGCTTCAAGGATATCGAGGTCGAGCAGAAGGCGCTGAAGGAGGGCGACGCGGCCCTTCTGAACGGCCCGGCTCTGGAAAGCGACGTCGATGTCGCCACCCAGGACGATATAGACGCCCTGTTCGCCTGATCACCCATTTCCACCCGTTGAAGAACCCGGCCTTGTGCCGGGTTTTGTCTTTCAGGGGCCGATTTCTCCTTGCACCGTCGGTTGCGGGACGATACCAGATGGGAACAAAGAGTGAATATTGGGTGAAGTCATGGCCGAACAGACTGCGACATCCGCGAAGGCGGAACGGGATCCGGAAACCGGGCTGCTTACCGGCGGCGACGGCCTGAACCGCTGCTGGTGGCATGGCGGGCTGGAGGACTACCAGCGCTATCACGACACCGAATGGGGCTGGCCGGTCGACGAGGACCGGCGTCTGTTCGAAAAGATCTGCCTGGAAGGTTTCCAGTCGGGCTTGTCCTGGCTGACGATTCTGCGCAAGCGTGATGCCTTCCGTGCCGCCTTCGCCAATTTCGAATTCGAGAAGGTTGCCAGGTTCACTGAAGCCGATATCGAACGCTGCCTTCAGGACAGCGGCATCGTTCGCCACCGCCGGAAGATCGAGTCGACCATCAACAACGCGCAGCGGGCCATCGAGCTGAAGGCGGAATTCGGTTCGCTTGCAGCCTATTTCTGGTCCTTCGAACCCATGCCCGAGGCCCGGCCGGAGACACTCGACTTCGCAACGGCCAGAACGCTCGGCAAGACCTCAGAAAGCACGGCGCTGTCGAAGGATCTCAAGAAACGCGGCTGGAGTTTCGTCGGCCCGACCACCGTCTATGCCTTCATGCAGTCGATGGGCATGGTCAACGACCACCTGGAAGGCTGCTGCTGCCGGGAAAAGGTGGAACAGGCGCGGACGGAATTCAAACGGCCGGTGAAAGCCTAGTGCTGTTCTTCAGCGATTTTGCCTCTCCCTGAAGCAGGTATCGACTGACGACAAGTCGCAGAAATCGTCATCCCGGACGAAGCGTAGCGAAGATCCGGGACCGGAGAGCCTCGGGCCGATGATTTGAGCGAGAAGTACATGCAAAGGCATTCGCCTCTCCGGTCCCGGCTCGCGCTTCGCTTGGCCGGGATGACGACTGATAGGAAAGGATTGTCAGCACCCATTGACGGGAGTTTTGCGCCAGCGACACCCAGACCGGATCGGCGAAGAGCCGGGGCAGGCGCCCCGGATAAATCCTTCAGCCGCCGACCTTTTCCTTCAAAGGCGCGAACAGGCGGTTTTCCCTTGAGAAGACATAGTCGAGCGTTTCCACGGTGACCGTTTCCGCGCCTTCCGAAATCAGGATCTGGGCGCAATCGGCGACCGCGTCCTTCGGGCAGAGCACGCTGACATGGTGCTCGTCGGCGACGTCGGTAAAGCGCTGCAGCGCACCGACCTGGCTGACGGCGCGCAGGGCCTGGGTCCGGTCGTCGACGACGGCTTTCACCAGCTTGACGTTGCGCGCGGCTTCTTCGGCCGCCACCCGGTCGAGGATCGCACGGGCCGCGGCAAGCGCCGTTTCGGACCAGTCGGCGCTGAGCGAGGCGACAAGGTTGGCCTGGCTTTTCAGCATCACGCCGTCGGCCAGGATCTTCAGGGCGTTGGCCTGCAGCGTGGAGCCGGTGGTGGTGATGTCGACGATGAGTTCGGCCGAGCCTGCGGCCGGGGCGCCTTCGGTCGCGCCCGCGCTTTCCACGATGCGGTAATCGGCGATCCCGCGTCCGGCGAAGAAGGACCGGGTCAGGTTCACATATTTGGTGGCAACGCGCAGGCGGCGGCCATGGCGGTTGCGGAAGTCGGAAGCAACGTCGGAGAGATCCGCCATGGTTTCCACGTCGATCCAGGCCTTCGGCACGGCTACGACCACGTCCGCCGGGCCGAAGCCGAGCGGCGTGACGATGTGGACGGTGTTCTGCGGATCGGTGATGTTCTCATGCACCAGATCGAGGCCGGTGATGCCGAAATGGACGCTGCCGTCGGACAGGGCCCGTGCGATCTCGGACGCCGAAAGGAAGGCGATCTCCACATCTGTAAGACCCTTGATGGCGCCTCGGTAGTTGCGCGCGCCACCCGGCTGGACCACCTTCAGGCCCGCGCGGGCGAAGAAGTCATGAGTGTTTTCCTGCAGGCGGCCCTTGGACGGGATGGCGATGATCAGTTTGCTCATGGGTCAGCCCTCAACGCTCGCGGCAATCCGGTCGAGCCACATGGAAAAACCGATGGCCGGGACGTCCCGTTCCGCACCAAGAAGGGTCACCAGCTTGTCGTAGCGGCCGCCGCCGACGAGCGGGCCCTCGACCGCCGCGGAAGCGGCATGGATTTCGAAGACGAAGCCGGAGTAATAGTCGAGCCGCCGTCCGAATTCGGCGGCAAAGGTCAGCCGGGACGGCGCAATGCCTTTTGCGTCGAGGGCGGCAAGGCGCCGTTCGAAGGCCGCCAGCGGCGTGTCGAGGCCAAGACCGTACTCCTTGGCAAAATCACGCAGGGCTCCGGTAGCGCTGGCGCCATCCGCTTTCAGCGACAGGTAGGCGTTCAGCGTCTCGGCTGCCTTGTCGTGACCGCGCGCACCGCTTGCGAGCGCGGCCTGTTCCAGGAAGCGGTCGGCAATCTCGCTCGGCGTGCGTCCGCCGACAGCCGAAATGCCGGCGATCGACAGAAGGTCCTCGACGACCGCATGCGCGGCTTCCGGATCAGCCCCTTCCAGGGCGGACAGGAAGCCGAGGCGAACGTCGCGGCTGTCGTCGTCGGACGCGGAGCCGCCGGCCATGCGGGCGATGGCGGCCGAGAGCCTGTCGGTCTCGCCGAAAAGATCGCGCAGGCGGCGGCGCCAGACGGCCGGAAGGTCAAGGCCTTCGAGAACGGCGGCGAACAGCGTCTCGTCGCCGATACGGATGAGGCTGTCTTCAAGCCCGAAAGTCTCAAGTGCCTTGACGGACAGGGCAAGCAGGTCCGCGTCCGCTTCGGCAGTGTCCGTTCGCCCCAGGCTTTCCGCGCCAAGCTGCGGGATCTCGCCGAGACCCTGGGCGCGCTGGCGGAACACGGGGCCATTGTAGCAATAGGCGGCGGGCAGGCTGACCTTGTCCT
Organism: Roseibium sp.; assembly: GCA_050289605.1. Taxonomy (GTDB): domain Bacteria; phylum Pseudomonadota; class Alphaproteobacteria; order Rhizobiales; family Stappiaceae; genus Roseibium. Next base: position 36,614 of record JBNKGB010000016.1, on the reverse strand, counting down.
GCGCCAGGTGATGGCGGCACACGGGGATGGTGAAATCAGGCCTGAGGCACAGGTCGACGCCGTCCGAGCCGCTGGTCAGGAACAGCCGGCGGCGGATGTCCTCGCCGGTCAGGTCCAGAAAGACGTCGGCGGGCTGCAGGATCGGCGGGCTGACCAGGTCATGGCCGGCCGCCTTGAACATCGCAAGAACCTTGTCGATCCTGGACTGGTCCAGTCCGTTTGTCTGTGCCGCCGCGTTCATTTCACATCCCTCGCCATCGGTCAGGCTTCGCTTGCGCGTCTGCGGTCGTCCGCCTGGCTTTCCAGTATGCTGCGGACCGTCTCAAGCAGGTCCGCCTCCTGGACGGTGACCTGCGCCGGGCGACTTTCGCGCCAGGTGATGTTGTCGGTGATCTCCTCGGAAAGGCGCTTGCCCTCTATGAGATCCTTGATCTGCAGTTCCCCGGCGGCCCGCTCGTCGGAACCCTGGATGATGGCGATCGGACAGCCGCGCCGGTCGGCGTATTTCAGCTGGTTGCCGAATTTCTTCCAGTTACCCTGGTACATTTCGGCGCGAATGCCGGCGCTTCTGAGGTCCTGCACCATCTTCTGGTAGCGTCCAAGAGCCTCGACGTCGCCGTCCATGACGGTAACGAGCACGGGCGCGACCACGTCGTCGGTGCCCAGCTTACCGAGGTTCTTCAGGGCGGTCATCAGGCGGGAGACGCCGATGGAAAAGCCGGTCGCCGGAACGTCGCGCCCGGTGAAACGCTTGACGAGGCCGTCATACCGCCCGCCGCCGCCGACGGAGCCGAACTGGACCACTTCGCCCTTTTCGTTGGTGACGTCGAACAGCAGTTCAGCCTCATAGACAGGGCCGGTGTAATATTCGAGGCCGCGAACGACAGAGGGGTCAAATTTTATACGCTTCGACCCATATCCACCCGAAGCAGAAACTCTGAACAGATTCCTAAGTTCGGCAAGTGCTGCCTGACCGCTCGTGGTCTCCCCGACAATTGCTTCGAGGCCGGTTATCGTGGCTAAATTAGAATAGTACAGCCCCGAACCGGGGGATGATTCCTGCTCGTCGCCTTCGATAAATCCTTCAATATCACCGGATTTCAGGAAATGCTCGGCGGCCGAATCTGTGCCGTAACCGGAAACGAATACATACCCTTTGACGACGTCTACTTGGGTGCTGGTGAGGTTGGCACCGGCGGTGAAGTCACCACTTTCATCCTTGCGCCCTTCGCCCAGCAATTTAGCGATTTCATCCCAGTCAAACTTATCGAGCTTGTCCAGAGCTCTCAGTACAGTTAAGCGCGTTTGTGCATTTTCATCGCCACCAAGGTCGATGGCTTCCATTAGACCATCCAGGACCTTGCGGTTGTTAACCCGGATCACGTACTGGCCGCGGGCGATGCCGAGGGCTTCCATGGTGTCGGCCATCATCATGCACATTTCCGCGTCCGCCTGGACGCCCGGCGCGCCGACCGTATCGGCGTCGAACTGCATGAACTGACGGAAGCGGCCGGGTCCCGGCTTCTCGTTGCGGAACACCCAGCCTGCCCGGTAGGTGCGGTAGGGCAGCTGGATCTCGTTGATCAATTCCGAGACATGGCGGGCGAGCGGCGCCGTCAGGTCGTAGCGCAGGCTCATCCACTGTTCGTCGTCGTCCTGCACGGAGAAGACGCCGGCATTCGGCCGGTCGGTGTCGGGCAGGAATTTGCCGAGGCAGTCGGTGTATTCGAAGGCAGGGGTTTCGACCGGATCGAAGCCGTAGCGCTCGTAGACCGCACGGATCCTTGTCAGCATCTCGTCCGTAGCGCGGATGTCAGCGGCAGACCGGTCGACGAAGCCGCGCGGCAGGCGGGCTTTCAGTTTGTTCGGTTTTTGGGCCATGAAGTCTTTTCAAGTCCTGGCGAGTTCCATGCCGGATCGAGCGGAAATAGGCGCCGCGTCCGGAGGGGGCAGTTTGCGGTTTTCCTAGACGAAACAGGGCCCGAGAGCAAGGTGGGCGGTGCGGCCGCCCGTTCCAACACCGTGGTTTGGGGCAAAGTCCGCGTAAAAGCGCACGAAATGCCTTGTTTGCATCACAGTTGCGGTTAAAAGGGCCGCAGGGAAGGCATAAGGCCGGCGACCGGTTTCAGCCATCGGCGAGTGCGGAAACAAGCCTTGTCTTTTCTTGCAATTAACGTCTTGCGGGTTATGGTCCGCGCGAAAACCGGTGTTTGCAGCCGGAGGACCGATATGCCAGCGGTCATATGGACAAGGATTGAAGATGGACGGCGCGGTGCAGATGGCTGAGATCGGTTTGGAGGACAGTGCCATGGCTGAGGCAAATCCGCAGCCTGCGGCCGGACCGGAGCTGAGCGTCATCCTGCCGAGCTTCAACGAAGCCGCCAACATTCCGATCCTGGTCGGCCTTCTGGACGAGGCACTTGCCGGCATTTCCTGGGAAGCGATCGTCGTCGATGACAATTCGCCGGACGGCACCACGGAAGTCGCCCGCAAGATCGCAAGGAACGACAGCCGGATCCGCGTGATCCGCCGCATCGGGCGGCGCGGTCTTTCCGGTGCCTGCGTCGAGGGTATCCTGTCGTCTTCGGCGCCGTATGTCGCGGTCATGGACGCCGATCTCCAGCACGACGAAACGCTGCTGCCGAAGATGCTGGCCGAACTCAAGGGCGGTGAGACCGATCTGGTGGTCGCCAGCCGCAAGGTGGCGGGCGGAACGGTCGGCGAAGGACTTTCCGCCATCCGGGCCTGGGGATCCAATATCGCCAACGGCCTGGCCCAGAAACTCCTGAAGGTCACCTTGAGCGACCCGATGAGCGGCTTCTTCATGGTCCGCCGCGACAAGGCGGAAGCGATTGCGCCGAAACTGTCGCCGCAAGGGTTCAAGATCCTCCTCGACCTCGTCTCCAGCTCCGAGGGCACCTTGAAGATCAAGGAACTGCCTTTCACCTTCCGCGAGCGCCAGCACGGCGAAAGCAAGCTCGATACGCTGGTGACACTCGATTATTTCGGTCTGCTGCTCGCCAAATATTTCGGCGATGTCATTTCGGTCCGTTTCCTGATGTTCGGTCTGGTCGGCGCCAGCGGCCTGTTCGTTCATCTGGCCGCTCTCAGGATCTTCCTGCTGAGCGGTCTGGAATTCAACCTGGCGCAGACCGCCGCCTCCTTTGTCGCCATGACGTCGAACTTCTTCCTCAACAACCAGCTGACCTACCGGGACCGGCGGTTGCATGGCGCGCGGGTTCTGGTCGGGCTTCTGACCTTCTATGCGGTCTGTTCGGTCGGCGTGCTGGCGAATGTCGGCGTTGCCAACCTGATCTATGCCGATCCGGCTTACTGGTGGTTTGCCGGCACGGCCGGTGCGATAATGGGTGCCGTCTGGAACTATGCGGCCAGCTCCGCGCTGACCTGGCGGAAGTCCTGAAGAGGCATCGTGACCACTCTCAAGAAAACCGAGGACGTGCCGCTTTTCCTGCGGCCGGGCGGGTTGATCCTGATTGTCGGCCTGTTGACGGCAGTCAAGCTCTTCGCGGCGGGCGAAGCGCATTTTGTCGAGGATGAAGCCTATTACCGGCTCTGGGGGCTTCACCCGGCACTGAGCTATTACGATCATCCGCCGATGATCGGCTGGTGGATCGCCGCCGGTCAGGCGCTGTTCGGCGACACGGTATTCGCGGTGCGGGCGCTTGTGGTCCTGTCGGGCATCGTCGGAACGCTTGCGATCTGGCGAACCGCCGGTCTGCTTTTCGGCCGTCCGGCCGCCGCCTGGTCGGTGCTGTTTCTGAACGCCAGTCTTCTTGTCGGCATCGGCGGCATCCTGGCAACGCCCGACGCTCCCTCCGTTCTCTTCTGGGGATTGAGCCTCTGGGCGCTTGCCGAACTCATCCGGTCGGAAAACCCTTACTGGTGGCTGGCCGTCGGCCTGATGGCCGGATGCGGCCTGTTGTCGAAATATTCCGTTCTGTTCCTGGGGGCGGGCATCGTGCTCTGGCTCCTGTGGGTGCCGGAAGCGCGGCGCTGGTGGCGGTGCTGGCAGCTCTGGGCCGGTGGCCTGATCGCGCTCGTGTGCTTCCTGCCGGTCCTTTCCTGGAACCAGGCCCACGAGTGGGTGAGCTTTTCCAAGCAGTTCGGCCGGGCCGGAGGCGGCGGGTTCACGAGCAAGTACATCTTCGAGTTCCTGGGGGCGACGATCGGTCTGATCAATCCGTTGATCGCCATTCCGGCCCTTCTGGGGGCCATCACGCTCTTCGGCCGGTTCCGCCGCAAGGAGGCGGCGGCGTCCCTGCTGATGCTCTCGGTTCTGCCGTTTCTGCTCTACCTCCTTTATCATTCGCTGCATGCCCGCGTTCAGGGCAACTGGCCGGCGCCGCTGTTTCCGGCTTTCTCGATGATGGCGGCCGTGTTCGTGGCCGAACTGGAACCCGGCAAGACGTTCTGGCGGCGGTTTTCGGCAGCGGGCATCGTTTTCGGCCTCGCGATTGCCGTCCTGGTGCAGGTCCACGCAGTCACGCCGTTCACCGGATCTTTCGCCCGCAAGGACCCGACATTCCAGTTGCGCGGATGGCCGGAAATCGGCGCGGCGGTCGAGGATCTTGCCGACGCGGGCCGGGCGGCTTTCGTCGTGACCTCCAGCTATGGCCTCAACGCCCAGCTCGATTTCCTGATGAAGGACAAGTTGCCGGTCGTCCAGCTTAACGAACGCATTCGCTATATCATGGCGCCGGAACCGGATGCGGCCCTCTTCGAAAAGCCGGGTCTTTATATCACCGAAAAGCGCCGCGACAGGGCCGGGGATCTGAAGAAGATGTTCGCGCATGTCGAAAAGGTGGCGGATCTTGAGCGCATGGTGAAAGGCGTGCCGCTTGAGACGCTTGTGGTCTACCGCGTTCAGGACCGGACCGCACAGGTTTTGGAGCCCGTCAGCTACCGGTGAGCCGGCTTGCGAGGCCTGACGGTACCGGGATGACTTTTCCGGCAACTTTAAGGAAGAGGCTTGAAAAACCTTGGAGAATGCCACAGGGAAGGTATTGTGTTTCCTTGTTGATTACCGGCCTGCCTTCGGGATTTCATGAAGCGAATTGTTCTTGGAGCTTTGGACTACGGTCTCGCCTTCGGGGTTGACAGAGCCCTGCGCGATCTCGTGGAGCGGGGGCGCCTGAGCGCGCTTGGCGCGATCGTGGCTACCGACCTGTGGCCGAGGGAATTCCGTCCCTTGCAGGAAACCGCCGAAAAGGTGGGCAAAAGAGCCCTGTTTGGTGTGACGCTCGCCTTCAGCGGCGACCGGGTCTCGCCCGTCAGTTCCCGCATGCAGGAAATCTACGGTGAGCGGATGCTCACGCGGGAAAATCTCCAGTGGCGGGCAATGTTCCGGCTCCTGCCGGACGAGCTGCTGCTGGAGGAAGCGATGGCCCAACTCGCCCGCTACAGCGTGCTGATGCGCAGGGAGCCCGATTTCGTGGCCGTGCGTGAGGGGCTTCTGGAACGCACGTCCCTTGCCCGTATCGTCTTCAAGGCGGTCGCACGCTCGGATTTCAAGGTGCCGCCCCTTGTCGTCTCTCCCGTGGATCCGGGGCTCAAGTCGATGCGGCTGGCACGCCTTGCCAGATCCCGCGGTCTCAAGCTCATGCCCAAGGCGAAGCCCCTGCCGACGACGAACGATCGGGAAGAGCTGCACCGGCTGCTGCACAACCATTTCGACGGCATGAGCGACGGCAGTTTCGTTGCCGCCATTCCGGGCAGGCCCGACGACCGGCTTCGCCGCGACGAAAGCCGGAAGAAGATCGCCGTCCGCGAGTGCCAGTACGAGGTTCTGGCAAGCGACCGCTTCTTCCAGACTCTCGACCGGAAAGACGTTTTTTTGAACTGAACAACGAAAAAACGGCCCTGCGGGGACAGAGCCGTTTTTCGTGGAGGTCAGGAAGGGGGGAGGGGCAACCCCGCTTCCATGTCTCTAGATATAGGCATATTTTGCTTGATTGCACGTGATGGACATCACAGGATTGCACTTGAGCGAATAATACCGGCAAGGTTGGAAAAGCTCTTGTGGGCAGGGCACGGCGTCAGGGGGTAGGCGTGACGGAAATTAAGGACTTTTTGAAAAACAGCTTTTCGCTGGAGGGACTTGACCCCGAGCTGGCGGTTGGCCTGTCCCGCCTTGCCCGGTCGATGAAGGTTCCCGCGGGCACCATTCTTTTCGAAAACGGCGATCCCGGAAACGGCTGCTATGCCGTGCTGGAAGGCTCTCTGAAGGTGTCCTTGCTGTCGGTGGAGGGCGACGAACAGTTGCTGGCGGTGCTGGGGCCGGGCGATCTGGTCGGCGAGCTGGCCCTGCTGGACGGCCGGCCGCGCTCGGCGACGGTCATCGCCCTGAAGGAGGCCCAGGTCGCCTTCATCGACAAGGCCGCGTTCCAGCGCTTCGCCGACGAGCATCCGGCGGTCTACCGCCACATGCTGTCGATCGTGGGCAAGCGGCTGCGCCACGCCAACGACGTGCTGGCCGCCCGGTCCTTCCTGCCGCTTCCGGGACGCGTTGCACAAACGCTGCTTCAGCTCTCCGAGACCTTCGGCAAGACGCTGGACGACGGCAGGGTGCTGATCCACTACAAGCTCAGCCAGGCGGACATTGCCAATATGGCGGGCGCCGCGCGCGAGAATGTCAGCCGGGTGCTGAACGACTGGAAACGCGCCGGCACGATCAGCCGTATTTCCGGATATTACTGCCTGGAGCAGGTCGAGTTCCTGGAACAGGCCTCGACGCTTTAACGCCGTGTCCTTTACGCTCTGTCTGGCCAGGAATACGCCGACACTTCTCAATCCTCGGCCTCATCCTGAGGAGGACCGTCAGGTCCGTCTCGAAGGATGAAGCCGGGTTGGGTTTGCATTTGAGTGAACACAAGCGGTTCGCTCGCGTCTAGGCGGTCTTTTCGGGCAATGCGGCCATCTGCGTGCCTGTCAGGATCGAGGCCAGGGTTTCGCCGTTGAGGCTGTCGAGAAAAGCTTCGGATGCCCGGGCCATCGCCCCTTTCAGCGCGCAGCGGGGCAGGAAGGCGCAAATGGCCGGTTCCGGCTTCAGGCAGGCGACCACGCCGAGATCCGGCTCCATCAGGCGGACGACGTCGCCGAGCCTGATGGCTTCGGGTGCCCGGGCCAGACGGATGCCGCCGCCGCGCCCGCGCGTGGTTTCCAGGTAACCGCCCCTTGCCAGATGCGCGACGATCTTCATCACATGCGACTGTGCCAGCCCCAGCTGGTCCGTGAGCTTTCCGACCGTTTGCGGCTCGTTCGACTGTCCGGTTGCCATCAGGATTCTCAAGGCAAAATCGCTGGCCTGATTGAGGCGCATGGCTGGGTCCTGTTAAATATTCATCTTAGATGTTGATTTTAGCGTCGCGGTATGAGATTTAAAAGATGCATCTTAAATGAATATTTGGAGGCGGCAATGCCAGCCCGCAAGTCCGTACCGAAGACAGGCCTCCAGGCCCCACGTTCAGGAGCCGGCACAGGCGACCGGCTCAGGCGCTATGAAAGCGTCAGCGAGGAATCAATCCAGGTCATGGTGCACACTTTCTACGGCTGCATCCGGGAACATCCGCGCCTCGGGGAAATCTTCAGGCGCCGCCTTGAGGGGAGGTGGGACGAGCATCTGTCGAAGATGGAAAGCTTCTGGCAGTCCGTTCTTCTCAAGAACGGAGCCTACAAGGGCAAGCCCGTTCCGGCCCATCTGCAGCAGAAGGAGCTGGTGAGCTCGGACTACGGCGAATGGCTGGAGGTGTTCCGTCCGGTCATCCGCGAGCTTCATGTTCCCGATCTCGCGGACGAAATCATCATCGTTGCCGAACGCATCGCCCAGAGCCTGTGGCTCGCGACCTTCGGCCTGGCCGGGTCCATGCCGCCGACGGAGCTCGCCAGGACGACGGAAGAGGTGAGGGCATCATGCTGAGCACAGTCGTTCTCGTCGCCGAAGGCCTGGTCGCGGTCTGGTTCACTGTCTTCTCGATCATGCTGACCTCCATGTATCTCGACAGCCGGAGCATGCCGAGGCCGAAGATGGATATTACCGGGCGCACACTCATCGGCAGCGCCAGGCTCGCCTTCATGACTGGCCTGTGTGCCCTGGCCGTGCTGACCGTCGTCGAAATTCCTGTTTTCAGATAAGGGAGAGCGACAATGTCCCGCTCGAACCTGCTCCAACGCGGCCTGCCCATCCTGCTGATCTGGATCGCCGCGCCACTGCCGCTGTGGATCATGGTCATTCTTGTGCTTGTGATGTGAAAGCTGGCTCTTGTGATTGCCGCGCCTGCGGGTAGTCTTCCATGAAGATCAGATGGAGGGGTTCAGGCGTGAACGACGAAAATCCGAGCGGCGATCTGACGCTGCGCACCATGGCGATGCCGGCAGACACCAATGCCGCCGGCGATATCTTCGGCGGCTGGGTGCTGTCGCAGATGGACCTGGCTGGCGGGATCGCCGCCGGACAAAGGGCGCAGGGACGCGTGGTCACCATCGCCGTCGACAAGATGAAGTTCATCCGTCCGGTCCATGTGGGCGACGTTCTGTGCGTCTACACCGATGTCATCCGCGTCGGCACGTCTTCCATGGAAATCAAGCTGGAGGCGTTCGCATTGCGCCACCGCTACGGCCACCGCGAAAAGGTGACGGAGGCGGTGTTCACGATGGTGGCGGTCGACGACAGCGGCAAGCCGCGTCCGGTGCCGAAATAGCCCGATGCCCGGATTATCGTGCGTTCGGGAGAGCGCATGAGGATGCCCTGACACCTTGATTTCGATCAGCCTTTGGGCAATCCGCCGAATTCGGTTGGATGCCGGCCGATCTAGCCTTGGCGGCGCCTGTTCAGGATGTCGGCAAAGAGGTCTTCGTCGACAGCGCAGGTACAGCCGTTGGCCCACAGATGCAGAAGGGTGCGCAGGCGCTCCGCCCGCGCATCGGCATCCAGAAGCCGTTTGTGGCGGGGAAGTCCGCCGACGATGCGCAGCGACTTGATCCGTGCCAGCACGCAATCTTCCGCCGCCTGTTCCCAGATGTCCGGGTCGGCAATTCCGGCGCTTGCGGCCAGGTAAGGGTCGATCAGGCCGGCTGCGCGTCCTGCAAAAAGCTCTTGTGACAAAAAATCCTCCATCGGTTGCCCGAGGAGGACTGGCGCATGAGATTGAACCGCTTAGTTGCCGATCGTCCCCATTCGAGGAAACCAGCCGCATCCCTTGCGGAAACCACCTTGCCCGGTCAGGCAGGTTGGCGAGGGCGCCAGCCCTTCTCTTGATGATGGCGCGCTTATGCCATGGCCGGCGGCTCTTGGCAAGCAGTTGTCTGCGTGGCAAATCTTTCTGCACTGGTTGCGGCCTGCGGGGCGCTCTCAGGTCCCGGCAGCGAACCGGCAAGCAAGGAATTTTCGAAGTGCTCGACACATCCGCCCTGCATCACAACCGTCCGCTCGTTCCGATCCTGCTCGCCTTTTGCGCCTGCTTCGTGGACGTGGTCTGCATCCTCGGCCTGTTCCACACCTTCACCGCCTTCATCACCGGAACGCTCGTGGTGCTGTGTACGGAAGTGTTTCACAAGGCTGACAACGCGGCGCTGAAGGTCTTCGTCCTCGTCATGTTCTTCGCCTCGACCTTTTTCTGGTTCACTGCGGTGACGCGCCTGGTTCGCGAGGAAAAGGTCACCGTGGGCCATCTGTTCGCGCTCGAAGCCGTGCTCGTGGCGGCCTTCATGGTGGTGGCCGGGTTGGGGGATCCCGCAGCAGGCGGCCCGCTTTCCCCGGCGACCCTCACAGCCGTCGGTCTGTCGACGGTCGCCATGGCGCTGCAGAACGTCATCATGCTGACGATCCTCAACCGTCATGTGCCGACCACCATGATGACCGGCAATTCCCTGAAGCTCATTCTCGGGGTCTCGGACTATTTCTCGCATCCGGAAACCCGCGTGGACAGCCGGTCCAGGATCGTGCACCAGACACTGGTCCTTTCCGCTTTCGCAGTGGGGGGGCTTCTTGCCAGTTTTCTGATGAATTATGCCGGGTTCTGGGCGCTCGGCGTGCCGGTAGTCGTGCTCCTGCTGCTGGCTGCGGTTCAGCCCGCCGTGGAGAGCGAAACAGCCTGATCCCGTTTTCGGTAAAAAGGTCCGGCGAACGGCCTTCGCCTGGGAAAGGCCCTTGCGGGCCCGTCAGTAATGCGGCGGCTTTTCGATCTGGTGGCCTGGCAGGACGTTTTCCATCAGCTCCTCGACCTGATCGGTCATGTTGGCGAGGCGATGCTTGAGCCGGTCGATCTGCTTGCCCTGGTCGAAAACGACCTTGTTGAGATCGTCGATCGTGTTGAGAGCGTGGGCAAGATCAATCTCCAGCTTTTCGAGCCGGGCCTCGTGATCGTTTGCCATGAAGTACTCCTGAAGTCCGATAAGGCGGTCAGTTTCCCGTCAGCATATACGGCGCCGGCGGCAATTGGACAATCGCGTTGCCCGGGAGGCATGCTTTTGCCGGTTTTCCGCGGCCTGCCAGGAGGCTGCGGAATCAGGATTGTGCCTTGAAAACGCGCCATGAGCCGGGGCATCGCAAGGTTTCGAGAATTTCCATCGTAAATTTAAACGATATCTTTCAGTGTAAATATTCTTTTTGGCAAGTTTTGGTTGTAAATTTAACGTGTTGGCAGCAATTCTCTCTTATTCTGAACTTTGTTCCGGCTTGGAAAGTTGGCATTTGTCGTGAAGCGTATTCAACATCCTCTCGGGCCGTATATTGGGCCGGTACTGCTTTTGTGTGTTGCCATGTTCGTCAGCATCGGGTTGCTGGTGACCAAGAACGCAGGGACGATCGGAGTTCAGTCCGTCGCCGTCTTTCCTCCCTGGTGGTCGCAGCAAAGAAGCTTTGCAGCCGTGGCCGCTACTGACGCCCCGATTGCAGCGCCAGGCCGTTTCGACTGGATGGTTGTCGTTATTCCCGAAACGGTGGCTCAGGCCCGGAACCTGAGAAACCTGAGTGTCTCGTTTCTCCTCAACGCCGAATTTGCGCGGCTGTGCGGCATTTCCGTTCCGCACTACGATCAGGGAGGCACGTCGGACGAATGACCCCAGGCTACTTCAAGGACATCTGGATAGACGCTCCGGGAGGAATTGTCCGCAACCTGCGCTGTACCGTCAGCAAGATCCTCGTCTGGTACTTCTGGCTCTCCGCTGCGGTCGTCCTGGGCGCCTGCTACTGGACCGGGGGACAATGCCTCGTCGTGGGCGCCTCGCTGGCGCTGATCGGCCTGATAACGACACTGGCCGCGCATTCCGACCCGGCCTCGCTGTCGACACGGCTGACCGTCACGATCGCCATCAATTCGACCTGGATGTTCGGCCTCTATATCGTCTCCGACATTCACAACGGCGAGTATATGCTTGAAGTGCATATGCTCTATTTCATCAACACCTCGATCATCCTGTCCTATGTATGCTGGCGGTCGGTGGTGCTTACCACCGTGGCCGCACTCGCCCACCACCTGATCCTGACGCTCGTCCAGCCGGAACTCGTCTGGCCGTCGTCGAGCTATTCCTGGTGGCACTTCATGAACCACAGCCTTCTGGGGACGGTGAACTGCTTCGGCGGCATCTACATCGCGGTGACGCTCAAGAATTTTCTCGACCGGATGGAGAACTCCAAGATCGAGGCGCAGCACCGGTCGATCCACGATGACCTGACGGGCGTCCTCAACCGCCGCGGTCTGCGGCAGGCCGTACAGACCATCCAGGGCACTGACGGCGGGAAGACGGACATCAGCTTCCTGCAGATCGATCTCGACGGCTTCAAGGCCATCAACGACACTGCCGGACATGCCGCCGGCGACGAGCTGCTGGTGCTGGTGGCCGACCGGCTGACGAAACTGGCACCGAGGAATTCCGTTGTCGCCCGGATCGGAGGGGACGAATTCGTTGTCGTCATCGCGTCCATGGACGCGGACGAGATCGAGAAATTCGTCACGGGCATGGAACAGTGGATGCTGCATCCGCATCGTGCCGCGGGCCATAAGATCCGCGTCAGTGCGTCGACGGGCGTCACGAACACAAGCCTGAGCGGCGGGCGCCTCGACGACCTGATGATCGATGCCGACTTTGCCCTTTATGAAGCAAAGCGGGCCGGCAAGAACAGGTCGGTCATGTTCAGCCCCGCCCTCAAGGTCAGGGCGCAGCAGCGCAAACAGACCGCAGATGAGGTTCTGCGCGGACTGGAAGAGGGCGAGTTCGAACCTTTCTTCCAGACGCAGCATGACGCAAGGACCGGCGTGATCGTCGGGGTCGAGGTTCTGGCGCGGTGGCGCCACCCTGAAAGGGGGCTGCTCGCGCCGGGGGAATTCCTGCAGGCGGTGAACGAGGCCAACCGGGTCGCGGCGCTGGACAAGTTCATCCTGGAACGAGCCCTGGAGATCGTCCAGTCCTTCGAGAAGGCCGGATTGAAGTTTCCCAAGGTCAGCTTCAACGTGAGTTATCAGCGGCTGTGCGAGCCGGGGCTTGTCGACTCGCTGCGGACCTTGCCGGGCATCGAGGCGGACATTGCCTTCGAGCTGGTCGAGTCCGTCTTTTTCGACGGCCTGTCCAACGAGGAGGTCGCGACCGTCCGGGCCCTTCGCGACCGCGGCGTCCGCATCGAGATCGATGATTTCGGCACCGGGCACGCGTCGGTCATCGCCCTGACGAAACTGCAGCCGGATCTCTTGAAGATTGACCGCGACCTGATTTCCCCGATCTCGGATCAGCCCGAACAGTTGAAGATCATCAAGTCCATCGTCGACATGGCGCGCAGCCTCGGGATCGAGACCCTGGCCGAAGGCGTCGAGACGGAATTCGAAATGAACAAGCTGCGCATGATCGGCGTGAACGCCTTCCAGGGGTACGCGCTGTGCAAGCCGATGAGCGCGGATTCGCTGCGCCAGTATCTGATGCAGGCGACGGCCTGATATGCTTGCGACTTGTCCGAATGCCTGTTTCGGCGAAACAATGCGGCGATACTTCGAGGCGTGTGATTCTTGACACTCTCTCGCTACGGTTACATTTGAATGGTGCGGGGCAGGTCGTTCCGCCTCGCGAATAAACCGAAGCGGCAGAGAAAAAATGATCCCAAGGCGAGACACGCGGTTTTGTGCATCGGCGAACAGATCTCTGCTTTCGGTCGTTTGCCTGCTTGCATTTCTTGTTATTGCCCCGGGCGATTTGGCCGATCTTCGTGCGAGCTTTGGGCCTCTGCTTTATTTCGAACGCATCGCAGAACCGGAAATTTCGCCGCTCTTGAAAACGCCTCGCATCGAAAAGACCGGTCCCTGGTCGGTTACCTTTGGTCTTCAGATTGAAGAATGGAAACCACGGAAATCCGAGTTTGTGGTATCCGCGAACAGGCAAAAAACATTGCAGTTCTTCGTCGGCAGATCGACGAATGGATTGAGGCGACAGTCGCGGGCGTTTGCGCCATCGGGATCAGCCTGTTGCTGATGTTTGCGTCCGGTGTTCGTTTATCCCTGTTCTGACAAGATTCGAGCAGCAGTTTCGCCCGATACCATTTTCGACGAAATTGCAGCTTTTCTCACCGAGCATCAAAACCGGGCCGGCCAGCCAGCAAGGCTGTTCGGATCGCAATGCCGAGCCTTCGCTGATGGCGGAAGAACCTGACTTCGTATCCTGTCGCCTAGCGGTAGGTTCTCTCCTCGATCGGCGTGTCGCGGATCCCTGCAAGCAGCATGTCGAGCAATGCCTGTTCCGCCCTGTTCGTCCTGGCCTTGGGATTCCAGACCAGATGAACGTCGATCTCGGGCAGTGTGTCATAGGGCGGCAGCTGCCACAGCAACCCCTCCCTGACGTCCCGCCTGACCACGTGGACGGGCAGGGGGCCGATGCCGAGGCCTGCGATGATCATGCGCCTGACCTCTTCCAGGTTTGCGGAGGTGCCGACCACACGGTCCTCCAGGTCGGCCGCCGCGCGCATCAGGGTGACCGGTCTCAGGGCATCTTCCAGGCGGTCCGTCACGAAACTGACGGCGGACAGGCCGGCGAGATCTGCCCTGGTCAGGTCCGTCTTGCCGAACAGCGGGTGGGTCGGCCCGCAGAACAGGCCGAAATATTCCCGGAACAGACGCAGGTATTCCAGCCTGGGATTGCGTTCGTGTACGAGGCAGACCGCCAATGAGGCCCGGCGGGAGCCGACCGCATCCAGGGCGTCCTTGCTGGCCGAGACGTTGATGGTGAGCGTTGCCGCAGGATGGCGCTCGTGAAACGCGCGTAGCGTGTCGTCGAAAAGCGGGCTGACCACATGGCTGGCCATGGCAATCTCGACGTGGCCGCGCACCTCGTCGGTGACGTCGCGCATAAGTGTTCCCAGCCTGAGGATTGCGCCCTGGATCTCGATGGCCTCCTTCAGGAGCAGGGTGCCGGCCTCGGTCAGTTCGAACTTTCCCGGTTTGCGGTTGATGAGCTTGCGGCCGAGCCTGTCCTCGAGGCGCTTCAGGGCGCTCGAGACGGTCGGCTGCTTCAAACGGAGCCTGTCGGCCGCATGGGTCACGCTTGCCGACTGTGCCAGCACGATAAATGTCCTGAGCAGGTTCCAGTCAAGCTCCCGCGCCAGCCGTTCCGCCTGGATTGGTCGAAGGCCTTCGGTCATAGATCTGATCAATACTCGTAATTTTGATTATCTATTTGATCTATGAAGGCGTGGCTGCGACCCTGAAGTCAAGCACTTTTGACAAGGGATGGTCGCGGGGTTGAACGCATGAGCGTCGAGGCGCGGGAACGACGGCAACCGTGGATACTCCTGTCTCCGGCCCTGACGGCGGTAGGGCTGCTGCTCTTCGTGCCGCTGCTCTTCATTGTCGTTTATTCCTTCTGGCTGCGTACCGCGACGGGCGCCGACCTGGCCGGTTTCCATCTCGACAACTGGCAGGAGGCGCTGACCGATCCGTTCTACCGGGACATCCTGCTGGGTACGCTCCGGATTGCCGCAATCACCACGGCCGCCTGTGCCGTGATGGGCTACCCGGCGGCTTATTTCATCGCCCGTTCGCGCGGCAACAAGGCGCTTCTGCTTCTGCTTCTGATGTTGCCGTTCTGGATCAGCTACATCATCCGCACGATGTCATGGATCAACATTCTGGGGGTTTCCGGCGCGATCAACTGGGCGCTCGTCAATCTCGGCCTGATCTCGGAACCCATCCAGATGCTCTACAACGAGCCGACAGTGATCCTCGGCCTCGTCCACTTCCTGCTGCCCTTCATGGTGCTCAACGTCTATGTCGCCCTGGAGGGGATCGACGTCTCGCTGGAAGATGCAGCCTGTTCACTGGGCTCGACCCGCTGGCAGGCGTTCCGGGAAGTCACCCTGCCGCTTTCCCTGCCCGGGCTTGCCGCCGGCGGGCTGCTCTGTTTCGTGCTGAGCGCGGGAACCTACATCACGCCTCTGGTGCTGGGCGGGCCGACGGACGCCATGTTCGCCAATCTCGTCTTCGAGGCCATCATCACCCAGCTCAACTGGCCGCTCGGGTCGGCGCTCTCGCTGATGCTGCTCGCCGTCCTCGGCGCGCTGGTCCTGATCTACAACCACTTTCTCGGCATGGGACAACTGATGAAGGGGCTGGGCTAATGGGCTGGAAGCTGATCCGCTGCTACACGCTGCTGGTGTACCTCTTCATGTTCCTGCCGGTGGCGGTCGTCGTGCTCTTGAGCTTCAACGCCAGCCAGTTCGGAAGTTTCCCGATGACGGGCCTGTCCGTGCGCTGGTTCGTGGAACTGGCAAACAACGAAGCGATCCTGCGGGCCTTCAGGACATCGATCATTCTGGGATCCCTGACCGCGGTGGTCTCGACCACCCTAGGGGTCCTGGCGAGTCTTGCCCTGGTGCGCTACCGGGTTCCGGGCAGCAACATGATCTCCACGCTGCTGATCGCGCCCATTCTGGTACCGGAAGTGGTGCTCGCGGTCGCCCTGCTGCTGTTCCTCAATTTCCTCTCCATCAACAAGAGCTTCGTGCTTCTGCTGATGGGACACGTCATCTTCACGCTGCCCTTCGTCATCCTGGTGGTCCAGGCGCGCCTCGTCGGCATCCGACGGGATTACGAGGAAGCCGCGCTCAGCCTCGGGGCCAGCCCGGTGCAGGCCTTCTGCCGCATCACGCTGCCGCTGCTGGCACCCGCGGTCTTCGCCGGCATGCTGTTCGCATTCACCATCAGCTTCGATGACATCACCGGCACGCTGTTCTGGAAGCCGGGCGGTGTGGAGACCGTGCCCACCCAGATCTTCGCCATGCTGCGCAATTCCATCTCTCCGGAGATCAATGCGCTCGGCACCGTGATGATCTTCCTCACCGTCGGACTGCCGCTCCTCGGACTGGCGGTCGCCCGGCGGATGGCGATCCAGCGCGGCGGCTAGAACCGCGCGACAACCCCAAGAACCTGATCAAGACAAACCAGAGTGGACAGGAAAATGGACAATACCAAACGCTATGAGCGCCTGCGCGAACGCTATCTCAACGGCGATCTCGACCGCCGCAAGTTCCTTGGCCTCATCGGTGCCGCCGGCCTTGCCTTCGGGGTCCAGACGCCCTTCGCGCGCCAGGCCCTGGCGGCAACCGGGGAAGTGCGTTTCGACGGCTGGGGCGGTGTCGTCTCCGAGGCCTTCCGAAAATACGCTTTCGATCCCTACACGAAGAAGACCGGCATCAAGGTGGTCGACGGGACCTTCGGCGGCGGCGACGAATATCTCTCGCGCGTGAAGGCCAGCCAGGAAGGCGAATACAACATCGCGCATCTGTCGGGGGTCTTCGACTATGCACGCTACGTCAATCTCGGCCTGAATTCGACGCTGAACGAAGACAACATCCCGAACCTCAATTATGTCATCCCCAAGCTCGTCGATGTGTTTCGCGGCGTGACCGACGGCAAGCTGTCCTGCGTGCCATACGACTACGGCACAACGGGCATTGCCTATAACCGGAAATACATCTCCGACGACGAAGCCAGGGAAAAGGGCGCGAAGCTTCTGATCGACGCGGCCTACAAGGGCAAGATCGGAGGCTGGGCGGACTGGCGCACCCGCGTCTGGTACGGTTCCCTGCAGACGGACCAGGATCCGAACGGGGCAACGGACATGGACGCGGTCTGGAATGCGGTGCGCACCAACCGCGACCTGCTGCTCAAATACTGGCAGTCCGGCGCCGAGCTGATGAGCCTTCTGGCAGAAGAGGAGATCTACGTCACCGAGGCCTGGTCCGGTCGGATCTATGCGCTGCAGGAACAGGGCCACGACATCGGTTACATCGATCCGCCCAATGGCTTCGGGTGGCAGGAATGCCTGTTCGTCATCAAGGGCTCACCCATGGCGGAATGCGAGGAACTGCTCAACTTCATGCTGGCGCCGGAAACGTCCATCGCCGTTGCCGAAGGCCAGAACTATCCGCCGGCCCTCGACCCGACCAAGGTGGACCTCGGCAAGAAGATCCCGACCCTGCCGGCGTTCGATCCGAGCGGCACCTTGAGCGGGCTCACCTTTGCCGATCCGGAATACTGGAACAGCCACGAACAGGACTGGTCGAAGGCCTTCGGCCGGATCCAGAAGGGCTACTGAACCCTGCATCGAAACCGGACCTTCCGGCGGCTGCCGCCGGAAGGCTCTTTTCATCCAAAAACGCGGAGAACTGGCGTGAGCGCGGTTTCCCTTACCAACATCGTCAAGAAGTTCGGCGGCTTCACCGCCGTTCACCGGATGAGCATGGACATCCCCGACGGCAGCTTCGTCACGCTTCTTGGCCCTTCCGGATGCGGAAAGACAACAACCTTGCGGATGATCGCCGGCCTCATCGACCCCACCGAAGGCGACATCACAATCAAGGGACAGCGCATCAACGACGTGCCGATCCACAAACGAAATCTTGGTCTGGTCTTCCAGAACTATGCGCTCTTCCCCCACAAGACGATCGCGGAGAACGTCGCCTTCGGGCTGAAATACCGGAACATCTCCAGGGTGGACGCGGCGCGGAAGGTTCAGGCCGCGCTGGAGCTGGTGCAGCTGCCGCATGTCGGCGGCCGCTACCCGAAACAGCTTTCCGGTGGCCAGCAGCAGCGCATCGCCCTTGCCCGCGCCATCGTCATCGAGCCGGACGTGCTTCTTCTCGATGAACCGCTTTCCGCGCTCGACGCCAATCTGCGCGAGGACATGCGGGTGGAACTGAAGCGGATCCAGCACCGGATCGGGATCACCACGGTTTTCGTCACGCACGACCAGTCCGAGGCGCTGGCCATGTCCGACCGCATCGTCGTCATGTCCAACGGGTGGGTCGAACAGATCGGGACGCCCGAAGAGGTCTACAACACGCCTGCCAGCGAATTCGTTTCAAGGTTCCTCGGCATCTCCAACATTCTTCCGGCAACCTGCCGGGAAGTGAACGGAACCGGCCCTGCGCTCGAACTGCCCCATTTCGGCAGGATCACGGTGCCGAGGGAGCGTGCGCCGAACGTCGGCGCCGCAGGTCCGGCGCAGCTTGTCATCCGCGCGGAAAAACTTGTTCTGACCGAACAGGAGGAGCCGCCGGATGATCGGATTGCGCTGGACGGCATCGTCGAAGCCGTCGATTATCAGGGCCAGGCCGCACGCTATTTCGTGCGAGTCGGGGATCAACAGCTTCAGGCGATAAACATGATCGATCAGCGTCCCTTTCCGGAAGGGGCGCCGGTATCCGTCCGTTTCCGCCCGCGCGATTGCGCGGCTTTACCAGGAGCCTCTCAATGAGCGGCGCAGAAATCTCTCATCTTTTCTATCAGAGCCGGCAAAGACGTCCGGTACTGGACCAGGCCCGGGGCGTCTACATGTGGGACGTGGACGGCAAGCGCTACCTGGACGGATCATCCGGCGCCATGGTCTGCAACATCGGCCATTCCAGCCCGCGCGTTCTGGAAGCCATGCGCAAGCAGATGGAGAAGTCCACTTTCGGTTACCGGCTGCATTTCGAAACGGAGCCGGCGGAGAAGCTGGCCGCCAGGACCGCCGCTCTCGCCCCGGCAGGGCTGGACAAGGTCTTCTTCGTCTCCGGCGGGTCGGAAGCCGTCGAAAGTGCAATCAAGCTGGCGCGCCAGAACGCGGTTGCCATCGGTGAGGCGCAGCGGACCAAGGTCATCTCGCGCGAGCCGAGCTATCACGGCTGCACGCTCGGCGCCCTGGCCCTGACCGGCTATGCGCCCCTGACGGCCCCCTTCGAGCCGATGATGCGGCCGATGCCGAAGATCCCGGCGCCGCGCGCCTATCTCGACGGGCTCGACCCCGACAGCGAGGCGACCGGCAAGCACTATGCCGACATGCTGGAGGAAAGGATCCTGGCGGAGGGCCCGGAAACCATCCTGGCCTTCATTGTCGAGCCGGTCGGCGGGGCCTCCACCGGAGCCTTGGTGCCGCCTAAGGGCTACATGCAGCGCATCCGGGAGATCTGCACTCGCTACGGCGTCCTGCTGATCCATGACGAGGTCATGTCCGGCGGCGGGCGGACGGGAAAGTTCTTCGCCGCCGAACACTGGAACGTCGATCCGGATATCCTGGTGATCTCCAAGGGATTTGCCGCCGGATACGCCCCGCTCGGGGCCATGGTCGCGCACAAGGATATCGTGACCAATGTGCTGGATGCGGGCGGGTTCCTGCATGGCTTCACCTATGCCGGCAATCCGCTTGCCTGCGCCGCCGGTCTGGCGGTGCTGGAGGAGATCGAGCGGGAAGATCTCTGTGGCAATGCCGCCAGGATCGGCGCGATTCTGAAGAGTGAACTGAAGACGTTGATGGAGCGCTATTCGATCATCGGCGACGTGCGCGGCGAAGGGCTGCTGTTGGCTTTCGAACTGGTCGAAGACAAGGCGTCCCTGCGGCCGCTGCCCAAGGAACTGAATGCGTTCAACGTCCTGGTCGACATCGCTTACGAGAACGGTCTCATCATCTATTCCCGGCGCACCAGGGGCGGTTACAGCGGCGACCATTTCCTGATCGCCCCGCCGATGATTTCGACAGCGGACCATGTCTCCGAGATCATCCAGGGCCTCGACCTGTCGATCCGCCAGTTCCTGGACCGGATTTCGCAGCAACGGACCAAAGCGGGCTGAAAACAAGAATGACAGACAAGATCATCATCACCTGTGCCGTCACGGGCTCCATTCATACGCCCACCATGTCGCCGCATCTGCCGGTAACGCCGGCCGAGATTGCCGGACAAGCCATCGGCGCGGCCGAGGCGGGCGCCGCGATCCTGCATCTGCATGCCCGCAATCCTCTAACCGGCCAGCCGTCCGCCCGGCAGGAGGACTTCATGGCTTTCCTGCCGGAGATCAAGGAGGGCTGCGAGGCCGTTCTCAATCTCTCCACCGGCGGCAGTGCTGTCATGAGCCTGGAGGACAGGATCGCCGGACCGCTGAAGGCGGAGCCGGAGATGTGTTCGCTCAATATGGGGACGATGAACTTCGCCCTTTATCCGCTGGCGGACCGTTACGACAGCTGGCTGTACGAGTGGGAGCAACCGTTCCTGCGTGCCACGGACGACCTCGTCTTCAAGAACACCCCGCGCGATATCGCCTTCGTGCTGACGAAGATGGGGCAGGAGCGCGGCGCGCGTTTCGAATTCGAGTGCTACGACGTCGGCCATCTCTACATGCTGCGCCATTTCGCCGACCGCGGGCTGGTGAAGGCACCGTTCTTTATCCAGTTCGTCTTCGGCGTTCTCGGTGGCATCGGTGCCGATCCGGAGAACCTGCAGCACATGAAACGCATCGCTGACAAGCTCTTTGGCGACGACTACATCTTCTCGGTTCTGGCCGCCGGACGCCAGCAAATCCCTTTTGCCGCCATGGCAGCCGGCATGGGTGGTCATGTACGGGTCGGGCTGGAGGACAACCTCTACATCGCCCGGGGCAGACTTGCCCGCTCCAATGCCGAGCAGGTCGAAAAGATCCGGACGATCGTCGAGGAACTCGGACGCAGTGTGGCATCCCCTGATGACGCCAGAGCGATGCTCGGGCTCAAGGGGGCGGACAAGACGGCGTTCTGACGATGAGCGAAATCGAGATCAGACGGGCGGAACGGGCGGATGCGGACAGGCTTCACGAAGCGCTGCGTCAGCTCTCAAGGGACCTGGACGACACCCATGTCGCGGGCCTCGACGAGCTGTTGCGCCACGGGTTTTCCGGAACGCCTGCCTTCATCGCGCTGCTCGCGATCCGGGAAACGGACGGCCGCACCCTTGGCGTTCTGCTCGCCTCGCCGGTTTTTTCGACAACGCGCGGCGGCACCGGACTTTACATCTCGGATCTGTGGGTCGACGGCGCAGTGCGCGGCGAGAGGCTGGGCCAGCGTTTGCTGGCTGCAAGTCTCGATCTTGCCCCCGAAAGCTGGAGCCCGGTCTTTCTGAAACTTGCCGTTTATGACGACAATCCGGATGCGCGACGGTTCTACGAGCGTCTCGGGTTCGAGGCCCGCGAAGGCGAAACCGTCTTCGACCTCAAGGGAACGGCGCTGGACAAATTAAGGAAACGCCCATGAAAGCCATTTTCGACGAGCGCCAGTGGGCGCACGAC
Source organism: Roseibium sp. (assembly GCA_050289605.1). Taxonomy (GTDB): domain Bacteria; phylum Pseudomonadota; class Alphaproteobacteria; order Rhizobiales; family Stappiaceae; genus Roseibium. The sequence continues at coordinate 15,048 of JBNKGB010000016.1, read as the reverse complement.
CCCAAGCATTTCATGGCCAACGGCACCCGCCTTGCCAATCCGGAACAGCCGCGTCGGATCGAGGTTCTGAAGAAAGGCGCCGAGGCGGCCGGTTGCCGTTTCGAGGCGCCGAAGGACCACGGCCTCGGCCCGATTGCGGCCCTGCATTCGGCCGAATACCTGGTCTTCTTGCAAACAATCCACAAACGCTGGAGCCGCATCGAGGGCGCGTCCGAGGAGGTCATCCCGAATATTCATCCGGACCGGCGCACCGCTTCCTATCCGCGATCGGCCGTCGGCCAGGCGGGCTTCCACCAGGCCGATACCAGTTGCCCGATTGCCGCCGGCACCTGGGAGGCTGCCTATTGGTCCGCCCAGAGCGCAGTGGAAGGCGCCGATCTACTGGCAGCGGGCGAGCCGGCGGCCTATGTGCTGTCCCGCCCGCCGGGCCATCACGCCTTCGGCGACCTTGCCGGCGGGTTCTGCTTTCTGAACAACTCCGCCATTGCCGCCGAGCGGCTGCTGAAGGCCGGCAAACGGTCGGCGATCCTGGATATCGATGTCCACCACGGCAACGGCACGCAGGGCATCTTCTACGAGCGCGGTGATGTGCTGACCGTTTCGCTGCACGCCGATCCCGTCCGCTTCTATCCCTTCTTCTGGGGACATGCGCACGAGCGCGGCGAGGGCGCCGGGCGCGGCTCAAATCTCAACCTGCCCCTGGTGCGGGGAACCGGCGACGACGACTACTTGAAGGCGCTGGAGACGGCGTTCGATCGTATCCGGGCTTTCGGCACCGACGTTCTGGTTGTCGCGCTCGGTCTGGATGCTTACGAGAAGGATCCCCTGAAGGGCCTCGCCATTACCACACCTGGCTTCGGCCGGATCGGCGCCGCCATTGCCGGGTTGGGTTTGCCGGCGCTTTTCGTGCAGGAGGGCGGTTACCTCTCCGAGGAACTCGGCCAGAACCTCACCAGCTTCCTGAGAGGGTTCCAGGACGCATGATCGAAACTCCGATTTCCTGGTCATCGGCGGAGGAGTTGCCGGAACGGGCGCGGCCGGTGTCCGCAAGGTAGGCATCGTGCCGATGCGTTGCTCGGCGGCGATCTTTCCGCCGCCGGAGGGATGTCGCCGGCTGGCCGCTAGTCGCCGGCGTTTCGGGACTCTGGTACGCCAAGCCTGACGCGGGCAAGCTGATGGTCTCGCCTGCGGTTGAGAAACCGGTCGAGCCGCACAATGCCGGCTTCCACCGGACGCGGAGGGATACTTCTGGCTGGCGGCGCAGGGGGGCTACGGTGTACAAACGGCGCCGGCTCTCTCCCGACTCGCCGCGGCCCTTTGTCTGAAAAGCCCCGGCGAGCTCTTCAAAAAAGGTGATGACCGCTCTCGATCCCGCCCGCCTGTTCTGAGCGGGCGCCTCTTTCACATCAGGAAGGAATTCAACCATGTCCGATATCAAACGGCTGGAATCCGGCCCGCGCATGAGCCAGGCCGTGATCCACGGTGGCCTCGTCTATCTCGCCGGTCAGGTCGGCAATCCCGGCGACAGCGTTGCCGAGCAGACCCGGACCATCCTGGCGCGCATCGACGATCTGCTTGCCCAGTCCGGCAGCGACAAGAGCCGCATTCTGCAGACCACCATCTGGCTTGATGACATGAAGAATTTTGGCGAGATGAATTCGGTCTGGGATGCCTGGGTCGATCCGGCCAATCCGCCGGCACGCGCGACCGGTGAATCCAAGCTGGCTGCACCGGACTACAAGGTCGAAATCATCATTATTGCCGCGGTAAAGGCGTAAGCCTCCCGTCCGGCAGGTCCGGACAGCGAGCCCATCGAAACATGAAGGGCGGCGTGGTGCCGCCCTTTCCTTGAAGTTTTGAGCTTTGAGCTTCCTGGAAGCCCATGTCGCCCCCCGCGCCGCAAGGCGGCAACACCTGAACATGATGGGCCGGCGTAACGCAAATAGGGCGGCCCGAGAGCCGCCCTTTCCATAAGCCTTGAGCTTTGGGCTTCCTGGAAGCCCATGTCGCCCCCCGTGCCGCAAGGCGGCAACATCTGAACATGATGGGCGGGCGTGACGCAAAAAGGGCGGCCCGAGAGCCGCCCTTTCCGTAAGCCTTGAACTGTGGACTTCTTAGAAGCCCATGTCGCCACTGAACCCGCCGTAGCGGGTTCAGCATTGAAAGTGATGGTCGACTTTATGGGCTTCTTAGAAGCCCATGTCGCCCATGCCGCCCATGCCGCCGCCCGGCATTGCCGGAGCGTCGCGCTTCGGCAGCTCGGCAACCATGGCTTCGGTGGTGATCAGCAGGCCAGCGACAGAAGCTGCGTCCTGCAGGGCAGTCCGGACAACCTTGGTCGGGTCGATGATACCGGCTTCGATCATGTTGACGAATTCTTCCGTCTGAGCATTGAAGCCGAAAGCAGCGTCGTCGTTTTCCTGGATCTTGCCGACAACGATGGAGCCTTCGACACCAGCGTTTTCAGCGATCTGACGGATCGGAGCTTCCAGAGCGCGCAGAACGATCTTGATACCGGCAGCGATGTCGGCGTTGTCGGACTTCAGAGCCTCGACGGCCTTCTTCGCACGCAGCAGAGCGGTGCCGCCACCCGGGACGATGCCCTCCTCAACGGCAGCGCGGGCTGCGTTCAGCGCATCGTCGACGCGGTCCTTCTTTTCCTTCACTTCAATTTCGGTCGCACCGCCGACGCGGATCACGGCAACGCCGCCTGCGAGCTTGGCAAGACGCTCCTGGAGCTTCTCACGGTCGTAATCGGAAGTGGTTTCCTCGATCTGGGCCTTGATCTGGCCGACGCGACCGCTGATGTCGTCCTTGGAGCCAGCACCGTCAACGATGGTGGTGTTTTCCTTGGTGATGGACACCTTCTCGGCGGTGCCGAGCATGTCGAGGGTCACGTTCTCGAGCTTGATGCCGAGATCTTCGGAGATCACGGTGCCGCCGGTCAGGATGGCGATGTCTTCCAGCATTGCCTTGCGGCGGTCGCCGAAGCCCGGAGCCTTGACGGCAGCGATCTTGAGGCCGCCGCGCAGCTTGTTGACGACGAGGGTTGCCAGAGCTTCGCCTTCGACGTCTTCAGCAATGATCAGCAGCGGACGTGCGGACTGAACGACAGCTTCCAGGATCGGCAGCATGGCCTGCAGGTTGGAGAGCTTCTTTTCGTGCAGCAGGATGTACGGCTTTTCCAGGTCAGCCATCATCTTGTCAGCGTTGGTTACGAAGTACGGAGACAGGTAGCCGCGGTCGAACTGCATGCCTTCAACGACTTCCAGTTCGGTTTCCAGGGACTTGGCTTCCTCGACGGTGATGACACCTTCGTTGCCAACCTTCTGCATGGCTTCGGCAATGTCCTTGCCGACCTGAGTGTCGCCGTTTGCGGAGATGGTGCCGACCTGGGCAACTTCTTCAGAAGTGGTGATGGTCTTGGAAGCAGCGGTCAGGGCCTTGACGGCTTCGGCAGCAGCCAGGTCGACGCCGCGCTTCAGGTCCATCGGGTTCATGCCGGCTGCAACAGCCTTTGCGCCTTCCTTGACGATGGCCTGGGCCAGGACGGTCGCGGTGGTGGTGCCGTCACCAGCGATGTCGTTGGTCTTGGAAGCCACTTCGCGCACCATCTGGGCGCCCATGTTCTCGAACTTGTCTTCCAGTTCGATTTCCTTGGCAACGGAAACACCGTCCTTGGTGATGCGCGGTGCGCCGAAAGCCTTGTCGAGAACGACGTTACGGCCTTTCGGGCCGAGGGTCACCTTGACGGCGTTTGCGAGGGTGTCCACGCCGCGCAGCATGCGCTCGCGGGCGTCGGAGGAGAATTTTACTTCTTTAGCAGACATGCGATCGTCTCACTTATTCTGGAATGATGTTGAAATCAGAAGCGGTTCGCTGGAATTACGCGATCACGCCCATGATGTCGGATTCCTTCATGATCAGGAGGTCTTCCCCGTCGATCTTGACTTCGGTGCCGGACCATTTGCCGAACAGAACGCGGTCGCCTGCCTTGACGTCAAGCGGCACGATCTCGCCATTGTCCTTGCGGGCACCGGTGCCGACGGCGATGATCTCGCCTTCCTGCGGCTTTTCCTTGGCGGTGTCCGGAATGATGATGCCGCCAGCGGTCTTTGCTTCGGAATCTACGCGGCGAACGACAACACGGTCGTGCAGTGGACGAAATGCCATAACACTGTTTCCTCTCATGAGCGCGCCCCACGCAATAGGCAGCGCGCGAGACATGAACATTGGTTGGTTTGCACGGGAGAGCTTCGCCCCCCGTCACTTATTAGCACTCCCTCACGGCGAGTGCTAACAGCGCCTTGGATTTATGTAGCTGGGCCCGGCTTGTCAATGCTTTGTGAGGAGAATTTCTGCGCCGTTTGAGGAACGGCCGGGGAGAAAGGAACTCGACCCGCCGGCCGCTGAAGTCGCGGCCGGACCATCCATCGGAAAGATGGCGGATGTTTGACCTTGCAGCCGCGGCTGAGGGTCAGTTGCTTGCGGAAACGGAAAAGGGCAGCGTGAAGGAGGACTGCTTGCCGCCGATCCGGTCGTTGAAGCTTGTTTCCAGCTGGTAATTGCCCGCCGGCAAGCCGCTGAACTGGAACGACAAGGTGGCCGCCAGCTCGCGCTTCTTCGAACGGCCGCTGCCGGAAAAGGTCGCGAAATCGTTCTGTTCGGCGAGAACCTGCCCCGACAGGTTGATCAGCCTGTAGCTTGCCGTAAGCTCGTAGGCATACTCGTCTCCGGTCTGCCGAAAGGCATAGCCGACCGGCTCGGAATAGACGGACAGGGTTTCGCCGTCGCTGAATTCCGAACTCGCGCGCGGCTCATAATGGCCGTAGCCGGACCCCGCTCCGTCGGTGAAGGTGATCTTGGAGAAGGCGAGGCCGGAGGCCTCCCAGGCCGCGTCAAAGGCAGCCAGGGCGTTTGCATAGGCTTCGGAAGGGGCTGAGCTTGTTTGTTGCTGAGCTTGCGCGGAAAGAATTCCCGTCAATGTTCCAGCCGTAATGAGAACGGCAGCAGCAATCTGCCGGGATGCAAGTCTTCCAGTCAGCAAAGTCATATTTCCCCGCACGCCCTTAAGTCTTGTCGTTATTTAGCGATTTGGCCGATATAGACCGACTTTCCCGTTTGCACAAGAAAATGTGTGCGATGCAGTAAACGCAGGCGGCCCGCTTTCATGCGTTTATCCATGAAAGCGGGAAGGTAATCGATCCGAAGGAGTTAGGTTGCCGGGCCGCCTTTGCGCAACGGGCGGAGGCCGGTGCCTGTCAGAGGCACCGCGCTGACCAGGACTGGCGCTTGCGGTAGATCGTCGACGGGCTGATTTCCAAGGCCGCGGCGGCCATGGCGATGTTGCCCTCGAATGCATCCAGAGCATCCTCGATGATCCGGCGTTCCTGGGCCCACAGGGGTTCGATCGTGCCGAAGGGCCGGCTCGGGGCGCTCGCACGGGAGCGTTCGCGGGACAGGTCGATGACCGCGGTCGGGCGGGCGCTCTGGTCGCGGATGACCATGGGCAACATGTCGTAGGTCACGGCCGCGCCTTCGTTCATGACGACCATCTGGCGGATGGTGTTCTCGAGCTGGCGGACGTTGCCCGGCCAGGAATAGGAGACGATGCGGGCTTCCGCGTCGGCGTCGAACCCCCTGAAGCTGCGACGCTCCTCACGGGCGTAGCGCTCCAGGAAGGCTTCTGCCAACGGCAGGATGTCGTCCCGGCGCTCGCGAAGCGGCGGCAGGTGGATCGGCAGCACATGGAGGCGGTAATAGAGATCCTCGCGGAACCGGCCGGCGGAGATTTCCGCGACGGGGTTCCGGTTGGTCGCGCAGATGATGCGTGCATCCACCTTGCGGGTCTGGGTGTCGCCGAGACGCTGGAACGTACCGGTCTGAAGGAAGCGGAGCAGCTTGCTTTGCAGAAGCAGGTCCATCTCGCCGATTTCATCAAGGAACAGCGTGCCGCCGTCCGCCTGCTCGGCAGCACCGGCGCGGTTGTCGGTCGCGCCGGTGAAGGCGCCTCGCATATAACCGAAGATCTCGCTCTCGATGAGGTCGCGCGGAATGGCGGCGCAGTTGAGCGTCACGAAGCGGTTGGATCGCCGTTCCGAAAGGTCGTGGACCGCATTCGCGCACAATTCCTTGCCCGTTCCCGACTCGCCGGTGATGAAGACCGGTGCCTGGGAGGGGGCCATCCTGCCGATCTGATCGTGAATGTCGCGCATTTTCGCGGAATACCCGATCAGGCGGTTCAGGCCATGCGGTTCCGCCGACGGGGAGCTGTCCCGCGCGCGCGGGCCGGCTCTTTCTGGCAGCGCCCGGGTTTCCTGCAGATCCGGAAAGTGCGCCGCCGTCTGGGCTGCGACCTGTACCGGACGGCGCTGTTCCAGCTGGAAACCGATCTTCGAGGCAAGCGCATCCAGGGAAAACGGCTTGGTCAGGAAATCATGCGCCCCGGCCCGCATCGCACTGACGGCCCTGGAGACGGAGCCCTGGGCCGAAACCGCAATGATGACGGCCTTGGGACACCTGACGGCGTAGGCTTCAAGCGCTTCGTCACCGCCGATTGTTTCCAGATCAATGATGAGAATGTCGGTCGATTTGTCCGCCAGGTCCTGCAGGCAGGATGAGGACTCGGTGTAAAGAATGGGATCCGTGCAGGAATGAGACAGTTTTGCACAAACCGCAGACGTGCGAGCGGCTTCGGAAGCCGATGCGTCCAGTACGCGTACAATGACAGGCAACTCTTTGCCTTCTTTACTCCCCATCGCTGGGCAACTCCCATCGCTGAACCTGGGTCATTCGAATATCGAAAGATTCTTCAATCTGATAATTCTCCGAACAGGGTAAACAAAGGGTTGTCAGAACGCGCAAATTGCATTTTTCGCACAAATGGTAAGGTTTTTAGGGGGAGGAGCGACGCTTCAGAGAGCGCCGGCAATGTAGCCGGCGAGGAAGCAGGCGGCCGCGGCGAGGGCGGCCAGCGGCAGCGAGATCCGCCGATCCGCTGCCTTGCGCCAAAGCTCGAACCACTTGCCGGGCAACAGGCGCAGGTCAGCCGTTGCAGATGCCGTCACCGCTTCCGCTTCCAAACCCGGAGCAGCGGTTGTCCGATCCAGGGACGCTTCCGTTTCAGGGCCAGCGTCCGGGCTGGCGGCCGTGCCGGAGGCTTCCGTGAGATCTTCGGTCCTGCCGGTATCCCGGGCGGTGGTGTGAACCGCGCGATGAAACTTGGGGGCGTAGCTGCCTTTCGGGATTTCGATCCGCACCGGATCGTCCGCGCCGGTGCCGGAGTAGTATTTATCCAGCCTGCGCCGCAGGCGCGCCGCCTCGACACGCACGATCGGATCGGTGACCGGGTTGAAGTCTTCAGGCCGTCCGAGGGCCTCCACGGCGATCGTGTAGCCCTTGATCTTCTCGCGGTGATGGCTGAGCGCGGCGCTCACGACGAATTCGAGGAAGGCTCGCAATTGCGGTGCCGACTGGAATTCCTGACTTTGCAAGGCCCGGATCAGGGCGGTCCGGATCTGTTCGTCGGTGCAGGGGTGATCGTGCGGCGCATGCAGGTGCAAACCGGGTCCTCCCCAATCATCCGGGTGGTGGCTTGCCTTGGCCAGGGGATCTGTTCGCTCGCTGTGTCCAGCGGGTTGTAAGGAGCGCCTAGTCGTTTGTCCGGCGGCACGCATGGGTCCCCCTTCAAACTGTTCTCATCGCCCCACAAAGCTAGTTTACCTTACGTAAGTTTATCGAAGTCTCCGGTGGAAAGCAAAGTCAAAAAGGGGAACGGGGTGCCGCCTCCAGGGATCGCCGGCAGGCGGGAACCGTCAGAAAACAGCGGGCAAAACCCATGCTGGCCATGTCCAAGGCCTGCCGTTATGGCGGCCTGGATGACGTATAATCGGGGACAAGTCACGGATTCCGCGCCCTAAAGCGGGTTGCGGATTCGGAGGCGGCTGTTTCTTAAGGCATGATTAACCACTGAATTTGATTCGAGTTGGAACACACACACGCCATGGGCCGGACAGGGACCATATTCGTAGCAATCTGCATGGCCGTTATCGCCTTGTCGTCGGCGACGGTGATGATCTTTCAGTTCGGCCGTCCCTTGGGCGAAGCCGTCTCCCTGTCGCTCGCCCTCATGTGCACCATGATCCTGGTACATCTCCTGATCGGCCGGGCGCGCGACCGGGGCGCGGTCAGCGAAGCCGTCGACAGGCTGGAAGAGCGCATGGCCGACCTCGACGAGGATGTCGGCAATCTCGAAGGCCGCCTGACAGGCATGGAGCACACCATGCCCCGCCGCACGCGGGCCGAGATCGATCCCCTGTTCGCCGAAGTGGAGGTTCTGGGAACGCTGGTCAAGCAGATGGCGGAAGCCATGTCCGATCTCGAGGCCAAGGTCGAGGACCAGCAGTCGCTGCCGCCGCCGCCGCAGATGCAAAGCCTGCCGCGATATTCCCAGAGGCAACCCGCCTATCCGGACTACCCGCAGCCGCAGCAGCCCTCCTATCCGGCGCACGAGCGGATGGAGCCGGCACCGCAGGCGCGCGATCCCTATCCGCCCTCCTACCCGATGCAGGCCGAACCCCGGCCGGCGCCGCAGGACGCCAGACCCGCCCCTCGCAGGGACATGGCGGAACTGGACAGGCGCTACGGCGTGCATGCCCCGCGTTCCGACGACATGGCCGCCCATTACTCCGACCCCTTTCCCGCCGGTGGCCACGGCTATCAGCCTGACCCCTATCCCGCTGCCGGGCAGACGCCGGTTCCCGCCGTGACGATGGAGCACGATAGGCAGAAGCCGAACATGGCGATGCGGGAGCTGATCACATCGGCGCTCAACGCCAATCGGGTCGAGTTGCACCTTCAGCCGATCGTGACGCTGCCGCAGCGCCAGGTGAAATATTACGAAGCCTTCACCCGGCTGCGCGACGGCAGCGGCAGTCTGGTCGAGGCGGCCAGTTTCGTGCCCGAAGCGGTGCGGTCCGGCCAGATCGCCCGGATCGACAACCTGCTGCTGTTCCGCTCGATCCAGGTCATTCGCCGGCTGACGTCCCGGAACAGGAATGCCGTCCTGTTCTGCAACATCTCCTCACAGTCCCTGGTGGATGAAACCTTCTTCCCGGGCTTCCTGGAATTCGTGAAATCCAACCGCGATTTCGCGGATGTTCTGGTGTTCGAGTTCTCGCAGCCCGATGTCGCGGACATGGGGCCGATGGAACTGGAAAGCCTGAGTTCGCTCTATGATGTCGGGTTCCGGTTCTCCATCGACCAGATCACCGACATGAAGATGGATTTCCATTCGCTCGCGGGACGCGGCTTCAAATACGGCAAGCTGCACGCGGACTATCTGATCGGCCGGCGGGAAGCCAAGCACGGCCACATTCACCCGTCCGATTTCGGCGACCTTCTGCACCGCTACGGCATGGAACTGATCACCGATCACGTGGAAACCGAGTCCCAGGTGCTGGAGCTGCTCGACTATGACGTCAAGCTGGCCCAGGGGAACCTCTTCTCGCCGCCCCGGCCGGTCAAGGCGGAGGTCCTTCAGGGAACGCCGGCGCCGGGCCCCCGCAGGTCCGCGGCCGGCTAGCCATCCAATCCGGCGTCGCGACCCCCGAATTGCCCTCCTGCATGTTCTCGTCGCAACAGCCCATCGTCCCGTCATGGCTCGGCCACGAACATCAATACCGTCCCGATTCCGCTTTGCGACCTTCTAACTGAGCCCAGGAGACAGGCAGGGGCGCCGGCTCAGGTCCGGCGTTCAAGTCCTGGCGACGAACGACCAAAGGGGACCGTTGCCGGTCCCGTGGTGCTTCATGCGTGAGGGGAAATGACAAAGCCGTGCGGCAGGATCTCCGCCGCACGGCTGTTCATGGCACGGAAGGTTTTCGCGCGTCAGCCCCTTGCGGGCCCCACCGTCACGACGGTCGGCGTCTTGTCCGCCAGAAGCCGCCTGGCAACGCGCCGGACGTCATCGAGCGTCACTGCCTCGATCTCGGCATTGCGGCGGTCAAAATAATCGATGCCGAGGCGGGAGTTCTGAAGTGCGACCAACTGGCCGGCGATCTTGCCGGAACTGTCGAAGCGGAGCGGGTAGGAGCCGGTGATGTACTGTTTGGCGGAGTTCAGTTCCTCTTCCGTCGGCCCTTCATCCGCCATGCGCCGGAGCTGGTCGAGCATGACCTTGACGGTTTCATCCGTGCTCGCGGCTTTCGTGGCCGCAGAGCCGAGCAGCAGACCGGTATGTTCATAAGGGGAAAGAGACGTGCTGGCGCCGTAGGTCAGGCCGCGCTTCTCGCGGACTTCCTGATACATCCAGGACGTGAAGCTGCCTGCCCCCAGAATGTGGTTCATCACATAGGCTGCCTGATAATCCGGGTCGTCGCGTTTGAGCCCGGGCAAGCCAAAGAGGATCGTCGTCTGCGGAACATCGAGTTCCCGTTCGATCTCCTGACCGAATTGCGGCTCCAGCTCCGCGACGGGCTTCTTGCCGGTATCTTCCGGCAAGGACGCGAATATCCGGTCCAGCGCCGGTTTCAGGGTTTCGGCGTCGATGGCGCCAACCACGCCGATGGTCAGGCCGCGCCGGGACAGGATCTTTTCATGCTGGGTGACGAGGTCCTTCACCGTCAGACCGGAAAGGGTCTCCACCGTGCCGAGGGTGGGGCGAGCGTAAGGGTGATCGCCGAACATCGCCTTCGCCAGCGTGCGGCCGGCAATCGCATCCGGATCGGTCTCGTCGTTGCGCGCTCCGGCGCTGAGCTGGGTCTTCATCCGCTCCACGGGCGTGGCATCGAACCGCGGCTGATTGATCGCCAGCTGCAGCAGGTCAGCCGCTTCCGACCAGGTGGGCGTCAGCGTTCGCAGGTTGCCGTAAAACCTGTCCTTGCCCGTGTCGAAACTGATGCTCACAGCAAGTTTTTCCAGCCGTGCCTGAAAGTCTTCGGACGTCAGCTCGCCTGCGCCTTCGTCCATGGTGGCGGCGAGCAGGCGGGTCAGGCCTTCCTTTCCTTCAGGATCCTGGGTGGAGCCACCTTCGAAGGAAAAATTCATGGCGATAATCGGCACCGTATGATCTTCCACCAGCCAGGCTTCGATGCCTTTGGGGCTGACGACCTTCTGGATCTCCACGGCCTCCGCGAGGCGGGACAGGCCGACGGTGAAAAGGATCGCGGTGACAAGGACGGGGGCGATTGCCCGCAACAGGTTCTTTTCAGCCATGGTTCAGGACTTGTCCTTGATTCTGGAAGGTTCGGTCTGGGAGGTTTCGGGGGCATCCGGTGCGGGCGTACGCAGTTCGCCGACCACCGGCAAACCGGACAAGTAGGTGCGGGCGGCTTCCAGTACGTCGTCAGGGGTTATCGCCTCGACCTGCGATGGCCAGGTCTGGACGTCGCCGATCGCCTGTCCGGTCGACAGGGCACCGCCGAAGAGGCGCGCAAGACCCGACTGGCTGTCCTGAGCATAGATCGCACTTGCGATCATGCTGTGTTTCGCACGCTCGACCTCCTCCCCGCTGACGCCGGAGGCCAGAAGCTTTTCCAGCTCGGCCGCGATAAGGTCTTCCATCTCAGCCAGCGTGTGTCCCGGGCGGGGCGTGGCATAGATGCCGAAACGGCCGTCGTCGAGGGCGCTGCTCTGGTAGTAGGCGCCTGCCGCGATCGCGACCTTTTTCTCCAGCACCAGCGATTTGTGCAGCCGGCTCGAGGGGCCTTCGCCGAGAATATAGGAAAGGACGTCGAGCGCTTCGGGAATATGGCCCTTGCCGGTGGTCTGACTTGGGACGATCCAGGTCTTGGAAACGGATTCCTGCTGGACGCGCGGGTCGGTGACAACAACCCGACGCTCCCCCGAAAGCTCCGGCTCCGCCGGGCGCATGCGCGGGCCCGGTTCGGCCCTTCTTGCGACCTTGCCGTAGGTGTCTTCCGCCAGCTTGCGCACGTCCTCCACATCGACGTCGCCGGCAATGACGACGACCGCGTTGTTGGGCGTGTAGAACCGGTCGTAGAAAGCGATTGCGGCGTCCTTGTTGAGCGCCTTGATCTCGCTTTCCCAGCCGATCACCGGTGAGCCGTAGGGATGGTTGACGAATAAAATGGCGTTCATGGCCTCGCCGAGGCGCGACCCCGGTTCGCTGTCGACGCGCATGCGGCGTTCCTCCAGAACCACGTCCCTTTCCGGCGCCACCACTTCATCGCTGAGGACGAGGTTTTCCATCCTGTCCGCCTCGAGCGCCATCATGAGCGGAAGGTGTTCTTTCGCGACCCGCTGGAAATAGGCAGTGTAGTCGGTGGTGGTGAAGGCGTTTTCCTGGCCGCCGCGTTCGGCCACGAGCGCGGAGAAAGTGCCGTTTGGATATTTGGGCGTGCCCTTGAACATCAGGTGTTCAAGGAAATGCGCGACGCCTGACTGGCCTTCCGGTTCGTCCGCCGAACCGACCTTGTACCAGATCATGTGGGTGACGACCGGGGCACGATGGTCGGGAATGACCACCACCTGGAGGCCGTTCTGAAGAGTGAAGGTCTCCAGATTGGGAGCGATAACCATGTCCTGGGCGCCGGTGGTCGGCTCGGCGGCCGACGAGGGGGCGAACGGAGCGGCTGCCCCAAGTGACATGACGGACAGCAGCAGGAGGCTGGCGGTGCGTTTCCGGCAGACCTTGTTAAAGGGGCTGCGGTTTCGATCGGATGGGTTCACGAGCGGCTCCCGATTTGGCTTTTCCCCGGCGGAGGAGATGCCGGTCAAGCGATCCTTGTTGAAAATACAGTTGGAAACGAAAAAGACCTCCGGACCTTGTCCTCCATATAGGAAGCCGGGTCCGAAGGTCTCGTTACATTTTTGTCATGAGCAGGTGGCGGAGCAGCCGTCAGTCGCAGTACTGGCTCTCGCCTGCCAGACAGCGCGGGTCGAGTTTCTTGGCGCTGTAAGGGTCGTAGTTGGTCGGCTTCTGCTTCGCCTTGCTCACGACCTCCGGCATCGGAGCGTCCGGGGAAGGCGTGCTGTAGTCGGTGGGCGGTTCGGTGAGATAGCGGCGGTTCGTCAGGCCGCTTTCGTCAATACCGGCCTGCTGGGCCTTGAGCTTCTGCAGCTCCTCCCATTCCTTCTTCTGTTCCGCCTTGGTGAGGCGAGACCCTTCGGTAATCTCGTTCAGGCGCCGCTCGGCTTCCATGTCCCGTTCCTGGGCGGTGTATCCGGTGATCCTGAAACCACGCATCTGTTCCGGCGACAGCGGTTCGCTGTGCATCCGGTCCGTGCCCTCATAGAGCTTCTTGAGCTCGGTGAGCTGCTCGTTCTCTTTCTGCTGCGGCCAGTTCGCGTCTTTCGTGCCGGCGACATTCGTCTCCGGTTCGGGAAGCTTGCCCGCTTCCGACGGCATGGCAAGCGGGGCGCGCGGCTTGTAGTCGATCGGCTTTTCGTGGGGGTCGACGGCGCCAAGCCCCTTCATGAGGGAATTGACCATGGCCACATCCGGTGCTTGGGTCGTGCCGTCCGCCGCCTGGCAGGCCGCCAATCCGGCCAGCATCGCCAGTACTGCAGATTTCTTCACCAAACCAAAAATCGTCCGCGCCACAGCAGACTCCCCATTACACTGTCAAAAGCCGGGCGGCGTCCCGCCCGTTATTCGTTAATCCCGTCATAAACCGTTATTTTGCGGCTGAATTAGGACCACGCCGGAAACTGTCATACAGGAGACCGGCCACACCCGCAACGATCCACACATCCGCCAGGTTGAACACGTACCAGGAGAACGATCCGACGTGGAAATGCACGAAGTCGACGACGGCACCGAGGGCCAGCCTGTCGATGCCGTTGCCGATGGCGCCGCCGATCACGAGTGCCAGGGAGAGGGCAACGAGGCGCGTGTGGCACCTTGCGGACCAGACCCAGAGGCCGATGGTGACGACGACCGTCAATCCCGCCAGAAGCCAGCGTCCAAGCTCGCTGTGTTGCTGAAACAGACCGTAGGAAATGCCACGGTTCCAGACCAGCACGATGTCCAGGACCGGAAGCAGTCCGACCGGTCCGTTGGCGGCGAGATCAAATCCGTGGACTAGCCAGAGTTTCACCGCCTGGTCCAGAAGAACGCCGATCAGCGCCACCGGCAGGACGAGTGTGCTGAAGCGGCCCCACAACAGGGGCCGTTTCGCGTTTTCAAGGTGAGTGCCGTCCTGACCGGTCATGTGTTTCCGCTGCTTCCGCCGCTACGCGGCAGCGCTTGCGGCATCCCATTCGCGCAAGGCGGCCGCGTCCCGCAAGGTGACGTCCGGATAATCCGGATCGGAGCCAACCTCGGGAAGGATCTTCCAGGACCGGGCGCATTTGGTGCCCTCCGCCAGCGCCGGCACCACGGCAACGCCCTTGGTGTCGTCCAGCGTGAAGGCGCCTTCAGGCGCAGCCTCGGAGGACAGCGTCAGCTGGCTGGTGATGGCGATGTCCGCCATGTCCTTGCCCTCGAGCGCGGCCATCAGGTCCGGATCGGTGACATGGACGACCGGATGAGCCTCGAGCGAGGAGCCGATTCGCTTCTCGCGGCGTTCGATTTCCAGAGCGCCAGTGATGACCCGGCGCACGGTCTTGATCTTCGCCCACTTGGCGGCCAGCGCGTCGTCGCGCCATTCGGCGGGAACGACCGGGAACTGCTCGAGATGAACGGAGGTTTCCTCGCCGTAACGGGAGACCCAGCTCTCGTCCATGGTGAAGGGCAGCATCGGCGCCATCCAGGTGACCAGACAGTTGAAGAGCTTGTCGATCACGAAGAGGGAGGCCTTGCGGCGGGTGGAAGACGCCGCGTCGCAGTAAAGCGCGTCCTTGCGGATATCGAAATAGAAGGCCGACAGTTCCACCGTCATGAAGGTGAAAAGCTGGTGGGTCACCTTCTTGTAGTCGAATTCCCAGTAGGCCTCGCGCACCATGGCGTCGAGTTCGGCAAGCCGGTGGAGCATCAGCCGCTCCAGTTCCGGCATGTCGGTCAGCGAGACCTCCTCGCCGGTCGCATGGGCGAGCGAACCCAGCATCCAGCGCAGCGTATTGCGCAGCTTGCGGTAGCTGTCGACG
>JBNKGB010000015.1:0-63473 GCA_050289605.1 Roseibium sp. | reverse complement strand
GTGACCGGCAGGCCGTGCATGATCTCGAACAGCTCGATGAAGTCCTGACGCTGCATCGGCAGGAGTTTCGCAAGGGCGGCGCGGCGCCCGGCTTCGCTTTCGGCGAGGATCATCTCGCGCACGGCGACGATCCGCTCGCCTTCGAAGAACATGTGTTCGGTCCGGCACAGACCGATGCCCTCCGCGCCGAAGTCGCGGGCGACCTTGGCGTCCTGGGGCGTTTCGGCATTGGTGCGCACCTTCATGCGCCTGACGCTGTCCGCCCATCCCATGAGCGTGCCGAAGTCTCCGGAAAGCGTCGGCTGCAGCATCTTGACTTCGCCGGAAAGAACCTGGCCTGTCGCCCCGTCGATGGTGATCACGTCACCTTCCCTGAGCTGACGGCCGGCCACGTTGATCACGCCGTTCCGGTAGTCGATGCGCAGCATGCCGGCGCCGGAGACGCAGGGTTTGCCCATGCCGCGCGCAACGACCGCCGCATGGCTCGTCATGCCGCCGCGGCTGGTCAGGATGCCTTCGGCCGCATGCATGCCGTGAATATCTTCCGGGCTGGTTTCAACCCGCACAAGGATGACCTTGCGGCCTTCTGCCTTGGCTTCCTCGGCGGCGTCGGAGGTAAAGACGATGGCGCCGGAGGCGGCGCCCGGCGAGGCCGGGAGGCCGGTCGTCAGGATGTCGCGCTCCGCCTTCGGATCGATCGTCGGATGCAGCAGCTGGTCCAGCGCGCCCGGTTCGACGCGTCCGATGGCCTGCTCTTCGCTCAGAAGGCCTTCGGCCACCATGTCGACGGCAATCTTGAGGGCGGCCTTTGCCGTGCGCTTGCCGGCGCGGGTCTGCAGCATCCAGAGCTTGCCGTTCTCGATGGTGAACTCGAGGTCCTGCATGTCCTTGTAGTGGGCCTCGAGCTTGGCGCAGTAGGTCTGGAATTCGGCGAAGGCGGCCGGCATCAGCGCTTCCAGGGACGGGCTGGTTGAGCCGGCTTCCAGTCGGGCCTTCTCGGTGATGTCCTGCGGCGTGCGGATCCCGGCCACCACGTCCTCGCCCTGCGCATTGACCAGGAATTCGCCGTAAAGGGCGTTTTCGCCGGTGGACGGGTTGCGGGTGAAGGCGACACCGGTCGCCGAGTTCTCGCCCATGTTGCCGAAGACCATCGCCTGGACGTTGACGGCCGTGCCCCAGGAACCGGGGATATCGTGAAGACGGCGGTAGGTGACCGCCCGCGGAACCATCCAGGAAGAGAACACGGCGCCGATCGCGCCCCACAGCTGTTCCTGCGGATCCTGCGGGAACGGTCGGTCCAGCTCTTCCTTCACGAGCGCCTTGAACCTTTCGATGATTCCATGCCAGGCGTCCGCGTCGATTTCCGTGTCGAGCGCGAGATCGTTGCGCTCCTTGTGCTCTTCGATGATCTCCTCGAATTCGTGATGATCGACGCCGAGCACGACATCGGAATACATCTGGATGAACCGGCGGTAGCTGTCATAGGCAAAACGCCGGTCGCCGGTCTCCCTGGCAATGGCCTCGACCGTCTGGTCGTTCAGGCCGAGGTTGAGCACCGTGTCCATCATCCCGGGCATGGAGACGCGCGCGCCGGAGCGGACCGACACCAGAAGCGGGCGCTCAAGGTCGCCGAACTTGCGGCTGGTCGCGGCGCCCACCTTGTCCAGGGCCTCGGCGACTTCGCCGGCGAGCGTTTCGGGATAGCTCTTGCCGTGTTCGTAATACCAGGTGCAGACTTCGGTCGTCACGGTAAAGCCGGGGGGAACCGGCAGGCCCAGGCTGCTCATTTCGGCAAGGTTTGCGCCCTTCCCGCCGAGCAGGTTGCGCATTCCGGCAGACCCTTCCGCCGTGCCGTTGCCGAAACTGTAGACCCACTTGGCCATTTCCAATTCTCCTCACCTGGTGCAGGAGACGTCTTGCCCCCGTCGTTTTTGCACCGCACATAACTGCTACGGCAATTGAGTGTCATCAAGCCCTTTTTGACAGAATCCTGTATCCTATGACCAAAAGTCTCAATGTTTGTGACGATGGGCAAAATCTAAAAGATTTAATCTTGCAGAAAGTTATCCAAGCCGCCTTGCCGCTCAGCCTTAAAGACGCCATTGTCGAGGTCAATAAGCAACCAATGAAATTGCCAGCGAAGAAACTGAGAAGAATGATGACTCAAGTGACCAGCGCCGTTGCCAAAATGGACCGCAGGCCCCTCAAACAGAAGCTCCTTTCGCTGGCCGGGGCCATCGCCCTTCTGCCCGCGGCAGCCGCCGCCGAAACACCTGCCCAGTCGCTAACCTACGGGACGCCTTCCGATCTGCCCTTCACCCTGTCCGGCAGCTATCTGTCCGGCCGGCTCGCCGGATTTGAAAAGGACTTCGCTCAAGGGGCCGCCTTCTTCGAGGAAACCCTGGCGGCCGATCCCTCCAACACCATGCTGTTGGAACGCACCTTTCTGCTGAAACTGGCAAACGGCGATGTCGAACAGGCCGTCGTTTACGCCGACGAGATGGACAAGGCAGGCCTTGAGAATTTTCTCGCCCAGCTGGTCCTCGGTGGCCAGCGGATCGCGGACGGCAATTACGCCGATGCGGACAAGATGCTGGAAAAGGGCCGGAACGGCCCCCTCGCCCAGCTTTCGATCGGCATTTCCAGGGCCTGGGCCCTATACGGAGCCGGCAAGATCGATGACTCGATCGCCATGATCCAGAGCCTGAACGGGCCGGAATGGTTCGAGGTGTTCAAGGCGACGCACGAAGCACACATCCTGTTTGCCGCCGGACGGAACCAGGAAGCGCTGGAAGCCATCCAGGGTGCCTACGAAATCGACCAGGGCGCTATCCGGGTCGTCGAGGCCTACGCCCGCATTCTCGCCGCCAACGGCCGCCAGAAGGAAGCCCTCGAGGTTCTCGACCGGTTTGACGAGCAGTTCCGCGGCCACCCGCAAATCACCCGGACCCGCGAGAATATCCTAAGCGGCGCGATCATTCCGCCGATGGTCACCGACCCCGCGCAAGGCATGGCGGAAATCCTCTACGGCCTTGGCGCCGTGATCGGAAGGGACGGTGGCGAGGAACTCTCGACGTCCTATCTGCAACTGTCCCTCTACCTCGACCCGAAAGCCGAGTTCGCGGCCATCGCACTCGGCAGCGTCTTTGAACGCATGGACCAGCCGGAACGCGCGATCAAGGCGCTGATGATGGTTCCCGACGACAGCGCGCTGAAGCGGGAAGCGGAAATCCAGGTCGGTACGAACTACAATGCACTCGACCAACTGGACCAATCCCGCGCGCATCTGGAAAAGCTGATCGACGAGGACCCGTCCGACCTCGAGGCGGTGATCGCCCTCGGCAACATCCTTCGCTCGCACGAAATCTACGCGGACGCGGATGCCGTCTATACGAAAGGCATCGACACGATCCCGGAACTGAAGCCCGAACACTGGTTGCTGCTCTATTTCCGCGGGATCAGCCGCGAAAGGCTGGGCAATTGGGATCTGGCGGAAGCCGACTTCCGCAAGGCGCTCGAACTGAACGACAACCAGCCGCTGGTGCTGAACTACCTCGGTTATTCTCTGGTCGATCAGGGCCTGAAGCTCGATGAAGCCCTCAACATGATCCAGACGGCTGTCGACCTGCGCCCGACCGACGGTTACATCGTCGACAGTCTCGGCTGGGTCTATTTCCGCCTCGGACGCTACGAGGACGCGGTGTCCGAGCTTGAAAGGGCTATCGAGCTGCGCCCGGCGGACCCCGTGATCAACGATCACCTGGGCGATGCCTACTGGATGGTGGATCGCCGCAACGAGGCCCGGTTCCAGTGGAACCACGCGCGCGACCTGGGCCCCGATGAAAAGGACCTTCCCAGGATCCTCGACAAGATCGCAAACGGCTTGAAGGACGTGCCCGCGACCGATGCCGCCAAAGCGGAGAACGGCAAGAACGGCGGCTGACCCACATGGCGGTTTCCCCAGTTCCATCGCCCCGGGCGGAACTTGCCCGGGCGAAGGTCAATCTCACCCTCCACATCACCGGCCGCCGCGCGGACGGTTATCACCTGCTCGAATCGTTGGCCGTTTTCCCCCAGATCGGCGACCGCCTCTCTGTGGAGGCCTCTGAAGGCCTGGAACTTAGGATAGAAGGCCCCTTTGCGCGCGAGCTCGAGGGACCGACGGAAGACAATCTGGTTCTGAAGGCGGTGGCGGCCTTCTCCCAGGCTGCCGGCTTCCCGAGCCCCGGTCTGCGTCTGACGCTCACCAAACGCCTGCCCGTTGCCTCCGGCATAGGCGGTGGCTCCAGCGATGCGGCAACGGCCCTGCGGCTGCTTGAGGATTTCACCGGCACCTATCTGCCGGAAAAGGACCTCAACGCGCTTGCCCTGTCGCTCGGGGCGGACGTGCCGGTCTGCCTCTTTCCCGAACCTCAGATCATGCGCGGTATCGGCGAAGAACTCGAGCCCGGGCCGGAGCTGCCAAAATGCGGCATCGTGCTCGTCAATCCGAAGGTCGGTGTCGCCACGCCCGAAGTCTTCAAGGCCCTGAAGACCCCCGACAATCCACCAATGCCGAAGCTGCCGGAAAAATTCGACAGCCTGAACGATCTCGTGGCCTTTCTGAACACCTGCCGAAACGATCTGCAGGAACCGGCCAGGGAGATCTGCGCCGCGGTTGGCGACGTGTTGTCGGCCCTGGAAAGCCAGGACGGCATCGCCTTTGCCCGCATGTCCGGGTCCGGCGCAACCTGTTTCGGATTGTGCGAGATGGCGTCCGCGCTCGAAATCGAGCGTTCCTTGAGGTCCGCTCACCCGGACTGGTGGATCGCCTCCGGGCCGTTGGCCTGACCCTCCACGGAAACGGCTTCAATCACCAACACGCGCGCCGGAGGGCGCGCGGCACTCGGGATCCGGCCGGCGCCTCCGCAGC
Source organism: Roseibium sp. (assembly GCA_050289605.1). Lineage (GTDB taxonomy): Bacteria > Pseudomonadota > Alphaproteobacteria > Rhizobiales > Stappiaceae > Roseibium. The sequence goes on along the minus strand of JBNKGB010000015.1, from coordinate 58,561 downwards.
GCTCCCTCAGCTTCGGAGCACCGCATCTGAATCTCAAATCAATGACTTGAAGCGATCAGCTCACACGGGAAATGCAGAATGCGACCGCCTCGGCAAGCGCATCGCTATGCGCGCCGCCCGGCAGGACTTCCAGGGCTTTCACGGCGTTGTCACCGTAGCTGCGGGCGCGCTCGATCGTATCCGCCAGGGCATCGTATTTCTTGAGAAGCTCGATCGCCTGCTCCAGGTCGCCGTCGCCGATGTCCTCGCCCTCCAGGCAGCGTTGCCAGAATGAACGGTCTACGTCCGAGCCCCGGGCAACGGCCAAAACGACCGGCAGCGTGATCTTGCCTTCGCGGAAATCGTCGCCGACATCCTTGCCGAGGTCGGCGGAAGACCCGCCGTAATCGAGCGCGTCGTCAACCAGCTGAAAGGCATAGCCGAGTTCCATGCCGTAGGCACGCGCCGCGCGCTTCATGCCCTCGTCCTGCCCGGCTATGACCGGACCGACTTCGGCGGCGGCCGCAAAGAGGGCAGCCGTCTTGGCCTCGATCACCCGGAGATAGTTTTCCTCGGTGGTGGCGATGTTCTTCGCCGCCCCCAGCTGAAGCACCTCGCCTTCCGCGATGACCGCGGAGGCCGTCGACAGGATCCGGAGCGCTTCGAGCGAGCCGACGTCAACCATCATCTTGAAGGCCTGTCCGAGCAGATAGTCGCCGACGAGCACGCTGGCCTGGTTGCCCCAAAGCTTGCGAGCCGCCAGCTTGCCGCGGCGCATGTCGCTTTCATCGACGACATCGTCATGAAGCAGGGTTGCGGTGTGCATGAACTCGACGCTGGCTGCCAGCGTGACATGACCGTCGCCCTGATAGTCGAACATGTCCGCACAGGCGAGTGTGAGCATCGGACGCAGCCGTTTGCCCCCGGACGAGATCAGATGTTTCGCGATCTCCGGGATCAGCTCCACATTCGATCCGGCCTTGGAAAGGATCAGTTCGTTGACATCTTCCATGCCACCGGAAACAAGATCTACAAGAGACTGTATGCTCGCGCGGCGCGGCTGAGTATCAGAATAAGTTGCGACGACGGCCACCAATGGCACTCCCTGAATATTTGTGCGGACAATATGTTGCGAAGGCGCCCGGGGCAAGACGCCAATCCGGCCACAAACAGTTGAAATGGCACATTCGGCAGGTTTTGCTGTACACCGGTCCCAAAAGGTGCTCTTGGGTCCCTCACCCCGCTGAGCCGCTAACGCCGGGAAACTAATGGAAGAACTCGTCAGAACCAACGACCCTGTCCTGATTTCCTTTCTGGAATCGATTCTTGAGGACGCCGGCATCAAACATTTTGTCGCAGACGGCAACATGAGCATCCTGGAAGGTTCCCTGGCGATGATCCCCCGGCGTATCCTGGTGGAATCCGACCAGCTCCAAAGAGCGCGAAGGCTTGTCAGCGAGGCGGGCCTGGACCACGAATTGCGGCCCGAAAGCGACCGGTCCTGACATGACCGCCTCCGAACAGCTGCCGGAACCGGAAATCACCCGCGACGCCTTTCTCGGCGGCAAGGTCCAGGTGTACCAGCCAAAGCGCGGCCGCCACCGGGCGGGCCTTGATGCGGTCTATCTGGCAGCAGCCCTGCCGGAAGGAACGACGGGGCATGTGGTCGATCTGGGTGCCGGGGTCGGGACCGCCGGTTTCTGCGCCGCCGCCCGGCTGCCCGGGATCACGGTTACACTCGTCGAACTCGACCCCACCGTTCTCGACCTGGCAAGGCGCGGGCTCAGGGATCCCGACAACGCGGGTTTCGCTGCAAGGGTCAGCGTGCTTGAGGCAGATATCACCGCGAAGGGCAGTCAGCGTCACGCAGCGGGCCTGACGCCGTCGATGGCCGACCATGCCATCATGAACCCGCCCTACTATGAGGCAGACAGGTTCCGTGCCTCTCCGAGGCAAGCCCGAGCCGGCGCCCACATGCTGGACGAGCGCGGACTGGAACCCTGGGCGAAAACCGCGACGGATATCGTCCGTGAAGGCGGCAGCCTCACGGTGATCTTCCGCGCCGACGGGCTGACGGAGCTTCTCAACGTGCTCCAGGGCCGGTTCGGGTCGATCGATGTCATCCCGCTGCGCCCGCGTCCGGATTCCGCCGCAACCCGCGTTCTTGTCCGCGCCATTCGCGCCAGCAAGGCACCGCTGCAGCTCTTGCCCGGGTTCGTGCTGCACGAGGGCGACGGGTCCGACTTCACCCGCCAGTCGCGTGCCGTCATGCGGGACGGCGAAGGTCTCGGCCTCGCGCTCCGCAGATGACGCGCGGGCGACCGGATGCTCAGTGAATCAGGATCTCGCCCTCCGCGTAGCGGAAGTCCACGGGCGTGATGAGCTGCTGATGAGCAACGCGCACAGAGTGAATGCGGCCTTCGATTTCCTTTTCCCAGAACCTCAGGAACCGGCTGAGTTCCGGAAATTTGGGAGCCAGGTCTTCCGTCTGCCAGACGAAGCACTGCAATAGCTTCGGATGGTCGGGAAGCCGGTAGAGGATCTCGGCAGTAAGCAGACCGTAGCCGAGGAGCCGCTTTTCAAAGTCTGAGTTGGTTTTCATGCCAATCCTTTCTTTGCTGCAAAGAAAGAGTGTCACGGAAACCTGGTTAACCAAACACAACTTTTGGAGAATTTCTGTTTACAAACAGAACTTTAGCAGCACTCTCACCGGTCTGCTAACAGAACGTCCGGCAACCCCGATCCGACAGGATCACTTCGCCTGGATGGAGGTCAGATACCCCAAAAACGCATCGATGTCATCCGGCTCGAACGAAAATTCCGGCATGTTCTCATGGCCCGTGACGATGCCCTCGGCGAGCGGTTCCTCAAGGCTCTCCAGAGGGTAGCGGGCCGACAGGTTCCGAAAGGCGGGCGCCCCGTCCTGCGGACTCTCGTCGTCCGTACCGATCGCATGGCAGACGGCGCAGTGGGTTTGAGCGAGAGCCTTTCCGGTGGTCAGGCTGGCTTCGTCCCTGGGATATGCCCCGTCTGAAGCCTGGGCGCTCCAGGCGAAAACAATCAGCATCGCGGCACCGATGAACGGTCTCCTGTCCGGCACGGGTCTCTCCTCCCTCAGGTCGACCGCTGCGGCACGACGGTCTTGAATCGTTGCGCCAATTTATAGAAGGTCCTGGGAAGAAAGCACATAAGGGAGATCACGGGGATACGTATTGAGCTCACTCAAGGCATGTTCACGCGGTCCGGCTCCCTATATAAACAACGAGTACGCGTTTCCGGAGGAACCATGAGCCAGACATCCCTACCCGCATCCATTGACGACACGCTCAAGCTGATGGACCAGGCGGGGTATGTTGCGGACCGTTCGCTGGCAACAGTTCTGCATCTCGCGCTAAAGATGAAGCGGCCGCTGTTCCTCGAAGGCGAAGCCGGCGTCGGCAAGACCGAAATCGCCAAGGTTCTCGCCTCGACGCTCGGGCGCGACCTCATTCGGCTGCAATGCTACGAGGGACTGGACGTCTCCTCCGCTGTCTACGAATGGAACTACCCTGCGCAGATGGTCGAGATCCGCATCGCGGAAGCTGCCGGCGACACGGACCACACGGAACTCTCCAAATCGATTTTCGACGAGCGCTTCCTGATCAAGCGGCCCGTACTCCAGGCGCTGGAACCTTCCCTTTCCGGAGCACCCGTATTCCTGATCGACGAACTCGACCGGGCAGACGAAGCCTTCGAGGCCTTCCTGCTGGAAGTGCTGGCGGACAACCAGGTCTCGATTCCCGAACTCGGCACCATCAGGGCCGCCGAACCGCCCATCGTCATCATCACCACCAACCGTACACGCGAGATCCACGACGCCCTGAAACGCCGCTGCCTTTACCACTGGGTCGACTATCCGGACGCGGAGCGCGAGCTCGAGATCGTCCGCCGCAAGGTTCCGGGCGCCGCCGAAAGGCTGGCTGGCGAGGTCGTCGCCTTCGTTCAGAAGCTGAGGGCGGAAGAGGATCTTTTCAAGCAGCCCGGTGTCGCCGAAACACTCGACTGGGCAACCGCCCTGTCGGAACTCAATGAAATCGCCCTCGACCCGGACATGGCCTCCGACACGCTCGGAGTTCTCCTGAAATACCAGGACGACATCGAACGTGTCCGGGGCTCCAAGGTACGCCACATGATCGACGAGATCCGTAAGGAAGCCCCGCATCAGCAGTCGATGCCGGCGGTTTAGGCAAGCAATGCTTCGGGCAAGAAAACTCCTATCCATTTCTGCAAGAAACCCCCCGCCCCTAGCCCCTCCCCACAAGAGGGAGGGGCTCGCTTCCGCGGATTCGGCCAGTCCCTATCCCCCTTGTGGGGGAGGATTCGGGAGGGGGGGATCGTCTCTGCGGGATCAAACAGGAGGCCCCCATGACGACCTCCCCTGACCTGCGATCCCGCATCACCGACAACATCGTCTATTTCGCTCGCACCCTGCGCAAGGCGGGCGTGCCGGTGGGGCCTGCCTCCGTTGTTGATGCGGTCAATGCCGTGGAAGTATCAGGCATCGAAAACCGGGAAGATCTTTACTGGACCCTGCATGCGGTCTTCGTGCGCAAGCGCGAGCAGCGTGTCCTCTTCGACGAAGCTTTCCGGATTTACTGGCAAAGCCGCGGACTTATCGAGAAGATGCTCGCGATCCTGTCGCCGGTCGCCCCGCCGCGCGGGCAACCCGAAAAACCAAAAGCCGGCCAGACTCGTGTGTCACAGGCCTTCCAGGCGGCAAAGGAGCGAGTTATCGAGCAGACAGTTCCCGAAGTCGAGGTCGATGCCAAATTCACCGTGTCGGGAAAAGAACTCCTGCAGCGCAAGGACTTCGCCCAGATGACGGCGGAGGAAGTGGCGGAGGCCAAACGCGTCCTGCACGGCATGAGCCTGCCGATGGACCGGATCCGCCTGCGCCGGCTGAAGCCGTCTGGCAAGGGACGGGTCGATCCGCGCCGGACCCTGCGCGCGTCGATGCGCGCGGGCGGCGACATCATCGACCTGAAGTTCCGCAGGCCTGCCGAAAAACGCCCGCCGCTGGTGGTGATCTGCGACATTTCCGGCTCCATGAGCCAGTATTCGCGCCTGCTGCTGCATTTTCTCCACGGCATCACCGCCGAGCGCCGCGACGTGCACACGTTCCTTTTCGGCACTCGCCTCACCAATGTCACCAGGCAGCTTCGGATGAAGGACCCGGACGAAGCGCTGGAAGCCTGCTCGGAAGGGGTCGAGGACTGGTCGGGCGGCACCAGGATCGCTTCGGCCCTGCACGACTTCAACCGCCACTGGTCCCGCCGGGTCCTGTCCGGCAAGCCCACGGTGCTCTTGATCACCGATGGACTGGAACGGGACACGGACGAGGACCTGGCAAGGGAAATGGACCGCCTCCACCGCTCCTGCCGCCGGCTGATCTGGCTCAACCCGCTGCTCCGCTTCGACGGCTTCGAGGCCAAGGCCAAGGGCATCCGGGCCATGCTGCCCCATGTCGATGAATTTCGCGCCGCTCATTCCCTCGACGCCGTGGCCGATCTTGTCGAGGCCCTATCCGGTCAGGGAAAGGGCAACGCGGCGAACCCGAAGAACTGGCTCTAGGGTCAGGGACTGCCTTTCCGACGTCCCTGTTTCACGGACAGGTATTTGCTGTCGTCAGTCCCGTTTTGCGATCTCTTGTCGAGGAAAGTTCCGAATAGGAGCGCCAGGCAAAGAAGCAGCCAGCTCGATCCGGCCAGCACATACTGATAATGCGCAAGCAGCGCGGGGGTAACGTGCAATGACTGCAGAAAAAAGGTCCCGAGGGCCATCGGGAAAAGATAAAGCGCAAGCACCGCAATCTGGCGATAGAACGCTGGCCAGTTGACCTGAAGAACACTGTGGAACGGCACTTCCAGCCGCATCCGGTAGAGCTGATCGACCGCGACCAGAAGCATCGCGATCATAGTGATAAGCGAAAGCTCATTGCCCCACAGAAAAAACATGAAAATAGCTTCGACCAACGCCAGTGACAACACAGCGAGGCATCCTGACACCGTCACCAGCCGAACCACGGGTTGATTGAACTGGGAAAGCTCAAAACCGAACGCGAACATCAGGAACAATGCCGTCTCCACGGAAAAGCGCCCATAGAGCCCATGGCTTTCAAGAAAGGCTGTCATTCCGCCACCGGAGAAGACGGAAAAATGCTCCGGTAAAAGAGCGTCCAGAATTCTGAAAAACGAAATCAGCATGAAAAACGTCGAGACCAGCCCTCTCAAAAGGGGCCGGTGCTCCCATGCGTGATGAAAGAAAAAGGTGCCCGCAAGGATGAAAAAACCGGCAGCGGTCAATGGATGGGTAGATGGGAGTTTTCCCGAGATACTATCGCCTGCCGACAACATGACGTTGTGCAACAGCCCCAAAAAGATGACGAGAAACACAGAGCAGCCGATGAACTGATGAAAGAGGGAGTCCTCGGAATAGGATTCGCCATGCTTTTCCATGGGTTTTCCAGGCTGCCGCAGGTTGCAGAGGCTCATTGGTTACCCGCAATAATATTATTCACTTTTAACTTGTGACCAGCTGTGAAAAATCACGAATAGAATTTATTGTGGTTTTTGTTTCGAAATCCGGTTCAAAAGCAAAGAGTTGCCGCAGCGCTGCCCGAAATTACCCTGCGACACCGACCGATAAGGCCCTTGTCTTCGCCGAAACTCGATCCGGGAATTTTGTGAAATCGCTCCCCACCGGCTTCGCGTTGGGGCACGCTTCGCCGGCAGGGGCTTTCGAGGGTTTGTAGGAACCCGGCCCCAAAATACATTCACAAAAGCGAAACTAAATGCGGCAAGCTGTCTCGGCAACGACAGTCTACGGCAGGGCAACCACCGGTGTTCTGACATTCACCCGCTGGAACAGGTCCTGGATATCGCTGTTGGCCATACGGATGCAGCCATAGGACACCGCACGGCCGATGGATTTCGGGCGGTTGGTGCCGTGAATGGCATAGTTGCCGTTGGAGAGGGTCATCGCGGCGACGCCCATCGGATTGTTCGGAGCACCTCCCGGGATCAAGGACGGCAGCTTCGGAAAGTCTCGGCGCACTTCCTCGGATGGCGCCCAGTCCGGCTTGATGTATTTCGCCGTGATAAAGGCCTCTCCGGTCCAGGATTTCTGCCGCTTGCCGACCGCGACCTGGTAGCGGATTGCTCTTTGTCCCTGCAACACCAGATAGAGACGCTTTTCGGAATTCTTGATCACGATGGTTCCGGGCCGGAACCTTGCATCGGAAAATCCGACCAGTTCGGCAGCCTTTGCCGGCGACACGAGGCTGCCCGCGGACAGCGGGGCCAGCAGGCAGAAAGCGAGACGGAAAAAGAACGTCGGACGCATGACACTCCCCGGTTACTTGCCGGAGACAATAGCGCGTAGAGCCCGATCGAAGAACGGGCGACGGCCGGAATTCTTACCGGAAGGTTAATGCCGGATATCCCCGAAAGGTCGCCTTGTCCGGTTTGCGCTTCCCGGTCACCTCTGTCGGGGCGCGCCGTCGCGCCACTCGTACCAGACATAGGCGGGCACGTTGCTGTCGCCGTTCTCGCCAAAGGAGACGGAGCCGAGCACCGTCTCGAAAGTTCCGTCTGACAGGGCGGCCGCAACCTCCCCGGCAGCCGTCGTATCCGCCGCTTCTGCCGCCTGTGCCCAGGCCTGAATTGCGGCATAGGTCGTCAGTGCATAGCGTTCCGCCGGCTTCCCGGCTTGCTCAAGGGCCGCCACGAGGGAACGGGCCTCCGGCATGTCGCGCGGGTCCTGCGGATAGCTCACCAGAGTTCCGTTTCCGGCCGGTCCCGTCACGTTCCAGTAGTCCTGCGTGATCAGGGCATCGCCCGACACCAGCACCGCCTTCATCCCCTGACGGACCATCTCGAGCCGGATCAGGCCGGCTTCCGGGTGAAACCCGCCCAGATATATGACGCCGATATTCTCCTGATTGAGTTGCGACACCAGGGAGCGATAGCCGTCCTCCCCCGCGTCAAAGGCCAGGAACAGGCTTTCCGATTTCCCGAGCCCGTTCATTGCCTCCTTGGCGGCATCCGCCAGCCCCTTTCCGTAGGCGGTCTTGTCGTTCAGGATCGCGATCCGTTCACCGCCGAATTCTCCTGCAAGAAGCTGCCCCGCCAGCCTGCCCTGCTGGTCATCGCGCGGCGCCAGCCGGAAGATCCCTTCCCCCGGGCGTTCATCAGTGAACTTGGGCAGGGTCGTCGCCGGCGAAATCTCGATTATGCCTGCCTTGGCATAGACCTCACCTGCGGCGATGGAGGCACCGAAGCAGAAATGCCCTGCGACAAACCTGACGCCCTTGCCGATGAGCTGGTTGGCAACCGCGACGGCGGTGTCGGCGTCGCAGGCATCGTCCGCCACCTGAAGGACCAGCACCTCGCCATTGACACCACCTGCCGCGTTGATGTCGGCAACGGCCTGCTCCGCACCCACCAGCATTTCGGCTCCGAAGTCGGCGAACTGGCCTTTCATGGGGCCGGAAATCGCGATCGGAATATCCGCAATAGCCTGGCCTGAAAGAAACCCGCAGGTCAGCATCACGGCGCCGGTAACGAACTTCTGAAACGACATCGAACTCCCCCCGAAATTCCGCGCCCTCATTTCTAACCCCTACCGTGCGCAGGCGCGGACCTCAATCCGGAGCCTTTCAAATTCGCTTATCCGGGAGATCAAGCCATCGTGCGGTCAACCTGATCTTCATACATGCCCTTGTAAAAAAGAAGTAATATCGACCTCCAGCCGAGTAGCGCGAATACCGCTGGACCGGACGGCGGTCTAGGCACGGCAGGCCGTGATGAATAAACTCGGTCAACATCCCGAGCGCCACCCGATTCCCTTGCCGGTCCAAGGAGCCGACAGAATGCCCTCAGCCTCATCCGAACCGACAGATGATGGCAAGCTTCCGCTGGACAAGCAAAGCTTCCGGGAAGCGATGAGCCGCATTGCCGCCGCCGTTCATGTCGTCACCACCGACGGCCCGGCAGGCCGCATGGGGGCAACCGTGTCCGCGGCCTGTTCGGTCAGTGACGAGCCTGCAAGTATCCTGATCTGCCTCAATCGGAACACGCGCATTCACGCGGCCGTTCTGAAGAACCGGCGCTTCTGCCTCAACACCCTGAGCGACGATCATGAGGAAATCTCCGACGCCTTTGCCGGCCGGGACAAGCTGGAGATGGACGACCGCTTCGCCAAGGGCGACTGGACGACGCTGGCCACCGGCTGTCCGGCGCTCGACAGCGCCCGGCTGAGCGTCGACTGCGAGGTGTTTTCCGTAACCGAAATGGGAACGCACTCGATCATTGTCGGTACGGTCGCCGATCTGCGCATGACGGATCCCGGCAAGTCCCTTCTTTACGTGCGCCGGGGCTACAAAAGCCTCGACACGTAGTTCCTCTGCCACCAAACTGATATCTCGCTTCCAATGGACGGAACCCTCATGGCCGGCTTACGCAATCTGATCACCGACGTCCCTGGCCTGAAGGTCGGCAACGCCTCCGACAACGAGCTCAAATCCGGGGCGACTGTCCTATTGCCGGACGAACCGGCGGTAACCTCCGTCGCGATTCACGGTGGCGCGCCAGGCACGCGTGAAATCGCTCTGCTGGAACCGGAACAGACCGTTGAGAAGATCGACGCGATCGTGCTGGCAGGCGGTTCCGCCTTCGGCCTCGACGCGGGCGCGGGCGTCCAGGGGCGCCTTGCCGAACTCGGCTACGGCTTTCAGGTCGGCCCGGTGCGCGTGCCGATCGTCCCCACCGCAATCCTGTTCGATCTCCTCAACGGCGGCGACAAGAGCTGGGGCCAGGCAGCCCCCTACCGGGATCTCGGACGGTCCGCCCTCGATGCCGTCGGCCTCGATTTCAGCCTCGGATCGGTCGGCGCCGGCACCGGGGCGACGACGGCCAACCTCAAGGGAGGCCTCGGTTCGGCTTCCGTGGTGCTGGACAACGGTGTCACCGTGGGCGCGATTGTCGGGGTCAACGCGCTAGGCCGGGCCACCATCGGAGACAGCCCCCATTTCTGGGCAGCGCCGTTCGAGATCGGGGACGAATTCGGCGGCCGGGGAATGGCAACGCCCCTGCCCCTGGACAGCACGCACGTCAGGACCAAGCTGGACGGACTGAAGGCAGGTGCCAACACCACTATCGCCGCCGTCGCCACCGACGCGGTATTGACGAAGGGCGAAGCCAAGCGGCTTGCGGTCATGGCCCATGACGGGCTGGCCCGCGCCCTCTGGCCCGCACACACGCCGCTGGACGGAGACCTGGTCTTCGCGCTCTCCACAGGCCAACGGAAGATGGAAAACGGCCTGGAAGACATGGTTCAGCTCGGCGCGGCGGCGGCCTCGTGCCTGGCCAGGGCAATCGCAAGAGGCATCTACCACGCGTCCCCGGCAGCGGGCGATCCCGTCCCGACCTGGCAGGAGCGGTTTGGCCGGTCCTGAACCGCAACTTCCGCTTGCTTCGAAGGCCGTTGTCCCTAATGATCAGTCCGCGCATCACCGGTTCGCGAGGCTTTCATGCAGATGCCTGTTTCGTTCCCGAAGACGCTCCTTCGCCCGTTGCTGATCCTGATCCTGCTGCCGCTTCCGCTTTTCCCTTTCCTTGCAACGGCTTCGGCCACAGAACCCGGGCTCGCGGAAGACCTTGAGGAAAAGCTCAGGGAGCCCTTCGACGGCGATCTGGACGCGCTGCTCAAGCGCGGCTATCTGCGCGTTCTCGTGCCCTTTTCAAAGTCCGGCTACTTCATCGACAATGGCGTCCAGCGCGGCACCTCCGTCGATCTGATGAACGAGTTTGCCAAGTTCCTGGACAAGAAACACGGTAAGAAGGGCTGGGACGGCAAGATTGTCCTTGTTCCGACGTCCCGCGAAAGCATCTTCGCCGATCTGGCCGAGGGCCGGGGCGACCTCGCTGTGGGCAATCTGACGATTACCGATGCCCGCGAAAAGCAGGTCGCCTTTTCCGCACCCCTGCTCACCGGTGTTCACGAGGTTCCCGTTACCGCCGCGACGGCCGGCGACATCGCATCGGTCGAAGACCTGTCCGGCCACACCGTCCACGTGCGCAAGTCCTCGTCCTATTACGAGAGCTGGAAGTTCTGAATGCCGGACTGGCCGCGGCGGGAAAACCGACGGCCGACCTCGTGATCGCAGACGAGCGGCTTCAGGACGAAGACCTTATGGAAATGGCCGCCGCCGGCGCCCTGCCGACGGTGATCGTCGATCAGCACAAGGCGGACCTCTGGCTGGAAGTCCTCGACGGACTGAAAACCCACCCGGACGCAGCGGTGCGCACGGACGGCCGGATCGCGATTGCCGTGCGCAAGTCCGCGCCGAACCTGCTCAAGGAAGTCGACGCTTTTACCCAGACCGTGCGGAAGGGAACGCTGCTCGGCAACATCATTCTCAAGAAATACCTGAAGGAAGCCGATTATCTGCGCGACATGCGGAAGGAAAACCACGAGGAGGCCCTGAAGGACCTTCGGGAAATCTTCGTAAAATACGGTCAGCAATACGACATCGACTGGCTGCTGATCGCCGCCCAGAGTTTCCAGGAATCGCGGTTTGACCAGAAAGCCAGAAGCAAGGTCGGTGCGGTCGGGCTCATGCAGATCAAGCCGTCGACGGCGGAAGGCAGCCCCATCAACATCAAGGGCGTTGCCACCGACAGCCATAAAAACGTCGAGGCCGGTGTAAAGTACCTGCGTTACCTGGCAGACACTTATTTCCAGGACCTGTCCACGGACAATTCGATCCAGACTTTCTTCGCCCTCGCCGCCTATAACGCCGGCCCGGCCCGGTTCGCCAAGTTGCGGGAAAAGGCGAGGAAGAAGGGATACGACCCCAACAAGTGGTTCAACAATGTGGAATGGATCGTCGCCGCCGATATCGGCCGTCAGCCGGTCGACTACGTCGGCAGCATCTACCAGTACTACGTTGCCTTCAACGAGGAACGGGAACACCGCAAGGTGGGCACGTCCGATTGAACCCCGTACGTCGCGCCGAGCGCAAGCAGGACCGATGGCGGGCCTGTCAGCACCCTCCGGGCAGATCGCCGGGCCAGCTCACCACGTGGTGTTCGTAGTCTTCCAGTGCCATGCCGTCTTCGGGAACCGTCCGGTCGCGAACGGATATTCCGGCCTGATGAACGGTCTCCGGATCACCGGAAACCAGCGGATGCCACCAGTAGAGATCCTCCTCCTCGCGAACGAGGCGATAGGCGCAGGTACGCGGCAGCCAGGTGAGCGTGCGCACTTCATGCGGGGTCAGTTGAATGCAGTCCGGCACCGTCGCGGCCCGGTTCTCATAATCCTTGCAGCGGCAGGACCCGCCGTCGAGCAAGGTGCAGGCGACATTGGTCCACACGATCTCGCCCGTGTCCCAGTCTTCCAGCTTGTTGAGGCAGCACCTGGCACAGCCGTCGCAAAGAGACTCCCACTCGGCAGAGGTCATTTCCTCGAGCGACTTGGTTTTCCAGAACGGCAGGTCGCCGCATTTCTCGTCAGCAGTCATTTCGGTCGTTGCCCGTCGGGAAGCCGTGAACAGGCGCAAGCGCCTAGCACGCCGCCGCCCAGGCCGCAAGTGACAGGACTACCAGCCTCCGCCGTTGAAGGTCTGGCAGCCGCACAGATCGAAATTCAAGAAAGATCAATAAATTGAGATCATTCTGGTCGACCGATCTCCCCTGTTTTCAGGCAAGAGAAAAACCGGTAATTTGAAACGACTCTTGATCCGGAGACACTGTTCGCTTGGCAGACGAACCGCATTCAAATGACGTTGCCGGCAACGCTCCGCCGCGCAAGCGCCACCGTATTCGGCGCTTTTTCCTGGGCCTGGACGCCTTTGTCGACACGGCTCTGTGGAAAAGCGGCGCCTTTGTGCGCCGGACACTGGAGGCCTACGATGCCTTCCTGCGCCGCTTCCGCGCCAAGGGCATCTGGCGCGTGCTGGCAGAGCTTGCCTCCGACGGCCTGACTTACGGACTGGCCGGTTTCATCGTCGTGCTGGCTTTTGCGCAGCCCGCTTTCGAGGCGACGCGCTACGCCGACTGGAAGACGACCGACGACTTCGCGGTGACCTTCCTGGACCGCTTCGGCAACGAGATCGGCCGCCGGGGAATCGTCCTCAACGACAGCGTTCCGCTGGAGGAAATCCCCGATTCCCTGGTCAAGGCAACGCTGGCCACCGAGGACCGCCGCTTCTTCATGCATTTCGGCATCGACTTTCTCGGTACCTTCCGCGCGATGGTGGAAAATGCCCGTGCGGGCGGCGTGGTCCAGGGCGGCTCCACTCTTACCCAGCAGCTTGCCAAGAACCTGTTCCTGACCAACGAGCGCAGTCTCAGCCGCAAGATCAAGGAGGCCTATCTGGCGCTCTGGCTGGAAGCGAACCTTACCAAGCAGGAAATCCTGAAGCTTTATCTCGACCGCGCCTATATGGGCGGCGGTGTCTTCGGCGTGACGGCGGCGGCCAAGTTCTACTTCAACAAGAACGTGCGCGAACTGACGCTGGCCGAAAGCGCTTTGCTGGCGGGGCTCTACAAGGCGCCGACCAAATACGCCCCGCACATCAACCTGCCGGCGGCCCGCGCCCGCGCCAACGAGGTTCTGACCAACATGGTCCAGGCCGGCTTCCTGACCGAAGGCCAGGTGATCGGCGCAAGACGCAATCCTGCGCTCGCGGTTGACCGTTCCCAGGAACAATTGCCGGAATATTTCCTCGACTGGGCGCTTGACGAGGTCAAGAAACTGGCACGCCGCTTCCCCGCCCTATCGAGGGACCGCATCGTGACGGTTCGCACTACGCTCGACCCGGCCCTGCAGCACCAGGCAGACCTTGCCGTGCAAACCGTGCTCAGGGAGAACAGCAAGTTGCGCGATGCTCGGGAGGCAGCCCTGGTCTCGGTGATCCCGGACGGCGCCGTGGTCGCCATGGTGGGCGGCAGTTCCTATGGCGAGAGCCAGTTCAACCGCGCGGTAAACGCGCTACGCCAGCCCGGCTCCTCGTTCAAGCCCTTCGTCTATATGACGGCCTTCATGAACGGCTATAACCAGAACAGCATCGTTCCCGACCGCCCGGTCTCGATCGGCAACTGGTCGCCCAGGAACTACGGCCGGAGCTATCGGGGCCCGGTGACGCTGCGAACGGCGCTCACCAAGTCGATCAACACCATTCCGGTTCGACTGTCGCTGGATTTCGGCCGGGAGAAGATCATCCAGACTGCTTACAAGATGGGCATCACCCACGAGTTGGAGAATTCCGTCTCCCTGCCGATCGGCTCCTCCGAGGTGAGCGTCATCGATATGGCCTCGAGCTATTCCGTCTTAGCCAATGGCGGTTACAAGGCGACCGCCTACGGCATTCTGGAGATCACCAACAGCGCCGGGGAGATGCTTTACCGCAGGGAGCGGGACGAACCGGAACATGAGCGGGTACTGCCCGAAGACAAGGTGTTTGAAATCAACGACATCCTCGTCAACGTGGTCGAGGCCGGAACGGGCCGGCGCGCGCGCCTCGACGGCGTAGTTGCGGCCGGCAAGACGGGCACCACCAACGCCTACCGGGACGCCTGGTTCATTGGCTATACCGGCAACTTCACCACAGCGGTCTGGTTCGGCAATGACGATTTCACCTCGACCCGGCGCGTGACCGGAGGCAGCCTGCCGGCCATGACCTGGCAGCTTTACATGGCCTATGCACACAACGGCATCGAGCTTGCCAGGATGCCGGGCGTCGACGCGGAGAGCCTGCCCCGCCTTGCCAGCGCCACCCCGGCCAAGCTGGTGGAAAAGGATGCCGAAGCGGCGCAGCCCCGCGTGCTGAAACGGCGGACGCAGGACCTGCTGCTCAGGATCGGCAAGGACCTTCGTCTGCTGCTTGGCCAGAACAATGCAAATGCTGACACGATACAATCCCCGGCAGAATTCGCGGCCGCCCAATGACAGGTTCACTGACCCCTTCCGTGCGTCCCACCCACGATGAAACCGGCTGGCACGAAGAAGACCTGCCGCGGGCGATCCGCCCCTATCGCAGCTCTCCGGTCCGGACCCTGACGACGGTCGCCCTCATCCTGATCCTGGGCAGCCTCCTCGGGATCAGTTCCGCCTATCTCGTCATCGAACGCGAGCAACCGCTTGACGCCGTTTCGATTGGACCCTGGCAGGCCTATCCGAAGGCGGGGACAGCGGCGGCCGACCCCTATTCGGTCGCCATATATACGCGCGGTGCGGTTATTCCACTGGCCTCCGGCGAAGGCATGGCCCTGGTCGCGCGCAAGGACAATGCCGGTCACAGGCTTGACCCGACCTGCAACTACCGGATCACGGGCCAAACTCCGGCAGCAAGGCTCTGGACGCTGACCGCTGTCAACGGTCACGGCAATCTGGTCGAAACGCTGTCCGGCCGCGTTCATCTTGTCAGCCAGAACATCCTGCGCAAGCCGGACGGCTCCTTCGAGGTCATGGCAGCCCGCACCCCACATTCGGGAAACTGGCTGCCGCTCGCGGCGGAAGGAAATGCAAGCGAGGGGCTCCGTTTCATCCTCAGGATCTACGACGCCCCCGTGACCACGGGGGCTGCCCTTGACGGTGTCAGCATGCCTGTAATCGAAAGGGTCGCCTGTCCATGACCCTGTCTCCCCGCTTCTCGCTGACCGTCGGTGCCCTGGCAACGCTTTGCCTGGCGACCATCATCCACATCCTGGTGGTGTTCAGCATTCCCCACAACGTCCGCCACAGTGCCTATGGCAACATCGCCACCTACGGTGATGACCGCCGCTTCAACCTCCTGCCGGATGTCAAGCCGGGTCAGGAACCGTTGCCGGACCTCGATCCGGCCATGAAACATGCTGCCTGCCGGTTCCAGCTCGACGATGGGCCGGTGTATTTCGACGCCAGCATTCCGGTGTCGTTCTGGTCCATCGGGCTCTTCAACGCCGCCGGCGAAGCCGTCTACAGCCTGAACAACCGCACGGCAGGCGCCGAACGCCTGTCCATGCTCGTCCTGACCACGGAACAACTTTCCATCCTGCGTGAAAATCCGCCGGAAAACCTGGAAGACCTGATCGTCATCGAAACGCAGAAGCCGATCAGCGGCTTTGCGCTGCTGCGGGCCTATGTGCCGCATCCCTCAAAGGCGGATGAAGTCGACGGGGCGCTCAAACTGGCGAGGTGCGGCCCACTTTGAGCGGCCTCCACGCGATCGCCCGGATCCGGAGCGCGCTACGCCTCACCGGAAAGCAAAGGCAAGGAAAGGCGGTTCCGGAAAAACGAAAGCGCCGGAACCCCGGCGCTTCTTCTGCCTCCCCTGAACCGTGTCAGTCAGCGGCCGGCGCCAGCGGCCCGAGGGCCTTGAAGAGCGGCTGCAACGTCTTCCCGTGTTTCTTCCAACGCCCGATGGACGAGGAGAACATGGGCCGGCGGACCTGCATGTTGGAGAAGGTCGTGACCGGGCTCTCGCCCTTGTGGAACTCCAGACACGCCTCTTCCCAGTCCAGCCCGGTTTGTGCCAGCAGGGCCCAGCTCTCGGCCTCCTGATCGGCGACCAGCTTCTCGTAGGAGAGATGGTAGAGCGGCACAGGCAAGACCTCCGACCAGTGGTCCATCAGGCCGGAATAGGCCTGGAAATAGTGCCCGAGCGTTTCCTGGGTCACGCAGTAGTTATGGGCGGGCGACAGCGCATGCGAGAGCAGCGACACGCAGGTGTCGGCCGGTTCGCGGACGCAATGGACATAGGCGGCTTTCGGGAACAGCAGGCCGATCAGCCACAGCATCTCGAAATTGTGCGGCATCTTGTCGGTGACGCGCGCCGCCTTCCGCTCGATCACATCGAGTTCGGCCAGATATCTGCGCGCGATCTTCCTGTAGTCCTTGACGTCCATTTCCTTCAGCCGCTTCTCCAGTGCGGCGCTCGGCCTGCCCTTCAGGCCCATGTCTTCCTGCAGGTGCCGGAAAAAGGCGATTTCCCCGCCGCTGGCCGCTTTGGAATGGCGGCTGACGATCTGCTCCACCAGCGTGGTGCCGGACCGCGGCATACCGAAGATGAAGACCGGCTTTTCGGACGTGTCCCCCACATCCTTGCGGCTTTCGAAGAAGTCCTTGTCGAAGACCTCCTTCATGAAGGCGATCCGCTCCTCATGGGCCTTCTCGTCGAAGGGAGGATAGCCGATGCGCCGGGCGGAAGCGTAATGTTCATCGGCCTTCACGACGTCGCCGAGGTCGAAATAAACCTTGCCGGCGGCCCAGTGCAGCTTCGACTGGTCCAGCGGCGCACGCTGAACGCCGTCCGAAAGCAGGCTTTCGATCCGGTCGAGTTCGGCCGGTTTTTGATCGAACTTGCGCGCGAGCGTCAGCGCATGCAGCACCGAAGGCAGTTCCTTGCCGGCGGCCAGAGCCTTTTCAAACCAGGTTTCGGCTTCCTCGATATTGCCGACGGAGACTTCCAGCTGCCCCATGCCGAGCAGTGCGTAGCCGTTTTCCGGGTCGAGCTGCAGGGCACGCTGGAAGCTCTGCCGCGCCATGACGGCCCGCCGCTCCAGCCTGTAGACATCACCAAGCTGGGAATGGAAGTCGGCCTCCTTGGGAGCCAGGCTCACCGCCTTGCGCAACGCCGCCTGCGCTCCGGGCAGATCGCCCGCGTTCATCAGGGCAAGGCCCAGCAGCTGATGCACCTGCGGATGCTTGCCGGCTTTTTTCGCCGCGGTCGACAGGAACCGGATCGCGGCACCGATCTGGCCGCTTTGATAGGCCGCGATGCCCAGCGAAAAATTCGCCTGTGGGTTCTGCGGGTCCAGTCCCAGCACATCCTCGAACATGGGCAGGGCTATGCCAAGACGGCCGGCATGCTGGTGGGAAAGCGCTTCCTGAACGAGGCGCGCGACATTCGGATTCATGGATTTACCTACAACCAGGTGACCTTGGGGCTCAAAACGGGCGTGTTGGCCCGACGGCTATTTCCGGCAGAAACGGACCGCTCTTTCGACATGGTTGCATAGATAGCCGAGGAAGGCTCAAAGGATCAACGTTTTGCTGGCTTTCCGGAGCCGAATTTTGCCGGCGCAGGCTTTGCCCGCCGGAAGAAACACCACAGCGACACCTATTTGACCACCGGTTTGCGCTCTGTTCCCCAGCCCGTGTAGATCCGGGACCGGATGGCTGGCCCCTCCTCGCCATAGCGGTCCGGTGTCTCGCAGCTCGCCTCGGCCAGCTTGACCTGACCTTCGAGTTCCCGGATCGCGGTGTTGACCTTCCACAGCCGGTCCTTGCTGGGCGTCTCCACCTCCAGCCCGTCAAGGGCTTTCCTGTAGGCAATGATCCGGTAACGTAGCGCCTGGCCGACCCATTTGATCATGACCCGGTTTTCCCAGACCCGCGCCTTGGCGCCCTCGTAGGTTTCTTCCGTGGTCACCGGTCGGGCCCTCAAGGCACGCAGCCGCTCGTCATCCGCCTTGCGGACCCTGATGGCCACCTCGCAGAAGGGCATGACGAGTTCCGCATCTCCCGAGGCGTCGGCAGCGATCTTGTCGTAACGCGCGTCGGAGGATCTGAATTTGTCGGACCTCAGATAGATGTAATAGAGATCGGGAGGCACACGGCCTTCGGTTTCCGGAAGGTTGCGCGTGCGCGCAAGCTCCACCATGGTTCCGCCGATCCAGTCCTTGGTCCAGGGCGGACGGATCAGGGTCCAGCCGCGATCCCGCAGCAGCTTTTCATCATTCGTGTAATTGAACTTCGAGACCGGGTCGCCCCTGAGGCGCGCCGCCTGTTCGCCGGCCTTCGGCATAAGATCGTCGTGAATGACCGACGGCTTTGCCCGGCCGAAGTCGCCGGTTGGGCGAGTGCAGGCGGCAAGAGTGCCGGCGGCAAGGAGAGCGGCAATCAGCCGGACGGCGGCGTGCGCCTTCCGGTGTCCACGTTTGCGTTCGCCGCCCCCCAGGGGCGCGAAACATCGCCTTGCCGCAATATCGATGCCCATTGGGCGTGTCTCCAGACCGCGTTTTTCAAGAAACCGGTGCGGCTGGAGGCGCGGACCGTCAGTCCTTGTCGGAGCCAGCTGGTCCAGCAGCCTTACCGATGGTGTTGATTCGCGCGGCAAGATCAAGGTCGTGACGCTCGTAGCGGACACCTGGGAAGAGGATAACCTCACCAAATGTCTCCCGGCTGGTCGAGCGCCGGTAATCGGAACGATGGCCCACACGTGCAGCGGGCCGTGGTGCGGATGCAAAGTCCAACAAAGTGCCCATCGTCTCCTCCTTCGGTTCCGGTTTCCCGAGCGGCGGATTACCGAAGGGAAACGGTCAAACGGGCGACGCATTACTTCCTGCAGGTTCATTTAGAAGCCGTCAGGGTTAATGGAATGCTAACGCTTTTGGGCCAATTTGAAGGAAACAACTTTCGCCCGCCGTCCGGCTTCTTGTATTTTTCAGACGGGTGTCATGCGCCAGAGCCAGAACGTCAACCAGACAGTGCTTCCTTCAAAATCCACTCAAAAAAACTCACCCGAAACTTCGTCAGATCGGGGCATCCTGCTCGCGGCAACGGAACTTTTCGCGGCTCGTGAAAGGCACACCGTTGAAGACAAAAAGATTTTTCTGGAACTGGCGCGCAACTTTCTGCCTTCCACATCGCCGCGGGACCGGCGCCGGATTGCCGATCTCCTTGCGCCTCATCCGGAGATCCCGGACGATCTGCTCGAGCAGCTCGCACGCGACAGTGACGAAATGACGGCCTATCCGGCACTTCGTTACAGTCCAAGGCTTTCTGTGGATCTCCTCCTTGAGGTGGCCGGTACGGGTCCGGATGCCCTGCGCAAGGCCATCGCCAACCGTCCGTCGCTGCGCGAATCGGTGATCAACATCCTTTGCGACAAGGCCGGTGCCCCCGTGATCCGCATCCTGCTCGACAGGGACGACATAATCCTGACCGAAGCGCAGCAGCGGAAATTGAGTTGCCGTAGTGACATTGTTGCTACTTTAGGTTTAGAATTGGCCGGTCAGAACGCTTTAAATCCGGATGGTCAAATGGGTCAGTATCTGAGATTGCCCGCATCGCTTAAGGCCAAAGCCATTGCGGAAGCTGAAATGACCAGCCTGGTAAAACAGGCACAAAACCCGGCCGGTTCCATGAACCGTACTCCGACCGCTGCCGGTCTCAGGCTGCAGGACGGGCTGGTGGCGGAGGCCCTTGCCGGCAACCGGACACGCTTTGCCGAACTGCTCGCACAGGGATTGAGCCTGCCCCGTAATACCTGTGACCTGCTGCTTGAACCGGACCACTGCGACGGGCTGACGATCGCCCTGAAGGCCCTCGGCTTTCTCCAGGACACGGCGGCCACCGTGCTGATCCGGCTGCTTGGAGAACGGATCTCCCTGGCAGATCTACGCGGCCTGTTGCGCCTCCACAGGACCTTGAGCTCCGGAGCTGCCGAAGTTCTCGTCGGACAATGGATGCTGCAGGACCGGGGAACGGCGGCACCCGGTGTCAGGCATGCCGCCCAATATCAGGAACGCGGCAGCCGCGGCCAGTCGCCGGCGGCAACAACGGAAGACAGAAACCCAGCGTATCAGACCGGTATCGCCCGCAGGGCCTGAAGCGCGTCCCGCAGGTATTGCATCATTTGACGAGGAAAAGCGGGTCGCGTCGCGAGATGTGGCGCATCGGGCAATCGGCGGGCAGCTGCCGATGGGCTGCTTGCCTCCATCAATCTATCCGAAGATCAAGGGACGAGTTCTAGAAGCGGAAAATGCCCGCTCCCGGGTCCGGAGCCTCATCTGCACCGTTGTCGTCGCTCGCCAGCGGCAAGTCCACACGTCCGTCCCTGGCCTCGATTTCAACCAGCCAGTAGTCCGGATCCATACGGGCTTCCCTTTGCAGGCGTTCGGTAACCTCCTGCTGGCCGACACCCGAAAAAATCTGCTCGAAGAGACGTCCCTGCGGCATGTCGCTGAACATGGACTGCGGCGCAGGGGCATAAAGGTCGAACGTACCATCCAGCCGGTCAACGCTGACGAAAACAGCCCCGGCTTCCGCAGCCCCCCGTTTCGTCACGGACGCAAAGCCGCCCTCCCCGAAGGTCCTCCGGACGAGCGCGCTGACAAAAAAATCGGATGTGACCCGCATCGCTGTCCTGCTTCGATGGCCTGAATGCAGCCGGGAAGTCTCCACCGCGGCCGCCTGTTCTTCTGGCCGTCATACCAGAATTCAGCCGGAAAGCGAGCGTCCGCTGACTTTTTCGAGATGCCGGACGACGTCGGGTCCCGGCTCCCCCGTCAGCGGCAGTCCGCGATCCAGTTCGAACCGCTTGATCGCCGCAGTCGTATTGGCGCCCAGCAGGCCATCCGCCTTCAAGGGGCCGTAACCGAGTTCCGAAAGCGTCTGCTGGATCTGTTGCAGACCCCGGTCGGCGTCGACGTCGACGGACGCATCCTGCCTGTACCCGGTATCGGTCGTACCGGAGTAGCCGGGCTTGGCACGTGGCGCGGGAATCTCCTCCTCAAGAGCCGCCTCGCCCTGCATCAGCACCACCGCCAGCAGAGCCTCGCTGGCCTGGCCGGTCTCGGTGTACCCCGCCCGGCGCTCGAAAGCGCGGATCGCGCGTTCCGTTGCCGGACCGCTCAAACCGTCCAGCGGTCCTTCGTAGAGGCCGATCTTTCTCAACGAACTCTGCAGGTCGAGCACAAGGGTCGAGATTTCCTGAACGCGCAGTCCGCCATGCTGGCTTCCCGTTTCCGGCAATGACCGAGCATCGGGCCTCTCGCGGGTGGTGAAGAGCGGTGCCGGATGACGCCCCGGCTGCAGGCCGACAGCATTCGCAACGATCAGGCAGGCTGTCAGCCCCATGACCACGCTCCCGCCGGCAGCCACCGGATTGTCGAGCGCCGCCTGACTTGCCCGCGACATGAACGTATCGCTATTTTTGATCTGCTTCGTCTTTTTCGGTGTTCTTGCCATGCCGCCGCCTATGCCGTTTTCAACATCGGCTGCTGGTGTGAGGACACGGGCGCAGCTGACATGGCCGAACGTTTCCGGACCGGCAGTCTCATCAGGAGGTTCGCGCCATGACCGAGCACCGGCTGAACCGAAAGGGCGCCGCCCGTCCGCTCGAGCAATTCGCCGGCAAAGTCGAGAACGGGCCGGGAAGCCTCAGCGCTCCAGCTCAGGCTGCTTTGCCTGTTTCTAACCGACAGCGCGACCAACAGCCCGTCCTTGTCCGCCGATGCCGATACGGAGACCCTGGCGCCGTTTCCAGCGGTTTCGACCAGATCGCACAGTAGAAAACAGAGCGCCTGACGGACCTTTCGTTCATCCACCTCCGCCAGCGGCAGTTCGGCCTCGGCCTCGAAATCGATCGCGACGCATTTGCGCTCGGCCAGCCCCGAAACGATCCCGGCACATCGGTTGAAACAGTCTTGCAGATCCACGCCGGACAAGGCTTCGTTGCCGACACCGGAACGATTGTCAGACGGCTCAAGAATGGCCTCCAGACACTCCAGTCCGGCGGTGCCGGCTGCCCTGACCTGCCTGGCGGCGTCCCGTGCCGCCGGCCCGTCCAGGACGTTGCAGCTGGTTTCGATCTGCCTGGCCTGCGCGACGATCTCACTGAAGGCGGCCTGCACCTGACGGCCGGCATTTTCCATTAGCCCATCCGAGAGCCTGATCGCGGTCGCGACCCCGCTCCGGGAATGCTCCGACCCATTCGCCTCGTCCACTGGGCGGATCGCTAGCAACAACGGCCTTGCCTCTTCGAATCGGTCCGATTCACGGTGCTCGAACGGGCGTATGGTCAGATTCATGAGGCGGTATGCCACCTGTCCGGTTTCTCCGGGCGAGGCCGCCCCGACCCTCAGGCGAACATCGAAGCGCGCCTGCGGACCGCCGTGCCGGATCTCGGACAAGCGGGTCAGGTAGAGCGGACGATCCGTGACATGCAACCTTTTGAAGAGCCAGTCGCCTTCCTCTCCGGAAAGCCCTGCTCCGAAAATCTGTTTGACCGGGCCGGCCATCACCCGGACAGAGCCGTCCCGCTCAACTTCGCAGAAAATGTCGGAGACGCTCTGGCTTATCATCAGTCTTTTGGCCTCCGCCGCCTGGACGGCGGCCTGCGCCCGCCTGCGGTCGGCGGAAATCCTCAGTGCCAGCACGCCGGTATAGACGAGAGCCGCCAGGGCGGCGACATAGCGTACCTCACCCGTCAATGGACCGAATTCCGGCAGCGGAAAGGGATTCAGTGCAAGGAAGGTCAGCAGGGTCCCCGACAGGACGGCCACACCGAGCGCGGTTTTCCGGCCGGTCGAAAAGGCCGCTTCCAGAGGCGGGATCAGCAGCCAGATGGCGGCAAAGGAACCGACCCCGCCGGTCACCGCGCAAACGGCGGCGACAAAGCAGGCAAAAATACCGGACGAGAGAGCGATGGATCTGTCCAGGTTTCCCGATTGTGACAGGTAAAGGGCCAGCGGCCACTGGCTCAGCATCCAGGCCAGAACCAGGATTTCGGCCGCATGAGGCGGACCGGCAAGTGCCAGATGAAGCGGCAGTACGACCAGGGCGGTCGCTCCGCAAATGATGCCACCGATCAGAAAGGATCTGTGCAGCGGCGCCAAAAAAATATCTGCCGCTGCGTGAGGATGAATCATCCCGTCGACCCGGGCAACCAGATGCCCCCAGAAAACGCCAAAAAAACTCAAAAGCTTACGCACTCTACACTACCACACGACGGACGCAGGTTTCCCTGCTCGCTGCTTTCTTGACGCCATTGTGTGACGGAGCACTTAAGGAACGATAAAGGATGAAATGAAAGCACCGGAAAATCGAAAAAAACGGCTGCGTTCAGGTGCTTGCCGGATATTGACTAAAATTTGAATCAATTTCTCAGAAAATTAGGCTCAAATACCTGTTTTATTTTATGAAAATTCGCTTCTCCAACTCAACGCGACATTCTCATGTGCTTGCTATCATGGCTCCCATAACAAGCGTGCCACTGGCGCAATAGGCACGCACGAGTGAATAGACTTTGGGTAGCAACATGTTCTTTCTTCTGAGAACGGCTTTCTGGCTTACATTGGTACTGGCCGTGATCCCCCTCGGTTCCGGCAAGGGCAGCTCGCCGGTTGAGACGGTGGACCCGGTGTCCGCCTTCCTCGCGGCACAGGCAACCGTCTCCGACCTCGGCGGGTTTTGCGGACGCAATCCGCAGGCCTGTGAAACCGGTGGCGAAGCGCTGTCGGCAATAGGCAGCAGCGCGCGCGACGGAGCCAAGATTGTCTACGAATTCATCGGCACGCAGATCAACGACCAGCAGGCGGGCGACCCGCTTGTCACGGGATCGACGTCTTCGCGGCCGACCGCATTGACACAACACGTTTCCGCCGGTCCGTCTCCACGACAAACGGCGATCGAATCTGTCTCGGCTACCGGGACAGACCTTGGGCCCCTGCCACGGCCCAAGCCACGCTCAGGCTTGGGAGCCTGAGCGACCAAGCCGCCGAGAGGCCGGATACCGGCCTCAAAGGCGGCTGATTGCGCCCCCGCTGGAGCGGTGATGCAAGACATCTCCGCAAAGACAGCCATACTTCGGCGGATTATTCCGCTGCGCCGCAGATGAATAGCTGCCCATTTCATCTGCGGCGTCCCTTTCTTTTTTCCCGCCGGACACGCCTTCAAGCATCCCCTTCTCCACCCGCGGCCCCGAACAAGGGGACCGGCGGGATTTGCACTTTCCGTCTGCCGGGCTATATCAGTGCGGACAGACATATGAAGACCGGCACAATGACGACAAGCATCAGCGAAATTCTTGAAACCTTCGAATTCCTGGACGATTGGGAAGACCGCTACAAGTATCTCATCGATCTTGGCAAGGAATTGCCGGCACTTGCCGACAGCGAACGCAACGATGTCAACAAGGTTCGCGGCTGCGTTTCTCAGGTCTGGTTGATCACGGAGGTCGCCAAGGGACAGGACGGCGTACCGGTGCTCACGTTCCGGGGCGACAGTGACGCCCTGATCGTTCAGGGACTGGTCGCGATCGTGACTGCCCTCTTCAGCGGCAAGACGGCTCCGGAGATCCTGGATACGGATGTCGAGGGCATTTTTTCAGAACTCGGCCTGCAGGAGCATCTGACACCGCAGCGCTCCAACGGCCTCAGATCGATGGTCGGCAGGATCCGCACGGATGCGCAGAGTGCGCTCGAGGCCGCCTAGGGACCAAGGCGCCCCGTCCGCCTGGAACGGGGCGCACCCGTCTACTCCGGACCAAAACAGCGGATACGGCAACCGACGCCACAACAAAAAAGAGCTGCCTTTCGGCAGCTCTTTTCGCGTCAGGTCTGGCCTGAGTGTTATTTGGAGCGCTTGCGCTGCTGGCCCAGGCCCATTTTCTTGGCCAACTCCGAACGGGCTGCCGCGTAGTTCGGAGCCACCATCGGGTAATCGGCGCCCAGGTCCCACTTTTCCCGGTACTCTTCCGGGGTCATGTTGTAGTGGGTGCGCAGGTGGCGCTTCAGCGACTTGAACTTCTTGCCGTCTTCCAGGCAGATGATGTAGTCGGGCATAACAGATTTCTTGACCGGCACGGCAGGCTTCAGCGGCTCCGGCTCCGGATCGCCGGAAGTACCCGCTGTTCTCTGCAAGGCGCCATAAACTTCATTGATCAGGCTTGGCAGATCTGTTGACGCAACGGTGTTGTTGCTCACATACGCGGAGACAATATCCGCTGTAAGGTCAATCAGGTTTGCATCCACCGGACTATCAGTCATATTTCACCCGTTCTCTACTGAATTCATATTTGGCTGCGTTGTAAATCTGCAAAAATCAAATCTGAAACATTGATTGAATAATCTGATACTTGCAGGCTTTGGAATCAAAAAAGATTCTACTTCGCAGGCGACCATTCCAGCCTTATATCGCCGCTTTCCTGATCCGACAACCCCACAAATCAAATAAAACCATATAGGACGCAATAAAAATCCAAAACAATAAATATTGACCAATGCAGCGGCGGCGAATTTTCAATGTTTCAATAGTATTGCTCCGCGCCCCGACTTTCCGACTCACCTTACGGCAGCCGGTCACGCCTCGCCCTTGGGCCGCACGATATCCGCAAGGGCGTCGTGCCTGGTTTCAGCGCAGGGACGGTAACCAGCAGCATAGGACGCCTTGGCCAGAAGATGCGCCGAAATCGGGGCCGTCAGCAGGAAGAAGACGACCCCTGCCACAGCTCGGGTGAAGATGCCCGGGTCGCTGGCATGAAGGGCAAGCGCGAGCAACATGACGCCTGACCCGAGCGTCCCCGCCTTCGAGGCGGCATGCATGCGCATGTAGATGTCCTTCAGGCGGATGAGGCCGATCGACGCAACCAGCGAAAACAACGCCCCGAGCACCAGCATCGTCCCGATGAGGATCTCCAGTACTGCGGTCATAGTCCGGCCTTTCTGCGTTTGATGCTTTCCTTGACTTCCGCCATCACCGTTTCATCACCTGCCCGTCCCCGGTTCAGCACGAAGCGAGCGAAGGCGACCGTGGCCAGAAACCCGACGAGGCCGAGGGTGATGGCGATGTCGACATAGAGGTAGTACTCGGTCAGAACACCGATTGCGGCGATGAAGCCGATCCCGACCGCGACCAGCATGTCGAGTGCGACCACGCGGTCCGGCAGACTCGGCCCCTTCACCGTCCGGAAGACGATGATGATGAAGGAAACCGTGAGAACTGCCAGCGACACTTCAATGGCAATTTCCAGGTATTTCGACGCGAAAGCTTCGAAGGCGGTCATCGGAACGCCTCCAGGATCTTGTGCTCGAACCCGTTCTTGATGTCATCGATAATGACCTGCGGATCCGGCACGTCGATGCAGTGGATGTAAAGGAACTTCCTGTCTTCCGAAACATCCACCGACAAGGTGCCCGGTGTCAGGGTGATCAGGTTGGCCAGCATGGTGATTTCGAAATCGCGGTCCACCGTCAGCGGCAGGGCAATGATGCCCGGCTGAAGCTCGATCTTCACCCGCAGAACGATCATCGCGACCCGCCAGGCCGAGAGCGCCAGTTCATAGACGAACAGAGCTGCCAGGCCGCCACCCTTGATCACGCGGCGGAAATAGGCCGCCGTACCGACCTGTTCCCGGATCAGGTACAGCGCGCCGAAGCCGAGCAGGAAACCGAAGACCAGATTGACCAGCGTAAAGCTGCCCGACACGGCACCCCAGGCAAGCGACAACAGGATGTTGATAAGAAAGAGGCTGGTCATCCCTGAACTCCAAAGACCGACCGCAGATAGCCGAGCGGATCGACAAGGCCGCTCGCTCCCCGCGTTGCAAGTTCCAGCATCCATTCCGGCTGCAGGCCGAAATAGATGACAAGGGCGGTAAGTATGCCAAGCGGCAGCCAGAGCGCGCCGCTCGTTAGCCGGGCGGTGCCGTCCGGGGCAATCGCGACCGACTGACCGTCGGGCGTCCCCTCCGGGCCGCCCCGCCAGAAGGCGTAGATCCAAACGCGCCCCATGGCAAGCGTCGTCAGGAAACCGCTGACGAGGATCGACGCACCGAGGAAGGCCCGCCCCTCCCTGAATGCCGCATCCACCAGCATGATCTTCGGCCAGAAGCCGGAAAACGGCGGCAGACCGGAGACGGCGAAACCGAGCACGAGGAACACGGCGGCGAAGGCGGCGCTTTTCCCGTAGAGCCCGCCGAGTTTACGCAGCTCGTACGATCCTCCCATCAGCTGCATGATGCCAGCAGCCATGTAGAGCGCGGTCATGACGATGATCGAATGCACCGCATAAAAGATCGCGCCGGAGACCGACAGCGTCGTGCCGACCGCAAGGCCCGACAGCATCGATCCGATACCGGCAATGATGACATAGCCGAGCAGACGCCGCACCTCGCTCTGAGCCAGTGCCCCGAGGGCTCCGGTCAGGAGGGTCACGATCGCGACCAGTGAGATAACGTCCGACATATAGTCGCGCGACGCCGGCAGGATCAGCAGGAAGATGCGGATCAGGGCGTAGACGCCGACCTTGGTCAAAAGGCCGGCAAAGACTGCGGATACGACCACGTTGGGGGTGTGATAGGAGGCCGGCAGCCAGAAATTGACAGGAAAGGCGGCCGCCTTCATTGCGAAGGCGAGAAAAAAGAGCGCCGCAACCGTCGCCATCGTTCCGGCTTCCGGATTTTCAAGCTGCTTCGCCTTCATGGCCAGGTCCGCCATGTTGAGCGTGCCGAAAATGCCGTAGAGCAGGCCGATCGCTATCAGGAAAAGGTTCGTGCCGACCAGGTTGAGCACGCCGTATTTGACCGCGCCATCGAGCTGGATTCGATCGTTCCCAAGGACCAGCAGTCCGTAGGATGAAATAAGCAACACTTCGAACCAGACATAGAGGTTGAAGATGTCGCCCGTCAGAAAGGCGCCGCAGACGCCGGTCATGAGCAACAGGAGGAAGGGATAAAAGCCATAGCGGCGGCTTGATTCGTCGACGGTTACCAAGCCGAAAATGCCGGCGCACAAGGCGACGATCGACCCGATCAGCGACAACGTCGCCCCCAGCGCGTCGACAGTGAAGGCGATCCCGAAAGGCGGTAGCCAGTTGCCCATCACCATGGTGATGACGCCTCGGTCCAGCACACGGATCAGCAGACCCAGGTTGGCGGCCACCAGCAGGGCGAGGAAACCGATACCGACCCCGGGCTGCAGTTTTGTTTTCCTGCTCAACAGCAGGCAGAGCGAGCCTCCCACAAGGGTGATCAGGGAAGGCGCGACCACGAGCCAGTCAGCTGCCGCCACCGGGGCAGTCACCATGGCTTCGGACAGATCGACGGAAACGGAAGAGCCGGCCATGACGCTTAGTACCCTTGCGGCGGGGTTTGGTCGTTTTCAGGTTCGGCGAGGCGCATTTCATTGACGCCGTCCGTTCCGAGCTCTTGATACGTGCGGTAGGCCAGCACCATCAGAAAGGCAAAAAACGAAAAGGAAATGACGATTGCGGTCAGCACCAGAGCCTGTGGCAACGGGTTCGCGATCGCCTCGTCCGGTACGTAGAGGTGTTCCGGAATGAGCGGCGGCACTTCGCGCGTTAGACGCCCGTTGGTGAAGAGGAGCAGGTTCACCGAGTTCCCCAGAACCGCAATTCCAATGAGCATCCGCACCAGCTGCTTTGAAAGCATCAGATAGATCGCAACCGAAAAGAAAAGGCCGATCAGAATAACGACACCGGTTTCCATCAGTCGTCCTCCCCTTCTTCCAGCTCAAGCGCGATGGACCCGATGGCGCCGACCACGACGAGGTACACGCCGATGTCGAAGACCAGGGGAGTCGACAGGGCGATTTCGACACCGAAAAGGTCGACCGTCAGCCATTGGCTGGTCAGGAGGGCCTGCCCCCTGAAGAAGGACATCATCCCGCTGAGCGCGGCCAGCAGGAGGCCGGCCCCGGATATCGCCATTGGATGAACGACGATAGCCTTTCGGACCGAATCCACGCCGCAGGCGATCCCGAAAATCGCCAGGGCGGAGGCCGCGATGAGCCCGCCGATAAACCCGCCACCCGGCTGGTTGTGGCCGCGCAGCAGAACGAAGATGGAAAACAGCACCATGAGTGCCGTCAGGTATGGCGCGATCGTGCGAAAGATGATCGTGCGCATCAGCGGACCTCCGTCACTTGAGGTTTGTCGGCCTGCGCCTCGGCGCTTTCGCACGATTTGTCCGCTCCGGTGTTCACGCGGATCAGCGCCAGCACGCAAAGCCCCGTCAACACCACCACGGCGATTTCGCCGAGCGTATCAAAGCCGCGGAAGTCGACGATGATCACGTTCACGATATTGCGGCCGTGGGCGATCGACCGGCTGAACTCGGTGAAAAAGTCGGACAGTCGGCTGTCGAAGGGCTGCTGCACGACCGCAAGGAGCGTCAGCGACAGGCCAAGGCCGACCGCTCCTGCGAGAATCCCGGTCCGAAACGCCGACGGCCAGGAACGGCGGTCTCCTGGCATCAGGTTGAGCCGGGTCATCACCAGGGCCAGGATGACGACCGAAAGCGTCTCAACCATGAACTGGGTGAAGGAAAGATCGGGAGCGCCGAACATCATGAAGAGCAGCGCGACCGCGAACCCCTGGATCCCGAGCGAGACGATGGCCGTCAGCCGGGTCTTTGCGACCAGAACCGCGAAGAGCCCCAGAAAGGCCATGAACAGGATGCCCCATTCGTAGAACCGGTATTCCGGCACCTTCGGCATTGCGGGATAACTGCCTGTCAGATAGCCCGGCAGCAATACGGCAACCGCCGTGAAGCCGAAGGTGAACATCATGTATGTCTGCATCTTGCCGGTCTGAAGAAGCCGGGTCAGCCGGGCCGCGAAGGCGACGATGAGGGTGACGAACTGATCGAAGCCCTTGTCCGGCCCCCAGCCGATGGCGTTCAGAACCGCGGCGATCAGGCCACGCAGCTTGTCGAAGCGGGGGAACAGCAGGAAACCGGCGCCGATCGTGACCACCGACATGAGCAGCGGCGCATTGATCGCGGTCGGAACCAGGTGGAGGTCAAGGTGAACGGCGCCGCCCAGGATCGAAGACATGGCAGGTGCGACCAGATATTCGCCGGTCGTATGCGCGCCGAGAGCCAGCACCAGCCCCAGCACGGACAGGACGACTGGACCGGCAACCAGCAACACCGGGCCTTCGTGGGCAGGTTTCGGGGTCACCACCCTTGGACCGAAGAACGGCTTGATGGCGATGGCCGCCGCTGTGACCAGGATCAACACCTTGCCCGCAAGCGCAACGATCGTGACCGGCAGCCCCAGCCCCAGTTCCCGCCAGCCCAGGGTACCGTAATAAAGCGATTCCTTGGCAATGAAGCCGATGAACGGCGGCAGCCCGGCCATCGACAGGGCCGCAAGGCAGGTCGCGGCGAAAGTAACCGGCATCGCCCAGCGCAGACCTCCGAGACGAGTGATATCCCGAGTTCCGGCCTCATGATCGATGGTTCCGGCCACCATGAAAAGACCGCCCTTGAACAGGGAATGCGCCAACAGGTAAAGCACCGCGCCCTCGATCGCGCCTTCGTGGCTGGTGCCCGTCAGCATGACCAGGAGGCCGAGCGAGGCAACGGTCGTATAGGCCAGAATGAGCTTCAGGTCCGTCTGCCGGATGGCGAGAAGCGTTCCGACGAGAAGCGTAATGCCACCAAAGGCCGGCAGTACGGTCATCCAGAGAACGGTGTCCCCCAGAAGAGGCTGCATGCGCATCAACAGGTAGACCCCGGCCTTCACCATGGTGGCCGAATGAAGAAACGCGGACACCGGCGTCGGCGCTTCCATGGCGTTGGGAAGCCAGAAATGGAAGGGAAACTGCGCGGACTTCGTGAAGGCGCCGCCAAGCACCATGAGGAAGATCGGCACATAAAGCCCGGTGTTCTTGATGATGTCGGGCGACGCCAGCAGAACCGACATCTCGATCTCGCCCGTCGCCGAAATGATGAGGATGAACCCGGCCAGCAGGATCAGCCCGCCGCCGCCCGTTACGACCAGCGCCTGAAGTGCGGCCCGACGGGACGCTGCGCGCAGATGATCGAAGCCGATCAGCAGGAAGGAGGTGAGCGAGGTCAGCTCCCAGAAGATAAACAGCGAAATCAGATTGTTGCCCAGCACCAGCCCGAGCATCGCGCCCATGAACATGAACAGGAATGAAAAGAACCGGCCCTGCTGCGGATGGCCCTTTAGGTAGCCGCCCGCGTACAAGATGATGAAAGTGCCGATCCCGGAAATCAGGAGGGCGAAGAGCGTCGACAACCCGTCGACATAGACGGAAAAATTGATGCCGTAGCTCGGCGCCCAGGCTTTGGCGGCAACGAATGTTTCGCCATGCGCGACGGGGACGACGAAACCGCAGAAGTGGACGAAGATCAGCGCGGGAACAAGGGCAAGGCCCCAGGCCGCGTTGTGCTTGAACCAGCGTGTCAGAATGGGCGCAACCACCGCCGCCGCAAAGGGCGCCAGAACCGCAAATAGGGTGGTGTCGTCGATCAATGCTGGCGTCATTCTGAACTTTCGTTGCAATTGCAGGATGCGTCAGGCATCTCATCGGCTCGAATCGATACCATTCCGCCGGATCATAACCGCCCGGAAACGGTATGCTATGTCTTAGGCAGATGTACTTGACGGTTCAAGGACCAGCCCTCCGATTTTCTGGCGATCGAGGAACTCGATCAGGGGCCATTTTCTGCCGCAAGGCGCTTGCCCGGCAGATATCCACCACCACGGCGCTCGGCAAAACGGCTGGGATTTCCCGCTTTTGTCGGCATAAACGCAGCGCTTTCGGTTCCCTGCGCTCCCGGGTTTCGGTCGGGGACCTTGAGCCGGCAAAGGGCTCGCCTCTTGATTTCGGTGCGTGAATACCGTTCAGTTTCAAGGACGTCGCCCCCGAAGACCGAACGAGGCAAGCATGGCGCCGGGCAGCAGCAGGCAAACGGCCACCGGAGCGGATCCGACCCGCCCGTCGAGCATCGATTTCGAGACCCTTGTCAAACTGGGGAGCGAGGCCATCGTGCTTGTCTCGCTGGACGGGTCGCCAATTTTCATATCCCCGGCGGCGGTACGGTTGTTCGGCTGGAGTCCGGAAGATCTCGCCGGCCGTCTGGGCGACCTCGTCCATGTCAACGGTGCGAACGACGATGCGGACCTGCTGCACCGGATCCTGACTGGCAGCGGCGATGCCTCTGGTTCCCTGCCTCATGCGGAACTGCAGCTCCGCTCCGCCTTCGGCCCCCTCGTCTGGTCGGAAGTGGCCACGCACATTCTCCGGGACGGGTCGCGGGCGCCTTATGCCTTCGCCGTCTATTTCCGTGACATATCGAGACGAAAGACCCTGGAAAGCCAGCTCGACGCGGTGACGCAGACGGACCCGCTGACCGGCCTGTTCAACCGTCGCGCTTTCGAAGACAATTTGAAGAGGGAATGGGCGATCGCGATGCGCGAGAAGACCCACACCAGCCTGATCCGGGTTTCCCTGGACCGCTTCGACGCCATTGTAGAAAAACTCGGACCGGACGCCGCCGACGAGTGCCTCAAAAAAGTGGCCGGAGCTCTGAAGGAAACCGCGCGGCGGCCGGCTGATATCACCGCCCGCACGGCAAAGTCGGAATTCTCGCTCCTCTTGCCGAGAACCCACGAAATGGGCGCGGAGACGATCAGCGCCTATATTCACCTGGCCATTCAGGATCTCGCCATTCCCAATCCGGACAACACCGCCGGCAACGGTCAAGTGACCGCATCGGTTGGAGCAGCCTGCGCGGTTGCCGAACAGACCGGTGTCGCGGAAAGTTCCGACTATATTCTCTCGGCTGCAGAAAACTGCGTATTCCAGGCAAGGCAGGAAGGAGGCAACCGGGTCAGGACGGTCATGAATGTCCTGGGCCGGTAACAAAATCCTGTCTTTCTCGTGATTTGCCTGCCGTTCGCCCGCTTCCTATCTACTTGCCGGGAATTCAAAACAGGAAACATCGATGAGCGACGACGCCACCCGTCACGACACTGCCATGCCCAAAGTAAAAAAAACTACGGCCGAGTGGATGCAGCAGCTGACGCCGGAACAGTTCTACGTGACCCGGCAATCCGGCACGGAGCGTCCGTTCACCGGGCCCTACTGGGACAACAAGCTG
This sequence comes from Roseibium sp., assembly GCA_050289605.1. Lineage (GTDB taxonomy): Bacteria > Pseudomonadota > Alphaproteobacteria > Rhizobiales > Stappiaceae > Roseibium. Next base: position 24,900 of record JBNKGB010000015.1, on the reverse strand, counting down.
ATCGGCCGTTATGACTGTGTGTGCTGCGGAGCACCGCTTTTCATGTCGGACACCAAGTTTGATTCCGGTTGCGGCTGGCCGAGCTTTTTCGAGACGATCCGGCCGGACGCAATCCGTGAAATGGAGGACCTGTCCCATGGCATGGTGCGCACCGAAATCCGCTGCTCCAGCTGCGATGCCCATCTGGGGCACGTTTTCCCCGACGGTCCGCCTCCGACCGGGCTGCGCTATTGTCTGAACGGGACTGCAATGACCTTCGTTCACGGCGGCCATGCCCCGGTTAAGGGTGCCGGCGAAGAAGGCTGAACTTCAAAATACAAGCGCGCGGGAAACCTTGATAGCTTTTCCCCGGACAGGGCGTCTGCCGCCCTGCCCGCATGCGCTTGCGACCGAGGGCCTCCTCAAGCGTCCGTCAGTTCCCTGGCATCCTTTCGGGCCGCCAGGATCCTTCCGATATTGATCTCGATCCAATCGGCGAAGTCACGCACTTTCAACGCCACTTCACGCCCGATCGGCGTCAAGCTGTAGTCGACATGGGGCGGCACCACCGGATGCGAATGGCGGTTGACGAAGCCGTCGGCTTCCAGCGTCTGCAAGGTTTGCGACAGCATCTTCTCGCTGATGACGGCAACTTTGCGGCGCAAATCGGAAAACCTGTGATCTTTCTCCAGAAGCGCGATCAGCACCAGAACGCCCCATCGGCTCGTCAGATGCTTCAGGACTTCGCGTGACGGACAGTCCACGCTGAAAACCTCACCCCGGCGCACAAGTTCGGACAAGGGCGTGCCTCCCTGGTCCGCATCATCGGAGGCAGCGCCAAGGGAGAGCTCGCCTCTCGGGATTTTGTCTTCAGAAGCCATCGGGTCTCTCCAGCTCTGTGGTCGAACATTCTGTGCCTGCGCAATATAATCTCAAAACTAACCTTTTTGTATGTACTAACAAAAAGAAAGTATGGGATTTATATGGACTGCATCCGGTGAGAAACCGGCGATCAACCGAGAGGAACAAAACCATGATCGCAGTTACGGGTGCCAACGGCCAACTCGGCCGGCTTGTCCTGAAACATCTAGCTGACCTCACAGACACGCCGATCCGGGCGCTGGTCCGTTCACCCGAAAAAGCCGGCGACCTCGCCTCGGCAAAGGTGAGCGTCCGGAAAGCGGACTACGACGCCCCGGCGACCCTGACGGAAGCGCTCGATGGCGTGGAGAGGCTCTTGCTCATCTCCGGCTCCGAGGTCGGCAAGCGCGTGCCCCAGCACGCCGCCGTCATCGAGGCCGCCAAGGTGGCCGGTGTCCGCTTTCTGGCCTACACCAGCATCCTGAACGCCGAAACCTCCAGCATGATGCTGGCGCAAGAGCATGCGGCGACAGAAAATCTCCTGAAGGAAAGCGGCATTCCCTATGTGGCCCTCCGCAATGGCTGGTACCTTGAGAATTTTGCCGGAAAAATCCCTGCGGCCCTGGAACATGGCGTCGTGGTCGGAGCGAGCGGGACCGGCAAGTTCGCTGCCGCCGGACGCGAGGACTACGCGGAAGCTGCTGCCCGTGTCGTTTCCGGCACCGACCTGAGCACCCGCGTCCTCGAACTTGCCGGACACCCGGCCTTCACCCTCGAAGATCTGGCCGCCGAGCTTTCCAGGCAGACCGGCCGCGCAGTCCCCTTCAGCAATCTTTCCGAAGAGGTCTATGCCGGCGTCCTGGTTCAGGCCGGGCTTCCGGACGGATTTGCCAAGGCTCTGGCGGATTCCGACCGGGCGGCGGCGCAAGGCGAACTCTACAGCTCTTCGACTGCGTTGCAGGACCTGATCGGCCATCCGGTAAAGTCCCTGAGCGGCATTGTCACGGAAACGCTCGCAGCCACCGAGCAAGTGACCGCATAAGCGCCGCATGGACCGGGACCGGGGGCGTGGGCAGCGCCTCCGGACACCCATCTGAATAACTGCTCGATGGCTTCACGGAAATTCATTGGTTCTGCGGCCGGTATCCTGATACCCAAGGATTCCACCAGTCCGCGAAGGCCGACAATGTCCACAGCAGCCGTTACCGATCCTTACGTCCAGGACGGGCCTTACGCCTGGTTCCGGCTTGCCGTATCCATTCTGCTCAGCACTCTGGGCGGCGCGGGCATGTGGGCGGTCGTCATCGTGCTGCCGGCCGTGCAGGCGGATTTCGGTATCGACCGCGCCGGAGCCTCCCTGCCCTATACGGCCACCATGCTCGGCTTTGCCGCCGGCAACTACATCCTCGGCCGGTACGTCGACCGCTACGGCATCGTACCGCCCGTGATCGCGTCCGCCCTGTTGCTGAGCGCCGGATTTACCCTCGCCGCATTCGCACCGACTGTCTGGCTTTTCACACTGGCGCAGGGGGTTCTGATCGGCCTCGGCACGTCAGCCACCTTCGGCCCGCTGGTCGCCGACATTTCCCACTGGTTCCTGAAGCGGCGTGGCCTCGCTGTCGCCTGTGCGGCCTGCGGCAACTATCTTGCCGGAATTCTCTGGCCCACGCTCATCCAGTGGAGCCTTGCCTCGACGGACTGGCGCGGCACCTATCTGCTCATCGCGGGTATCTGCGTTGTCACGATGATCCCCCTGGCCTTCATCCTGCGACGTCCGCCGCCGGAGACCGCCTTTGACGGCCCGGCCAGTTCGCGCGCGTCCGGCTATCAGCCAATCAACCTGTCTCCGGCGGCCCTGCAGATGCTGCTGGTCGTTGCCGGCATCGCCTGCTGTGTCGCCATGTCCATGCCGCAGGTTCACATCGTCGCCTATTGCGTGGACCTCGGCTACGGGGTTGCCCCCGGTGCGGACATGATCGCCCTCATGACCGGCGCCGGCGTGGTCAGCCGCCTTGCCTCCGGCCTGCTGGCGGACAAATTCGGCGGCATCAGAACCCTGCTGCTCGGATCGGTGCTGCAATGCGCGGCCCTGTTCCTCTTCATCCCGTTCAACGGCCTCGTCTCGCTTTATCTCGTCTCGTTGATCTTCGGCCTGTCTCAGGGCGGCATCGTGCCGAGCTACGCGGTCATCGTGCGCGAATACCTGCCGGCCCGCGAAGCGGGCCAGCGCGTCGGCCTCGTCATCATGGCGACGATCCTCGGCATGGCGCTCGGCGGTTGGGTTTCGGGCCTGATATACGATCTTACCGGGTCCTATCAGGCAGCCTTCCTGAACGGCATCGCCTGGAACGTCCTCAACATGGCCATCGCGATTTTCATCCTGATGCGGGGCCGTCAGCGGGGCGGCCCGGCATTCGCCTGACCCCCTCCGCCGCATGACATCATCCGGATTCCCGGCCCGCGTTTGAATCGGTTTATCCGGAAATACCGGCAACCGTTTCAAAACGCTGAGGTTCCCCGCCTGACAGCAGGATCAGAGACCAGAGCGACACCTATTTCCGTCGTAGTGGATAGGTGCCTTCCGGTCAAAACGCAGGTTCGGCCGGATATCGACGATCCTTCCCACCCGTTTCGTCTCCGGTTCCGTTCACTTGAGTGGAAAATCTGACCACTTTTGGACGATCATCGCCTTCAAACGGATGGTCGCGTGCCCCCGGCGCCATGGCGCGCGCGGCTCTGAGCGCAAGGCTGTCGGCTGCCCTCAGGAGGTTGCAGGTGTGGGGTCTTCCGATTCCGATGTCATCACTACGGCGTTTCCGGTTCATATCGCCCTCCGCGAGTATGCGGGGGTTCCGGAAACCGAATGTCGATCTCAATCAGCTCGCGCTGCAAGGCCATGTCACTCGCTCCTCCGGGGCACCCCGCCCGGGTTGAGGTTGAAGTTGCGAATGGCAGGTCTCCTGACTTGCGGGTCACGGCTTTCCTGATCCTTCCCGGGGAATCCCCAGTGGCGCTTTCAGGTTCGCTCGCCGCTCACAGTTGCGGGGGCAGTCACGGAATTGGCGCCTTTCGGGCAGTCCTCACCGTGTTCCCTTTTCATCCCGATCCGGCATTCGGATTCGGAAACCATTCACAGTTTGTGTGACGAATATCCCGGCCCCTGTCAATGCTCCTGCTGACATCGGACGAGCAGACCGAGGCTCGATTTCCCGCTCCCTCTGACAGCGGCCGGCAGACCACCCTGAAACAACCACAAGGAGAGTTTCTCATCCGGCACAGCCATGAAACATCGTCACTTCTCACCGCAGATGGCAGAGAACCGGGTTGTTTCGATTGAACGAATTTACAAATAGCAATGCAATCGCCTTTTGATAACAATAGAGGATACGTGTGAACCGGAAGAGGTCCCTTTGCTCGTTCGCCTGGCGTTGCTCCTGTTCATGACGCTTTCCTGCATCACCGGCAGTGCGGCTGCCGATGTCAAATCCATATTGATTATCACCTGGCGCGGACTGACATCGGCGGAACAAGGCTTCATGGACCGACTGAAGGAACTGGGCATAGAGGCGGATTTCGAAGTGTTCGACTCCGACCGGGACCAGCTCCGGCTGGCGGGTTTCCTGCGAGACAATCAGGAAAAGCTCAAATCCAAGGATCTCATCTACACGTTTGGAACGACGGCCACCCTGACGGCCCAGAACATCGGCACCGGCGGTGTGCCGCTGGTGTTCAACATCGTCATCAATCCCGTCGGTGTGGGCATCGCCGCGTCGCTCGCCGCGCCCTCCTACGGCGCCACGGGAGCCAAGACCTCGCTTGCCCCCGAAGTCATCCTGAGAATGGTCGAGCACATCTATCCGTTTGAAAAAATGGCGGTCCTGTTCGACCCGCGGGAGGAAAACTCCGTTTCGGAGGTGGAGCACCTGACCGGTGCGGTCGAAGCGTCAGGCAAACAGATCATTCTCCTGCGCCTTTCCCCGGACGCCCGGACGAAAGACGTCCAGATCCAGGCGCTCACGCCTCATCTTCGTTCTGCGGATCTCGTCTACGTGACCGCGACCTCCTCCTTCATTGCCAATGCCGGCCTGCTCAGCGAGTTTCTTCCGCAGGACATCGTGACCGTCGGATCGACCACGGGTCTTCTGAGTGAGGGCGTCACGCTGGTCTTCGGAACGGAATATTACGAACGCGGTGAAGCGGTTGCGGACCTGGCCGCCAGGATCCTGCTGGATCATGTCCAGCCCAGCAGCCTGCCCATCGCCGAAATCTCGCCGGACGATGCCACACTCTTCCTCAACAGGAACAACCATGCCGTCTCGAAACTTCACCTTAAGAACGCTAAAAATCCGATCGTCTATAAGTAACATCCATGCCCGGGCATTTTCCGGCCGAAGGACGACGCCCGAAACCCGGACAGGAGCTTTCGGACTGTTTTCACTTGCTCTCCAGTTTCAAAAATCCTACCTCCGGAACCATGAAACAGGATGCTTTTCCCCCACGCGCCGAAGCGCGCCCCGTCACCCATGAAATCCACGGCATCGTTCGTCAGGACGACTACGGCTGGCTGCGCGCCGATAACTGGCAGGAGGTCATGCGCGACCCCTCCGTTCTGGACGCCGACATCAGAGCCTATCTGGAAGCCGAAAACGCCTACCAGCAGGCTCAGATGGAGCCGACCGGAGAGCTTCAGGAAAAGCTCTTTGCGGAAATGCGCGGGCGCATCAAGGAAGACGACAGTTCGGTCCCCTCGCCTGACGGGCCCTACGCCTACGGCCTGAAATACGAGACCGGCGGTCAGCAGCCGATCTTCTTCCGCATGCCCCGCGATGGCGGAGACGAGGAACTCCTGCTCCACGGCGACCGGGAAGCCGAAGGCAAGGCCTATTTCAAGATCGGCGGCGCCAGCCAGTCAACGGACCACAAGCTGCTGGCCTGGGCCTGTGACGACAAGGGCTCCGAATACTATTCGCTCCGGTTCCGCGACATCGCCTCGGGCGAAGATCTCGGCTACAGCATCGAGGACACAGGCGGCGGCGGCGTCTTTTCCGCCGACAGCAAATACGTCTTCTATGTTCGCCTGGACGCCAACCACCGGCCATCCAGGCTGTTCCGGCACGAGATCGGCACCGATCCTGCCACTGACGTTCTTGTCTATGAGGAAATGGACGCCGGCTTCTTCATGGGCGTCGGCAAGACCCAGTCCGGCGGCACGATCCTGATCGACATTCACGACCACGAGACCTCCGAAGTCTGGATGATCCCGGCAGACGATCCGACCGCCGAGCCGGTCCTGATCGCCCCGCGCGAGACCGGTATCGAATATTCCGTCGAGGATCATGGCGAACTGCTTTACATCCTCACCAATGCGGGTGAAGCAGAAGACTTCAAGATCGTCACCGCGCCGAAAGCCGCTCCGGGCCGGGACAACTGGACCGATCTCGTTGTCCACAAGCCGGGCTGTCTGATCCTCTCCCACTGCCTCTACAAGTCCTTCATGACCCGGCTGGAGCGGGAAGACGGCCTGCCGCGCATCGTCGTCCGGCACCTTGCTGACGGCAGTGAACATTCCATCGCCTTCGACGAAGAGGCCTATTCCCTGGGTCTCGGCGACGGCTACGAGTTCGATACCGACACCATCCGCTTCTCCTATTCCTCCATGACGACGCCGTCGCAGACCTTCGACTACAATGTCGAAAGGCGCGAGCGCGTCCTGAGAAAGGAACAGGAGATACCCTCCGGCCACGAAGCGTCCGACTATGTCACCCGCCGCCTGATGGCACCGGCTGCCGACGGGGAAATGGTCCCGATCTCCGTGCTCTATCACAAGGACACCCGGCTCGACGGTTCCGCTCCGCTCCTGCTCTATGGCTACGGTTCTTACGGCCTCACGACGCCGGCCAGCTTCAACACCAATTCCCTGTCATTGGTCGACCGGGGCTTCGTCTATGCCATCGCCCACATCCGAGGTGGCAAGGACAAGGGCTTCCGCTGGTACAAGGACGGCCGCCGGGAGAAGAAGAAGAACACCTTCACCGACTTCATTGCCGCCGCCGATCATCTGGTTGCCGAGAAATTCAGCTCCTACGAGAACATCGTGGCCCAGGGCGGTTCCGCCGGCGGTATGCTGATGGGTGCCATCGCCAATCTGGCGCCCGAGAAATTCGGCGGCATCATCGCCGAGGTGCCCTTTGTCGATGTGCTGGCGACCATGCTCGACGACACCCTGCCGCTGACCCCGCCGGAATGGCCGGAATGGGGCAATCCCGTTGCGGACAAGGCCGCCTACGAGTACATCGCCTCCTATTCGCCCTACGACAACGTCGAAGCGAAGGCCTATCCGGCGATCCTGGCCGTCGCCGGCCTGACCGACCCGCGCGTCACCTATTGGGAACCCGCCAAGTGGGTCGCAAGGCTGCGTGCCACCGGAACCGGCGACAGCCTGCTGATGCTGAAGACCAACATGGAGGCTGGCCATGGCGGCGCCTCCGGCCGGTTCGACCGGTTGAAGGAGGTCGCGCTCAACCAGGCTTTCGCCCTGATGGTGACCGGCAGGGCCTGAACCGTCGAGTTGCGCCGCAGGCTGGCCGTGGACAACGTCCGGCCAGTCAATTCGGAGGGTTTACAGGCCCTCCGTTTCCTGCCCCGTCCTGTCGATCTGGTGCAGGCCGGACAGGCGAACGTGACTTGATTTTGACCATCTCTTCAGGTCAACTGGCCCCGTTGCAAATCAATGCTTTGACCTGCCCGAAACGGGGCATCGCCTCATGGACCAATGGAGTTAGCCATGTTCCGCCACAGTCATTCTTCATCCCTGGCGGTCCGTGGACTGAAGACCGGCGCACGCCTTGTCGCGGCTCTGGCGGCTGCGGTCAGCATGGCCGCTTGCCAGCCTTATCCCTCTTCCGGGAACCTGGTCGAGGACCTGCTGTTCTCGCCGACCTTCACCAAGAACCGCCAGGATCTGCCGACGACCTACAACACCCCCTATGACTGCCGCAGTTTCACCGGCTCGGGCTGGAAGGGCATTGCAAGCGGCGTGGTCCACAATTTCGACCAAAATTACCAGATCTCCCAGGCCGGTTGTTTCAAGACCCAACAGGAATGCCAGGCCTATCTCGCCGTCATGAGAAGCTATATCGACATTCCGCGCTTCATCCGCTGCAATCCGTACAGCGCCTGATCCGGGGTCTGCCCGGCATCCCCTGGGACACTGGCCGGGCTGCAAAAACGCTCCGGGACATTGGGCGCGAGCATCAACAGACATTCGGCAACCGCCGGACAGACGGCTGCATCCACGGTTAACGAATTTTGGAAATAGTGGTGCCGCGCTGTTGATCCCGGCCGGGTGCGCCCTACAATCCGAAGAAGCACCGCTGATTGAAGCTTCCAGGTTGTGCACGGTCAACGCGACCCAAATACATGACGACAGACTTGAGCCACCTGTTCACAGGTGGTTCCATTTGAGATCGAACGGTTTTACCCACCGGTTTCAATCACACGCCCGAATCCGATCCGGTGCGTTACGCCAGCACGTTGCGGAAGAACAGCGTCTCGCGGATCGGCGTCTCGTAGTAGGCCGGAATTTCGGCGAAACCCGCCGCCTTGTACAACCGGATCGCGCCGGTCATCGTGGGCAACGTGTCCAGCAGCATCTCGCGGTATCCGGCCTTCGCGGCAGTGTTCACGACATGCTCCACCAGCGCGGCTCCGACACCTTTTCCGCGTCCTGCCGGCAGGACGTAAAGCCGTTTCATTTCGCAAGCGCCACCGTCTCCAAAGGACCGCAGACCGACGCAGCCGAGCACTTCGCCATCGGCTGCCCTTGCCAGGAACAAGGCACCTGCCGGCGGCGCATATTTACCCGGCAGGCCCGCCAGCTCCCCCTCGAAGCCCTGGTAGCTGAGATCGATGCCGAGCCAGTCCACATAGGCCCGGAACAGGGACTTTATGGCCTCGAGATCGGCCGCCGTCTCGGCTGAAGAGATTGTGAAGTCTTGAGAATGTGTCATGAAACCCGGATTGAAGTAACAGGATCACCCGGAAGGCTCGCCGACCTGCGGGACTGATTTCAGATAGGTGGCGATAGCCTCCCGGTCGCTGGCAGGCAACCTGGCCATGTTCTTCTGGATACGCACCATGTCACCGCCGACCGAATCGTAGACCGGCGTAAATCCGCTTTCCAGATAATAAGCAATATCCGCCGCGCTCCAGGAACTGATGTCCTTGCCTGCCGGCGTGATGTTGGGGATATTTCCCTGCCCGGTCGGCGCCGGCGCACCGCCGAGCCACGCCTTGAGTTCCGGCCCGCCGAAGGCATCGCGCGGCGTGTGGCACTCGCCGCAATGCCCCGGCCCCTCGACAAGATACCGTCCCCTGTCCCAAAGGGTCCGGTCGACATCCCCGCCACCGGCGGGCCGGGCGACGACCGGCGCCGGATCGAGATAAAGCCGTTTCCAAAGACCAAGACCGCGCCGGATGTTGAACGGAAATCCGAGTTCATGATCCGGCGCCTTGCCGTCGACGGCCGGGACGGTCTTGAGGAACGCGTAGAGATCGCCAAGATCCTCGCCGGTCATCCGTGCATAGGACGTATAGGGGAATGCCGGATAATAGTTGCGCCCGTCCGGAGACGTGCCGTGGGTCAGGGCGTTTGCGAAGTCCTCAAGCGACCACATTCCGATGCCGTCGGCTTCGCTGGGCGAGATATTGGGGGGAACGAAAACGCCGAACGGCGTGACGAGCCTGAGCCCGCCGCCAAGCCTTAACAGCTCCTCCTCCTTCGCGCCCTTGGCGGCATGACAGGAAGCACAGCCACCCGCCCAGAAAACCAGTTCGCCTCTGGCGACGTCACCCGGCTTCAGCGACGCCGCGTCAGCCGGCGCCATGCGGGTGGGCGCGGAAAGCGACCAGCCCGCGCCCACAGTCAGGATACCCAGCAACAATAGGGCAATGACTGCCTTTTTCATCGAGCCTCTCCGGACCTAGCCGTTGACCGGATGGCAGATCCGCGGAACTGCCGATCGGCTTACTTTTTGCGGTAGGTTTCGTGGCAAGTGTCGCAAACCTGCAATACCGGACCGACCGCCGCCTTGAATGCCGCCAGGTCGGCCGGACCGGATTTGCCCGAAGCCTCCACCGCCTTGGCCGTGGCTGCCTGGAAATTTGCCAGTTTATCTGCAAATCCGGCGGGGTCTTCCCAGATGGTCGGCAGGGCCCAGGTATTTCCCTTGTCCGATCCTTCCGGGAAAAAATCGCCATAGGTCAGGGACGCGGCCCGCAACGTCGCGATCGCCGATTTGCCGGCCACAGGGGAATAGGCAATCTCGCCCTTCATCATCCTGCCGCCCAGCTCCGCCGCGGAGGCGACAGACGCCATGATGGCTTGCCTGGCGGCGATCGGATCGTCTGCCGCTTCGGCGGCTCCGATCAGGCCAAGTCCCGAAATCAGACCTGAAATCGCGGCTTTCCGGATACTGCCCATGTTCCTCTCCCTCTCGTGTCACGAGTACCTTGGCACTTTTGGCACCGGAAGAAGTACAACCCATTTCGGCGTGGGGAATGAAATCAAGCTCCCGTGAGCTCCGGATCAAAATTGTATCTTTCTGTAACGGGCACAGCCGTCAAAAAGTAAAACCCCGGCCCTTGGCGGACCGGGGTTCGGGAAAACCGGAAACGTGCCGTCTCGTTATTTGGCGGCTTCGAAAAGCTCCAGGACGTAGTCCCAGTTGACCATGTTGTCGATGAAGGCTTCCAGATACTTCGGACGCGCGTTGCGGTAGTCGATGTAATAGGAATGTTCCCAGACGTCGCAGCCCAGAATCGGGATTGCGCCGTGAACAAGCGGGTTTTCGCCGTTCGGGGTCTTCATGATTTCCAGCTTGCCGTCCTTGACGGCCAGCCAGGCCCAGCCGGAACCGAACTGACCGACGCCGGCTGCGATGAAATCGGCGCGGAACTTGTCGTAACCGCCGAGATCGCTGTCGATTGCCGATGCAATCGCGCCCGGCAGGGAGGTGCCGCCGCCGTCTTTCTTCATCCACTTCCAGAAATGGATATGGTTGTAGTGCTGACCGGCATTGTTGAAGAGAGCGGCGTTTTTGCCATAGCTCTCCTTCACGATGTCTTCCAGGGATTTGCCTTCAAGGCCGCTGCCGGCGAGCAGCTCGTTGCCTTTGGAGACATAGGCCTGGTGGTGCTTGTCATGGTGAAACTCAAGGGTTTCGGCGGACATGTAAGGTGCCAGGGCATCATATGCATACGGCAGATCGGGCAATTCGAAAGACATGACAAACTCCTCAGAATGGTCTTTGACCGGCGGCTCCTGGACCCATGGCCCAACTGTCCGCGTCGTGCGGGAAAATAAGAGTCTGGAGCCATCTCGGCAAGGCGGGAAAGCAAAATAAAATAATTTTTTCTTGTTTTTTTGCCTGCCGCCCGACGGCTGGCGGGCGTGGAAATCCACGACGCACAGGTGACGGTTTCCGTTCAGGCGCTCTCCGGGTTTCAGCACAAATTTGGAAAAATCAATTTCTGTGATTTCCAGCACGTTGTTTTTCAAAACAAAGGCTTATTTCTCATTTCACAGCCAAAGTCGGCTGAAAACAAATGGGAGTATATTATGAATCTGAAGAATACTTACTCTATCGCACTTATCGTTTCCGGAAGTATTTTCCTCGCCTCAACGATGACATCGTTTGCCGGCCCGAGCAACGGAAGTAATCTCGGAGAATGTTACAACAACTGGATTACCTGGTGTAACGACAAGACCAGCGGCTATCCGAACAGCTGCTATGGCGAAGGCATGGATCATTGCGACAGCATCCACAAGGCCAGCATGACCCAGATCCCCGGTTTCAAGGTCAAGTCGATGCGCGCAACTGCTCTTCGCAAAGCAAAGCGTTCCAACGCTCAGTTGGTTGCCCCGGCCGTTCAGCCTCTCAGCCGCACGAACTGATCTTCGCGCAGCCCTTCTCAAAATGCCCTGCAATGGACGCATTGCGGGGCTTTTGCTTGTGGAGCGCCCGCCGCGACCGTGCTCCGTGAGCCAAAGAGCGTAATGACATCGCCAGCCGGCCATGGCAGGCTGGCCCGGTCTTTGCCCGCAACCGGAATTGAAAAATCCGGCCGTCCCTCTGCAGTCCAAGAGGCCCTGATGCCACCTTCAGACCGAGCGTCGGTCCGCCTTGCCATCGGCGGTCTGTTTTCCCTTGCCGCAGCGATGGGCATCGGCCGCTTCGTCTATACGCCGATCCTGCCGTTCATGAGCGAGGGTCTCGGCTTGACGGCCCAGCAGGCCGGTCTAATCGCATCCTCGAATTTCGTCGGATACCTCGCAGGCGCATTGGCCGGCGCATCGAAGTCCCTGCCCGGAACGCCCCGCCTCTGGTTTCTGGGCGGCCTGGTCGTCAGTGCATTGACCAGTGCGGCCATGGCGATGACCATCTCCGTACCGGCCTTCCTTCTGATCCGCTTCATCAGCGGGGTCGCCAGCGCCTTTGTCCTGGTTTTCTCGACGTCCCTGATCCTTGAACGACTGGCCTCGGGTGGCCGGCCCGGCCTGTCGGCGCTGCATTTTGCCGGCGTCGGCTTCGGCATCGCCTTTTCAGCCCTGCTCGTCGCCAGCCTGGACAGCCTTGCGGCGGACTGGAAAACGCTCTGGCTGGCAAGCGCAGCGGCAACGCTTGTTTTCCTGACATTGACCGCCGTCCTGGTCCCGGGAAAGCCGGCGGCAGCGGGAACCGCACACCCAGCGCCCAAGCCGGCGGCGGCCGGAACACGCATCTTCGACGGCAGCCTGATACGCCTGACACTCGCATACGGGCTGTTCGGCTTCGGCTACGTGATCACCGCCACCTTCGTTTCCACGATCGCCCGGACGACACCCGCATTCCAGTCGACCGAGCCGTTCGTGTGGCTTTCCGTCGGGCTCTGTGCCGCACCCTCGGTCGTTCTGTGGAACAAGGTCGCCTTGCGGACGGGCTCCCGAAAGGCCTTCGCCTATGCCTGCCTTGTGGAAGCCTTCGGCGTCGCCCTCACCGCGGTCGGCACATCGCCGGCCCTGTTTCTCCTTGGCGCGGCGCTGTTGGGAGCAACTTTCGTGGGCATCACCGCCCTCGGACTGACCGAGGCCCGGCTGCAGGCAAGCCCGGGCGGCCAGACGGCAATCCGGCAAGTACTTGCGACCCTGACCGCCAGCTTCGGCGTCGGCCAGGTCGCAGGTCCCTGGTTTGCCGGTCAGGTCCATCACCTGTCCGGATCGTTTCAGGGGGCCTCGCTGGCCGCCGGGGCGGCCCTTTTGATCGCCGCGATCCTTGTGGTGCGCTAGCGGGCAGTCAGGTGCTTACGCGTGCGAGAAGTCCCAGTAAAGGTCACGGGCGCGGGCCGCGATCGGACCTGGCTGAAGATCCCGGTCCTCGATCCGCTTGACCGGCGTTACCTTGTTGTAGTTTCCGGTCGAGAAGATCTCGTCAGCCTCCAGGAATTCGCCATAATCCATCGTGCGCTCGAACACGTCATATCCGGCCGACCTCAGGAGCTGGATGACGCGCTGGCGGGTGATGCCGTTGAGGAAGGTCCCGTTCGGCGCGGGCGTATGCACCTTGCCTTCCTTGGCCATGAACAGGTTGGCGGAGGTCAGTTCGGCTACATTGCCGAGCATGTCCCGGACAACCGCATTGTCGAATCCCCGGCCCTTGGCCTCCAGCATTGCGCGCGCATTGTTCGGGTAGAGGCAGCCGGCCTTCGCGTTCACCGGCATGCATTCCATCGTCGGACGCCGGTAGGGCGACAGCGTGATGCTCATGGCCGCGTCCTTCGGCGCCATGGGTGCATCGAACAGGCACAGGCAGAAACGGGTGCTTTCCGGGTCACCGACGATGACGCCGGGCCCGTCGCCTTCCACCCAGTACATCGGCTTGACGTAGATCTGCTGGTCGCTCCTGAACCGGGCACAGCCTTCCCGCGTCAGCTCAACCATCTCGCCGACCTTCATGGTCGGTTTCATGCCCAGCGCCACGGCGGAATCGTTGACCCGCTGGCAGTGCAGGTCGATATCCGGCATCACACCGTCAAAGAACCGTCCGCCGTCGAAAACGCTCGATCCAAGCCAGGACGCATGAGTGCGCGGCCCCATGATCGGAGGATTGCCCTCATGCCAGTTCCCGTCGATCCAGGTCCAGGTGTCGCTCCATCCGCTCATGTCTCTTCCCTTTTTGGTGCCGCCAACCGGCAGTTTGGTGTTTCGAAACAACACCCGCAAACTCCCCCGGTCAATAGCTTACCGCTCCTTTCGGAAAAGTCGCTTTTTTTCTTCTCAAAATGCCGCCTCAATGAGTTCAATCCTTTCTTATTGCTGACAATTTGCACGAAAATTTTTCAAACCCCTGTGACGCCGCCACAGGATCGGCCATTGACATCCGGGCTCATATGTTCACTATATGTTCCTTTGCCGACCTGGAGGAACCGTCATGGAACAACGCATTTCAATGACAACGCTTGTGGTGCCGGACGTTTCGGCGACCCGGCGTTTCTTCGAGCAGGGGCTGGGATGGCAGGTGAATGCTTCCCCCGCACCCGACGTCGTGTTCTTCCAGGTCCCCGGAGGCGTCATTTCCCTCTACGGCCGCGACTCGCTGGCCGAGGAGATCGGCCGAAGCGTGACCGATATGCCGACCGGTGCCATCACGCTTGCCTGGAACGCGCGCTCCGAGGAAGACGTGGACGCGGTTTTCGCGGAGGCGGTGGCCGCCGGCGCCAAACCTGTCCGGTCGCCGGACAGGGCCTTCTGGGGCGGCTATTCGTCCTATGTGGAGGTGCCCGGCGGCCATCTTCTGGAAATCGCCTACAATCCATTCTGGACCGTCGAGGAAGACGGCACCGTAACGCTGCCGCCGCCACGCTGACAGGTATCGTTCGTTCAAGTTTCGGTGCTTAAACTTATGTCGCACTGCACAGTGCTTGACGCACGGGCCCTCACACTGTTCTCTTCCGCAAGACAAATCATGCCGCTTGCCGCCACGCCGATCCGGAAACGGCAACCGCATGAGATTTGCGTTGCATAATCAGAGCGTCCCCCACGGCAACCGGTACGGCCGGAAGCCGCAAGATCCCGGGATGCTCCGGAAAAATCAGAGAATGGAGTTCTGGACATGGCGCATGCCGCTTTTGTGTTCGATGCGTATGGCACCTTGTTTGATGTTCACGCCGCCGTCCGCAAGCACGCACAAAAACTGGGTCCGGATGCTCAGAGGCTTTCCTCGCTGTGGCGGGAGAAGCAGCTCGAGTATTCCTGGGTTCGCGCCTTGATGGGACAGTACAAGGATTTCTGGGAACTGACCCAGGAGGGCCTAGACACTGCCTTTGCACTGGTTCCGAGTGCCGACCGGTCCCTGCGCGACGACCTGCTCAGCGCCTATTGGGAACTCGACTGTTATCCGGAAGTTCCTCAGGTTCTGACGGACCTGAAGGCGAGCGGCACCAAGATCGCAATCCTCTCGAACGGATCTCCGGCGATGCTGGAAGCGGCCGCAAAGGCCTCCGGCCTGACGGAACTTTTTGACGAAATTTTCTCGGTCGACGCCCTGAAAACCTTCAAGACCGATCCGCAGGTCTACGAGATGGTGACGACCCACTTCCGGATCTACCCGGAGGAAGTTTCCTTCCAGTCGTCGAACCGGTGGGACATTGCAGGGGCGACCGCCTTCGGCTTCCGGACCGTGTGGATGAACCGCACCGGCCTACCGGACGAATATCTGGACCTGGCACCCAAGGCGGTTCTGGCGGACCTGAACGGCCTCACCACGCTCGGCTGAGCGTCCGGGAACCGACCCGCCGGCGACTGGTCCCGGCGACCAGTCCGCTCAGTTCCCCATCATGGCCGCCAGCCACGAAAGGACGGCAACCGCGACCACGGCCCAAAGGACAACGACGGCTACAGCGGCACCTTTGCTGACCGGGTTGCCTGACGCCTGCTCCGCCCGTTCGCGGCAGTCCGCCATGACTTCTGGCGGGATCAGCTTCACTACGAAAAAAATGCCGAGCGGCAGCAGGATCAGATCATCCAGGTAGCCGACGACAGGAATGAAGTCCGGAATGAGATCGATGGGCGAGATCGCATAGGCAGCCACCACCACAGCCAGACCCTTGACGTACCAGGGCACCCGCGGGTCACGGGCAGCCAGATAAAGCGCGTGAATGTCCCGCTTGACGAAAGCCGCCCATTTCCGAAGGTTCCAGTCCATGCAACCGTCCTTCGCCCCGCACCGTCTCGGCCATCACCTGGACGACGGCACCATTTCCTCAAAGCATGCAAGATTGCTGTCGACTGGGTCCCAGGATACGGCTCTTGATACATAGATTGCCCGTTCGGGAGTGACCCTGTCCGGATCGTCCAGCGAGGATGTCCTGACGACCACCAGCCCCTCCATGCCGTCGCGCGTATGGAAGATCGCGCTGCCGCAGACCGGGCAGAAGCGGCGGTTGATCGACCGGCCGCTATCGGCTGTCCTGACGTAGTCCGTGACTTCACCCGTCAGAGAGAAGGCCGCCTGGTCGAAGACGGTATGCGTCGCATGGCCGGTGCCGCCTATCTTGCGGCAGTCCCTGCAGTAACAGTGAACCGTCAGCTTGGGCGCGGCCTCGCAGACATAACGCACAGCTTCACAGAGGCATCCGCCGGTCAGTTTCTCGCTCATACTGCACTCCCTGGCAGGGCGACGCTTGCCGGTTCTATTCGGCAGCCTCCGCCGACCCGTAACCAAGCTGCTCGTTCAGTTTGCCGATCAGCCCGATGGCGGCTTCCGCGATCACAGTCCCCGGCGGGAAGATCGCGGCGGCACCGGATTTGTAAAGCTCGTCGTAATCCTGCGGCGGCACAACGCCGCCGACCACGATCATGATATCTTCCCGGCCCTCTTCTGCCAGCGCTTTCTTCAGCGCCGGAACCAGCGTCAGGTGGCCGGCGGCAAGCGACGAGACGCCGACGACGTGAACGTCGTTTTCCACCGCCTGGCGGGCCGCTTCTTCCGGTGTCTGGAACAGGGGGCCGATATCGACGTCGAAGCCGAGGTCGGCAAAGGCGGAGGCAATCACCTTCTGGCCGCGGTCATGACCGTCCTGCCCCATCTTGGCGATGAGAATGCGCGGCCGCCGGCCATCATTGTCCTCGAAGGCCTCAACCAGTTTCTGGACCTTTTCGATGGCCCCGGACATGGCTCCCGCCTCCCGTTTGTAAACCCCGGATATCGACCTGATCTCGGCCTTGTGCCGGCCGAAGACCTTTTCCATGGCAAGCGAGATCTCGCCGACGGTCGCTTTTGCCCGCGCCGCGTTGATGGAGAGATCCAGAAGATTGCCGTCCCCAGTTTCCGCGCATTTGGTGAGCGCGTCCAGTGCCGCCTGGGTCTCTGCCTCGTCGCGCTCGGCCCGAAGCCGCTGCAGCTTGTCGATCTGGGCGGCACGTACCTGCGCGTTGTCGACCTTCAGGACGTCAATCGCCTGCTCGGCTTCCGGTTTGTACTTGTTGACGCCGACCACGGTCTGCGCGCCGCCGTCGATCCTCGCCTGGGTCTTGGCGGCCGCTTCCTCGATCCGGAGTTTCGGAATGCCCTTTTCGATGGCTTTCGCCATGCCGCCGAGTTCTTCCACCTCGCGGATATGGGCCATCGCCTTTTCGGCGAGGTCCGCCGTCAGCTTCTCCACATAATAGGAGCCGCCCCATGGGTCGATCACCTTGGTGGTGCCGCTCTCCTGTTGCAGGAACAGCTGGGTGTTGCGGGCAATCCGGGCGGAGAAATCCGTCGGTAGAGCCAGTGCCTCGTCCAGCGCGTTCGTGTGCAGCGACTGGGTATGACCCTGGGTCGCGGCCATGGCCTCGACACAGGTGCGTACGACGTTGTTGAAGACGTCCTGTGCGGTCAGCGACCAGCCCGATGTCTGGGAATGGGTCCTGAGCGAAAGGGATTTGGCGTTCTTCGGCTGGAAATTTTCCTCCATCAGCGTCGCCCAGATCAGGCGTGCCGCCCGGAGCTTGGCGACTTCCATGAAGAAGTTCATGCCGATGGCCCAGAAGAAGGAAAGCCGCGGCGCGAACTGGTCGATGTCCATGCCTGCGGCAACGCCTGCGCGGGCATATTCGATGCCGTCGGCAATCGTATAGGCCAGCTCCAGGTCCGCCGTGGCGCCTGCTTCCTGCATGTGGTAGCCGGAAATGGAGATCGAGTTGAAGCGCGGCATGTTCTGGGACGTATACTTGAAGATGTCCGAGATGATCCGCATGGAGTGGTTGGGCGGATAGATATAGGTGTTGCGGACCATGAACTCCTTCAGAATGTCGTTCTGAATGGTGCCCGACAGGTCCTTCTGGGCAACCCCCTGCTCTTCCGCCGCCACGATGTAGAGCGCCAGAACGGGAAGCACTGCGCCGTTCATGGTCATGGAGACGCTCATCTTGTCCAACGGAATGCCGGAGAAGAGCGTGCGCATGTCAAAGATGCTGTCGATGGCAACGCCCGCCATGCCGACATCGCCGGAAACGCGCGGATGGTCGCTGTCATAGCCCCGGTGCGTCGCCAGGTCGAAGGCAACCGAAAGACCCTTCTGCCCCGCCGCAAGATTGCGCCGGTAGAAAGCGTTGGAATCTTCCGCTGTCGAAAACCCCGCATACTGGCGCACCGTCCAGGGCTGCTGGACATACATGGTGGGATATGGCCCGCGCAGGAATGGCGGCAACCCCGGCCAGGTGTCGAGATGCTTCATCCCGGCAAGATCATCGGCGCCGTAGACTGGCGGCACGTCGATGCCTTCCGGCGTCTGCCAGCTCTCCGATGCACCGGCATCCGCCGCTTCAAGGAGATTGCGGAACGGTTTGTCCGAATAGTTCGGGATCCTGCTCATTTCTGGATCTCCTGCTCCGATTTTCCCGCGCCGTCAGCGCTCTGCAACCTGCCGTGGGCTTCGCTCAAGAGGCCGAGCAGATCGCAGCCTGCAAAGAGGAACGTGTCAATGCCGGCTTCCCTCAAGGTCGTTTCTCGGTCCCCTGGTTTTCCGGCCAGATAAAGGGCGCGTGCCCCGGCCCCCTTCAGGGCGCGGGCGGCGTCGATGGCTTCGTTTTCATAGACCTCGTCGGAGGACACGATACAGGCGAGCACCGCGCCGCTTTCCCTGAAGGCGGAAACCACCTCTTCAAGCGACCCGTAGACCGCGGGGCCCACCGCCTGAAGGCCACCGGCGGCAAAGGCGTTTGCCGTCCAGGTCGCTCTCGCAGTGAATTGCGCCAACGTGCCGAGGCTTGCCAGGAACACTTTCGGCGCGCCCGCCTCCAGCGCTTCCGCCCCGGACCGCAGGTCTTCGAAAGGTTCGGCTATCCGCCCGGTGCCAAGAACGCGCAAGGCGGTCAGTCCCGCCGTTTCGCCGTCTGCTTCGACAGGATCCAGCAGGGATTTGCCGTCGAGCGCCGACTGTAGCAGCGCCGGGAACCACGTTTCGGACCCCGGAGCCGGAAGGTCGGTCAGTTTCGCCGACATTCCGGTTGTCCCGCTTGGGTAACCGGACAGGACGTCGACCCCGGCCTCGGTGAGGTTCGGAAACTCGCTGACACCCGTGATCGGCCGTTTCCGCCTGGCGACGTTCTTTTCAAGATCGCTTTTGGCAGCCTCGATCCGGTCCTGCACCAGGCCCTGCTCAAGCGCCTTGGGAAGGCCGCCAGCCGCCTCGATTTCCTGGAAGAAGGCCCAGGCGGCGCCGCAGAGCTTCTCGGTCAGTGCCTCGATGGCGCCGGATCCGGCCGCCGGGTCCATGACCCTGGCCAGGTTGCTCTCCTCCAGGAGAATGGACTGGGTGTTGCGCGCCAGCCTGCGGGCGAAGCCGTCTGGCAGGCCGACTGCCAAAGTGTGCGGCAGCACGCAGATACTGTCGGCGCCGCCGACTCCGGCCGCAAAAACCGCGACCGTGTTCCGGAGCAGATTGACCCAGGGATCCCGGCGCGTGAGCATCCGGTAGGACGTCGTCATGTGAAGCCTCGCCGGCGCCTGCGGCAGGCCTGCCCCGTCCAGAACCGAGGACCAGAGCGCGCGGATCGCCCGCGCCTTGGCGATGGTTCCGAACTGGTCGGCATCGGCGACAAGGGTCATGGCTATCCTGCCCGGCCAGCCTTCCGATGGCAGCTTCGTTTGCTCGAGCAGGCGCAGATGTGCCGTGGCGGAGGCCAGAACCAGCGCCAGTTCCTGCGCGGGGGTTGCGCCGGCGTTGTGCCAGACCTCGCCATCGGCCGACAGGATCCGGGCGGGGCAGCCGAGGGCCTGCAGCGCCTCGGCAAGGCCCTTGACCTGCCGGCTGGCGGCCTCGAGCCCATCGGCGGAGACGCCGCTCGAGGCCTGCCAGGCATACGGGTCGCCGGCACAGGTTATGTCGAGAGAAGCTGCCTCCAGTCCGTTTTTCCGGGCGACAGCAAGAACCAGGGCCATGACCTCGGCGTTGACCGGCCCGGCATTGATCCGCAGGTTGATGAGATCGAGCTGGACATTCTTCAAGAGCGTTTCGAAGGAGGCAAGGTCGCCGGCAACGATGCCGCTGCCGTGGGAGGCCGGGGCACCGGGGAAGACGAGCTCCAGTCCGCCCGCACCGTTCTCCAGGTCTCTGAGGATCTGCCTGTTGGCTTCCGCGGGATCGGGAATGTCCACCCGCTGCACGACACCCCAGTTCCCGGCGGCAGACCGCAGGGATCTGGCCGGAACATCCGTTCGGCGCGCATAAAGCGGCGCGATTTCCACCCCGTCTTCGGTCGCCCCGTAAAGCCTCTGTCTGGGCGCTCCCTTGAGCGCCTTGTCAACGGACGCCCACCATTCCTCCTCGCCGGTGGAATAGAAACTGTCGGGACCGTTAAAGCTGAGCGGCATCTTGATAAGTCTCCCTCTGCCTTCTTGCACGCGCAGGAAAGCGGACTGTTCCACGCCTCTACAGCGTTTTAGTCCCTGCCCCCGAAGCTTGACAACTCAGCAGAAAGGGTAAGCGCACTCGAACGGCAGGAAAGCGCCCGCCCGCCCGGCGTTCCGCCGGGCTTCGCCTGCGACGATTCCGGCGCCAGCCTGCGGCTTTGACGGTTCGCGTTGTTTTGCCGACCCGAGGATCAGGTTGGTCGAACGAGCCGTTGTTTAAAGTCACCCGGCCGATGGGGCGACCATTCCCAGAAACGATCTGCTGTACTTGAACCAACAAGACTCCGCACAACTTACCATGTGCATTGTGCGGCAATGCTCTGTCAAATTTTTGGCGGATTTTGCCAAATTAGAGAATTTTCCCTATTGGTACGATCAACAATTGTATTGTAGCGTAAAGCTGCTGACGCATGGGAATTTCTACCCTGAATAATAAATGCGCGGCATTCGGGTCCAGTCTATTCAGAAACGTTTTGACAGGACGCGTGATTAACCCATCAGCGAGCCTTTCCGGTGTCACCGCAAGCTCGCCAAGAAGCGGCAATTAAAGCCGCAAAGGATGTGCACGATGCTTGATCAAACGGAATTGAAAAGCAAACTGAGAGCAATCTCGGAAGCAACTGCAGCCCACCACGTTCTCGATATCCTTGAATCGAATCTTCGGCGCATGGGGGCGACGCATATCCTGATCACCGGCCTGCCGATGCCCAACCGCCCGATCGACAACCTCGTCCAGCGGTTCCGGTGGCCAGACCAGCGCAATGACGGTATCGAGAGCACCTCGCTGTCTGCAAATGACAGCGCCCTGATGCTCGGTCTCGGTTCCAACCGCGCCCGTGTCTGGACGATCACGGCCGGCGACATGGAACACTCCGACCTTCTTGCCTCTGCCGGTGAAGGCAGCCAGATCTTGGTCATTCCGGTGACGGAACTCTATCCTTTCCAGGCATTTGTCTTTGCCAGCGGTCCGTCCCTGCAGGTGAACAAATACGATCTGTCCAACCTTGAAGCCCTGTCCGCTGCGGCCTTCTCGCGTCTGCGGGAACTTGGCGTCATCTCGGGCCAGCGCCCGGGGGCCCTGTCCAGCCGCGAGCGCAAGGTGCTCGAACTGACGGCTTTCGGAAAGACTGCCGGCGAAATCGCAGACGTCCTGGACATCTCTCAGCGGACCGTGCACGCACATCTGCAGAATGCCAGCGTGAAGCTGAATGCGTCCAACAAGACGCATACGGTCGTCGAAGCACTTCGCTACGGCCAGATCAGCGTTTGAGTCCACGTCTCCCGCCGGCAGCCGGCCGGAGATGAAAAAGGCGCGCCCCCGGGCGCGCCTTTTTCATTGACAGGATTCCGTCAGACGAACTGGGACAGCCCGGGAATCTTTGAAACGACCTCGTCGACGACCTCGTCTCCCGCCTTCTCCCGGGCGCACGAAACAAGTTCCTTGACGACGCTTTGCACGCCGCCCATGTCGAGGCCGGCCTTGGTCAGTTCGTTCAGGGCCGCCATGGCGCCCATGCCGCCCCCCATCATGCCGCCGAGGCCGCCAAGAAGTCCGCCGCCACCATTTGCCGCGCGCGCAGTCACCAGGTCCTCGACACCCGGCAGGGCATCGAAGATCATCTGCATCTTCTCTTTCGGGGCCTGCTTGTCCAGGAACCCAAGGATGATGCCGACGGCATTCTTCGCAACCTCTTCATCGATACCGGCCGCCGACGTGATGCGGTTGACGAGTTCTTCCATTTTGGTCTCCTGATGTGTTGGCCTGCCCGGATGTTCCGGCTGCTGCCGGTCTCTATACAAGCCCCGGGCCTCCGCCGTCGATGGGGCGCTGCATCGCACGCGCGCATTTTTGACGAGGCTGGGGTAGGCTGCGCCAATGCGACAGGGATTCGTTGGAATTCGGGGGAAACCGTGACGGAAACAGACAGCATCTTCATCGGCGCCAGCACCAGGGACGAGAAACTGGCCCTGAAACTGGCCAACAGGCACGGGTTGATCACGGGCGCCACCGGAACGGGCAAGACGGTTTCCCTGCAGATCCTAGCAGAAGGCTTTTCCAGGGCCGGCGTTCCGGTTTTCTGCGCCGACGTGAAGGGGGATCTTTCGGGTCTTGCCGCCGAGGGCGTGGAAAAGGACTTCCTGGAAAAGCGCGCCAGAGACGTCGGGCTCGCCGGCTCCTACAGCTACGAGGCGACACCCGCCGTGTTCTGGGACCTGCTCGGGGAACAGGGGCATCCCATCCGCACCACGGTGTCAGAGATCGGGCCCCTTCTGCTTTCCCGGCTGCTGGAACTGAACGACACGCAGGAAGGCGTGCTGAACGTCCTGTTCGAGCTGGCGGACGACGAAGGCCTGCTTCTCCTGGATCTGAAGGATCTCAGGGCCATGCTGACCCATGTCGCGGAGCGGGCCTCGGAACTGTCGACCATCTACGGCAACGTGTCCAAGACCTCGATCGGCGCCATCCAGCGGCGGCTCCTGGTTCTCGAACGCCAGGGCGGCGAGCACTTTTTCGGAGAACCGGCGCTCGACATCCGGGATTTCATCCGAACCGCGCCGGACGGAAGGGGCGTCGTCAATATTCTCGCGGCCGACAAGCTCATGGCCTCGCCGCAGCTTTACGCCGTGTTCCTGCTTTGGATGCTGTCGGAACTCTTCGAGGAGCTGCCGGAAGTCGGCGATCCGGAAAAACCAAGGCTGGTCTTCTTCTTCGATGAGGCGCATCTGCTTTTCTCCGATGCACCCAAGGCCCTGATCGACAAGGTGGAGCAGGTGGTGCGCCTGATCCGCTCCAAGGGCGTCGGTGTGTATTTCGTAACGCAGAACCCGCTCGACGTTCCCGAAACCGTTCTCGCCCAGCTCGGCAACCGCATCCAGCATGCCCTGCGCGCCTTCACCCCGCGTGACCAGAAAGCCGTGCGCGCCGCTGCGGAGACCTTCCGGCCGAATCCGGATCTCAACACGGAGCGCGTGATCACCGAACTCGGCGTCGGCGAGGCTCTGGTGTCCACACTGGAAGGAAAGGGTATTCCCTCCATCGTGCAGCGGACGCTGATCCGCCCGCCCTCCTCCCGTCTTGGCCCGGTCACTCAGGCCGAACGGCGCACGCTTATCCAGTCGAGCCCCGTCTTTGGCGTCTACGACCGGACGAGGGATCGGCAATCGGCCTTCGAGATTCTCACGGGACGCGCGGAGGATGCCCAACGTCAGGAACAGAGCCGCCGCGACGAAGAGGAAAGACACGCACAAAAACACGGCGAACCGCGCCGGACGCGGTCGGGCTTCCAGCTGCCGGATTTCGGGCGGGACGACAGCCCGCGCCGGTCAAGCGTCGAACGCCGCTCCAGCCGCCGCAGCCAGCGGGAATCGGTTCTGGAGGCCGGGTTGAAATCGGCGGCCCGAAGCCTCGGATCGTCCCTGGGGCGGGCTCTGGTACGGGGGCTGCTGGGGTCTTTGAAACGGGGCAATTGAGGACATCATGGCGAGCAGGGCTGAGCAACATCTCGAGATCGAGCGCTAGGCTCTTACAGTCGGCAAATGGGCCAATCTTTTCATGGCCCTCGCGGGCCTTGTCGCCGCATGGCTTTCCAGATCGGACGCGATGCTGGTGGACGGCCTTCTATTCGGCGGTCAATTTCGCCTCGACGATCGTGGCTGCCCGCGTCAGCGCCCGGGTAGGTCTTCCGCCCACCAGGACAAGACCCTGGGGACAGGATGTCGACGAGGTGCTCTATGTCACCTTCCGTAGCCTGATCCTGATCGGCATTCTCGTTCTTGCCGGCTTCGTGTCCGGCCGGAAGATATGGACCTTTTTCAGCGGCGGCTCCGTGCCCGAACTCGTCTTCGGCTCGATTGCCATCTACGCGGTTGTCATTGTGGCGATCTGCTTGGGGCTTGCGGCCAATTATCGCCGTGCGTATTACAAGACCGGCAAGCGCAGCGCGGTCCTGAACACCGAAACCAGAGCATCGCTCGTCGACGGTGCCCTGAGCGTGGGCGCGGGGGCCGCGCTGCTGTCGCTGCCGCTGCTGGAGCGGTACGCCTACTCCGTGTACTGGTCCTTCACCACCTTTACCAGCGTCGGCTTTGGCGACCAGGTGCCGCTGCAGGTGCCGGAGGTTATCTTTGC
>JBNKGB010000014.1:0-63835 GCA_050289605.1 Roseibium sp. | reverse complement strand
TGCAGCAACACCAGTATCTCAGCGGGTGAAATCTCCTTGATTGGTCGGTTGGTTAGCGTTGCGGCCAGATCCCAGAGAAACCATTGATATTTGGCCAGAGTGGCTGCGGCTGCCCCCGTCTCTTCCATCCGCGTCAGCACTTCCTCGGCGATCAGACCGAACGTAGTGCGGGCTTCTGTGATGACGGCAAGCTTTTCTTCTTGCCGTTTGGTGGCGGGATTAATTCCGTCAATCAGCAGCTTTTTCGCCTCGTCACGCTTGCCTCTCGCTTCCAGGAGCGTGACCAGCGGGTATCTCCCGAAAGAGAGAACATTCTCCTTATTCAGGAAATGATAGCGCAGTTGCCAGAGCTTGGAGCCGTTCGGTTTGACGAGCAGATAGAGCCCATCGCCGTCAGACAGACGATATGCCTTCTCCTTGGCTTTGGCGTTCTTGCAAGCGAAATCCGAAAGAGCCATTGGGTAACAGCCTCCTGGGTAACAGGGGTGATACCCAGACTGTTACCCAATTTCAGAGGTGCTGCAAGGGTGTGCGGCGTGTCACTATGAGACCCCAACACAGCTTAACTTATTGACTTTTAAGGAAATAGGAGGAAGTATGTGCGCCCTTGAAAAGGGGTAGTGGTGCCGCTGAAGGGACTCGAACCCCCGACCCCATCATTACGAATGACGTGCTCTACCAACTGAGCTACAGCGGCGACGTGCCTGACTTGTCAGGCGAGCGCGATTGGCGCGGTTACCCGGCGATGCCGAGTGCGCCGCTAATTACCGGAGCTTTGCGCCGGATGCAAGAGGCTAGGTTACGGAGCCACAAATTTTACGTTCAGGTCGCTCCGAAAAGGACCGGATCCCAGAGCATCGTGCGTTCAAGAGAACGCACAAAGATGCTCTGTGCTTTAAGATCAATCAGCCTTTGGACATTAAACCGTTCCGGTTGAATGTCCGCTGATTTTCGCGTGAAAGAGAAGGAAACCTAGCTGGTTTTCAAGCTTTCACAACGCTGGAGACGGTCCTTTTCAGAGCGATCCGAAGGACGCCAATCGGGCCTTGAACAGCGGCGTCAAAACCTTTGCACCATGCACCAGCATGGTTCTGCAGGTATTTCCTTGCTGTTCTGTGCCCGATTGACGCCTGAATGCACAATTTTGTGGGTCCGTAACCTGGACGACGCTTCCTGCACAAAGATCACAGCTTCCGGCGTCTCCGCCGGCGCCAGACCCCCGATCTAGTTGAAGAACCGGGGCCGGGCGGATTTTTCGCTCGCCTCGTCTTCCTCGTCGTCAGGCCCCGGATCGTCCGGCATGCGCGACAGGGCAAACTCAATAGGGCGGTTCAGGTCCCCGGACGCTTCGTCCTCATCCTCTTCCCGGCTGCCTTTCGCGCCGGGTCCATTGGCCGCCTTCGCCTCGGCCTTGCTGTCCGGCGCAGTCTTTTCACCCGTCCTCTTGGCTTCCGTCCCCTTGGGTTCCGTCACCACCTCGGGAGAAGCAACGGGAGCAGCCTTGGCAGAAGCTTCGGGCGCCTCGACAGGTTTTGCGTCCACTTCGGCCGCATCCGGCAGGTCCCTCAGCGCCGGGCTGAAGCGCACGTCGTCCGTCGTGCCTTCATAGCCTTGCTTCGCAGAAGTGGCGGGCGCGGCCGGCGCGGCGGCAGCCCTTGCTGTGACCGTCTCTTGCGCCGCAGGGGTTGCTTCGGAAGGTTCCGGCGACTTGACGACGGGCTCCGCCTCAAGCTCCACGGTGCTGATGTCCTCTGCCGGCTCCACCTGTTCGGGTCGCACAGCGGCAGAGGCCGCCGCCGCCAGGGCCGGCGCTTCGAAAGCGCTATCCTCCAGAAGCGTGCCGTCTTCGTCGGAAAGGCCACCCGGGGTCCCCCACCGGAAGGCATCCAGCTTGCCGGTCACCGGCGAAACGGGCTGCCACTCGGCGGACAGGATGCCGTCGGCCATCCAGACCTTGTCGAGCGGCGCCTTGAGCGCGCGCGCCAGCCAGTCGCGCATGCGGCCGCGGTCGCCGTGCTCGGCTTCTTCCACTTCCGCCATCAGCAGGAACGCCTTGCGGGAAGGCTCGGACTGCAGCACTTTTTTCAACTGCGCGCGGGCTTCCTCGAATTCACGCGCTTCCATCGCGGCCTTTGCAATCGCCAGGGCGCCTTCCGCCGTGTTGGCGCGCTGTGCCGCCAGGGCCTTCACGCGCTTAAGCCTGTCGACCGCCGAATCGCCTGTCCTGACATGGGCATAGGTTTCGGCAAGGTCGGGATGCGGGAAAAGCCGCCAGGTCGCTTCCAGCACCTTGGACGCCTTGCGGATGTCGCCGCGGCGGGTGGCAAGGCGGGAGGTCAGCACCGCGGCCGGCACCAGGTCAAGCGCCAGCCCGTGCGCCTCCTTGGCAAAGGCATAGGCCCGTTCGGGATCGCCGTCCTCCAGCTTGGCCGCAAAGGCGGTCAGGATCACGGCCCGCTGGCGGCGGTAGGTCTTCTTGTCCAGCATCTTGGCGGCATAATTGCGCTCCAGGGTCTTCAGGGCCTCGTCCCAGTGATGGGCAACGGCCTGATAGCCGAGCACGGCCTTGCCGGCCCATTCCAGGCCCGGAGAGGTCCTGGCGGCCTCTTCCGCGTAATGACGCGCGGCGACCGGTTCGCTGTGGCGCTCGGCCTCCACGAAGAGGCCGTGAAGACCCAGCGCCTTGGTGGCCGGGTCGTCAAGCATGGCCTCGAAGCGTTCGCGGGCTTCCTCGTCCTTGCCGGCAAGCTGCGCCGTCTGGGCCAGCAGGAGCTTTGCCGCCGGCTCGTCCGCAAGCAGTTTGTCGGCCTCCAGCCCGAGACGGCGCGCCAGCTTGGCATTTCCGGTTCCGAGCGCGATCAGCCCCTGGGAAAGGGCGGCGTAGCCCTTGTCCTTGCGGCGGCGCCTGAAGAAACGGCTGGCGATCTGGGGCGATTTCAGGATCACCCGGATCAGCCACACCGCAGCCAGGAAGATCGCCAGAAGCACGCCGATCACCAGCGCGGCCGTGACCGGCGGCTGTTCCCATGTATAGCCGTTCCAGCTGACCGAAATCATGTCCGGCTGGTCCGCCAGCCAGGCAAACCCCGAAGCCAGGGCAAAAAGCAGCGCGACGAAGAAAAGGACGCGGATCATCTAGCTCGCTCCCAAGCGTTGCCGGTCAGTCCCGGCTTGAAGTCTTCTTTCCGGATGGCCATTCACCAGCCCCGTTCAACTGTCTTTGGCGGCAAGCGCTTTCAGCACTTCCCTTGAGGCCTTGTCCGTCAGCGCATCGGCTTCGACGCGGGCCTCGGCCCGGGTCGCCCAGTCCGCGGCCCTGGCCTGGGCGGCTTCCGGCAATTCCTTGTAGGCCGCGATCGCCGCGCTCAGGTTGCCGGCGGAAACGGCGTTTTCCATGCGCCGAAGGATCGCCTCCGGTCCGGTTCCGTCCGCATCGCCGGGACCACGAACGGCAATAAGCGACTTGGCGCTTGCCAGGAAGCTGTCGAGGACGTCGCCCTCCCGGTCCGGCTCGGAAAAGGTCTGGTAGATGCTGCGGGCGACCGGCGGAAACTGGGCAATCAGCACGGAAGCCGGTTCGACA
Source organism: Roseibium sp. (assembly GCA_050289605.1). Lineage (GTDB taxonomy): Bacteria > Pseudomonadota > Alphaproteobacteria > Rhizobiales > Stappiaceae > Roseibium. The sequence continues at coordinate 60,252 of JBNKGB010000014.1, read as the reverse complement.
CCGTTCCCGGCATGGGCCTCAAGCGCTGTCAGTTCGATATCGGCGGGAAGGCCCGCCTTGACGGCGGCCAGCTCGGTCTCGTAGGGCCGGCCGGAATCGACCGCCGATTTCAGCGCGGAGACGGAAAGAGCCCGGGCAGCGGTTTCCCGCGCCGTCGCATCGCCCATCGTTGCCTCGACCGAGGCCAGACGCGTGGACAGCGCGTCAAGCCCGGCCCGAATATCCTCCAGAGCGGCCGAATTGGCCTCCCCCACCGACTTGATGTCGGCGGAAAGGCTGGAGAGCGTTTCGGTGGCCCGGGCCTGGCTGTCGGCCAGCGTCTTCAGGGAAACGTCGGACGTGGACACCGCGCTTTGCGCGGCCTTGGCGGTCGCTTCGGTGTTCCGCAGGCGGGTCTCAAGCTCGCTCAGCGTCTTTTTCAGATCGCTCACCTGCGTTTCCGTGGCCGTGAGCGAGCCGGACAGCTTGCCGGCTTCCGAAGATGCAGAGCTTGCGTCGCCTTCCAGCTTGGCCAGGCGTGATTCCAGGGGAGCGAGGTCGACGGATGCGCCGCCATTCGCGGCAGCTTCCAGCGAAGCCACCCGGTCCTCGAGCGGCTTCAGGCTGACGGCGGCACCCTCGCCGGATCCCGAGGTGATGGAAGCCATGTCGCTGCGCAGGCTGTCGACCTGCCTTTTCAAGGCGTCGACGGCAGGCTGGATATCCGAGGAATTGGATGAGGCGGCGCGATCTACCTTGCTTTCCAGCGCGGACACCTTCGACTGCAGGGCCGAGACCGCACTCGCGCTTCCGCCGGCGTTCGCGGCGTCCAGCTTCTTTTCCAGATCGGCAATCTTGCGCTCCGCATCGGACAGCGCTGCCGCCACCTGCCGATTCGGCTCGGGAGTCAGCTTGATCAGCCCGGCCTGATAGAGGCCGAACCCGCCACCGAGCACCAGAATTCCGCCGATCACGGCGGCGATCAGAACGCCGAAGGCACCGACGCCACCCCGGTCGTCGGCAGCCGGCGGAGCGGAGAATGAGGTCGAGGTCGACACCGGAGGACGCGCGCCGGAAGCAGTGCCGGACGTCGGGCCGGCAGCGCCCGTGCCCGAGGACGTCTTGCCTGCTGCCGGTTCCGGCTTCGCGGCACCGGCCGGCGCAGTCGTTCCCGAAGAGCCTCCTGTCGAGGTTGCCGATGCGGGCTTCGACGCGGAGGACGGAGAGGCCGTCGAGGTTCCCTTCGCGGAAGAGAAAGAAGACGAAGAGGTCGAGGAAGCGGAAGTGGAAGAAGAAGGTGTCGCCGCACTGCTGCGCGCGCCTGCCGGGGAAGCCGTCGAAGAGGTGCTGCTGCCTGCGGGCCTGGAGCCGGGTTCCGTGGACCCGGGCTTGCCCGAGGCGCCAGTGGAAGAGGCGCTGGCGGAAGAGGAACCGGCCGGCGTTGCCGCGCCCGGCTTCGCGTCCACCTTTTCAGCGGTCAGATCGATGGTCACGGGACGTTTCGATGATGTCGAAGACGAAGGCGGAGTAGCACCCTGCTTGTCGGACGCCCCGCTTCCGCCTGAAGATTTGTTGTCCGTTGCCATCTGTTCTCCTCCTGAACCCTGCCGCTTCCGGGCGTTCCGGTCTCAAGACCTTCACTATACACACCTCGTTGCGAAGCGGTAACGCCGCTGCACAGGCATTTCGCATTGCAAAAGAACGACTCTCCCGGATCTGGTTAACACTCTGTTAAAACCAGAGACAGCAAGGCCGTTTCGTTCGGCGCATTCGCAACATGCACCTTCTTGTGTCCAGATAATGGCCCGGAGGCCTGTTGCGAGATGGCATAGACCGGCACTGCGGAAAAAATTTCTTCGAGACCACGGGCGTTTACGAGATCGCCGAGGACCTCGGCGGTTCGGCGCGAATAGACCAGCACGCCGTCGTAGGCGGCAGTTGCCAGGGCCTGCGCCACCTCCTGCGGCAGATCTGCAACCGCTTCCATGCGGTAGACGACCTGGAGGCGGCACGACACTCCGCCCTCCGCAAGAAGACCCTCGAGATCGCCCGCGCGCTCTTCTGCCGCAGGATAGAGGACGGTTTTTCCCGTGAGCTGATCGCGTCGATCCAGCAACAACGCGGCAAGCGACGCCACATCGCCCTGTGCCACCGCGATTTTGCCGAAACCGGCGGCAGCGCAAGCCTTCGCCGTTGCCTCGCCCACGGCGAAGACCGGCAGGGCCCTGAGATCCGGCGCCTGCGGGTGAGCGGAAAGGACACCGACCGCGCGCCGGCTGGTGACGGCTATGGCACCGATGCCGGCCAGATCGAATCGCTCCGGCGGGTCCGCCTTGAACCGCAACAGCGGCGCCTCGTCGGCTTCGTGCCCGGCCGCCCGCAGCTTGTCCGCGGTGCGCTTGCAGTCAGGCTGGGGCCGGGTCACCAGGAAACGCATTGCGGAACGTCCTTCAGTGATCCGCCAGGAACCCGGGGCCCATTTTTGCTTTCAAAGCCTCGCCCGCGGCCCGGCCGATCGCCGCCGCGTCATCCACCGCGCCGGTTTCCTGAATCTCGTGAACTTCGGAGCCGTCCGGCTTCAGGACAATGCCCCTGAAGTGCAGCCTGTCGCCTTCAACCACCGCCAGACCGCCGATGGGCGTACGGCAGGAACCGTCGAGGACGGCGAGGAAGGCCCGTTCCGCGTCCAGCCGGACCTGTGTGTCCGGGTCGTGGATCGCGGCGAGTTTCTGCAAGGTCGCCTCATCGTCCTCCCGGCTTTCGATGCAGATCGCTCCCTGGCCGACGGCCGGCACGAATTCGTCCACTTCCAGAAGGCTGGTGATCTCGTTCTCCAGCCCGAGGCGCCTGAGACCGGCCGCCGCCAGAAGCGTCGCGTCGACCTCGCCTTCTGCGAGTTTGCGCAGGCGCGTCTGCAGGTTGCCGCGATACATGACGACTTCTATGTCGGGCCTCAGCCGCTTGATCATCGCCTGGCGCCGCAGCGAGCTGGAACCTATGACCGCGCCCTGGGGCAGGTCCGTCAGGGTCTTGGCCTTGGGCGACAGGAAAGCGTCGCGGACATCCTCGCGCGGCAGAAAGGCGGTCAGCGCCAGCCCGTCGGGCAGGACCGTCGGCATGTCCTTGGAGGAATGCACGGCAAGGTCGATCCGGCCGTCCAGCAGCGCTTCCTCGATTTCCTTGGTGAAGAGGCCCTTGCCCCCCACTTCGGAAAGCGGTCTGTCCTGGATCCTGTCGCCGGACGTCTTGATCACCACGATCTCGAAAGCGTCTTCGGCCAGGCCGTGGGCCGCCATCAGCCGGGCGCGGGTTTCATGGGCTTGCGCCAGCGCGAGCGCGCTGCCCCGGGTTCCGATACGCAAAGGATTTGATTGCAAGGTTCACCGTCCAGATGTTACGCCCGGCGTTGATACCGCCCGGCATGCAATTGTTACTGACCGAATGTCCTAACACAGGCCACCACTGCAAGACCAATGACCTCAGTCAATTTAAAAGACAATGCGACCAATCTGACGGTGCTGGGCATTGAGACAAGCTGCGATGAAACCGCGGCGGCGGTGGTGCGCGGTCCGTTGCGCAAGGAAATTCTCTCCAACACCATCCGCTCCCAGATCGACGAACACACCGAATTCGGTGGCGTGGTGCCGGAAATTGCCGCCAGGGCGCATATCGAAATTCTCGACCGGATCGTCGCCGAGGCGATGCAGGAAGCCGGCTGCGGCTGGGACGACATCGACGCGGTCGCCGCCACCGCCGGTCCTGGCCTCATCGGCGGCGTCATTGTCGGCTTCATGACGGCCAAGGCGATTGCCATGGCCGCCGGCAAGCCGATCGTCGGCGTCAACCACCTTGAAGGTCACGCGCTGACCGCGCGCCTGACAGACGACCTGGACTTTCCCTTCCTGCTGCTGCTTGTCTCCGGCGGCCATAGCCAGTTCCTGCTGGTGCGCGGCGTCGGCGACTACGAGCGTCTCGGCACCACCATCGACGATGCCATCGGCGAAGCCTTCGACAAGACCGCCAAGCTGCTCGGCCTGCCCTATCCCGGCGGCCCCCATGTGGAGAAGATGGCGGCGATGGGCGACGTGACCCGTTTCCGGCTGCCGCGCCCGCTGCTCGACCGACCCGGCCTCGACATGTCCTTTGCGGGCCTCAAGACCGCACTACGGACCCAGGCGAAGAAGCTGGAGCCGGTGGACGACCAGACGGTCGCCGATCTTTGCGCCGCCTTTCAGCGTGCCGTCTCGGACGTCCTTGCCGCCCGCACCCGCTCGGCCCTCGCGCTCTTTCGAGAGCGGCACCCGGATGCGGAGCCGGCAATCGTGGTGGCCGGCGGCGTTGCCGCCAACCAGGAAATCAGACAAAGCCTGCTGCAGGCTGCCGGCGAGGCCGGCGCCCGCTTCATCGCCCCGCCCATGGCCCTTTGCACGGACAATGCCGCCATGATCGCCTGGGCCGGCATCGAGCGGCTCCAGACCGGTCCCGTCGACGACATGGGGCTTTCGCCGCGCCCGCGCTGGCCGCTCGATTCGGCAAATGCAGGGGTGCTGGGAGCGGGCAAGAAGGGTGCGAAAGTTTGATCCGGCCACCTTGCCGCGCACCTTTCCCGAGACTTGCTCTTTCACTTGGGACGGATTGCCTGCTAGGAAGCAGGTCCGGCATTCTGAGGACCCTTTGAAGATGCGCATCTACCACAAGGCCTATGTCTACATGACTTGCGGGTCCGACCTGCTCGTCTTCAACGAGCCGGACACGCCCTGGCTCGGCCTGCAGGTACCCGGCGGCACCATCGACCCCGGCGAAAGCTTCCTGCAGGGCGCCATGCGCGAATTTGCCGAGGAAACCGGCCTCAAGCTCGACGTGGCATTCGAGCAGTTTTCCGACCAGGACATTCCCTTCGAGACCCTTGCGCCTGTCGGCCAGTTCCGCGCGCCGGCAGATCGGCCGCTCAGGGGCCGTCATATCCGGCGCAACTACCATGTCCGGGTCGCCGCGCGGCCGCGGCAGGAATGGGAACATTTCGAGATGTATCCCAGCAGCGGCAGCGGACCGATTCGCTACCGGTTCTTCTGGATCGACCTTCTTGGCAACGAAGCAAGCGATGCCGAAAATTTCTTTGCGGCCTTCGGCGAGCCGATCGACGCTCTGCGAAACCGCTTGCCCGCCCTCCGCAAGGCCGCCTGAAGACAAGACTTTCCAGGGATTTGCCGGTGAAACTCTACCACAAAGCCTATGTCTACCTGACCTGCGGACCGGAGCTTCTGGTGTTTTCGGAGCCCGATCACCCGGAAGTCGGGCTTCAGGTTCCCGGCGGCACGCTGGACCCTGGCGAGAGCTATCTTCACGGCGCCCGGCGCGAATTTGCCGAGGAGACCGGACTTTCGTTGGATATCGCTCTCGAATCGTTCGCCGACCGGGACCATATCTTCGAAAATGTTCCCGATTGTCTCGACGGCCTGCATCGCCGGCGGCATTTTCACGGTCGCATTCGTGAAAAACCCGCGACAGAATGGGAACACTTTGAAACGTCACCGAGCGCCGGCGGACCGCCGATAAGGTTCCGCCTGTTCTGGGTCGACTTGTTCGCTCACGATGCGCCGCCCGAGACCCGGTTCTTTGAAGGGTTTGGAGCGCAGCTTGAAACACTACGGTCGCGCATGGAAGGGCAGAGCAATGGGCGCCATTAAATCGGTCGGCGTCATCGGCGGCGGTGCCTGGGGGACCGCACTGGCGCTGACGGCGGCCCGCGCGGGACGGGACGTGCGCCTGTGGGCGCGGGACCCCGGAACCGTGTCGAATATCCGCTCCCGCCGCCAGAACCCGCGCTATCTGCCCGGCATCACCTTCGACGAGGACCTTAACGCGACCACCTCGCTGGACGAGGTGGCCGATGCGGACGCCCTGTTGCTTGTCACCCCCGCACAGACGACCCGCGCCATGCTGGCCGCGCTGAAGAAGACCGGCAAGGTACGCGGTCCGGTCGTGCTCTGCGCCAAGGGCATCGAGCAGTCGTCCGGCAAGCTACTCTCCAAGGTCATGGCCGAGGAACTGCCCGGCGTGGAACCGGGAGTTCTCTCAGGCCCGAGTTTTGCCGATGACGTAGCCAGGGGGCTTCCGACCGCCGTCACCATTGCAGCCAATTCCGCCAAGACGGCGCTGAGCCTATGCGAAGCCCTGCAGTCGCCCTGCTTCCGTCCCTATGCCTCCATCGATATCCTCGGTGCCCAGATCGGCGGTGCGCTGAAGAACGTGCTGGCGATCGCCTGCGGCGCCGTCGTCGGTCGCAAGCTCGGCGCCAGCGCCCAGGCGGCGCTGACCGCGCGCGGTTTTGCAGAGCTCTCGCGCCTCGGCACGGCCATGGGCGCGCAGGCCGAAACACTGACCGGCCTTTCCGGTCTCGGCGACCTTGTGCTCACCTGCTCCTCCAGCCAGTCGCGCAACTTCTCCTTCGGGCTCCGCCTCGGCGAAGGCTTCATGGCCTCCGAACTCATCGCGGCCGGCGGCAAGCTCGCCGAAGGCGCCTATTCCGCCCGTGTCGCGGTCAAGCTGGCGAAGAAATACGGCGTCGAAGTGCCAATCTGCGAGACGGTGGCCCGGATGATCGACGAGGACCTGACCATCGACGATGCCCTCAACACCCTGATGGCCCGGCCGCTGAAGGCGGAGACGGAAGGCGTGTGACAACCGCAAGCATTCGTATTCCCGTCCTGAAAGCCAAAGCATTCCTGAAATCTTGACGTTCGCTGTTTCTGAAGGCGAGTGCGGCAGTCGCACCCTTCCTCACAAGGGGGAAAGGAACACGACCCGAACATCAAATTCTCGCCCGTTATTTGGTTCGCAACGAAGAAGGAAACCGGCATCCCCATTTTCCGCCATTGAGTTTCCATTGCACCGGCCCTAGGTTCGTCCGAGTTCGACAACCCGAAGGTCTTTTCCCATGCTTTACGCCCTGATCTGCACCGACAAACCGCATGCGCTGCAAACGCGCCTCGACAACCGCGCGGACCATCTGGAGTTCCTGAAAGGCTTCGGCGACAGCCTGAAGGCGGCGGGACCGTTTCTGGACGATGACGGCAACATGACCGGTTCCCTGGTGGTGATCGAAGCCTCCAACCGCGACGAAATTCTTGCCATCTCGGAAGAAGATCCCTACGCCCGGGCCGGCCTCTTCGAAAGCGTCGAAATCAGGCCGTGGAACTGGGTGATCAAGAATCCGGAGGTGAAATAAGTGCAGTACTGGCTGATCAAGTCCGAGCCGGACAAATGGTCCTGGGAGCAGCAGAAAGCCAAAGGCGATGCCGGAGAACAGTGGGACGGCATCCGGAACTACCAGGCGCGCAACAACATGCGAGCCATGGAGATCGGCGACAAGGCTTTCTTCTATCACTCCAACATCGGCAAGGAAGTGGTCGGCATCGTCGAGGTCTGCAGCGGCATTCATCCCGATTCGACAACCGACGACCCGCGCTGGGAATGCGTTGACTTCAAGGCCGTGCGCGACATGCCGAAGCCGGTGACGCTGGCCGACGTCAAGGCAGAACCCCGGCTTGCGAAAATGTCCCTTGTCACCTCCATGCGCCTTTCCGTCCAGCCGGTCACGGAAGACGAATGGAAGGTTGTCTGCGAAATGGGCGGTTTGAAAGAACCGGCCTGAGCGGCGGGAGCGCACAAAACTGCCTGCACGCGAGATGTCACCCCGGCCAAGCGTAGCGCAGAGCCGGGGCACACTCGCCGAACCACTTGCCGGAGCCTTGAAAGAACCTGCGGACAAGTCAGCGGCCAAGGCAGCGAATGCTCTGGAAATGATTAGGGTCAGGACTCATTAATTTGACTGAAATGGCGCAACAAACGGCAAAGAGCTGCAAGGAAAAGCGCGAAAAGCGGGCTTCCTGCCCGGTTGAGCGGTTTGACGCAGCAGATCGAAGCCGTTTTTGCGTCCCTTAGCGATAGGGTGAATTCGCCCGGCAACGTCGTTGCAAATCTTTGGAAACCGGACGGTTTCCTGCAGTTTTGCGCCTCGTATCCGAACAAATTCATCCCTACCATTTCATCCAAATTAATGGGTCCTGACCCTAAGCCCCGGGTCGCACTTCGTTTGCCCGGGGCGACACGGAGAGATGTGTGAAGTTCTCCATTCGGCCCTGCCCTTCAGCCGGTAAGATCCATGCCCACCATTAAAGATCCCTTCGAATTCATCCGCCGGGAAACCCGGATCAAGCCCGTGCCGCATGCGGAGGAAATCCGGATCCATGTGGCCGACGAGGCCATGGAGCTTTGGCAGAAAACCGAGGATGAACTCGGCGAGTTGGGCCTTGCCCCGCCCTTCTGGGCCTTTGCCTGGGCGGGCGGACAGGGCCTTGCCCGCTATATCCTCGACACGCAGGAGCTGGTTGAGGGCAGGCAGGTTCTCGATTTTGCCTGCGGCTCGGGCCTTGTCGGCATCGCGGCAATGATGGCGGGCGCGGCCTCCTGCCATGCGGTCGACATCGACCCCTTCGCGCTCGCGGCCGCCGAACTCAACGCGGACCTCAATGGCGTAAAGCTCAGCTTCGAGACGGCGGACATCACCGCGTCGGAACCGCCGGCAGCCGATATCGTCTTTTGCGGCGACGTCTTCTACGACAAGCATATGGCCGACAAGGTGATGGACCTGATCGACCGGCTGCTTGCAAGGGGGACCGAAGTCCTCGTCGGCGATCCGGGCCGCTCCTACCTGCCGAAGTCACGGCTTACGGAACTTGCCGACTACCGGGTTCCGGTGGTCGGCGCGCTGGAGGACAACGAAATCAAGCACACCAAGGTCTTCCGGGTGGAGAAAGCTTGACCGTGACAAGGTGCTTCCCGGCGGGTCCGGAGCGTCCCGCCGGTGCACAAAAGTTTTTCCACCGCAGCACTTTCCCTTTTTGCGGCTTGCGATAGGTTAGCCGCAGAGCGTTTCCCGCTTTTCTTGATTTCAGGAGTTCTTCATGCCCATCGTCAATCGCCTTGCCGATCTTGCCGACGAGATCACAGCCTGGCGCCGCGACTTTCACGAAAACCCGGAAGTTCTCTACGAAACCGTCCGGACCGCAGGCAAGGTCGCCGAGCTTCTGGAGAGCTTCGGCGTGGACGAAGTGACGACCGGCATCGGCAAGACCGGCGTCGTTGGCGTCATCAGGGGCAAGAACGGCGGCGCCGGCAAGACCATCGGTCTGCGCGCCGACATGGACGCCCTGCCGATCGAGGAAATCACCGGCAAGTCCTATGCCTCCAAGGTTGCGGGCAAGATGCATGCCTGCGGCCATGACGGCCACACCGCCATGCTGCTGGGCGCGGCGAAATACCTGGCCGAAACGCGCAACTTCAGCGGCACCGTCGTCGTGATCTTCCAGCCCGCCGAAGAAGGCGGCGCGGGTGCCAAGGCGATGATCGACGACGGGCTGATGACCCGCTGGCCGATCGAGGAAGTCTACGGCATGCACAATTTCCCGGGACTTCCCGTGGGCGAGTTCGCGATCCGCAAGGGTCCGATCATGGCGGCCACCGACGAATTTCGCATCACCATTACCGGACGCGGCGGCCACGCCGCCAAGCCGCACGAGACTATTGACCCCATTGTCACCGGATCCCAGATGGTCAATGCCTTGCAGACCATCGCCAGCCGCAACGCGGACCCGCTCGATTCGGTCGTCGTCTCCGTGACCGTGTTCCAGGGCGGCAATACCTTCAACGTGATTCCGCAGGAAGTGACCCTGCGCGGCACCGTGCGCACGCTCAGCCCGAAGATGCGCGACCTTGCCCAGGAACGCATGGGTGTGATCGTCAAATCGGTGGCCGATGCCTTCGGCGCCGAGGCGGAACTGGTGTTCCGGCGTGGCTATCCGGTGACCGCCAACCATGACGAGCAGACGGATTTCGCCGCCTCGATCGCCGAAGGCATTGCCGGTGAAGGCAAGGTCAAGCGCGACATCCCGCCGATGATGGGCGGTGAGGACTTCTCCTACATGCTGGAAGAACGGCCAGGCGCCTTCATCTTTGCCGGCAACGGCAACAGTGCCGGCCTGCATCATCCGGCCTACGACTTCAACGACGAACTGATCCCCGTCGGCTGTTCCTACTGGGTGAAACTGGTCGAAACCGCCCTGCCCGCGGCAGCGTAAATCTGTGATATGAAGACGCCGGTTCCGACCGGCGTTTTTATTTGGACTTTCCGCGATGGCGCTTTCCCCGTTCAGGCTTTCCTTTCTTGCCACCTACGTGCTGGTGGGCGCCGTCGTCGGCGTTCTGGTGATCCATCCGCTGAACCTGATGGTCGTCTGGTGGGAGCTGACCCGCTTCATCGAGGAGCCTCCCGGCCTTTTCGCCTTCCTCAACGCCCGGCTCTTTCTGCTCATCCTGCCCAAGCATGTGGATGTTGCGGTTGCCTATACGATCGTCGGCGCCGTGGTCGGGCTCGCCTTCGGTATTTTCAGCCGAAACTACATGCGCACCACGGAAGCCTACCAGTCGCTGCGCGCCGAACAGACGGCAATCGTACCGGACCTGTTGCGGCAGGGCGAAACGGAGCGGGTGGAATTCAAGTCTTCGCTCCGCTGGGACGTGAAGGAAAACCACGTCAACCGGGGCCTGGAAAAAGTCATCGCCAAGACCATCGCCGGGTTCTTCAACGCGGATGGCGGTCATCTTCTTGTCGGCGTCGATGACGACGGCAAGCCTCTCGGCCTCGACAAGGACCTGTCGACCCTCAAGAGCCCGGATTTCGACTCCTTCCAGCGCACGGTCAACGACATCGTGTCAAAGAATCTCGGCGGCGACCTGTGCCCCTATATCCACACGGTCTTCGCCAAGGTCGAGGCGAAGGACGTGGCAATGATCATCGTCCGGCCCGCCCCGCGCGCAGTCTACTTGGAAGACGGCAAGTCCTCGGTCTTTTATGTCCGCAGTGGCAACTCCACGCGGGCGCTCGACGTGCGCGAGGCGCTGAGCTACGCCAAATCCAGATGGGCCTGAGCCGATGGATCTTTTGACCGCGCTCTTTCCGGCCGACTTGAACACGGTTGCGGCGATGACGCTCGTCGTCGTCAGCTTCTTCACGTCCGCCCTGACCGCCGCCGTCGGTCTTGGCGGCGGCGTGGCGCTCATCGCCGTCATGGCCGCCCTTATGCCCACAAGCGCTCTTGTTCCCGTCCACGGGGTGGTACAGTTCGGTTCCAACGCCGGCCGGGCACTTGTGCAGCTCAGGCATGTCGACCGGCTGATCGCGCTCTGGTTCGCCCTTGGCGCCGCCCTCGGCGCGGCCATCGGCGGGGCGATCGCCGTGGAGCTGCCCACCGCCATCCTGAAAGCCGGCATCGCCTGTTTCGTGCTCTGGGTCGTCTGGGGACGAAAACCGAAGTTCGGCAAGACACGCAAACGGGCCATGGCCGCCGCCGGCTTCGCCTCGACGTTCCTGTCGATGTTCTTCGGCGCCTCCGGGCCGATCGGCGGAGCGGTCCTGTCGACGCTCGGTCTGCCTCGTCACAGCTTCGTCGCCAACCAGGCGGTCACCGCGCTGATCATGCATATCTTCAAGATCATCGCCTTCGGTGCCCTCGGGTTTGTCTTCGCGCCATGGGCGGGACTGATCGTGCTGATGATTGCCAGCGGCTTTCTCGGTACGCTTGCCGGCAGCCGCCTGCTCGGCAGGATGGACGAAGCCACCTTCAAGACCGGTTTCAAGTGGGTGATGACGGCTCTGGCGCTGAACCTCATCTGGCAGGCCGCCCGGACCTCCGGCTGAAATCGAACTACCGGTGGTTCCAAAAACCTCGCGGTAAAGCCGCTGAATTACACCATCATCTGGAACCATTCAGACCTTCGGCAGACCTTCGGCCCATTTCAGACTGCATCATTCGCAAAATTAACCATGCTAATATTTGTTAAATTATTCCACTTATGCGCGAGTAGAGATTTCTTTATTAAGTTCAAGGTCTTCGTCGGTTAAGTTCTGTTTGAGTATTTTTGGAGTATAGAATGGCGAAAGTTGCGAATCTTGGACAAAGGCAGTTCCAAATCAATTCCGGCACGCCATCTTTTACGGACGTAACGGCAGAAGCCTTTATGAGCGATGCCGTCGCACGCCATCTGGCGGCGTTGCCGCTTACGCCGCCGGAGATCACGATCCTGCTCCGGTACAAACAGCATTTTGAAAACAAACGTGTACTTGATCTCGGCGTGGGTTCCGGCCGAACGATCCGCTATCTCCTGCCTTTCTGTGCCGACTATCTCGGCATCGACCTGTCGCCACAAATGCTTGCATTCGCCCGCAAGGCATATCCGACAGCGCGCCTGTCCCTGGGAGATTTCAGGGACCTTGAGCAACTGACCGAAGAACCGTTCGACTTCATCCTCATTGCCTTCAACACGATAGACGTCCTCGGCCACGAGGATCGGTTGAAATTGCTTGCCGACGTCCGCCGCCTGATGTCGTCGAACGGGGTTTTCGTTTTCTCGACGCACAACAGGTCCTGGCAACATTGCGGCAAACGCCCCGTTCTGCCGTCCTTTGCCGACGCCGAAAACCTTCCACGCTATCTGCACAGGCTGCTGCGAACGGGCCGGGAAATCGTCAATCACAACCGCCTCGCACACCTTCAACATTTTGAAGACGATCATGCCATTGTCACCGGGTCTCACATGCGTAGCGGCCTGGTCTATTGCATTGACCGGCAGGCTCAGCTCGAACAACTCGAAAAGGCGGGTTTCGAAGTGCTGAGCGTTTATGACATCGACGGAAACGAGGTCGGCGAAACGCACAGAACAACCGACAGCTACAATCTGCACTTCGTCTGCAGGATCCCGGCCGAAGGAAGCTGAACCCGGGACGTTATTGACCTTTCCGCGCCCCTCGATTGAGTTCTTCGCAACTGGTCCCGCCTTGCCAGACGGCGGCCGACACGCTAACCCAGCGCAATCTGTTTTTATTATGCGGGATGGAACGCCCATGGCTTCTCAAAAACTTCTGCTGCTGCCGGGTGACGGCATCGGCCCGGAAATCATGCAGGAAGTGAAAAAGGTCATTGCCTGGTTCAACGAAAAGGGCGGCATGTCCTTTGAAACCGACGACGGCCTTGTCGGCGGCTGTGCCTATGACGCTCACGGTCAATCAATTTCCGAAGAAGACATGGCAAAGGCCATGGCGGCGGACGCCGTCATCTTCGGCGCTGTCGGCGGTCCGAAGTGGGACAGCGTTCCCTATGAGGTGCGTCCCGAAGCCGGCCTGCTGCGCCTGCGCAAGGACATGCAGCTCTTTGCCAACCTCCGCCCGGCCATCTGCTACCCGGCGCTTGCCGATGCATCTTCCCTGAAGAAGGAAGTCATCGAGGGTCTCGACATCCTGATCGTGCGCGAGCTGACCGGCGGAGTTTACTTTGGCGAGCCGAAGGAAATCATCGACCTCGGCAATGGCCAGAAGCGCGGCATCGACACCCAGGTCTACGACACCTACGAGATCGAACGCATCTCCAAGGTGGCCTTCGAGCTGGCCCGCACCCGGAACAACAAGGTCACGTCCATGGAAAAGCGGAACGTGATGAAGTCCGGCGTGCTGTGGAACGAAGTCGTGACCCAGACGCACAAGAACGGCTACGAAGACGTCACGCTGGAGCACATGCTGGCCGACGCCGGCGGCATGCAGCTCGTCCGCTGGCCGAAGCAGTTCGACGTCATCGTCACCGACAACCTCTTCGGCGACATGCTGTCCGACGTCGCAGCCATGCTGACCGGCTCGCTCGGCATGCTGCCGTCCGCCTCCCTCGGTGCTCCGGACGCGGTGACCGGCAAGCGCAAGGCGCTTTACGAGCCGGTCCATGGCTCGGCTCCGGATATTGCCGGAACGGGCGCTGCCAACCCGATCGCCATGATCGCCTCCTTCGGCATGGCGTTGCGCTATTCCTTCGAGGAAGTAGCGGCTGCCGACAAGCTGGACAAGGCGATTGCCAACGCGCTGGATAAAGGCCTTCGCACGAAGGACATCGCGTCCGAGGGCCAGGCAACCGTCTCCACCGCCGAAATGGGCGATGCCATCATTGCCGAATTGGACGCGCTCAGCGCCTGAGGCAAAACACGATTTGCATGAAGAGCCGCCTGCGGGTATCCCGTGGGCGGCTCTGTTTATGTTGCGGCAGTTGATTTCGTTATCCCGGACGCGGCAACGCGGAGATCCGGGACCGGGGAGACAAGGACTTTCGGGACAGAACCGCTGAAATCGGCTCTCCGGTCCCGGCACGCGCCACGCTTGGTCGGGATGACGCCGGAGGGGATGCCACTGTCTCCACATAACGGAAACTCAGGTAATTTGATGCCTGACTCTCATTTCAAAATCGGGTTCATCAGATGAACGAAGACAGACTTTCGCCCTTCCTCGGCACCTGGATCCTCGACACGGAAGAAAGCGATTTCGAACAGGGTGAGCCGCCGAAAAGCGCCACCTTGAAGATCGAGGACAATTTCGGCATGGCCGTTTTCACCATGAACCAGGTGACGGCCGACGGGGAGGTCACCAACGACACCTTCGAGGCAATGCCGGACGGCCCCGAGGTAAAGCTCGGCAAGAGCGGCCTCGTAGACGCCATGCGCCTCGTCTTCAAGGGAGACCGGAACCTGATTTCGGAAGCGCGCCGGGGCGGACTGACGCTGATGAAGGCCGACCGGGAACTCTCCGAGGACGGCCGCACGCTGACGATTACCCAGACGGTGCATCTGGTCGACGTGGCAAGCTACCGCAACATTTCCGTCTACCGCAGGGCGCAGTAAGAAGCCGCCGTCATGAAACAGGTCATCGGTGCACTCGCCCTCCTCGTTCCCGATTATGACGAGGCGATTGCCTTCTACACCGGAAAGCTCGGTTTCGACCTGATCGAGGACACGAAGCTTTCCGGGACCAGGCGCTGGGTTCTGGTCGCCCCGAAAGGCAGCTCCGAGACCCGCCTGCTGCTGGCCCAGGCGGACGGTGAGGTTCAGGCAGCCGCCGTCGGCAACCAGGCGGGCGGGCGGGTGTTCCTGTTCCTGCACACGGACGACTTCGAGCGGGACCACCGGGCGATGCTCTCGGCCGGCGTCACCTTCCTGGAAGAGCCCCGCAGCGAGCCATACGGCAAGGTAGCCGTTTTCCGGGATCCGTTCGGCAATAAATGGGACCTGATCGAGCGCACCGGATGAAGCGCCGCCGACCCCGGAACGGTGACAAACCCGGCGGAAGGGGCTTCCCAAAAATAAAGCGCGCGCTTCAGGTGGGTAAAGCGCGCGCTTCCGGGCAAATACGTTCAAGTATTTCTTACGCAGTATCTGTTACTGGAGGTTAGAACTTGCAGAAAATTTTCGCAGTAAGTGTTTTGGTTCAAGGTCCTAAAATATTTCACGCAAAAATACGGTACATGAAACAATGCAACCGGACTAGGTATCGAAAACGATACCGGAACAACGTTCGCAGGTATGGATTTTGGCTGATTGATTGCAAGGCAAGCAGTGTGAGCGGTAGCGCCGCTCTGCGGCAGGAGCAGGCCCGGGACGGCAGCTAAAGCTCCACGATCCCACGCCGGGCGGCGATCGCCAGCGCCTGATCGCGCGTCGCCGCGCCAAGTTTCAGGCGCGCCGAGCGGAAGTGTTTGCGCACGGTGACCTCGGACAAGCCGAGATAGTCGGCGATCCGGTCGTTGCGATGTCCATCCGCAAGGAGCTGGAGCACCTCCCGTTCGCGCGCGGAAAGACGCCGCAGGCGTTCGTACTGGGCGAAGTCCTCTTCTTCCGTCGCCGGAGGGCCGACGTAGCTTCCTATCATGGTGAGCGCCGCGCGAATGCGGGCGCCGTCCTCTTCCGATTGCAGCAGCTCCGGCCCCTCCTCGGTGCAAAAGGTGGCGACGATCCGTTCCCCGGGATCCTTGCCCGGCAGGACGACGCCATAGAGGGCACGGTAGCCGGCATCGTACAGGGACTGGTTGAGGCGGAGCGACAACGGCGAGACCGGGTCCTGCTCCGTCAGGCTGCCGGGCACGGCCAGGATCGGGGCCATGGATGCCTTCAGATGCGAGATGAAGGGATCGCCGTCGATGAACCGCTCCTCGAAATAATGTTCGAGGAAATCCTGGCGCATCGTCGTGCGGACCCAGTTGGGCGTTCCGGTGCTGCGGTCGACACCGCCGACAAGCAGGGCCGATCCGCCGAGTTCGCCGATGAGGTCCTGAGCAACCTTCATGTCCTGTCCGCTGACAGCGGCATTCGTGAGCCGGTCGAGGGCGTCGATCATGAAGTTCCGGAAATTAGATCGCGATTGCATGTGGCCCGACCCAGGTGTCTTTTGCGAGGTTTTCCGGATCGTTCCGGTCTGTTCTCACTTCACCTTAGCGGCAAATCGACGGAGGTCACCTGAAAGTTTGTCCATCGGACTGCCCGGATGCCCGGTCCGCCTGTCACCGGCGGAAATGGTTGATCGGACTGAAGAATGGCTCTTGCAGGCCGGATTTAGCGTTTTGCCTAAGGAATTGTCGTATTGGAGCCCTATATGTCGTTTTATCAATACCAGAATTCGTTTTGGGGCCACTCCGGCGGCCCAGGGGACATCGCATACTCAAAAGGGGCACATCCCGAAAAATGAGGGCAAGCAAAACCGGACGAGGTAAAACTCACATGAGCGACGAGACCAAAAACAAGGCAATGATGGACCGCCTTACAATGGCGGCGCGTACGGGCGGCATTTCCCGCCGAGATTTCCTGCACTATTCCGCGGCAGCCGGCATTACCGCGTCGGCAGCATCCGGTCTCTGGACCACGTCCGCCCGGGCCGAACCGAAAAAGGGCGGCACGTTCAAGGTCGGTATCCACGACGGAAATACCTCCGACACCCACGATCCCGGCACCTATCTGACGATTGCCATGATCGTCCTGGCACACACGCACCGCAGCTACCTGACGCTGATCGAAACCGACGGCTCGCTCGGCCCGGACATTGCCACCGAATGGTCGGCCAATGCCGATGCGACCGAGTGGACCTTCAAGCTCAATCCGAAGGTCAGCTTCCACTCCGGCAAGAAGATGACCGCCGACGACGTGATCGCGTCGATGAACCACCACCGCGGCGACAAGACCACCTCGGCCGCCAAGGCGCTGCTGACGGATGTTTCCGATATCGTGAAGGACGACGATTACACCGTCACCTTCAAGTTGTCTTCCGGCAATGCCGACCTGCCTTGGCTGATGACCGACTACCATCTGGCCATCTGCCCGGCAAAGGATGACGGAACAATCGACTGGGCCTCCGGTGACGGCACCGGCCCCTACAAGCTCGGCGATCACGAGTTCGGCGTCAGCTTTAACCTGACACGCCATGACGATTGGCATCTCGACGGCGCCCATTTCGATGCCGTCCAGCTGCTTGTCCTCGCGGATCCGAACGCGCGCCAGACCGCGCTTGTGACCGGCGATGTGGATGCGGTCTCCCTCATTGACCTGAAGACCATGGGGCTTTTGCAACGCAACGCGAATCTCGTGATCGACAATGTGCCGTCCGCTTCGACGATCACCATGCCGATGTTCTGCGATCAGGCGCCCTTCGACAACAAGGACGTGCGCAACGCCCTGAAGCTTGCCATGAACCGCGACGAGATCATCGAGAAGATCGCTTTCGGGGCGGCAACCAAGGCAAACGACTTCCACCACTCGCCGGCCATGCCCTACTGGCCCGACGACATTCCGCAGCACGACTACGACCCCGAGAAGGCGAGGTCGCTGCTGAAGAAGGCTGGTGCCGAAGGCCTGTCCGTCAACATCTCCTCGGCCGATTCCATCTATTCTGGCGCAGTGGACATGTGCGTTCTTTATGCCGAACACGCCAAGGCCGCGGGGATCAATATCAACGTGGTGCGCGAGCCCAACGACGGATATTACTCCGACGTCTGGCTGAAGAAGCCGTTCTGTGTGGTGGCCTGGGGCGCCCGCCCGACCCCGGACGTGATGTATTCGCTCGCCTACAAGGCAGACGCCGCCTGGAACGAAAGCCACTGGAAGAACCCGCGGTTCAACGAGCTGCTGCTGATGGCGAAAGCCGAGCTGGACGACACCAAGCGGGCCGAGATGTACCGCGAGATGGCGTTGCTCGCCAATGACGACGGCGGCACGATCATTCCGTTCTTCCGGAACTTCGTCTACGCCCGCCGCAGCAACGTTCAGCATGGCGACCAGCTGGCCGCGAGCTGGGAACTCGACGGCGCACGCGCCTGTAGCCGCTGGTGGTTCGACAGCTGATCCCTTCGCAAACTTCCATGTCCGCGTCTTGCGCGCGGGCATGGGTTTCCGGCCGGGCCGCCCGGTTCCGGCATTTTCCTGACCCCACCTACCAAAGCGCCTCGACGCCCGGATCGGACATTCGGGACAACGAACGCCGCTGCAATAGGTAGCCAATCGGCTTCCTGTATTGACAAATGAACCAGCGCCTGTTTAGGTAGCCAAATGGATACCTATCATGCAGATCTGCCGCGCGTCTTCCAGGCCCTCTCCGACCCGACGAGACTGGCGGTGGTCGCGCAGCTCGCAGGCGGAGCCGCGTCCGTGTCCGACCTGTCGCGACCCTTCGACATTGCCCGCCCCTCCTTTCTCAAGCATCTGCGGGTTCTGGAGGAAGCGGGCGTGGTGACATCGGTCAAGAACGGCCGGGTCAGGACGGTTTCGCTTCAGCCGGAGGTTCTTCGGCTCGTCGACGAATGGGTTGCCTGGCATCGCCGGCGCGTCGAGGCACGACTCGACCGGCTTGGGGAATTCCTGGAAAGGGAGAGCAGCGAAGATGACTGATAAGCAGCACCATGACAGTTTCGATATCGAGCGCATCTATCCCAATTGCCGCGATCATGTCTGGGCCGCCTGGGCGGTGCCTGAAAAGAAAAAGGCCTGGTTCGGTGATGGCCTCGCCGAAGTCGACTTCCGTGTCGGCGGCAGGGAACGGGGCGGGTTCCGAAATGCCATGGGCGAGCACACCAAGGAGGCCGTCTTCTTCGAGATCACTGAAAAGGAACGCATCGTCTACGCATATTCGATGGCGATGAACGGGCGGGTTCACACCGTCTCGCTGGTCACGGTCCTGTTCGAGGACCAGGGCGGCGGGACGAGGCTGCGGCATATCGAGCAGATGTGCGTCATGCCGCCGAGCGACGGCACCGACGGCCGCCGGAACGGCTGGGGCAAGCTTCTGGACAGCCTTGGAACCTATCTGGAAACTGACAGGCTGCCCGAGGCGGTGGACTAGAACGCAAGCTCTCGAAGCCGGCTGGACCTGCGCTCCCGCCGGCTAGGACGGCACGGCCGCCAGATAGTTTGCGGCCAGGGAAAACAGCTCCGACTGGGAGTGGATGCCGAGCTTGCCGTAGGCGTGGTGCCGGTGGACCTTCACCGTCCCTTCCGCAATTCCCAGAAACGTTGAGATCGTGCGGGTCGAGTGACCCTGCAGGATCAGATGGATGATGTCGGCTTCCCGGGGGCTTAGAAGATCGGAGGCAAAGCCGCGCAGCCGGTCGGAGGTCGAGGCCGGGGAGGTATCGCGTTCGGAAGCCGGCTTCCCCCAATTCCGCAAGATAGCCGCTTCGACCAGGGGAAACAGGCGATTGACCCTGTTCCTTTCCGCTTCCTCGAAGCGGGTGCGGGTGCGCGTTCGCGCCAGGGACACGATGATCCAGTTGTCTTCCCCGTTTCGCAGCAGAATGGCCATTTCGTCGTGAAGACGGATCTTCCGGTAGAAAGTCCGGTAGTAGTCGGATCGCAAAAAGCTTTTCGGAGCAACGTCCAACAACCGGTAGGCACCGGGATCGATGTCGTTCCTGCAGGCAATATAGAAAGGGTCGAGAAGAAACGGGCCGCTGGAATAGAACTCGATGCTGACGGCCGCCTGCAGATCGTTGAGATCGTGGTAGAGGGATTTCGGCGCGGCCTTGCCCTCGTGGGCGGTCACCACCATCGATTCGAACCCGCAGGCCTGTTCAAGGATGTGCCGCAGGGCAGACGGGAACCGGTCTGTTCCGGCGCAGGTGATGAGACCTGCCGCCGCGACGATCCATTCCGCCGATGGCATTCCCGCCGCTGACGGTCCCGTCTCGTCCGTACCCATCGCGCCTCACGACTAATAACAAAGTTATATATCTTTGCCTGAATATACGGGATCGGGCGGAAGACACAAGCTTGTCGGACAACTTTGAAACAGGTGAGACAAGTGACCAAGGATTCAAGCGTAAACCCGCAGGCGGGCGATCTCGCATTCACGCGTACCGATTTTAAGGGCGTCATTCCCGAGGCAGGCTATGCCGGCGCCCTGAGCTTCATGCGCCGCCGCTATACCAAGGACCTGACGGGCGTGGACGTCGCCGTCATGGGAGTACCTTTCGACCTGGCGG
Source organism: Roseibium sp. (assembly GCA_050289605.1). GTDB lineage: Bacteria > Pseudomonadota > Alphaproteobacteria > Rhizobiales > Stappiaceae > Roseibium. Next base: position 39,886 of record JBNKGB010000014.1, on the reverse strand, counting down.
TCTCGAGCCGGTCCGGGACCCGGCTGGGTCCCAGAGCGGTGCGCAGCGGCTCCTCGCATATTGCCTGGTCCGCGCCCTGGCCGTGGAAAGAAGATCCTTTCGAAAGCCTGTCGATCGTCGATTATGGCGACTGCGAACTCGACACGGGCTATCCGGACAAGGTTCCGGGCCAGATCGCGGACGCAGCGCGCCAGGTGCTGGCGACGGACACCGCGCTGCTGTCGATCGGGGGCGATCATTTCATCACCTACCCGCTGCTCAAGGCCCACTATGAAAAGCACGGCCCTCTGAGCATTATCCAGTTCGACGCCCACACCGACACCTGGGCCGACGAGGAAGGCCGCATCGACCACGGCACGATGCTGTGGCACGCCGTGCGCGAGGGTCTGGTCGACCCGGCCCGCTCGGTCCAGATCGGCATCCGCACCCACAACCCGGAACCGCTCGGCTTCAACATCATCGACGCCATCGAAGTCCACAAGCGCGGCACCGCTGCCGTGATCGACAAGGTTCACACCATCGTCGGCAGCGCCAAGACCTATGTGACCTTCGACATCGACGCGCTGGAACCGGCTTCGGCGCCGGGCACCGGAACGCCGGTGATCGGTGGACTGAGCCCGTACCAGGCGCAGGAAATCATCCGGGGCCTGGCCGGGATCAATGTCGTCGGCATGGATGTCGTCGAGGTCGCTCCGGCCTACGACATCTCGGAAATCACCGCGATCGCCGCCGCCACCATCGCCAACGATCTCTTGTGCCTTTACGCCGCAGGACGTGCCGCACACACCTGACAAGAAGAGGAAGAAACCGATGCAGATCCGGAACGCGACTTCACCGCTCCTGGCCGGTTGTCTGGCGGGCTGCCTCGCAGCCCTGCTGGCCACGCCCGCGCTGGCCGGGGAATTGTCCGTCTACAACTGGGCGGACTATTTCGGCGAAAGCACGATCGAAGGCTATCAGAGCGAGACCGGCACCAGGGTCATCCTGGACTATTACGATTCCAACGAAGTCCTGGAAACCAAGATGCTGACCGGCGGGTCGGGTTACGATGTCGTGTTTCCGGCTGCCTCCAACGCGGAACGCGAGTTCGCGGCCGGTGCCCTGCATCCCATCGACCCTGCCCGCCTGAAGAACTACGGCAACCTCAACCCGGACATTCTGGCGGCGCTGGACAAGGTGCCCGGCGGACGGCAGCTCGGTGTTCCCTATACCTGGGGCACCATCGGCATCGCCTACAACAGCGCGCTTGTCGCCGAGCGGCTCGGCGAGACGTCGGTCGACAGCTGGGATCTTGTCTTCGACAGGGAGAACGCCGCCAAGCTTGCCGATTGCGGCATCGCCATCCTGGATTCGCCGGTCGAAATGACCTCCGTTGCGCTCAACTATCTTGGCCGCGATCCCTATTCGAACGACAAGGCGGAGCTGGAGGAAGCCGGCAAGCTGCTGGAAAGACTGGCCCGCCAGGCCCGTTATTTCAACAACCAGAAAGCCAATATCGATCTGGTCAGCGGCGATATCTGCGTTGCGGTCATGTACAGCGGCGACGCCGGCATCGCCCAGGCGCGCGCCGCCGAAGTGGAGAAAGGTCCGGAAATCCTCTACGCGGTTCCGAAGGAAGGCACGCTGATGTGGATCGATCTTGCCGCCATTCCTGCCGACAGCAAGCGGCTCGACGAAGCCTACCGCTTCATCGACCACCTGCTACTGCCGGAAGTGATCGCCGAAGTGACCAACACGGTCTATTTCGCCAATGCCAATTCGGCCGCCGCCGAACATGTCGATCCCGCGATCCTCTCGGATCCCGGCATCTATCCGGATGCGCAGACGCTGGCACGGCTCTTTCCGGACAAGAGCGTCGACGGCAAGGCGCTGAGGGCCCGCACCAGGCTCTGGACCAAGGTGAAGTCGGGCGTCTGACCCCGTTCCTGATCGGTCCGGTTCAACAGGCAAGATGCATAAGGCCCGGCAGCTTCCGCTGCCGGGCCTTATGCCTGACGAATCGGAGCAGATCAGCGACGCCTGGCCGACATGTCCCGCCGGTCAGCCGCCCGGCTGGCTGGTCTTGCGCAGATAGGGCAGCACGCGATCGAACTGGCCGAACCGCTTCACCGCGTCTTCATCGGAAACCGAGGTTACGATGATCACGTCCTCGCCCTGTTTCCATTGCGCAGGTGTGGCGACCTGATGTTCGGCGGTCAGCTTGATGGAATCGAGCGCTCGCAGGATTTCATCGAAATTGCGTCCCGTGGTCATCGGGTAGGTGAGAACGAGCTTGATCCTCTTGTCGGGACCGATCACGAAAACCGAGCGGACGGTCTGGTTGTCCGCGGGCGTCCGTCCTTCCGACGTGTTGCCGGCGCTTGCCGGAAGCATGTCGTAAAGCTTCGCGATCTTCAGTTCCGGATCTCCGATCAGGGGATAGTCCACCGAATTGCCGGTCGCCAGTTCGATGTCCTTCTTCCATTTTTCGTGGCTGTCGATCGGGTCCACCGAGATGCCGATGACCTTGGCGCCACGCTTGGCGAATTCTCCAAGCATGCCGCCCATGTAGCCGAGCTCGGTGGTGCAGACCGGGGTAAAGTCCTTCGGGTGGCTGAACAGCACCGCATAGCCGTCGCCGATCCAGTCGTGGAAGCTGATCGTTCCCTGGGTCGTTTCCGCCTCGAAATCAGGAGCCACATCATTGATACGCAAAGTCATTTCATAATCCTCCCGCAAATGCAGCCTGACTCAATTGCAGATCCGTTTTTCAACTGTCCCGGCTCCGGCCCCATCCATGGAAGCCGGGTTCCGGTTCGCCAGCAAGGGGGATCCTGTTTGCAGGCTTCTCGTGATCCGCAACCATACCACGTTCCCGAAACATGTTCGGCCCCGGCTTCGTCAAAAAAAGCCCGGCAGCGGAAGCTGCCGGGCCTTCTTTCACGTTGACGGGTCTTGGGCTCTCGTCAGTTCAGCCGGGAAGCCGGACCGAGGTCGATCAGCCGGGTTTCACCCGGCGCATCGTCGACGCCATCATTGTCGGTGACCAGGATCAGGCGGCCGTCGGCGGTGACCGTCAGGCCTTCCGGCTTGTCCAGGATCCAGCCCTTGCCTTCGGCCAGGGCCGGCAGAACGTCCACGGCAAGGCGCTTTTCCAGAACGGGAAGCTCTTCGCCATAGGCCGCCGGTGTCACACCGTGGAGCGAGATGGTCGTGATCTGCTTGATCGCCGCATCTTCGCCGCCCTTGTTGTCGCGCTCCAGAACGGCAAAGCGGCCGTTACCGAGGGAGACGATCTCGGACAGGCCCACCCAGCCACCGGCGGCGCTTCTCGGCGCTTCGAGCGGATAGTGAACGAAGCCCCAGGATTTGTCCGCCGGGTTGTAGATGGCGATCTTGGTGAAGCCCTTGGGATCGTCCTTCCATTCGCGCTGTACAGCAACCGCAACCAGCGTCTTGTCGTCCATTTCGAACTCGGCCACGCCTTCGAAGGAGAAACGGTCCGCCTGGGCAACGAGCGCTTCGGGCAGCGTGATTTCCTCCTGAACGTCACCGTCCGCGGAAACCTTCAGAAGCAGGTGCTTCAGTTCCTTTTTCGGATTGCCTTCGGAAACGAGCCAGAAGCCGCCGCCGCTTGCAAGGGAAATGCCTTCCAGGTCGAGTTTTTCCTGCTGGCCGCCCCTGACGGTCTTGTAGGAAAGGATCTTCGCCGGCTGGGAGGAGACGTCCAGCGTGTAGATGCGCGCTTCATCGTAAAAGCTGTCGTTGACCGCGTAGACCTTGCCGGCATCCTTCGGATCAGCCGCCAGGCCGGACAGCGCTCCCCAGCCGACCGGCGCTTGTCTTTCCGGATCCATGCCGGAAACGATCGTCGGATAGGAAGGAGCTTCGGCTCCGAACTGATAGAGCGAAACATGCGAGCGTACGCCGTCCTCGGCGCTGTCGACCTCGTTGGCGACGGCGAAGAGATCCCGGCTCGGGATCGCCAGGGATCCTTCCGGACCGACATGGGTCGGCAGGAACTGGACGAACTCGGGCTCGGCGCCTGTGTCCTTGTAGACCGCAACGAAGTTGCCACGCTCGGAATTGACCAGGATCAGCTTGTCGCCGCCAAAGGTGCCGACGGAAACGTTTTCCGGCTCGGCTCCCTTCTTGTGGGCGCGCTTGGCGGGGTAATGGCCGTTCGCCATTGCCATGTGTTCCAGCTGATTGCCGCTGTCGAAAAGAACCTCGCCCTTTGTGTTCCAGATGGTGAAGCCGCGCGAGCCGCCTTCATAATCGCCTTCGTTGGCGGTGACGAACCGTTCGTCGTCGATCCAGTCAACCCCGTCCGGCTCGCGCTTGACGTCGACCGACGAACCCGAAGCGTCGCTCATCCGCGCCTTCCTGACCGGAACGTTCTCCGCCGTGGCGGTGCCGGCGGAGAAATCGGCGGTCACCTTGCCGCTCGCCAGGTCGACGATGACGAGGTGGTTGTTTTCCTGCAGCGTGACGACGGCCTGATTTTTGGAGTTGATGGAAACGAATTCCGGTTCCGGGTCGTCAGGAGCGATTTCGGCAAGCCCGGTCAGGTCGACGATGCGGACCGCGTCGCAATTGACCGGTACGCCGTTTTCGTCGAGATCGAAGACCGCCAGGTGTCCGGCCGGCATCTGCGGAATGACGCCGTCGTTCAGCTCTTCGTCACGCTCGTTCTCGATGGCGACGGAAACGAATTTGCCGTCCGCGGAAACCGCGATGCTGTCCGGCTGACCCTGGACGTCGCATTTCGCGGACATGGCTGAACCGTCGAGCGCGATCACGCCCATGTAGCCGGACGTGTCGACGTAGTTTTCGCTGGTGTTGACCGCCGCATAGGCGGATTTGGTGCCGACGGCGACGGACGTCGGCTCGCCGCCGAGGGCAACGCGGCCCATCGGCAACAGATTGAGCGGGTTGGCGGCGTTGACGAAGACGATCGCTTCGCCCGGGCTGTCGGTGAAGACCAGCGTGCGCCCGTCCCTGGTGGCGGAAATGATCTCGGCGACGGTTTCGGTCGCCTTGTCGGCGCCTTCCGGCAGGGTCTTGTGGACAGGAAGAGAATTGATGCGTTCGAAATAACCGGCTTCCGCGGCCGAAACGGCCCCGGTCCCGAACAGTACGGCAAGGCTGACGCCCTTCAACATGCGGCCACGCAGTTTCGCCATTGCACTAGCTCCCGTGGTTTGGCTTTGAGGTGGCGGCAAGCTAGTTCGCGAGATTACAATACCGGTGACACTTGCATGAAGCTTTCATGACAAGTTGAATCCGCCCCCTTGAAACGGCCGGCGGCCGGACCTACCTGCAAGGGCCGGACGAGTGTGCCTTGTTCCGCCGTTGTTGCCTCCTCCTCATTTCCGCGCCGCTTGCGCATTATTTATCGGTTAGATCCTATGCAGATCGGTTTTGTCCGCTCCGCCATCGTGCTGGGGCTTTTAGCTGCCATCGGTCCGTTCGCGATCGACCTTTACCTGCCCGCGATGCCGGCGATCGTGCGGGACCTGAAGACGGACGACGCCGCCGTCCAGATGACCTTCACCGTCTATTTCATTGCCTTCGGTATCGCCCAGCTCATCTACGGCCCGCTTGCCGACCGCTTCGGGCGCAAGCTCCCCGTCTTCATCGGCCTTGCCGTTTTCATCGCCGGGTCGGTGCTCTGCGCCATGGCGAAGGACATTTCCGGCCTGACCCTCGGCCGTTTCGTCCAGGCGCTTGGGGCCGCCGCGCCGATGGTAATCGTGCGCGCGGTCGTCCGCGACCTTCACACCGGCACCGCCGCAACCCGGCTGATGGCGCTCGTCATGCTGGTCATCAGCGTCTCGCCGATGCTGGCGCCGCTCACGGGCAGCGGCATCATCGCCTTCGGCAGCTGGCGGCTGATCTTCGCGGCGCTTGGCGTCATCGCCCTTGCCTCCATGATCCTGATGGCGACGCAGCTGCCGGAAACCTTGCCCGCGGACAAGCGCAGCCGGATCGACCCGACCGCAATGATCCGCAGCGCCATCTACCTGATCCGCGACGGCAAGTTCATGGGACTGACCCTCATCGGCGGATTTTCGCTGGCCAGCTTCTTCGTCTTCATTGCCTCCGCGCCACTGGTCTACATGACCCAATACGCGCTGACGCCGACAACCTTCAGCCTGGTCTTCGCGCTCAACGCGGTCGGCTTCTTCGCGTCGTCGCAATTCGCCGCCTCCCTCGGGCAGCGCTACGGCATGGCCCGGGTCGCCCTTCTGGCAACCTGCGGCTTTGCAGCCGCGACGTCTCTGTTGTTCCTGCTCGTCTGGAACGGCATCGACGACCTTCCCGTGCTGATGGCGCTCTTCTTCGTGGGCAACACCTGCCTCGGCCAGGTCATCGCCCCGACCATGGTCATGGCACTGGAAGAGCATGGCGAACATGCCGGCATGGCCGCCTCCCTCGGCGGCACATTCCAGATGGTGTCCGGCGGCGTGATGATCTTTCTGGCCAGCCCGTTCTTCGACCGCACGCCGTTGCCGCTTACCGGGGCGGTTGCCGCCTGCGCCCTGACCGCCTGTGTCATCGCGCTTCTGACCCTGGGCCCGGCCTGGCGGGAGAAGGCCACCGCCTGACCCCCATCGGGGTCAGTGCGTCTTGCCGATCGCTTCCAGACTGTCGCGCAGGGACATCTCGTCAAGCGCGCCGAAGGGAAGGTGCATGAAGGCGGACAAGCGGTCGTTCAGCATCCGGTAGGTATCCGCATAGGCGATCTCGCGCTCCATGGTGTTGCCGTTTTCGGTCAACGGATCGGGGATCGGCCAGAGCGCAGTCATCGGATGGCCCGGCCAGACCGGGCAGGTCTTTTCGGCCGCCTGGTCGCACAGGGTGATGACGAAGTCGAAGGGAGGCGGTTTGGCCTTGATCAGGTCGTTGAGGCTCTTGGTATAGGCGGCTTCCGGATTGAAGTTCATCCTCTGGAGCAGGCGCACCACTTCCGGGCGGATCTGGGCGACCGGCTCGGTTCCCGCGGAATAGGCCCGGAATCGCCCGTGGCCCTCCTTGTTGACGATGGCCTCGGCAATGATGGAGCGCGCGGCATTCCGCGTGCACAGGAAGAGGATGTTGTAGGCTTCGTCTGGCATGAGTTCCTCCCAATCGAATGGGATCCAACCATGAAGCGCCCGTTTTGACCCTGCGTCAACACGGGCGAATTCCGGAAACGGTCACCTTCAGGTGTTCCCGAAGGGCATCACCGCGAAGTCTTCCGGTCCCTTCCCTGCCATTTCTATTGACTCGCGGGAAATTCCGGGCAAAAACACCGCCGTCTCAAGTTTTGACGATTGCGAGCATCCGATGCCCCGGCTGAGAGCCGACATTATGGATATGATGACCAAGGCCCTTGCCAGCGCGACCTTCCTGCGCGGCGAGACCCGGGGCCATGCCGCGACCGCTCTCAAACGCACAACCAAGACCACCAAAACCACCGCTTGACGGTGCCGCTCATCCCGCCTCCCCGGGGATGGGAGGCGCCGGGAGCCGGCGACGCCCATCAGGAACCGGGCGGCCGGCGAAGCGGGGAGACGGACAAGGACTAGTCAAAGATGGGTTTTAAGATCGCAGTCGCAGGCGCTACCGGCAATGTCGGGCGCGAGATGCTGGACATCCTCGCCGAGCGCGGTTTTCCGGCGGACGAAGTCGTCGCCCTTGCTTCCCGCCGTTCCCAGGGCACCGAAATCTCCTTCGGCGACAGGACGCTGAAGGTCCAGGCTCTGGAGAACTACGATTTCTCCGACACCGACATCTGCCTGATGTCCGCCGGCGGCACCGTTTCCAAGGAATGGTCTCCGAAGATCGGCGCCAAGGGCTGTGTCGTCATCGACAACTCCTCCGCCTGGCGCTACGACGCGGACGTGCCGCTGATCGTGCCGGAAGTGAATGCCGATGCGGTTGCCGGCTTCACCAAGAAGAACATCATCGCCAACCCGAACTGCTCCACCGCGCAGCTCGTCGTCGCGCTGAAGCCGCTGCATGATCATGCCAGGATCAGGCGCGTCGTCGTCTCCACCTACCAGTCGGTTTCCGGCGGCGGCAAGGAAGCGATGGAAGAGCTGTTCAACCAGACCCGGGCCGTCTTCGTCAACGATCCGATCGAACCGGCGAAATTCACCAAGCGCATCGCCTTCAACGTGATCCCGCACATCGATTCCTTCATGGAAGACGGATACACCAAGGAAGAATGGAAGGTGCTGGCCGAAACCAAGAAGATGCTTGATCCGGCCATCAAGGTGACCTGCACCGCGGTCCGCGTGCCGGTCTTCATCGGTCACTCCGAAAGCGTCAACATCGAGTTCGAAAACGAGATCACCGCGGAAGAAGCGCGCAACATCCTGCGCGAAGCTCCGGGCTGCCTCGTCATCGACAAGCAGGAAGACGGCGGCTACATCACGCCGTATGAATGCGCCGGCGAAGACGCGACCTACATCTCCCGCATCCGCGAGGACGCGACAGTCGAAAACGGCCTCAACATCTGGGTGGTTTCCGACAACCTGCGCAAGGGCGCCGCGCTCAACGCGGTGCAGATTGCGGAAGTCCTGGTCAACCGCGGCCTGATCACCCCGAAAAAGGCCGCCGCCTGATCCGATCCCGAGCGGGCGCCTTGCGGCGCCCGTTTTCCTATGTCCTTCCCTCCGTTTCTCTTCCTCATCCTGCGGAAGCGCATAAGCGCTGCCTCGAAGGACAGGCCGCGAATCGGGAGTATGCCTCCCATGGTTCGAGGCGGATCTTCGGTCCTCCTCACCATGAGGTTTGATGTTGACAGGCCGGTAAAAGCACAGCACGTCTTTCACTCCCAGCCAACGCGGCCTCAGCCGCAGCAATGACGCTTCAGAACCATGCCTTCCGCTTTCAACGGACCCTTCAGCGATTTCATCGCCCAGACCCCCGATGCCCGTTTCAGTGACTGGCTGGCGGCGCGGGCCGAGCCCTTCTGGACGTCGGCGACGGACCACGCCTTCACCCGCGCGATCGGCGACGGCTCCATGCCGAACGACGCCTATGCACGCTACCTGATCGAGGACTACACCTTCGTCACCGATCTCGCCTCGACGCTCGGCTATCTCGTGGCGAAGGCGCCCGGCATGCCCGCCAAGGCCCGCCTGTCCGGCTTCCTCGCCTTGCTGACCTCCGAGGAAAACGACTATTTCCTGCGTTCCTTCGAAGCGCTTGGTGTTTCACCCGACACGTACGGGAAAGCCGCCCAGGGTCCGGTCACGCGGGCCTTTGCCGAACTGCTTCTGGACGCCTCAGGCAAGGGATCCTACGCGGAAGGTCTTGCCTGCCTGCTTTGCGCGGAATGGTGCTACCTCACCTGGGGCTTGCGCGAAGCGCGAAAGCCGCGCCCGGACCAATTCTATCTCGCCGAATGGATCGATCTTCACGCGGTGCCCGGCTTTGACAGCTTCGTCGGCTGGATCCGGGAGGAGATGGACGCGATCGGCCCGGTGCTCTCATCTGAGGAACAGGAAAGCGTTGCGTTGCTCTTCCGCCAAATGAGCGCACTGGAAGTTGCTTTTTTCGAAGCGGCCTGGACCGGCAGGGTGCCTGACCTTGCCACGGGGTTTCAACGGACCTGACCCATGTTTGTCTATGAAGCCGCCGCCTTGAGCGCAGCCGCCCTGTGGGCGATGACCGGACTTCTCTCCACGGGACCCGCCCAGCACCTGGGCGCCATTGCCTTCAATTGCACCCGCATGGTGCTGGTGACGCTGATGCTGTTGGTCTGGGTGGCCCTGACGACCGGTTGGGGCTCCATTCAGCAAGACACCCTGCTGCCGCTGGTGCTGTCCGGTTTCGTCGGCATTTTCCTCGGCGATACGGCCTTGTTCCTGACGCTGAACCGCATGGGACCGCGCCGGACCGCCATGCTGTTCTCGCTCAACGCGCCCATGTCCGCGATCCTCGGCTGGCTGCTTCTGGACGAGCACCTCTCCGGCCTTCAGCTCGGCGGCGTCGGCCTCACCTTCCTGGGCGTGCTGCTCGCCATACGCTTCGGCAAGCGCAAGTCCCAGCTGCACAAATGGGAGAGCATCAAGGGGCCCGTCTGGATCGGTGTGGCTCTCGGTCTTGCCGCCGCGCTGTCGCAATCCGTCGGCTCGCTGATTGCCCGTCCGATCATGGAAAGCGGGGCAGATCCGGTGGCCGCCTCCAGCATCCGCGTCGGGGTTGCCGCCCTCGGCCTGCTGCTGCTCACCCGGCTTCCGGTCAGCTGGGTCAAACCCGCCGGCCGCTTCTCGGCAAGGGTCGTCGGCATCATCGCGATTTCCGGCCTGCTCGGTATGGGTGTCGGCATGACCCTGATCCTGTTTGCCCTCTCCGGCGGTGAAGTCGGCATCGTCGCGACGCTGTCGGCAACCACTCCGGCACTGATCCTGCCGATGATGTGGTGGCGGACGAAAGAAGCCCCGGCCCTTGGCGCATGGGCGGGCGCTGCCCTGGTGATCGCGGGCAGCGCGCTGCTGTTCGCCAGCTAGCGGCGGCCCGCTCCGGGGCGTGCGGTTGCTACGGCTTTCGAACCGCCAGCACAAAATGGGTGAGGGAGAAGAAGAACTTTCCTTCCCCCGCCAACTGGCGCTGTTCCCCGGTCCAGTCCAGCACATCGGCCTCATCGATGTCGCTGCTCTTGAGCGCGAAGGCTTCCATCAGGAGCATCATCATGTTGGCCAGCCCGTCCGGCCTCAGGTCGATGTCGCAGCAGGTTCGAGGAACCATCCGCTCCACGACGAAACCTGCCTCCCTTGCGGCCCTCGGCAACAAGGCGGGCACCGTCCGCCCGACAAGATGCCGGTCCCAGATCTCGATCATCTTCGTCATTCTCGCCGGCTTCTCGCTGTGCCAGGCGAGCGTATCCCAGTGCATGTCGCCGATGACGAGCCTGCCCCCGGGCTTCAGCACGCGGAAGACTTCCGACAAAGCGCCTGGAATGTCGCTGAGATATTCGAACACCTGGAGGGACACCGCCTTGTCCGCTGACATGTCTTCGGCAGGCAGCGCGTTCGCATCGCCCGCAAGGATGCTCACCTGGTCGAAGTCCCTGGTGCGCACCTCGGCCAGCGCCCGCATGGCGTCGCTCGGATCGATGCCGGTGATCCGGCCCGTCTCGCCGACGGCCCGCGCAAGTTCGGCGGTCAGGAGGCCGTTGCCGCAGCCGATGTCGATGATCATGTCGCCGGGGCGCGGGCAAAGGGCGTCGAAGGACGCCTGCCGCCGACGGGTGATGTCGGCCCCCTGGTAGGCGATCTCCAGAAGCCGGCTGGTTTTTTCGTTGAACGTCAGCATGAGACCTCCTTCATTGCCGCTCGCCGGGCGCCGCCAATTTGGTCAAGATGCGCAGGGTCGTGGGGTATTTTCGAGATCCTTCTAAATATCATCCGGGGGACCTTCATGAAATTCGACCGGGAACTCATTTCGAACGGCAACCCGATGGAAGCTGTTGTCGGTTTTAGCCGCGCCGTCAGGGTTAGCCCCTTCATTTCCGTCGGTGGCACGGCACCGGTCTGCCCCGACGGCAAGACCGTCGGCGTCGGCGATGTCGCGGCCCAGACGCGGCCCAGACGCGACCCCGGACGCGGCCCCGGACGCGGCAATGTATCGAGGTTATCAAGGCCGCGCCGGAACAGGCAGGCTCGGGACTTCACGATGTGGTCAGGACCAGGGTCATCCTCACCGATATCGACACCTGGAAAGCGGCCATCAACGTCCGCAAGGACTATTTCAGGACATTCGTCCCGTCGACACGATCATGGCGATCGATCGTTTCGTGAACCCGGAATGGCTGGTCGAACTGGAAGTGGATGCGGTTATCCAGGACTGGCAGGGCTAGCCTGTTCCGGCAGGCAAAAGAAAACCCGGCTCCGAAGGGCCGGGTTTTCCGCCTCGACAGTCAATTCCCTCAGCGCGCCGGCAGGGGAATCCATTCGGCCATGGAAACGTCAGCGTGCTGGAACTGGGGCATTTTCTTGCCGAGATCTTCCATGTTCTTGACGTCCTGCTCGTTGAGGAAGTCCTGGGTGATCAGGGTCGGCGGCACGATGACCTGCTTGCCCGGATCCTCGCCGGCCAGCATCAACGCAAGGGTGCGCACGCACACTTCGCCGACCACCGCCGGGTTGGTGGCAACCGTCGCCGCCCAGGCTGAATCCGGTTCGCGCATGGCGGAGATGTCCGCCGTGGAGACATCGGCGGAATAGATGTCGATGTCCTGGTTGAGACCGGCTTCGTCGACGGCGATCTTCACGCCCTTGGCGAATTCGTCATAAGGCGCGAAGACGACGTTGATGGTCGGATTGGCCTGGAGCACCGAGCGGGCCTGATTGGCGACCGAGTTGGCGATCGGGTTGTCGAGCGTACCGAACATGGCCGCTTCCGTGATGCCCGGATTGGCCTTCTTCACTTCTTCCCAGGCGGTGTTGCGGCGATCGAGCGGCGCGATGCCCGGAACATAGACGTAGCCTGCGGTAAAGCTGTCGCCGTTGTCCTTGATGGCCTGCTCCAGCGCCAGCTTTCCGAGCAGGTAGTCGGACTGCTCGACCTGCGGGATGGCATCGTTCTCGACATTGACGTCGAAGGCCACGACCTTGATGCCCGCGTCGACGGCACGCTGCGCGGCCGGCTTCATGGATTCCGTCAGGCCGTGCTGGATGATGATGCCGTCGACGCCGAGCGCGATGGCCTGGTCGACCATGTCGGCCTGAAGGGCCGCATCCTGGCGGCTGTCGAGAACGCGCAGGTCGACGCCAAGGGCCGCGGCCTGCTTTTCGACACCCGACAGATAGGACTGGAAGAAGTCGCCGGTCGACAGGTACCGAACCAGGGCGATTTTCACCTCGCCCGGCTTGTCGAACGGGGCCGGCATGTCGGCTGCAAAAGCGGTACCGCCGGAAAGTCCGATCCCGGCGGCAACCGCCAGTTTCATGAAATCACGTCTCAACATAATGCTTCCTCCCAATGGAAACGGCGCCTTATGCGGCGTCACGCAGTTCTCCTGCCGCCGCGGCGCGAGGACAGGTAGAAAGTGAAAACGAGGGCGGCGACGAGCACGGCGCCCTTGACGAAATCCTGCATGTAGTAAGGGGCGTTCATCATGGTGAGCCCTTGCAGGAGAATGCCGACGAAGAGCGCGCCGGCGGCCGTGCCGAAGGCATTCGGACGGGCGGCGCCCAGAACCGCGAACCCGATCAGGGCGGCGGCGACGCTGTCGAGCAGAAGATTGTTGCCGGAGGCGATGTCGCCGCGGCCGAGACGTGCCGCAAGCAGAATGCCGCCGATCGAGGCCATCATGCCGGAGATCATGTAGGCGACGATCTTGTAGCGGTGCACGTTGGTTCCGACCAGCGAAGCGGCGCGCTCGTTCGAGCCGATGGCATACATCAGCCGGCCGTGGCGGGTGTAGCCCAGGAACAGCCAGATGAGGAGCGCGATCAGCAGGAACACCACCACCGGCACCGGCAGCAGCCGGTCCAGGAAGAGGTCGAACCGGTGACGGCCGAGCCATAGGAACGCCGGCGAAAAAGTGCCCTCGGCGACGGAGCCGTCGCCAAGGCTCATGCCGGTCGCGATCGAATTGCCCTGGGTCGGAATGCGCTGCAGGCCGATCAGAAGAAACATCATTCCGAGCGTCGCCAGAAGATCCGGCACCCGCATCTTGACGATCAGGAAGCCGTTGATCAGGCCGACGACGGCGCCCATCGCCAGGCACAGTGCCACCGCGACAAAAGCCGGCTGCTCCAGGATCACCATCGAATAGGACGACAGCATCAGCGCCGAGGTCGCGACGGAGCCGATGGAAAGGTCGAACCCGCCCACCACCAGCGTGCAGGTGACGCCGAGTGCCAGGATGCCGGTAATGGCGACGGACTGCAGGATGAAGACGGCCGAGCGCGCGCTGGCGAAGCCGCTGGCATAGAGGCTGAAATAAAGGGCCAGTCCGCCGAGGAGGACGAGGAAACCGTAACGGATGGCCAGTTCGAGTGCGTTCTTGTTCATGTGTCCGGATTTCATCCTGCCAGGGCCTGCGGTTGTGTTTCGCCGGTCTCCTGCCGGTGGGCAGGGCCGGAGACATCCGCGACCAGGCTGTTCAGGTCGATGTTCTTGTTGACGTATTCCCCGGCGATCCCCGCCTCGTGCATGACGACGATGCGGTCGGCGATTTCCAGGGCCTCGTCGATTTCGGCTACGAAGACGAGAGTGGTGCGCCCCTTCGCCGTCTGGCGGATGTAGTGCCCGATATCGCGGCGGGCCCCGATGTCGACGCCCTGGAAGGGTTCGTCGAGCAGGAGCACGCGGGAGGCTTTCAGCAGCCAGCGACCGATCATCACCTTCTGCTGGTTGCCGCCCGAGAGCGTGTCAATGCCGTCCTCGCTGGACTGGCAGACGACACCGATCTTTCCGATCATCTCGTTGGTGGCGCGCCGCTGTGCCCGTTCGCTCAGGAAGGAAAACCGGCTGAAGGCGCCGAGGAACGGCAGCGTCATGTTGTTGGCGATGTCGAAGTCCGGCACCACCGCGTTGACACTCCGGTCCTTCGGCGACATGAAGACGCCCCTCGAAACGGCATCCTCCGACCCCTTCGGCGCATAGGGCTTGCCGTCGAGAACGAGGGTTCCCGCGACAGGCTCCGATAGGCCGAACAGGACCTCGGCAAGCTCCGTCGTGCCGCTGCCGAGAAGTCCGGTGAAGGCAATCACCTCGCCCTCTCGGCCGGTGAAGCTGATCTCGGGACTGTCCTCGAAAAGTCTGATGTTCTGGATTTCAAGGATCGGATCGCCGCCCTTGACCGGATCGATATCGACCTCGGTCATCTGGTGGCCGAGCATGGCATTGACCGCGCCGACATAGTCCAGAGGTTCGGTTTCGAAGATGCCGGAAATCGCGCCGTCGCGCATCGACACGATGCGGTCGGCGACCCGGCGGATATCGGACATACGGTGAGAAATATAGAGGATGGCGACGCCTTCCGCCCTCAACCGATCGATCAGCGCAAACAGCCGGTCCGCCTCGGAGGCCGACAGCGAAGATGTCGGCTCGTCGAGAATGAGCAGCTTGGGCGCCCGCGCCATGGCACGCGCGATCGCAATCATCTGGCGGTCGGCGACATCGAGATCCGCGACCCGCGTGCGCACGTCCATGGTCAGCCCCATGCCCTCCGCAACCTCGCGGGCCAGGCGGCGCAGATGGCGGTCGTTGACGAAGAAATCGGCCCCGGGTTCCGTCAGCCGGTCCAGGGTCAGGTTGGTGGCCACGTCGAGATCCGGAATTACGCCGTCGTCGATGGACTGGTGAACGGTGACCACGCCCTTGGAGATGGCGTCGGCGGCATCGAGCGGACTGAAGGGTTCGCCGCCCAGCTCGATCTCGCCGGCATCGGCGAAATGATAGCCGCACAGGACCTTCACCAGCGTCGACTTGCCGGCGCCGTTGGCTCCCATCAGCGCCGTGACCTCGCCGGCGCGCAGCTCCAGATCGATGCCTTTCAGGACGTGATTGCGTCCGAAAGATTTCTCCAGCCCGCTTAATTTGCAGGTGATCTCCAGCACCGTACCTCCCGAAATTTTGCGGGTTCAATGCCCGCTTGCTAGAGTTACAACATGCAAGATAGTCATTTGTCAACCATGTTGACTTTTGAATAATATTGCTCAATATCGGGACAAAGCAGGGAGGATCAGTCGCAAAGATGGATACGCCAGTCTCGTACAGGCCCTTGACGCCGGAAGAACTCGGAAGCCGCCTGTCGGCGGTTGATGCCGTCGCGGGGCGCATTGGCCGCGACCCGGACACCTGGACGGTGCGCGAGGTCGGTGACGGCAACCTGAACCTGGTCTTCATCGTCGAGGGCCCGAAGGGAACCGTCATCGTCAAGCAGGCGCTGCCTTACGTCCGCCTGGTTGGCGACAGCTGGCCGCTGCCGCTCTACCGTGCCTTTTTCGAGAACAACGCCCTCGTCCGCCAGGCCGCCCGTGATCCCGGCGCGGTGCCGGAGGTCTACTTTTTCGATGAGGAGCAGGCCCTGATCGTGATGGAGTTTCTGTCTCCTCACAGGATCCTGCGGCGCAAGCTCATCGATGGTGAGACGGTCGAAGGCCTCGGCGCGTTCCTCGGCCGGTTCTGCGCCCGCACCGCCTTCAGGGGTTCGGAGCTTTCCATGAAGAGCGCCGACAAGAAGAAAGATGTCGGCATGTTTTCCGGCAACGTGGAGATCCCGGCGATCACCGAAGCGCTGGTCTTCACCGACCCCTATTACGCCGCGGAGATGAACCACCACACGGAGGGCCTCGACCCGGTCGTCGCAAACCTGCGCTCCAACGTGGAGCTGAAGGCGAAGGCGCAGCGCCTCCTGATGAAATTCGCCTCCAACACCGAGACGATGGTGCATGGCGACCTGCACAGCGGCTCTATCATGGCGACAGCCACCGAGACGCGGATCATCGATCCCGAGTTCGCCCAGTACGGGCCGTTCGGCTTCGACATCGGCATGCTGATCGCCAACTTCCTGATGGCCTATTTCAGCCAGCCCGCCCATCGCGATGCCGCCGGCCTGGAACGCTATCAGGAATGGATCCTGTCCGTGATATCCGAAACGGTCTCTTCCTTCGAAGCGGAATTCAAGCGGCTCTGGACGAACGAGCGCACGGGCATGCTTTATCCGGCGGCCCTCTTTGAGGACCAGGGACACTCGTCGGATGGCGCCTGCCGGGACCTGCTTGGCGAGATCTGGGCCGACGCCCTCGGTTTCTGCGGCATCGAAATGCACCGGCGCACCCTGTCGCTTGCGCACAACGCCGATTTCGAGGACATCGGGGACAAGACCCTGAAGAGCCGCCTGGAAGCACGCAACCTGATGATGGGCGCGGACCTTGTGCTCAACGCGGAACAGATCGACACGGCGGAAGCGCTTCTGGCGCTCGCACGCAAATTCAACAAGAAGGACATCCTATGAAGGTCAACGGCACCCACTACCGCTCGCTCTGGTGGGATGAGGACAAGTCTGCGCTGCAGATCATCGACCAGCGCTGGCTGCCGCATGATTTCAGGATCCAGCAGGTCGACACGCTCCAGGACTTCGCCGACGCCATCGTCGAGATGCGCGTGCGCGGCGCGCCGCTGATCGGCGCCACCGCCGCCTACGGCATGGCGCTCGCCGCAAAGCTCGACTCCTCGAACGCCCATCTCGACAAGGCCTGGGAGTTCCTGGACAAGACCCGTCCGACGGCGATCAACCTGCGTTGGGCGCTCAACCGCTGCCGCAATCACCTGAAAGCGCTGCCGGAAGTGGAGCGTGCCGTCGCAGCTCTTGCGCTCGCTCACGAGATCGCCGACGAAGACGTCGAGATCAACCGCAACATCGGCCAGAACGGACTGGAGATCATCCGGCACATCGCCGCCACCAAGAAGGACGGCGAACCGGTGCGTATCCTGACCCACTGCAACGCCGGCTGGATCGCCACCGTCGACTGGGGCACCGCTACCAGCCCGATGTACCAGGCCCACGACGCCGGCATCCCAATCCATGTCTGGGTGGACGAGACAAGGCCGCGCAATCAGGGCGCCCTCACCTCCTGGGAGCTCGGCAGCCACGGCATTCCTCACACCTACGTCACCGACAATGCCGGTGGGCACCTGATGCAGCACGGGCTGGTCGACATGGTGATCGTCGGCACCGACCGCACCACCCGGCGGGGCGACGTCTGCAACAAGATCGGCACCTACCTGAAGGCGCTCGCCGCAAAGGCCAACGACGTACCCTTCTATGTTGCCCTGCCTTCGCCCACCATCGACTGGACGGTGGACGACGGTGTCGCCGAGATCCCGATCGAGGAACGCCAGGAACGGGAAGTCACCCATGTTCAGGGCCTCGCCGAAAACGGCAGCATCGCGGTGGTTCAGGTGACGCCCATCGGGACACCCGGCGGCAACCCCGCCTTCGATGTGACCCCGAACCACCTCGTTACCGGGCTCATCACCGAGCGGGGTGTCTGCTCCGCAAGCCCCGAGGGCCTCGCCGCGCTCTTCCCCGATCTCAGCCAGGTCGCAAAACGCGCATGACGCCAGGCCCGTCCAAGCCCCGGTCCGGCAGCGCGAAGGCGTTGGCCCGTTCCACCGCCCCGCGCCTGCGCAGTCAGGACGATGCGATCATCGAGGTCACCTGGTGTTACTATCACGAGGGCATGAACCAGAACGAGATCGCCGAACGGCTGGGAATCTCGCGGGCGACGGTGGTCAACTATCTCTCCGAGGCCCGCAAACGCGACTATGTCCGCATCTCTCTCGACAGCGACATCTTCCGCAACCACGAGCTTGCCCGCCGCCTGGTCCACCGGTTCGGTCTCTCCGACGCGATCGTCATTCCCTCCTCGACCGCCGGTCCCGCGCAATCGCTCGACCGGATAACCCGTGTTGTCGCCGACTGGCTGCCGAGCCTGCTGGAACCGGGCGACCGCCTTGGCGTCGCCTGGGGCGAAACGGTCTACAAGGTGGCCGAAGCCGCCCCGCGCATCACCATCGACGATCTGACAGTGGTTCAGCTGGTTGGCTCACGCCCGGCCGCGCTCGGCTTTGCCGCCGAAACCTGTTCGGCCACCCTTGCCCGCCGCTACGGTGCGCACTGCGTCAACCTGCATGTGCCACTGCTCCTGTCCGACCGGGACCTGGTCGACCGGTTGAAACAGGAACCCGTTATCCGGATGCAGTTGCAGGCGGTCGCCGACTGCAACAAGACCATCTTCGCCTGCGGCACCTGCACGGCCGACAGCCACGTGGTTCACACCGGCCTTCTCGATCCGGCCGAGATCGATGCCTGCGCCGACAAGGGCGCCATCGGTGTTATCTGCGGCCGCCTGATCGATCACGACGGCAACGGTCTCGACCGTGAGATCGAGGACCGCATGATCGCCGTTACGCTGGATCAGATGCGGAACAAGGACATGGGGCTGCTGGTCGGATCCGGTCCGGACCGGGCCAGACCGATGCTGGCAGCCATCCGCGGCGGTTATGCCACCCATGTCGCCACCTGTTCCGACACCGCTGCCGAAATGCTCAATCTGATGGAAAAAGATGCTTAAAGCCCCCTACCAGGACACACCCGAGCTGCGCCAGGCCATCATCGACGCCTGCAAGGACATGAACCGCCGCGGCATCAACCAGGGAACCTCCGGCAACATTTCCGCCCGCGCGGGCGATCGGATGATCATCACGCCCTCCGGCATTCCCTACGACCGCATGACTCCGGACATGCTGGCCTCCCTGCCGATCGACGGCGAAGGCGAAGCAGAAGGCCCGTTCCCGCCCTCGACCGAATGGCAGTTCCACCTTGCCCTGCTGCGCGCCAAGCCGGAGATGCACGCGGTGGTGCACGCCCATCCGGTCCATTGCACGGCGCTTGCCATCAACCGGATGGAAATCCCGGCCTGCCACTACATGATCGCCCTTTTCGGCGGCGACACCGTGCCGCTTGCCGGCTACGCCCTGTTCGGCAGCGACGAGCTGTCCAGGGAAGTGACCGGCGCCATGGCGGACCGGCACGGCTGCCTGATGGCCAACCACGGCGCCGTCGTTGTCGGCGAAACGCTGGAAAAAGGCCTGTGGCGCCTGGAAGAACTGGAAGTCCTCGCCCGCGCCTATATCCTCAGCCGCACCATCGGCACGCCGCATATCCTCTCGAAGGACGAGATCGGCGAGGTGCTTGGTGCGGTGAAGAACTACGGAATGAAGACGGACGCCTGACTCCGTCTTCCCCGGACTGGCTGCAGAGACTCAGTCCCTCAGATGCCGTCCGCCATGTCCGGCATGGCCGGGAGATCGGTGACGCCGATGTCGTGGCCGGCCTGGGTGAGGAGTGTCGAAAGCTGACCCCGGTGGTGGGTCTGGTGGTTGAACATGTGCAGGACGAGGAACCAGCGCGGATGCTTGCGGGCCACCCGATCCGTGGTACGACGCCAATCCATCGTTTCGGCCAGGTACTCCGACGTCAGCCCGTCGGTAAAGGCCGAGATATCCGTACAGATGTCAAGATGCGCGGCTTTCAGCTCATCGAAATCGTCATAGATGTCGACGCCCATGCCCTTGTGCTCATAGGACCGGTCCGTTAAGCGGCTCATCCAGACGCGGTCGGCGAAGAGGATATGGTTGAGCGTGGAATGGACCGACCTGAAGAAGGCCCCACGATCTTCCTTTCGCTCCGCGTCGCTCATCTTCGAAGCGGCGGCATAGGCCTTTTCCGTCATCCAGGTGTTGTAGGCGGCCATGCGCTGGAAAAGCTGCGGACCGATCTGCATAGGCTTGCCTCCGTATTGTCTGCCCCGAAGCCGGTCTTGCGGTTATTCAGCGGCGTTGAGCGTTTCCGGACCGGCGGTCTCGAACCGCTGCGTTTCCGGATCCATGACCCTGAGTTCCCCGGAGCCGATGTCGAACCAGGAGCCGTGAATCTGCAACGCGCCCTGCCGGACGGCTTCCTCAATGAAGGGAAAGGTCATCAGGTTTTTCAGCGACTGGCGGATGCCGGCATATTCCATGGCGAGCTGCGGATCGTCGGCCTTGTCGATGGGCATGCAGGCCATGGCGATGGCGGCCGGCTCGAGAAGCTTGATCCAGCGGCCGATGAACTGGCCGGTGGCCATGGGCATGTTGGCGTTCTCACGGAAAGCCTTCACGCCGCCGCACTGACCGTGGCCCATGACGACTATGTGCTTTACTTTGAGACCGTTGACGGCGAATTCGATCGCCGCGCTGGTACCGTGCTGGCCCTCGGTGTCCTCATAGGGCGGCACCAGGTTGGCGACGTTCCTGACGACAAAGAGTTCGCCCGGCCCGACATTGAAAATGCCTTCGGGCGTCACGCGGCTGTCACAGCAGGAAACGACCATCACCTCCGGTGTCTGGCCATAGACCGCAAGGCGTTCATGGGTTTCCTTGTAGCGGACGAACCCCTTGGTCAGATACCGGCCATAGCCTTCCATGAGATGTGTCGGAAAATTCAAGACCCACGCCTCCAGATCGCCTGTCCGCCCTCCGCACAAAGTTTCCGGAGGGCCTTTCTGCGGGCCATACATAAGGGTTTCTGCGGAGCAGGCAAGGGCCTTGACCGTTTGGCTTATGACGCGTCGGGACCGCTCAGGTCGCCACGTTCACCTCGTGCGGGTCGCTGCCGTCGCTGTGGTCTTCATAGGCGTGGCGGATATTTTCCGCAGGCCGCCAGTCGATGGGCCCGCGCAGGGGATGCACCGGACCGTGGTCTATCCCCGGTTCCAGCACCCGCAGAGCCGCTGCCCGGTAGGCGGCGACGCCGTCGAGAGCGTGGTTTACGGCATGTCGGGCATCAATGAGTACGGCCGGAGTCTCTTCGGACAGTCCGGGTTCACTTCCGTGGCGCTCTGCGGTGTCACTCTTCTTTCTGCGATCGTAGCCGGTTCCGTCGCCGTCCCGATCCGCAGGATACTCTGTTGCATGCGCCACGACCTGGGCCGATACCGGCCTATCGATCGTCGCCATTCCGGCCTCCTGGCCATCAGAGAATTGCCGCCTTCTGGCGGAACCCTCCGATTCTCTCAACAAAGGGTTAACAAAGCTTTACGCAAGGTTAAACCGCGAATCACGTCAAGACAACGGCCAAGGAAACCCGAGAAAAGCCCTGTTTCTCCTATGCCGCCTGCTCGGCTCTGCTTCCGGCGATCTTCACGACATCTGACATGATGTCTGTCAGCTGGAAGTCTTTCGGGGTATAGACCGCAGCCACTCCCAGGGCCTTGAGCCGGCCCGCGTCCTCATCCGGGATGATACCGCCGACCACCACCGGAATATCGTCCGCCCCGGCCGCCCGCAGCCGGTCCATGACGTCGCGAACCAGCGCCAGGTGAGAGCCGGACAGAATGGAGAGGCCGATGACGTGGACATCCTCCTCCACCGCCGCGTTGACGATCTGCGCCGGTGTCAGGCGGATGCCTTCGTAGACGACTTCCATGCCGCAGTCGCGGGCGCGCACCGCGATCTGCTCGGCGCCGTTCGAATGCCCGTCGAGGCCCGGCTTGCCGACCAGGAATTTCAGCCTGCGGCCCAGTTTCTTCGAAACCGCCTCGACGTCGCTGCGCACGGCCGCCAGATCGCCGGCATCGTCGCGGGCAGCCTGGCCGACGCCGGTCGGCGCACGGTATTCGCCGAAGACCTCGCGCAGCGTCCGGCCCCATTCGCCGGTGGTGACGCCGGCCTTGGCCGCGGCAATGGAGGGTTCCATGATGTTTCGGCCTTCGCTCGCCGCGGACTTCAGTTCGGCAAGAGCCGCCTGAGCGGCGGCCTCGTCCCGCGCTTCGCGCCAGGCCTTCACTTTTTCGACCGCTTCTTCCTCAACATGTTCCGGCACAGTCAGGATGCCGCCGTCCTCGCCGCTCGCCAGCGGAGACGGCTCGCTCTCGGTCCAGCGGTTGACGCCGACGACCACCTGCTCGCCCGCCTCGATGGCAGCCAGACGCGCGGAGTTGGCTTCGACAAGCTGCCGTTTCATGTAGCTGGAATCGACCGCCGCGACCGCACCGCCCATGGCGTCGATCCGGGCCAGTTCCTCACGTGCCTCCGCCTTCAGCGCCTCGACCTTGCGCGTGATCTCGGAGGAACCCTCGAAGATGTCGGCGTAATCCAGAAGGTCGGTTTCATAGGCGACAATCTGCTGCATGCGCAGCGACCACTGCTGGTCGAACGGCCGGGGCAGGCCCAGCGCCTCGTTCCAGGCAGGCAGCTGCACCGCGCGGGCGCGGGCGTTCTTTGACAGCACCACCGCCAGCATTTCGATCAGAATCCGGTAGACGTTGTTTTCCGGCTGCTGCTCTGTGAGACCCAGCGAATTCACCTGGACGCCATAGCGGAAGCGGCGGTAACGCTCGTCCTCGACGCCGTAGCGGTCCCGGCAGATCTCGTCCCAGAGTTCCGTGAAGGCGCGCATCTTGCACATTTCGGTGATGAAGCGCATGCCCGCGTTGACGAAGAAAGAGATCCGGCCGACGGCTTTCGGAAAGTCCTCGTCCGGAATGGCGCCGCTCGCCTTCATGGAATCCAGGATCGCAACGGCGGTCGCCAGCGCAAAGGACAGCTCCTGGACCGGCGTCGCACCCGCTTCCTGCAGATGGTAGGAGCAGACGTTCATCGGGTTCCATTTGGGCATGTTGGAATAGGTCCAGGCGATCACGTCCGTGGTCAACTTCAGGGACGGCGACGGCGGGAATACATAGGTGCCGCGGGACAGGTATTCCTTGATGATGTCGTTCTGGGTGGTGCCGTTGAGGAGCTTCCGGTCCGCGCCCTGCTCGTCGGCGGCGGCGACATATAGCGACAGCAGCCAGGGCGCGGTCGCATTGATGGTCATGGAGGTGTTCATGCGCTCAAGCGGAATGTCCCGGAACAGCGCCCGCATGTCGCCGAGATGGGCGACGGGAACCCCGACCTTGCCCACTTCGCCTCGCGCCAGCAGGTCGTCCGGGTCGTATCCGGTCTGCGTCGGCAAGTCGAAGGCCACCGACAATCCGGTTTGACCCTTGGCAAGATTACCACGGTAGAGCTTGTTCGATTCGGCAGCCGTCGAATGGCCGGCATAGGTCCGGAAAATCCAGGGACGGTCCCGTTCCGATTTCGTCTCTCCCGCTGAGCTCATTCCCTATCTCCTCCTAAGGCCTTTTGCCGCCTGTTTTTTCTTTCCTTGCAGTCCGGTTTTCGCCGCGTTTTCCCGCCCGTCCGGAAGTGTGCCGGATATTACGCGCCTGCGAAACCCCCTCTGTGCAATGCAAAATATGCTTGGCATCAAAACGCAAGTTAAGCAATAGTCCAATAGATCAGGGCCGGAATTTGAACAATAGTTGCGCAAATCCGGGTTTTAGCCCGATCATGCCTTGTGCAATTGCGAAATTCTGCGGCAACAACAAAAGCCTTTGGAGGGGGAGAATGACAGCAGCAGCCGAAGCCAACGACAACCGGACACGCGAGGATGCCCCGGTGAAAGACCTTTATGAAATCGGAGAGATCCCGCCGCTCGGCCATGTTCCCAAGAACATGTACGCCTGGACCATTCGCCGCGAACGCCATGGCCCGCCCGAGCAGGCCATGCAGCTCGAAGTGGTTCCGACCTGGGAACTGGACAGCCAGGAAGTCCTGATCCTCGTGATGGCCGCCGGCGTCAACTACAACGGCATCTGGGCAGGCCTTGGCGAGCCGATCAGCCCCTTCGACGGCCATGGCGCCGCCTATCACATCGCCGGTTCCGATGCAGCCGGCATCGTCTGGGCTGTCGGCGACAAGGTGAAACGCTGGAAGGTCGGCGACGAGGTCGTTGTTCACTGTAACCAGGACGACGGCGACGACGAGGAATGCAACGGCGGCGATCCGATGTTCTCCACGTCCCAGCGCATCTGGGGCTATGAGACCCCTGACGGTTCCTTTGCCCAGTTCACCCGTGTCCAGGCCCAGCAGCTGATGCCGCGGCCGAAGCACCTGACCTGGGAAGAAAGCGCCTGCTACACGCTGACGCTCGCCACCGCCTACCGCATGCTGTTCGGCCATCACCCGCACGAGCTCAAGCCCGGACAGAACGTTCTCGTCTGGGGCGCCTCCGGCGGTCTCGGCTCCTATGCCATCCAGCTGATCACGGCAGCCGGCGCCAACGCCATCGGCGTGATCTCGGACGAGGACAAGCGCCAGTTCGTCATGGATCTCGGCGCCAAGGGCGTGATCAACCGGAAGGACTTCAACTGCTGGGGTCAGCTGCCGAAGGTCAACTCGCCCGAATACGCCGCCTGGTTCCAGGAAGTGCGCAAGTTCGGCAAGGCGATCTGGGACATCACCGGCAAGGGCAACAACGTCGACATCGTCTTCGAGCATCCGGGCGAGGCGACCTTCCCGGTCTCCACCTTCATCTGCAAGAAAGGCGGCATGGTCGTGATCTGCGCGGGCACGTCCGGCTTCAACTGCACCTTCGACGTCCGCTATCTGTGGATGCACCAGAAGCGCGTGCAGGGCTCGCACTTTGCTCATCTGAAGCAGGCGTCGGCCGCCAACAAGCTGATGATCGAGCGGCGGATCGATCCTTACATGTCCGAGGTTTTCCCCTGGGACCAGATCCCGAAGGCGCATACCAAGATGTGGAAGAACCAGCACGCGCCCGGCAACATGTCCGTTTTGGTCTGCGCGCCGACGACCGGTCTTCGGACCTTCGACGACGTGCTGGAGGCCAGCAAGCGCTGAACTGAGGTTACCAACCTGAAGCTCCCCAGAAGGCTATCATAAGCCTCATGCAGCCTGACCAGCCCGTTCCGCGGGCTGGTTTTTTTCGGGGAAAGCGGTGAAGACGCGACGGGCCGCCGCAATTCTGCTTCCTTGTCGCCTCATCACCGACGGACCGGAGCGATTCGTTCCGCACCCACATTTCCGGAGCGCCAAATCGTGTTTGTTTCCTCGACGGGCAAGACCTTCCTGAAGTTGACCGC
This sequence comes from Roseibium sp., assembly GCA_050289605.1. GTDB lineage: Bacteria > Pseudomonadota > Alphaproteobacteria > Rhizobiales > Stappiaceae > Roseibium. Next base: position 14,420 of record JBNKGB010000014.1, on the reverse strand, counting down.
CGCCGCAGCGCTGACGCTTGCCGTTTCGGCCTGCCAGAGCGAACGTTTCCAGACACCGCCCTTTTACCAGGATCTCGCCAGTTCAGGCGGCCAGGTGGACCCGGCCACCGCTGCCCAGATGATCTCGCAATACCGGATCAACAACGGCCTGCCCCCGGTAAGCCCCGATCCGATGTTGACGGGCATCGCCCAGACCCAGGCGGATGCCATGGCGTCCGCCGGAAGCGTCAAGGCCTCCCTGGCGGCAAACCAGCAGCTTGCCGCCCGCATGGTCTCCATCGGAGAACCGAAAACGGCCGCCGCCGAAAATGTCAGCGCCGGATACCGCACCTTTGCCGAAGCCTTTTCCGGCTGGCGGGAATCGCCGAAGCACAACGAGGTCCTGCTGAACAGGGACGCAACCCGGCTCGGCATTGCAACGGCCTATTCACCAAGCGCCAAGCACAAGGTGTTCTGGTCGCTCGTGCTGGCGGGACCAAGGCCGACCCAGTAGCACCGGTTCAGTAGCGACGGTAAGGATAGCGCGGGGAATAGGGGTAATACGGCTGGGCCGGCCGAACCGCGACGGGCGGCCGGACATAGGCCGGACCGCCATAGATCGGATAGTCCCGATAGTAACGCGGCACGCCGATATAGACCCCCGCATTGGGAATGGGGCGTCCGTAATAGGACCCTTCGACGCCGTAGCTGAGATATTTGCCCGAGACCCAGCCCCTGGCATTGGCGAAGGCGGCGTCGCACCATCTGAAATCGGCCGTGCAGCCGAACACGGTCACGCCGCCGCCGCGCGGCAGTGTGGTGACGACCGGGTAATTGGTCCCAGGTCCCGTCCGCATGTTCAGGTTTGCCGTGGCATAGGCAATCGCCGGCCCCGACTGCGCGGACGCCGGCAGGATGAGGGCGAACAGCGCCAAAATCGCAAATGGCACTCGGATCAACATTGTCTCAGCTCCTGCGGAATTGCCCGGCACACGGGATATGCGCCGCTAAGATGGCAAAACTTTAACGCCCTGCCAGGAGGCTGTGAAGCCGGTTACCGCATCAGCGCTGCAGGGTGCCGTTGAGCCAGTCGCGGAACTGGGATTTGGTGCCGAAGAAGGCGTTCCGGTCCACTTCCTCCGGAACGCCCGGCACGCGACCTTCCGCCGTATATTGCCAGAATGTCCAGTCGTTGCGCTGCTCGTAGATATTGTTCGGAAAGCTCGCGACCGACCTCAGCCAGAACTGTTCGCCCTTGAAGGCGCCGACGAGCCTGTCGCGGTGAAAATCGACCGAGGAATAGATCACCGGCCTCTTGCCGTAATGCGCTTCCATCTCATCCAGGAAGGTTTTCATGTCCCGATGAACCTTCGAGCGCTCGGGCCTTTCCTTGCAGGTCTTGGAATGTGCGTTCCATTCCATGTCCAGCACGATAGGCAGAGCTTGCGGGTCGACCGGGATGACCTCCTTCACCCAGGCGATCTGCTCCTCCACCGGCCGGCAGAAATAATAGAAGTGATAGGCTCCGCGCGGGACGCCCGCCTCGCGGGCGGCGACCCAGTTGTCGACGAAGCGCGGGTCGACATGGTCACCGCCTTCGGTGCCCTTGATCCATGCAAAGGCAACGCCGGCATTCTTGGCCTTGACCCAGTCGATATCCCCCTGCCAGCGGGACACGTCGATCCCGTGCACGGCATAGTCTTCCGGCGTCGGATCCGGAAAGTCATAGGCCGAGCAGGCACCCAGGAACAGGAAGCCGAAAACGGAACAGAAGGACTTGATCAGGGTAAGCACGGCGTCCTCGACAAGGTTAAGAAAAGCTTTCTCTTGCCGCCCAAAATGCGCGGGATTTCCTAACGGACCGTAGACAGGTCCTCATTTTCTTCACAAATCGCGTGGCGATCGTAAGAGGCAGGCCAATATGTCAGCATTGCGGCGGATCGAAGACACGCGGTGCCGAAATCCATTGCACTCCCCAACCGAATCCTTATGTCTTGGGAACCCGCAATTTTTCCTGGCACTCTTCTGGCAAGGCTTCCATGACCGACCGGCTCAAACTCGTTACCTGGAACATCAATTCCGTGCGCCTGCGCATGCCGATCGTCGAACAGCTGATCGACGAAATCGCACCGGACGTGATCTGCCTTCAGGAAACCAAGTGCCCGGACGCGAATTTCCCGGAAAACGCCTTCCGCAAGGCCGGCTACACGCACATGGCCATCAACGGCCAGAAGGGCTACCACGGCGTTGCGACGCTTTCCAGGTTGCCCCTCGGCAACATCGAGAAGCGGGACTTCTGCAATGTGGGCGACAGCCGCCATGTCGCGGTGGACGTGCCCTTCAACGGCTCCAGTCTGCGGCTGCACAACTTCTATGTGCCCGCCGGCGGCGACGAACCGGACCGGGAGATCAATTCGAAGTTCGGGCACAAGCTCGATTTCATGGCGGAAATGATGGACTGGCTCAAGGGCGAGGAAACCGCCAGGCCGGCGGTCCTTGTGGGAGACCTCAACGTTGCGCCCTATGAGCAGGACGTCTGGGACCACAAGAAACTCCTCAAGGTCGTCTCCCACACGCCTGTGGAGACGGAGCTTTTCGAAAAGATCCGCGAGACCGGCGGTTGGCACGACGCCATGCGCCAGTTCATTCCGGTGGAGGAAAAGCTCTACACCTGGTGGAGCTACCGCGCCAAGGACTGGTCCGGCGCCGACAAGGGCCGCCGCCTCGATCATGTCTGGGTGTCGGAACCGCTCAAGCCTCACGTCAAGGGCACCACGGTGCTGCGCGAAGCCCGCGGCTGGGAAAAGCCGTCCGACCACGCGCCGGTGATTGCCGAGTTTTCGATCTGAGGCGGTTCGTTACCGCACTGGAGCAAGGGGCCCGTCCTTCGAGACAGCGCTACGCGCTTCCTCAGGATGAGGATGTGTAAGTTGATAGCTCATCGAACACACACCACACCCACGACCTCATCCTGAGGAGCCGCGTCAGCGGCGTCTCGAAGGATGGGCCTCTTGCTCCAAAATGTTTTTGCCGCACTATTGCAAGCGCAGTTCAGTGCAACTCCGCACACCACTCACGGCCTGACGATCACCTTGCCGCGCACCTTCCGCGCGGCGATTTCCTCCAGGGCCGAGGCGATATCCTCCAGCGCATAGATCGCATGGACATGCGGTTTCAGACGCCCTTCACGTACCCATTCCAGCAGCTCCACCATGTTCCGGCGATGGCCTTCCGGGTCGCGGTCGAGGGCAGCCCCCCAGAAGACACCGCGGATGTCGCAGCCCTTCAGCATCACCAGGTTCAACGGGATCTTCGGGATCTCTCCGGCGGCAAAGCCGATCACCAGGAAGCGGCCCTCCCAGGCGGTTGCCCTGAGCGCCTGTTCGGAAAGATCTCCGCCAACAGGATCGTAGACCACGTCCACGCCTCGTCCGCCCGTCAGCTCCTTCAGCGTCTCTTTCAGGTTCTGTCGGGAATAGTCGACGGCCAGTTCCGCACCCAGCGACCGCGCGAAGGCGAGCTTATCCTCCGAGGACGCGCAGGCGATGACCCTGGCGCCCATAATGGACGCGATCTCGACCGCCGCCTGACCGACGCCGCCGGTGGCACCGAGCACAGCCACCGTCTCCCCGGGCTTCAGCTCCGCCCGGTCCCGGAAGGCATGCAGCGTCGTGCCGTAGGTGACGCTGAGACCCGCGGCGGTCTCGAACGGCACGTCTTCGGGCAGCCGCACCAGATCGGTTTCCCGCACGGTCACCTTTTCCCGCGCGGCACCCCAGCGCATGTAGCCCATCACCCGGTCGCCCGGTCCGAAATCCTTCACGCCCTCCCCGGCGGCTTCAACGATCCCGGCGAATTCCGCGCTCGGGGAAAACGGCAGGTCGGGCCTGTACTGGTATTTGCCGCGAATAATCAGCGTATCGAAGAAATTGAGCGCGCAGGCCTTCACCCGCACCACTACTTCCCCCGGCCCTGCGACCGGCTCCTCCATCTCTTCGACGACGAGCGAAGACGGCGGTCCGAAGGATTTGCAAAGACAGGCTTTCACGGGAGACCTCTTGAGTTCGAACGGGTTCCGCAGGTTAGCAACGACGGACAGAAACAAAAATTGTCTTTCCGGATTAAGGCGCCCCGGGGTGGCCGGATTTTGACGCTGCATCACTTTAGGGTATGAGGACCGCCACACCGGCAATGGCGAAGAACCGGCACTGGAAAAGAGATGAACGAACGGAAACGGGACATGCGCGGATATTTTGCCGTCGGGGCCGAAGGCCTCTCGAAACGGATGAACCTGGGCACGCTGATGCGCTCCGCGCATGCCTTCGGCGCGAGCTTCTTCTTCACCGTCGACGCGGACCAGAAACTGCGCAAGGCGCCCCCGTCCGACACCTCCAAGAGCCCAGGCCACCTGCCGGTCTTCACCTGGGACAGCGTCGACACCATGGACCTTCCCAAGGGCTGCCAGCTGGTCGGCATCGAGCTGACGGACGAGTCCATCGACCTGCCGAGCTTCGGCCATCCGCTGCAGGCCGCCTATGTGCTCGGCCCCGAACGCGGCTCCCTGTCGCCCGAGATGCTCGAGCGCTGCGACCACGTGGTGAAGATCCCGACCAAGTTCTGCATCAACGTTGCCATGGCCGGCGCCATCGTCATGTACGACCGGCACCGGGCGCTTGGCCGCTACGCGGAACGCTCGATCACGGCGGGCGCTCCGAAAATCCAGCGGCCGAAGCATGTCAGCGGCGGCCCGGTCATGCGCTCGGGCCGGAAAGTGCCCGGGACCTGAGACCGCCCCGCCCCGTTAGCTTGCCCCTGCCAGGGAGCAAAGACGCGCAGGTGCTGAAAAACTCCTTGCCTTCCTGAGGACAGAGCGATTTCCTTGCCACATCTGGGGAGAGCTCATGTCTGCATTGCTGAGACTGACGACCGGCCTGTGGCTGCTGATCCTGCTGGCGCTGCCAACCGCTGCGATGGCAGCGGGAAAGGTCGCGATTGTCATCGGCAACGGTGCCTACTCTCCTCTGCCCGCGCTTGCCAATCCGCCGAACGACGCCAATCTCATGGCTTCCAAACTTTCCGGCCTCGGCTTCGAGGTGATCCGGATCGTCGACGGCACGCGCAAGGATTTCTACGAAGGGCTCACGCAGTTCGGGCGGCTGGCCCAGGGCGCCGACGTCGCCCTCGTCTTTTACGCCGGACACGGCGTGCAGGTCGACGGTCGCAACTGGCTGCTGCCCGTCGATGCCGAAATCGAAACCTCGACCGACCTGCCGGCGCAGGCCATCAAGGCCACCGATCTTCTGGAAATCATGGATATTTCCGGTGCGCGGCTGAAGCTGGTCTTTTTCGACGCCTGCCGCAACAACCCGCTGCCGCGATCCCTGTCCCGGGGCGCGAGCAACGGTCTGGCCCGCCTGGAGGCCAATGCCGCCGGCATGATGATCGCCTTTGCGACTGCACCGGGTGATACCGCCCTGGACGGCAGCGGCAGCAACAGCCCCTTTACCGAGGCGCTGGCCCGCCTGATTGATACACCCGACCTGGAAGTCCGCCATCTTCTCGGCCGCGTGCGCGAGAGTGTCTACACGTCGACCGGCGAGCGCCAGTTGCCCTGGGTCAACGAAGCCCTGATTGGCGAATTCTATTTCGGCGGCAAGACCGGCGACGGCACCAAACCCGACGGCGGCGAGGGAACGCACAACGCGCTCGCCTCCGCCGAGCCGGAAGGCGGCGACCCGTCTGTCTTGGCCACGACGCGGCACCAGCCCGCGCCCCGCGTTGCGGGCGGCAATTGCGTTCCGGCGTCCGCTCCCGGCGGATCCTGGCAAATCTGCGCCAGTTCGGTGCTCGATCCGCAATACGGCAATCGCTACGGCCCCGCCAACCTGACCGACGGCAACCTGTCCACGGCCTGGGTCGAGGGCATTTCCGGCAACGGAACCGGCGAGAAAGTGCTGTTCACCTTCCCCCGGCCCCGCCTTCTGGCCGGATTTGAGATCGTTAACGGCTACGCCAAGAACCAGGACATCTTCCGCAAGAACGCCCGGATAAAAACAGCGAGAATCACCCTGTCGGACAATACCGAAGAGACGATCAGCCTGCTCGATACCATGAAGTCCCGGCGCTACACCTTTACGACGCCCGTCGAGACGACCTGGCTGGAACTGGAGATCGGTTCCGTGTTCCCGGGCTCGAAATATCAGGACACCGCCCTGACGGAATTCGTGCCGCTGTTTGCCGACTGACAGATGCTCCGGTTCAGTTTCGCCGGTCGATCACAAAATCAAAGGCGGTCCTGGCATAGGGCTCGCCGGCGAGGGTGAAATGCCACCATTCGCCCGGATAGTTTCTGAAGCCTCCGCGCCGCATCAGGTCGAGAAGTGTCTTGCGCAAGGCCCGCGCCCGCTTGGAAACCGCCTGGGAGTCGGTCCGGCTGGCAGGATCGAAACAATCGAAAGGCGTGCCGAAATCACCGGTATCCCGGTCCCGGCGCGTACAGGCGGTGAACGGTTTCGTCAGATCGCTCACCCCGGCGACGACATCCAGCGCGACATCGACCGTCGATCCCCTTGCATGGCTGCTTTTGGCCCCGATGTAACCCTGCTCGATCAGGCGGCCCTGGGTGACATTCGGAAAATAGGCCGGATCGGTTCCACTGCCCGACCGCACCCAGGCGACCATGGCGTCGACGGCCCGCTGCGGCCGGTAGCAATCGAAGACGACCAGGGAATACCCTCCCTCGGCCGCCGCATTCTGCACCCTGCCGAGGGCCTTGGCGGCTTCTTCCGTCAGCACGCACTCCGCGGCCCGGTAACCGGGCAGGCGTTTGCGCATGAAATTGTTTCGCCCGGCATAGCGCATGTCCTGCCGGATATCGGGCACGACATCGCGCAGATAGACAAAACCCTGCGGCAAGTCGTCCGCATCGGCGCGGGGCGGCGCTCCCAAAAGAAGCAAAAGAAAAAAGAAAATTTGCCGCATGCAGACGCTCATGAGCGATTTGCCCGGTGTCGATGGAGGCGGAAACACTTCGCGTGACGAGCCGACCTGGCGTTTCCCGGCATTTTTCCCACCTTTCCGCAAATGACGGTTTTACCGGAAAACCGGGCCTGCGGAGCCATTCCGGCGCCGGCAAACACCATCCAAACGCGTATTCGGGCATGTTCGCCACACTCTTGCCGTGATTAACCGCAAGAGCCTTGGGGACGGGAGGCGGATACATGAACCCCGAAAAACAGGCCTCAAACAGAAGAAACCAATTGTCGGCTTCAACCCTTTCGTAACCCGCTTTAAGTTATCATTAAAGCAAGGTTTATATGTCAAACGGCAATTGAATCGAATTTGAAGCAAACTCATAGCCAAACGGTGTGGAGATGATGAAAGCAAAATCGCTGGTTCTGGCCCTCGCGGGTCTTGCCGTTTCGAGTGTAGCAGCCTTCGCACAAACCCCGACGCTCCTGAAACAACACAAGGATTGGGCGTCCTATGCGCTGTCCAGCGGCGGCGGCAAGGTCTGTTACGCACTCACCAAGCCGACCTCCATGTTGCCGGGCGACCGCAACCACGGGGATGTGTTCTTTTTCGTGACCTCCCGTCCGGCCGAGGGCGTCAGCTCCGAACCGAGCCTTCTCGTCGGCTATCCGTTCAAGGACAAGTCGACGGTGTCCGTCGATATCGACGGCACGAGCTTCAGCCTTTTCACCAACAACGATGGTGCCTGGGTGGAAAACGCGGCGACCGAAGCCCAGCTGATCGCCGCCATGAAGGCCGGTCACGAAATGACGGTGAACGGCGAATCCAGCCGCGGCACCCGGACGACCTACAAGTTCTCCCTGTCCGGCGTGACGGCGGCCATCGACACGGCGGGCCAGGCCTGCAAGTAACCTGCCGGTTTCCCTCTCTGTGCGAACGTGATCCCGGTCGGGCGCAACTGCCCTTCCGGGCGATTGCGTCCGGTCGGGCGCCTCGGGCGCCGCATGCCGCTCGCTGCCTGCATGGCTCCCCTGCACGTCAGGAAACTTGATTTTTGAAGCCGTTTGTGGTTTTGGAAACGCTTGAATGCGGACCTGACATACAGGTTCCCGGCGGCCGCGTTGCTCCAGAAGCCAAACGCCCTGACTTGCGCCGGATGAGACAACGGATCACGACATGGCGATTACGCTCGACATCGCGCGGGAAAATCCGAACGCGCAGACAGTTTCAGTCGCAGCAAATTCCGTGCTGCCGGGCGAAGACAAGCCGACTTTGGTCGGCCTGTCGCGCGAGGAGCTCGGCGAAGCGCTCGGCACCATCGGCGTGCCGCAGAAACAGTGGCGCATGCGCGCGTCCCAGCTTTGGCACTGGCTCTATGTGCGCGGCGTTTCCGACTTCGCGCAGATGACCAACATCGCCAAGGACCTGCGCCAGAAGCTGGACGAGAATTTCACCATCGCACGTCCGGAAATCGTCACCGAGCAGATCTCCGTCGACGGCACCCGCAAGTTGCTGTTCCGCTTTCCCCCGCGCGGCGCCGGCCGGCCGGTGGAAGTGGAAACCGTCTATATTCCCGAAGAAGGCCGGGGCACGCTCTGCGTTTCCTCCCAGGTCGGCTGCACGCTCACCTGCACTTTCTGCCATACCGGCACCCAGAAACTGGTGCGAAACCTGACGGCGGAGGAAATTCTCTCCCAGATCCTGATGGCCCGCGACCGGCTGGGCGATTTCCCGGAAGCCGACACGCCACAGGGCGCCATCGTGCCGTCCGAGGGCCGTCTGGTGTCCAACATCGTCATGATGGGCATGGGCGAACCGCTCTACAATTTCGACAACGTCAAGAAGGCGCTGCTGATCGCGACCGACGGCGACGGCCTGTCGCTCTCCAAGCGCCGCGTCACCCTGTCGACCTCCGGCGTCGTTCCGGAAATCTTCCGCACCGGCGACGAGATCGGCTGCATGCTGGCCATTTCCCTGCACGCGGTCCGCGACGACCTGCGCGACGTTCTGGTTCCGATCAACAAGAAATGGAACCTGGATGCCCTGCTCGATGCCTGCCGCAAGTATCCGGGCCTTTCCAACGCCAAGCGCATCACCTTCGAATATGTGATGCTGAAAGGCGTCAACGACAGCAACCAGGACGCACTCGATCTGGTGCGCCTGCTGAAGGGCATTCCGGCCAAGATCAACCTGATCCCCTTCAACCCGTGGCCGGGCTCCGACTACGAATGCTCGGACTGGGAGCGCATCGAGGAATTCGCCGACATCGTCAACCGGGCAGGCTATGCCTCGCCGATCCGCACGCCCCGCGGCCGCGACATCTTCGCGGCCTGCGGCCAGCTGAAATCGGCCTCGGAGCGCATGCGCAAGAAGGAACGGGACGCCCTGGCGGCCTCCTGAAGATATCCAGGATACCTGCATTCCATGCGGCGGCCATCGGCCGCCGTTTTCATTTGAAAGCAGCTGCGAAACCGAAACCACGGACGTCGGGACGGGCAACGCGGCAGATGGCGGGCGTTACCGATTTTTCCGCCTTGACCGGACACATTGCCTTGAGGCCGGTTGCATTTGCCCCGTGGCCAACACAAATTAACGTTACGTAAGTTTTGACCGTGACCCTTTGACCAACAACGCGTCAAGCAGGATAATTTGCGTTTGAACCCGGATGCCCGGCCCTTCGCATGGCCGCTTTGTCGAGGCCACCTTCCCATAGGCAGGAAACGGCAAACGATCCGTTGGAAGGAACCAGACCATGGTGAAATCCTTTGGCGTGCCGAGCGGGGGACTCGCGTTTTTCCTCGTATGTGCGGCCGCCCTTGCCCAAGTCCCGATCCCCGAAAGCCACATCGCGATCGACAATCCGGCCGAGCTATCCAAAAAAGAGGCCCGGCGGATCTACGAAGGCCTCAAGGAGCGCATGGCGGCCAGCTACGCACTGTCGGAGCTGCCGGAAATCCGGAACTACCAGTCCTGGGCAATCTACAACGACGCTCCTTACAACTCGGCCACCCACGGCCAGCGCTATGTCAACAGCTATGCCAATACCAAGGCCGTCAACTACAGCACCCTCGGTGAGGGCGAGCTCCTGCCGGCCGGATCGGTGCTGGCGAAGGACAGCATGACCGTCACCAACGACGGCGACATCTTTCCGGGCGCCCTTTTCGCCATGGAAAAGCTCCCCGAGGGCACAAGCCCGCAAACCGCGGATTGGCGTTATTTCATGGTGATTCCGGACGGGTCCCTGTTCGGCGATACGACGGGCGACAATTCCGACTTCGTGCTCTATTGCCACGAATGCCATGCAGCTGTTGCCGACCGGGACTACACGTTCTTCGTTCCGGAGGAATACCGCAAGTGAGCGTGCCACCCGGTTCGAATTCGCGTGCCGGTGCCCTTAACGCAAAAAGGCCGCCCGGGGGCGGCCTTTCGGGTTCAGGTGTGCGGTCCATCAGACGAGACCGGCCTTCGCCAGGGGCAGGCTTGTGACCCATTCGTTCCTGGCCGCGGCAATCGCATTGGCGATGGCCGGACCGATCGGCGGCGTGCCCGGTTCGCCGATGCCCGTCGGCGCTTCGCTCGATTGTACGATATGCACCTCGATTTCCGGCATGTCGGAGATCCGGATCGGCTCATAGGTGTCGAAGTTGGTCTCCTGCACGACCCCGTCCTCCAGCGTCACCTGATTGCGCAGGATCGCACCGAGGCCGTAGCCGATGCCGCCCTCGACCTGCGCCCGGATGTTGTCCGGGTTGATCGGGATGCCGCAATCGACCGCCGCCGTCACCTTCTCCACCTTCACGGTGCCGTCGTCGCGGAAGGAGATTTCCGCCACTTCCGCCACATAGGACCCGAAGGACTTGTGAACGGCGACGCCACGATGGCGGCCTTCAGGGGCAGGGGTATCCCAACCGGCCTTTTCGGCGGCCAGTTTCAGAACGGCGACCTTGCGCGGATCGTCCTTGATCATCTCGAGGCGATAGGCGACCGGATCCTTGCCGGCCTCCCGCGCGATGCGGTCCATCATGGTTTCCATGACATAGGCCGTGTGGGTGTTGCCGACGGACCGCCACCACAGCACCGGAACCTTCGTTTCCTGATAGGCCTGGTCCATGTTCATGAGCGGGAAGGCATAGCTCGTGTCATGCGCCCCCTCGGTCATGTTGTGGTCGACGCCCTCATGCATGAGCATCGGCTCGAAGGGCGTTCCCTTGATGATCGACTTCGCCGCGATGTTGTATTTGAACGCCGTGACGTTGTTTTCCGCGTCGAGACCGACCCTGATCCTGTGCGCCGACATCGGGCGGTAGTAACCGCCGGTCATGTCGTCCTCACGGGTCCACACGATCTTCACCGGCGCCGGTGCCATGCCGGCGGCCTGCATCGCCTTGACCAGCGTCGCGGCTTCGGCGACCGGATGGCTGTCCGCCTGTGCCCGGCGGCCAAAGGAGCCGCCCGCCCAGAGCGTGTTGATCTTCACTTTCTCGAAGGGAATGCCGAGCACGGCGGCGGCGACGTTGTGGTCGAGGGTCTGGATCTGCGAACCGAGCCACAGTTCCGCGCTCTCACCATCGAAATGGAGAACGACATCGAGCGGCTCCATGGTGCCGTGGGCCAGGAACGGAAACTCGTAGTCGGCCTCGATTACCTTTGCCGCGCTTGCAAGCGCCGCATCGACGTCACCGTCCTCGCGCACCTTCAGACCCGGCTTCGCGGTCATGTCCTTCAGCTCCGCGATCATGGCATCGCTGGAGCGGGTTTCCGCCTCGCTGTCGTCCCACTCGATTTCGATGAGGCCGCGAGCCTTGATCGCCGGCCAGGTGGATTTGGCGATCACCGCCACCCCGTTCGGGATCTGGAGCACGTTGACGACGCCCGGAACCTTTCGGGCTTCCGTGGCATCGAAGGATTTCACCTTGCCGCCGAATCGCGGCGAGCGGGCGACGGTCGCGACCAGCAGGTCGTCGCGCCGGAAGTCCATCGTGTAGGTCTTCGGAGCGCCGACCGTCTTGTTCTTCACGTCAAGGCGTGGAAAGGACTTGCCGATATAGACCCACTGGTCCGGCGTTTTCAGGACGGGTTCCGCGGGAACGTCTTCCAGGGCGGCAAGGCCCGCCAGTTCGCCCAATGTCGCGGACTTGCCGGAGAAGTGGGAGACGACACCGTTCGACACGGTGATTTCCCCGGCCGGAACGCCCCAGTCCTTCGCGGCGGCGGCCACGATCATCGCCTTTGCCGCGGCGCCCGCCTGCCGGTACTGCATGAAGGAGTTGGCCATGGCAGTGGACCCGCCCGTACCCTGAACGCCGAACAGCGTGTTGGCGTAGACTTGCGGGTTGGACGGAGCGAATTCGACGGCGACCTGCTCCCTGGCGGCGTCTAGCTCGTCCGCGACCAGGGTGGAAAGTCCGGTGGCCGTGCCCTGGCCCTTGTCGAGATGCTTGGAAAGCACGATGACAGTGTTGTCCGGTCGGATATGCACAAAGGGCTGGATAAAGTCACCCTCGGCGGCCGACGCGGACGAACGCGGCAGGTTGAGGGCGAGGACAAGACCGCCGACCGTGCCCGCCGACATCTTCAGGAATGTGCGGCGGGTCGGCTTTGCGGCTTCGAGAGGTTTTTGCAAAAGATGCAGCATGGCTTAGCCCTCCATCTTGTCGGCGGCGAGGTGGATCGCCTTGCGGATCCGGGCGTAGGTCGCGCAGCGGCACAGGTTGCCGCTCATCGCATCGTCGATGTCCTCGTCGCTCGGGTTATCGTTTTCCGCGAGCAGCGCCGCGGCGGACATGATCTGGCCGGACTGGCAATAGCCGCACTGCGGCACGTCCAGATCGTTCCAGGCCGCCTGCACGGCTGCGGCGGCCTTGCCGTTGATACCTTCGATGGTGGTGATGTTGGCGCCTTCGACGTCCCCGACCATGGTCTGGCAGGACCGGATCGGCTCGCCGTCCAGATGCACGGTGCAGGCACCACAGGAAGCAATACCGCAGCCGAACTTGGTCCCGGTCATACCAAGTTCGTCGCGCAGGGCCCACAGAAGCGGGCTTTCGGGATCGGCGTTCAGCACGCGCGTCTCCCCGTTGATCGTAAGAGTGACTGACATGTGGAGGAGGCTCCTTTGGCTCGCCCAAACTGGCTAAAGGATGTAAACTACACGGTGCAGTGTAATGATTGGCGATCCGTCTGTAAACGCCCTAGTTTACATAGGACAGGATATTTGGGATGAAAGGGGTGGGAGGCACTGTCGGAAGACAGACTGCGAACGGGGTGACCATGAGATAAAGATGTCCGTATCAGACCAGAAGAAAAAGCAGATCGTGGAAGCTGCCATCGCGGAGTTCCAGGAAAAGGGCTATGCCGGCGCCAGCATGGACCGCATCTCCGAACGGGCGCAGGTTTCCAAGCGGACAGTCTACAATCACTTCGAAAGCAAGGACGTCCTCTTCAAGGCCATCAACCAGTGCCTCGCCGACCAGGTGAACTCCGCCCTGGAAGTTCCTCATGATCCGGACCTGCCGATCCGTGAAGCCCTGGTGCGCCTTGGCTGGGCGGAAGGCGAGCTGATGATCAATCCCTGTTTCATGAGCCTTGCCCGGATGGTGATGAGCGAGACCATCCGCGATCCGGAACTTGCCGCCGACATGGACAGCCGCCTGACCAAGCTCTCAGTCTTCACCGAATTCATGGAACGGGCGACCCGGGAGGGCAAGCTCTCCGCCGACGATCCATCGCTTGCGGCCACCCAGTTCCTGGGCCTCATCAAGTCCCGCTCCTTCTATCCCAACATTCATTCCGGCCGGGTCACGAAGCGCGCCGAGATGGAAAAGATCATCGAGGAAAGCGTCGACATGTTCCTGGCGCGGTACGGGGTGAAGGAAACGGCTTAGGTCCGAACCTCGGTCATTTCGGACAGGTGCAACGTAAGGTGCACGCCGACCCGGAATGACGGAACCGGTTTGATTCCTCACCCAAGTCTATTTGGAACAATCGAATTTTCATGTCCGACAAACTGATTTTGAAACCTGATCCGATCAGAGACCGCCTCGGCATTCTCGGAACCCCGCTGGTCCTATATGGCATTGTCGGCGTTCTGATTTATGCCGCTCTGAACAATTCCCGATTTGGGTTCATGTTTTATCTGGCTTTAGGCGCGGTGTTTTACCTGCACATGTTTCAACTGCTGCGAAATCCTCCGAAAACCGGCTATCTCGAACTCCACCGGGACGGCATCAAAATCGTGCAGGGCCACGATCTGAGCTTCCAAAGCTGGCAGAACCTGTCGCGCTTTACGCTTTTGGAGAAAGTTTCCAGAGACGAAAACGACAGGCTCCACGTCACGTCCTCTTATCTGACGGCCCGGGTTCTCGGCCCCGAAAGGGCAGATCCGGACGGCGCAAGCGATGAAACCGAAGCAGACGTCCTGATCCCGATCGACAGGTACATTTCCTATCACCGCTTTTCCGGCCGCACGG